>DAIOWV010000049.1:2573-10961 GCA_036758285.1 Taishania sp. | reverse complement strand
AATTGATCACCAAAGTAACATCACTTACATCAATTCCTCTGGCAGCAACATCAGTTGCAACTAAAACACGTACTGCACCGCTTTTAAACTTATCCAAAGCATTAATTCTGTAGTTCTGGGATTTATTTCCATGAATTTGATCAGATTTAACTCCTGAACTATTTAATTTCTTTGAAATTCTATTCGCTAGATGTTTTGTTTCTGTAAAAAGAATCACCTTATCAAATTTCTCATCTTTCAAAAGTTCAAGTAAAAGTTGGTATTTATCCTGACCTTCTTGTACTTTGATGATGTCTTGATTTACATTTTTTGAGCTTTTGTCACCTGAATGAATTTCCACAACGAATGGGTTTTTCACAATTTCATTGATAATTGTTTGTTGTTTAGGATCTTTTGTGGCAGAAAACAAAAGTGTTTGTTTTCTTTGTCTCATGGCATTGATAATTTCGCGAATATCTCTAATGAATCCCATGTCAAGCATTTTGTCAAATTCATCAAGAACCAGCACTTCATAATTTCCAAGTTTTAATCCGCCTCTATTTTTTAGATCCAATAAACGTCCTGGTGTTCCAATTATAAAGTCAAATTTGTTATTCAGACTGCGTAAGTCTTTTTCAACATTTGTTCCTCCAATAAAGCAATTTGCTCTTAGTTTGAGTCCTTCAGACAATTTTTTAAATTCGTCATAAACTTGTAATGCTAATTCTCTTGTAGGAACGATGATTAATGATTGAAATTTTTGATCGCTTCGCAATAAATTTTCAATAATTGGAATAAGGAAAGCACCTGTCTTACCTGTTCCTGTGTTTGCGATTCCAATTAAATTTTCTCCATTTACCAAATTTTCAAATGATTTATCTTGAATCTCAGTTGGAGTTTCAAATCCCATTTTGGCAATATTTGCCTTTATTCCTTCGTGCAAATCCATTTCTGAAAACTTTGTTTCAATTATGGCTTTACTAATTGGTTCTGGAGTTGCCTCCTGAATCAGCAAGTTTGGATTTAAAGTTGATTTTTTTGAATTGTTATTACTTCTTTGAGGTCTTCGATTAGATGGGGTTCTATCGCTCTTGGGTTTATTCTTTTTATAATTTATTTGCATATTATTCTTTTTTAATGCATTATTGGCTTGTCAATTCAGGTTTTCTGAGTGACAATATTGGATTTTTAATCCTTCCTATCGATTATTTGATTGGAATTTCCCGAAAATACCTAGTGAAAAATAAAACTGATACTATTTTATGAGAATCATCTGTGAAGTTCGGTAAGTATATCTCATGTGGTTGGTGGTTTAGGAAAATCAAAATAGCCGCTATTTTTGATTTTAACTTAAATAACCCCAAACCAGAGATTTGGCATATAGAACAAAGATACGTTTATTTTTTGAATAGTGAATTTATTTTCTGATTGAGTTGTCAAATGATATGCATAAATATATTTATTTAACTCATTAAAGAACGTTCAATAAGAAATGTTAACAAATTTAATTCCAAAAAATTAAAAAAAATGCTTAACTTTGTCATACCAAATTTTATTCTGTTAAATAAGTTGGTGCTGTAATTTAGTTTTGTTGAACGGTTTTCGTTTTTTATTTCTGTGTTATATCATTTTTTAGGGTTGTTTACTGAATTGTCAGTTTTTGAAGCAAATTTATTTCCCTTATTAAAACAGAGAAGATAATACAGTATTAACTTAATTTTTTCGCTTATCAAACATCTAAAATTTTCAAAGACATTAGAACTAGAGTTTTCTAAAGCACTAAAGAGAAGAGTCGATTTATATTTTAAATTAAATAAAATCGATAAGAGGGCTAACACCAAAATGGTAATCAAAACGGTAGCAATGCTGTTAATGTATTTAATTCCATCTATTTTACTTTGTTTTGGTTTGATTCCATCTCCACTAATTGCGATGCTTCTTTATGTATTGGGAGGACTTGGGATTGCCGGTATTGGAATGGGAATTATGCATGACGCTAATCATGGATCATACACAAAAGATTCTAAAGTGGCTTATTTACTAGGTCATACACTTGACTTAATGGGATGTAGTAGCGAGATGTGGAAATTACAACACAATGTTTTGCATCATACTTATACAAATGTTCATGGTCATGATGAAGATATAAGTGCTCCATTGTTTTTATTACGTTTTTCTCCTCACAGTAAAAGATACCCGATTCATAAATTCCAATACTTATATGTTTGGTTTTTTTACAGTATACTGACATTATATTGGGTTACAGTAAAAGATTTCAGAAAAGCAGGAGATTACTTAAATAAAGGACTTATTCTATCTAAGGGTGAATACAGAAAAAGATTGGTTAAATTGTCATTTTTAAAATTAGGATATTTTACATATGCCCTTGTTTTGCCAATGATATTTGCTCCATTTTCTATCTGGTGGATTTTGTTAGGATTTGTTGTAATGCATTTAATAGCAGGTCTTTTATTGAGTGTTGTATTTCAACTTGCTCATGTAGTACCAGATATGGATTTTCCACAGCCTGATGAAGAGGATTATATTGATTCTAATTGGAATATTCATCAATTACAAACAACAAGTAATTTTTCTACAAATAATCCTTTGTTGATATGGTATTTTGGAGGATTAACACATCAAATTGAACATCATTTATTTCCAAATATTTGTCATGTTCACTATAAGAGAATAGGGAAAATTGTAGAAAGAACAGCCAAAGATTTTAACTTGCCATATAATGTAAATAATACGTTCTATACAGCTGTTTCAGGACATGTTAAGATATTGAGACAGTTAGGCACAATGAACACGATTTAAATAAAAAATTATAAAGAATATGGCAGAAACGTTTAATAAGAAAGAAAGAGAAAAAAAGCGAGAGCAAAAGAAGAAGGAAAAGCAATTCAAAAAAGATGCTCGAAAAGAAAATTCATCAAATGATGGATGGGAAAGTATGATGGCGTATGTTGATGAGAATGGTATTCTTCAAGATACTCCTCCAGATCCAAAGGCAAAAAAGGAAATCAAAGCAAAAAACATAGAGATTAGTATTCCTAAACGTGAAACAGAAGAGTTTGATCCTTTTTTAACTGGTGTTATCAATTTCTTTGACGATACGAAAGGATATGGTTTTATTAAAACACAAGAAGATGAAAGCTTCTTTGTTCATCAAAACAACATTTCTGGGCCTGCAGCTAAAGGTCAAAAAGTTCGTTTTGAAAAAGAAAAAGGACAAAAAGGTTGGGTTGCAGTTCGTGTGACAATAGAAGGATAATACAGCAGTAATTATTACAGCTAATATGCTTAAATGGGGTTTTCTACAGAAATGTTAAACCCCTTTTTTATGGACTATTTTTGAAATAGTTTTTTTATTAATTTTGTGATAAGTTATAGTATATGGGACATCATTTACCAGATTTAATAGTTGACTTAGCCTTAATTCTTACGGCTGGAGGAGTGGTTACAATAATTTTTAAAAAATTAAAACAACCATTAGTCTTAGGATATATTTTTGCTGGATTTTTAATAAGTCCGCATTTTGCGTTATTACCAACGGTCACTGAAACAAAAAATATTGAAACCTGGTCTGAAATTGGGGTGATCTTCTTACTTTTTAGCTTGGGATTAGAATTTAGTTTTAAAAAATTAGGAAAAGTAGGAGGGGCAGCCTCAATAACGGCACTCGTTGAAATAATTGGTGTTGGTTTTGTTGGTTTTCTAATTGGGACCGTATTGGGCTGGGAAACTATGGATAGTATATTTTTAGGAGGTATGCTAGCAATGTCTTCTACCACAATTATTATTAGAGCATTTGACGAATTAGGACTCAAAACGGAAAAATTTGTTGGTGTTGTCTTTGGTACTTTAATAGTTGAAGATTTAATAGCCATTATTATGATGGTTTTATTATCTACAATTGCGACAAGTTCTGGAGATGCTCAAAATGCTGATATCTTTCAAGCAATAATAAAATTATTTTTCTTTCTTGTACTGTGGTTCATTGCAGGTATTTTTTTCATACCTACAATGTTGCAGCGAATAAAGAAGCTAATGAATGACGAAACATTATTAATAGTTTCTTTGGCTCTGTGTTTATTAATGGTTGTATTGGCTGTTCAGGTTGGATTCTCTAAAGAATTGGGAGCTTTCATAATGGGGTCAATTTTAGCTGAAACAAAACAAGGAGAAAAGATTGAACATTTAGTTAAACCTTTAAAAGACTTATTCGGAACAATTTTCTTTGTATCAGTTGGAATGTTGATTAATCCTGCAATGATGCTGGAATACATTGTGCCAATCGTTATTTTAACATTGGTAACAATATTTGTCAAAGGATTTTTTACTTCTGCTGGAGCGTTTTTATCGGGTCAACCACTGAAAACTTCCATTCAAACAGGAATGAGTATGGCTCAAATTGGAGAGTTCTCATTCATTATTGCAACCTTAGGATTGTCTTTGGGGGTAATTAGTGAGTTTCTATATCCTATTGCAGTTGCTGTATCAGCGATTACTACACTCACAACACCTTATATGATTAAGGCATCAGTTCCGTTTTATGGTTGGGTTGAAAAGAAAATACCCGAAAAATGGTTGGATCGATTGAATAAATATACTATCAATGCACAATCTGCTTCTGCAACAAAAGATTGGCAAAAAATGATTAAAATATTCATCACAAATTCAGTTGTTTATTCTGTTATTTTAATCAGTATCATCGTAGCTTCTTCAAAATTTTTACGACCTTTTGTATTTGATTATTTAGGAGGAAATAAAGCTTCAGATATCATTACTTCTTTCATCACTTTCCTAACGATGGCTCCTTTCCTTTGGGCATTAATAGCACGTAATCATCAGTCTGAATTAAGGAATCGTTTATTATCACAAGATAAGTACAAAGGGTTAGTTTATATCGTGAGTTTAGTGAAAATGGGCTTAGCAGTATTTTTTGTAATTTTTATGCTAAGAATTTTCTTCTCTGAATGGGTTGCTGCAACAGCAACGATCATCATTTTTGCTTTTTTAATTCTCTTTAGGAAAAAAATCCAGCGTTTTTATAATGTAATTGAAGGTCGCTTTAAAACAAATTTGAATGAAAAGGAAATGGAAGCATTAAAGAATGAACGACCACAACCTCCTCAAGAATTAGCACCATGGGATGCACACATTGCGACCATTCAAATTCCAGCAAATTCACCAATTATTGGTAAAAAATTGAAAGAATTACAATGGAGAGAGCAGGCAGGTGTCAACGTGGCTTGTATACATAGAGGACAACATAATATTCGAATTCCGAATGCTGATGAGTTTATTTATCCTCATGATGAAATTAGTATAATTGGTACGGATGAGCAATTAGCTATGATCACTGAAATCGTTTCTCCAAAAGAAAACAGTGAGGTATGGATTGATGATCCTAATGTGTCATTACAAGCAGTTACGATTACTTCAGACTTTGAATTTTTAGGTCAATCAATTCGAGAGTCTGGTATTCGTTCAATCGTCAAAGGTTTAGTTGTTGGAATTGAGCGAGAAGGGATTAGACATTTGAATCCTGAATCAGATTGGTTGTTACAAGTTGGAGATATTATCTGGATTGTGGGTGATGCAGCGAAAATTAGCGAAATAAAGGGGTAATTCCCTTATTCTGATAACAATGAAGTGTCTGTAAGTGTTCTTAAAAATGCTATAATCTGCTGTTGTTCTTTTTTTGAAATACTATAGGATTTTACCAATTCTGCACCATGTGATTCTTTTTTATCAGCATAAAATTGCAAGACTTCTTCTAAAGTTGTAAATCTTCCATCATGCATGTATGGATGAGTAATGTCAATATTTCGAAGTGAGGGAACTTTAAACTTCCCCTTATCTTCTTCTTTGCCTGTTGCTCTATATCTTCCCCAATCGTCTTTTGTTAATTGAATTCCATTGCTTTCTGGTTTAGCATTCGTAAAATGTGGTTCTGAATGACAAGAAATGCAATTAAATTTTTCCTTAAAAAGAGTCAATCCTTCTAATTCAGTTTCATTCAATGGGTAATTATTTTTGTCTTTGAGATATAAATCATACCTGGAAGAAGTTGAAATCAATGTTCGTTGAAATGCAGCTAGACTTTGGGTGATTGCTTTTGCATCTAAATCTCTTCCATATGCTTTATGAGCTTGATTTTTAAAGACTTTGTCGTTCTTTAACTTGCCTAGAATCTCTTCAATACTACTAGCCATTTCGTTATGATCTTGAATTGGACTTAAGGCTTGTATTTCTAACGTTTTAATGACACCATCAAACATAAATAAATCCTGATCTTTTAGGTTGAATAAAGTTGGTGAGTTCCTAAAAGCAATTCGACCTTCAACTCCAACAGATTTTGGTACACCATCCGTAAAAGCTAAATATGGTAGATGGCATGCAGCACAAGAAACAGTATTATCCTTGGATAATCTTCTTTCATGAAAAAGTAATTGTCCAAGCAGACGTTCAGCCTCTACTTTGTCAATCTCCTCTTCAATTACCTCAGGTTTGGTCGTGCAAGCATTGAAAAAAAATAGAATAAGAACGAAATTTAAATACTGAATTTTAGGCATTATTGCTGCTATTGTTTTTTGTGAAAGATATACAATATTTCCTCTTCCATTAATCGATATCGTTGGATTTTAGCTACACCAATTTTTTCTTCTTTGTTAAAAATTTCAGTTACAAATCCAGCTTTTTCTAACCAATTCGGATAATCCATTCCAAATAAACGCAAATGATCTTTTTGCCAATAGTGTAATTCTCTATCTTCTGGTGAAGTTATACTTCGATCTTCAAATGTTTCTTGACGATGTATATCTTGTGGTACTTGCATAATTGCCCATCCTCCTGGTTTCATTACACGATATAGTTCACGCATACATTGTAAAGGATCCTCAACATGTTCCATGACATGATTGCAAAAAATAACATCAAATTTATTGTCTTCTAGTGGAATTGAATGTAAATCAAAATGCATATCAGCAATTGGAGATACCAAATCAGCAGTTAGATAGTCTAAGTTTTTTTGATTTTGAAATTTTTTATGAAAACATTGTTCTGGTGCTATGTGAAGAACTTTTAAGTTTTTTTCAGTGAAAAAATTAGAGAAATCCTTCAAGTAAATCCACATTAAACGATGTCTTTCTAATGTTAAATCACCTGGACAGAGAACATTATCACGATTATTTGTGCCGTAAGAAAGAAATTTAGAATAACTTTTTTCACATACAGGACATTCTACGTTGTTTCCTCTGTATAATAAAGGTGCAATTTTCTTAAAAGGGTAACTTAAACGAATTAATAATGGACGAGGAAGTTTTCGTAGTAAAAATTTATATGCTTTTTTCATGAAAATTTACTTTCTTTTATTACAAAGATAATTTAAAAATGAGTATTAATGTTCCATATTGTTTTCATCATCAATTAGCATGTCACTTTTTTCTTCTAAAGTAACCGAATCAATCGTCTGTATTGGAACAAAAT
Organism: Taishania sp.; assembly: GCA_036758285.1. GTDB lineage: Bacteria > Bacteroidota > Bacteroidia > Flavobacteriales_D > Crocinitomicaceae > Taishania. Next base: position 3,485 of record DAIOWV010000049.1, on the reverse strand, counting down.
GTTGAATTAACATCAAAATAAATAATATGGAAATATTTATTTTATCAAACAGAGTTAAATCTTCAATAAAATAAGTGGGGCTTAATGAAAAAAGTAGAATCGATATGTAAGTTAATAAAGCTATAATTATAAGATAAATCGACCATTTTTTTTGCCTCCAAAGGAATATTAAACCAATTAAAATAATCCCCCATAAAATAATACTACTCAAATGGAAAAACTCTAATTTTTGATAAAAATCATTGTTATTGAAACCTAATTCTTTCCCTCTTAATTCAATAATAGCCTTTACATCAACTTGTTTGTGTTTTTTCAGAAAGTCTGGAGATTTTAAAATGAAAAATGATATTGAATTCCATATTTCGAAAATAAAAGCAATCATTAAACTGATGAAAAAAACGATTTTAGTAAAAGTTTTAGGAGTACTTTCACCCAAGACAATAGTTTTGACTTTTAATAAATAAGGTAGAAATAAATTGTTACTTGTATCTATTTTTTTTTCTTCTAGGTCAGACATTATCAATAGCTTTGTTACAAAAGTAAATAAAGACAATTAAAATGGAAAACTATTTACAAGAAACCAATTTTTTAAACTATAATCATCCTGATTTTGACCAATTTTTGATCAATTTTTCATTAATGGAAGATCAACAGCAAAATGCAATTAACCTATATTACCTCGTAAGGGATTCTTTTTTATATGATCCTTTCCATTTGGATATTCGAAAATCAAGATTAATTGCTTCAAGTATTTTAAATAAAAAAAGAGCTTGGTGTGTAGAAAAAGCAATCGTTTTGGCTGCATGTGCTCGAAAAATAGGAATTCCATCAAGATTAGGTTATGCTATTGTCGTGAATCATGTTGGGGTCGAGAAATTAGAAAAATTTTTGAAAAGGAAAGAAATCGTTTTT
>DAIOWV010000049.1:0-2503 GCA_036758285.1 Taishania sp. | reverse complement strand
CAACTCATGGAATATATTCACGATTATGGGGAGTTTGATGATGTGCCTGTTGATTTAATGAATTCCGAAATGAAAATTCATTACCCTCATTTGTTTTCAGAGAAACATCATTTGAAAGAGTTTTCTTTTTTTTATGAAGAAATAATATAAATTATTATATTTTTGTTTATTGACTTATGAATTATAGTGATTGTTAATCACATTAATAGAATGTAAATTATCAATAAAATGAAAGCTACTTTATATTCACGATCTTTTTTTTATAAAATACAATTGTTATTTTTTTTTCTTTCTTCTTTTTGTGTATTAGGACAAGGAGAGGCAAATAACTGGTATTTTGGATCATATGCTGGATTAACATTCAATACAATACCTCCAACTCCATTAACAAATGGGGTGTTATCAACAAGTGAAGGTTGCGCTACTATTTCGGATGTAAATGGAAATCTACTTTTTTATACTGATGGTATACGTGTTTATGATAGAAATCATATACTTATGCCTAATGGAAATGGCTTGTTAGGACATCCATCTTCAGCACAATCAGGGATAATAATTCCCAAGCCAGGAAGTCTTACAAACTATATTATTGTAACAGTACCTGAACACGGACCAAATGGAATTAGATATTCTGAGGTGGATATGTCCCTGAATTCGGGATTTGGAGATGTATTGGTTTCAAATAAAAATACGTTGTTGTATGCACCTTCTTCTGAAAAGGTTACTGCAATTCGACACTCAAATGGTGTTTATTTTTGGATTGTTGGTCATGGAAATGGTGGAAGTAGAGATTACGTTTCTTTTTTACTAGATTGTGATGGAGTTGATCCAACACAAATAATATCTTCTGTAGGAATTTCTGGAGGGGAAAACTGGGGATATATGGTTGCTTCGCCGAATGGAAATAAAATTGCAATTGCAAGTTCGGGTTCAGGGGTAGAAGTTGCTGATTTTAACACATCAACTGGTGCTGTTTCTAATGTAGTGCATTTGGGCTCATTAAATTATGCAGGAGGGACAGGAGGTAATTATGGTATTGCTTTTTCTGCAAATAATAATATATTGTATGCAACGAGTATTCATTCTTGGGCTTTGACTCAATGGGATTTAACAGCTGCTGATATACCAGCTTCAAGGTTGTTAATCGGTTATACAAACGGAAGTGCGGCTTCAAGACCTAATTATAGAGGAGGAGCGCTACAGCTTGCCCCTGATGGAAAAATTTATGTTGCAGAAGTTGGATTAAGTTCTTTAGGTGTAATAAATAATCCGAATACCCTTGGTTTAGGTTGTGATTTTGTTCCTTCTCAGATAGGATTGTCGGGCCGTACTTGCCTCTTAGGTTTACCACCTTTTGTAACTTCGTTTTTTGATGAATCTAAAATAACAATTACACACGAATGTGTTGGAGACTCTATTCATTTTTCACTAGCAGGAGCACTGTTACTTGATTCTGTAAAATGGAATTTCGGAGAACCTTCTTCAATACATAATGAAAGTAATCTATTATCGCCTAAACATAAATATTCTGCGCCTGGTGTTTTTGATGTTTATGCTATAAGATATATAAATTGTATTATTGATACTGTTTCCTTGGAAATCACAATAAATGATTACGATAGGCAGACTAAGAATATTGATCTTTGTCAAGATGGAGTTTATATACTTCCAGGTGGTGCAACAATTAGTTCTCCAGGTGTTTATATTGATACAATTCCTTCATTATTAGCCCCTTTTTGTGAAAGTATCATAACAACAATTGTTGATGTACCAATATTACAATTAAATACTAACAACGACACTTTAGTTTGTATAGGAGAGAATGTTCAACTTTTTTCCAGTGGTGGTATAGAGTATAATTGGGATCCAAATCCTACTTTGAGTGCTACGGATATTCCAAATCCTATAGCCACGCCAACAAGTACAACGACATATTATGTTCGTTCAAAAATGAGACTTGGTAATAATTTAATTCGAAATGGTGATTTTGAGCAAGGTAATAATTATTTTTCCAGTCAATATGTGAGTCAAACAGGTACAATTCTGCAGGGAGGTTACTTTGTGGGTACCAGTGTTGATAACTCATGGTTTGCAGGTTGTGGAGATAATACCACAGGAAGCGGTAATATGTTAATTGCAGACGCTGCTTGTGGTAGTAATGGGGTGCCAGCTGGAGTGGATTTATGGTGCCAAACCATTGAGGTAGAACCAGGCCAGGATTATGCATTTTCAGCCTTTCTTGCTAATATGAATAACAGTACAAGTACCGCAAGAATTGGATTTTTTGTGAATGGTGTTTCTATTGGGGATGTTCAGACAAGTAGCAATATACCTTGTGATTGGAATGAATTTAATTCAACATGGAATTCTGGTAGTAATACTATAATAGATGTTTGTGTTAAAGAGTTGACTTGGGTATGTTCAGGAGCAGATTTTGCGGTAGATGATATTTCTTTTTATAAATTATGTGAAGTTTTAGACAGTGTCCATGTTGTTGTAAGTG
>DAIOWV010000048.1:0-23577 GCA_036758285.1 Taishania sp. | reverse complement strand
ATATAAATTGTTACTTCATCAACATATCCTTCTTTTGCCAACGTTTCAAACTGTGAAATTCGTTGTAATGGAATTTGACTGTTTGACAAGTAATAATAATTATATCCAATCAGAGCGATTGCTATGACGATATACACCCAATAAATTGAAAATGGGTTTTTCTTATTACCGTTTTGGTTTTTTTTATCTTGTGCCATTTCTTTAATTTTTAATAAATGTCTGGTACTTGAGTGATTTCAGCATCAGCCCATAAGTCTTCTAAATCATAGAAATCTCTTAGCTCACGACTAAAAACATGTGCTACTACATTTACATAATCTAAAAGTACCCAATCACTTCCACCTCTACCTTCGACATGCCAAGGTCTCTCTTGAATTTCGTTACGAGTATGACGTTGTACAGACGAACTAATACCGTCAACCTGAGTGTTAGACTCTCCACTACAAATGACAAAAAAATCACAAACTGAACCTGAAATTTTTCTCAAATCCAAAATGGTAATCTGTTTTGCCTTATTTTCCTGCATTCCTTCTACAATTGTATCACACAATTTCTTGGAACTAATTTTGTTTTCTTTCTGCATCAATATTATTACTACTACAAATTTAATGGTATTTTTAAATTTCCTCTCTATATTCGCTCAGATTTATAAAGATATGACACGAATAGGACATAAAATTATCTCACTTGACCTTGTCGATTCTACCAACAATTATGTTGCCAATTTAGTAAAACAAGGTAGCATTGTACATGGAACTGTAATATTGGCAGATGAGCAGACAAATGGACGTGGACAAAGGGGGACTATTTGGCAGACTCAACCAGGAATGAATTTAATTTTTTCGTTATATGTTGAATTTGATGCATTAGCAATAGAAAATCAATCATCCATTCATCATTGGGTGTCATTAAGTGTTATTCAAGTTCTAAAGAAAATTGGGCTGACTGCCAAAATAAAGTGGCCTAACGATATTTTAACAGAAAATGGAAAAATTGCAGGGGTTTTAATTGAAAATTTAATTGAAAATCAAATTGTTAAATCTTCAATTATTGGCATTGGGTTAAATGTAAATCAAGTAGAATTTGCGGAGAATGTAAATGCGACAAGTTTAAAACTTGAAATGGGAACTTATTTTAATGTCAAAGAATTTGCTTTTATGTTGGTGAATGAATTAGATAATAAGTTTCCAAAACTTTCTATAAAAGATTATGTCATTCTTAAAACTGAATATTTGGAAAATTTGTGGGGAATGAATGAAAAAGTAAATTTCATAAGAAATAACTCTTTGGAAAATGGTGTCATTCTTGGTACAAATGATTCTGGATTGCTAAAAGTTCAAACTGTAAATGGAGTTGAATTGTTTGATTTGAAAGAAGTTAAGTTTATTGTTGATTAGAATTTTAAACTAGAGATAATTTAAATTAACCATCTCTAGTTTTTCAATTAATTATTGATTATCATTTTTTTGATTGAAATTTTGAGTATCTCTAGTGTTTTTCTGAACGGAGATTGCTCCGAAAAGTGCTAAAAGAAATGCAAAAGCATAAAATCCTTTTTCACTTGGTAGTAAATTAGAGTTCCATAGTCCAACTGTTAAAAGCACAATTGATGCGATTGTTGAAAACCAACTTAATCCATAATAAATGTCGGTTACAGGGATGTTTTCTAATCTGTCGCGAACACTTTTTTGAACTGAAATTACAGCAAATAAGCCGTAAAGTATAATTGTGAAATAATATCCTTTTTCACTTAATGTCATTTCAGCTCTTGATAGGCCAGTTATAAATCCTACAAGTCCAGACCCTAAGGCTATCCATGATGCGGCTATAAAAGCCAATGATGGTTTTTGATTCATATTGTTTTAAGTTAGTTATTTTTTATTGATTATTCTTCTTCATCAAACTCTTCCGGTTCATTGTTTTTATCATCCCAACGAATAACTCTTTGAACTCCTTCAACTTGTTCGAATTTTTGCATTAATTGATCCAAATGTTCAGTATCATAAACCATTACCTTAACTTTCCCTTCAAATAATCCACCTTCAGTTTCAAAAGAAATTGAACGCATGTTTACGTTGTGTTGGTGTGAAATGATCTCTGTTAGTTTATTTACAATCCCCATTCTGTCAAAACCGTGAATTTTTACAGTTACTTCACGCTCTTCTAAATATTGGTCTTTCCAACGAGCCACAATACATCGATATGCCATTTTTGACATTAAATGCTCAGCATTCGGACAATTATTGCGATGAATTTTTATTCCATCATTAATTGTAATAAATCCAAATACTTTGTCTCCAGGAATTGGAGAGCAGCATTTGGCCATTGTATATTGTATGTTTTTAAAGTCTTCGCCAATGATTAAAGTGTCCGCTTTTTTGTTAATTGAAGCTTGTATTTTTTCTTTTTTACGTTCTCGCTTCGGTTCAACTTCTTTTTTCTTAAAGGCTAGTATTCCATTTTCATTTTCAAATTCTCTAAGTTTACCCAAATCAACTTTACCTTTTGCAATTCTAAAGTATAGTTCAGTGGCACTTGGTAAATGAAATGCTTTTTCTAAAAATGTTATATTTTCTGATGCAAATCGGATATTATGCTGTTTAAATTTTCGAATTAAAATTTCTTTTCCATCATCAGCAATTTGTTTCCTTTCTTCGTTTAATGTAGATTTTATTTTTTGTTTCGCTCTTGCAGTAACAACCATTCGAAGCCAATCTTCAGAAGGTTTTTGTTTTGAAGAGGTAATGATTTCTAATTGGTCTCCATTTTGTAATTGATAGGAGAGAGGCATTAATTTGTTATTTACCTTCGCTCCAATACATGTGTCACCAATACGTGTATGTATATCATATGCAAAATCTAGGATGGTTGATCCTGTTGGAAGTACTCTTAATTCACCTTTAGGGGTAAATACATAGATTTCATCATTAAATAAATTCAATTTAAATTCATTGACAAAATCCATTGCATTTAAATCAGGATTTTCAAGCAAAGAGCGTATTTCTGTTATCCAACGATCAAATTTAGATTCATCTTTTTTAGATTCTTTATATTTGTAGTGAGCTGCCAATCCCTTTTCAGCGATTTCATCCATTCGTTTGGTACGAATTTGGACCTCTACCCATTTACCTTGAGGCGACATCACAGTGGTATGAAGTGATTCATATCCATTTGCTCTGGGAGTTGAAATCCAATCTCTCAATCTGTCGGGGCTAGGTTGATAAAAATCGGTTACTATGGAGTAAATTCTCCAACAATCAGATTTTTCAAGTTCAATTGGTGAATCTGAAATGATTCGAATCGCAAATACATCATAAACTTCTTCAAATGGAATTTCTTTCGTCTTCATTTTCTTCCAAATAGAAGAAATAGATTTTGTACGGGCTTTTATATCAAATGTATATCCTTCGTTTTGTAGCGCTTCTTTTATTGGGGTTACAAAACGTCTGATGAATCTATTCCTTACATCTTGAGTCGATTTTAAAGAAGTTTCTATTTGTTTATAAATTTCTTTTTCTGTGTATTTGAATGCTAAGTCTTCTAATTCAGATTTAATTGAATATAATCCTAGGCGATGTGCCAAAGGAGCGTATAAAAATTTTGTCTCAGAAGCGATTTTTAGTTGCTTATCTTCTCGCATACTTCCTAGCGTACGCATATTGTGAAGTCGATCAGCTAGTTTGATAAGAACAACTCTTAAATCATCAGAAATTGTCAAGATCATTTTTCTGAAATTTTCAGCTTGAATGGAGGCATTTTCATCAAAAACTTCAGGTATTTTAGTTAAACCATCGATAATTAATCGAACTTTTGGACCAAACAAATCTTCAATATCTTGAAGTGTAATGTGTGTATCTTCAACAGTATCGTGAAGCAGTGCACATATGATTGCAGTTGGACCTAATCCCATTTCTTCTACACAAATACGAGCAACAGCTATCGGATGATAAATGTACGGCTCTCCAGATTTTCTTCGCATTTCTTTGTGTGCTTCAACAGCAACATCAAATGCTTTTCGAATCATTGTTGTATCTTCTTTTGAACGATTTTTTACAAGGCGCATCAGTCCTTTAAATGCCCGAAGTATTTCTTTGCGTTCCTGTTCTAAATCGATATGTGGGAAATTTGAGTTTACTTCTGTCATAAGTTTGTACAATTGAATCTTTCCATTATTAATACAATATTAATAAATTTTAGTATTTAAAATTCTGAAATGGCAGTTCTATTTGTGTTCAACTTACACTTTATCACATTTTTATTATTTTTTAGAATCTAAGATGATGGTTTTGTACTTTGTTGGAGTCCTAATTTGATGTTTTATTTTTTGATAATAATTGGTTCACAATCTAAAATTCAATTTTTATATACTGAACATTTGGTTTCGTAAATTGATTTCTAAATAATTGTTTTTAATCTTTTTCTTTGGAGTAGTTATTTTTTAAACAATATACTTATTATGAATAAGATAAAAACATTTTTTGGTTGTCTTTTACTCGCAAATATTGGTTTTACTCAGATGGGGACAATTGATCTTTCGTTCAATGTAGATGACAATGATTATGATGGACTAGGACAAGGTTTGGGAGCTTTTTGTGAGGGAGAATCATTCTTCAAACTTCCAAATGAAAAAATAGTAGGATGCTTTCAAAATGGAGGGGCGAATAGTTTTAATGGGTATTCTGTTAAGAACCTTTATGCATTGAATGATGAAGGTAAATATGATCCAACTTTTAATTCTCAATTGAATATGAATTTTAATAGTTCTGGACTTAAAACTGTGAGAGCACTAAATGCGCAGAGCAATGGTAAAATCATAGCGGGTGGTAGTTTCCATGTTTCAATTAACGGTGAAGAATATACAGGTATTGTTCGTTTAATGCCCAATGGAGATATTGACCCCACGTTTTCTTCTGTGGCTGGTATTTTAGCAAATACATTTAATAATGCATCTGGACTTATCAATTGTATATTGGTTGATGAAAATGACAATATATACATAGCAGGTAAATTTGAGAAGTACAGAAATAATTTGGTTAAAAACATTGTCAAATTAAATAGTGATGGATCTATTGATACTTCTTTTGATGCAGGGCAATTAATTTCTGGAGAAATTTTTACAATGGTACTTCAGGATGATGGAAAACTCCTTGTTGGTGGTTATTTTACGGAACAAGGTCAAAGTACATATAAAAACCTTGTTCGTCTCAATACAAACGGAACAAAAGACAACACGTTTAATACGGGATCTGGGTTTGATTATACAGTAAAAACTATTTTAAAAGATGGGAATAAGTATTGGATAGGTGGAGATTTTAATTCTTATAATGGAACGGCAACTCCACATATGTGTTTGATGAGTGAAGATGCCACATTAGATAATTCATTTAATATTACTAATGGATTTAATACTTCAGTAATGGATATCAAGAAATTGAGCAATGGAAAGTTGATGGTAGTTGGTCGTTTCTCTGAATTTAACAATGAGTTTGCAAATCATACAATAATGCTAAACCTTGATGGAACGAAAGAAAGTTCTTATGACAATTCTACACCGATAAATAATGCTTCCTTCATCCAAGCATGGGAAGAAGTTAGGTCTTGTATGGAAACTGGCAATAATCAATTAGTATTTACGGGTTCATTTAATGGATATGATGGAGTGTATAGAGGTGGATTTCTAAGATTAGACTTTGAAGGCAATAGTACAATATCAAACTATCCAAGTGGATTGTCTCAATATGCTAATGCTGTAAAGACAACTAATGATGATAAAATGTATGTGGGGTGCTCTAATTTATCTTCAGGAAGTTATTATAAAGGTGAAGAAATTCACGGACTGTTTAGGATTGAAGCAAACGGTAATCTTGATTCAACTTTTCAGATAACTATGAATACATCTGCAGTTGTTGAACATATTGCAACATTAAGTAATAATAATGTACTTGTTCTTGGAAGCTTTTCTACCATTAATGGACAAAGCTGTAATAGGTTTGCGATTCTAAAGAATGATGGGGCTCTAATTGATGATTGGGTCAGTGGTAATGGTTTTAATGCTAGTGCATACACGTACAGTGTTCTTCCAGATGATAAACTATTAATAGGAGGAGGGTTCACACAAGTCAATAATCAACCAATGAACTATCTTGTTCGATTAAATGCAGATGGGACAATTGATAACACTTTCTCAATCGGAACAGGATTCAATAGTTTTGTGTCTAATGTGAAATTACTGAGTGATGGGAAGATTTTTGTTCGAGGTGATTTTTCAAGTTACGATGGTCAATCTACTGGCAATATTGTACTATTAAATAGTGATGGAACATTTCATAGTACTCATTATTATTTATCAAATTTAAATACTACAATTTATCGCTTAGACGTTTATGATGATGGAAGAATATTAGTTGGAGGTGAAGATATTATATCTTATAATAATCAGCCTTGCGCAAAGATTATTCGTATTAATGCCGATGGTACTTTGGATCCATCATTTAATTTTGTACAACCAAATGATTTAGATGTAATCAACCCTTCTGCTTTCAAAATCCAAAGTGATGGAATGATTTATGTAAATAACACAACTAATTTTATAAAGTTAAACAATGATGGTTCTATCAATGAAGGATTTGAATATTGGCACAAATCTGATCGTTATATTTCATCTTTTGATTTTCTAAGTAATGGAAAAATAATTGCAGTGGGAAGTTTTCTAACATTTGCCAATATTCACCGAGGTTCTTTGGCTGTAATTAATAATTGCAATACTGCAATAGATGTTGAAATGATTGCACAAGACAATGAATTTTTGACTTGTACAATTACAGATGCAACAAGTTTTCAATGGTATAATTGTTCAGATAATCAACCAATAGCAGGTGCAACTTCTCAAAGTTTTGCTCCGTCAGAAAATGGAAGTTATTATGTGACCGCAAATAACGGATGTTCTAATACATCAACTTGTATGAGTATCAATAATGTTGGAATTTCTACAATTACCGAAGGTCAATTGGTAGTTTATCCAAATCCAACGAATGGTTTAGTAAAAGTTCAATTTAAAGAGAAGCAATCAGCGGTATCTATATCTGTAACAGATGTAATGGGGAAATTAATTTCTACAGATTCTTTTAATGGAACAAATGAGATAGAATTTGCTTTAAAAGGTGAAGTTGGTCTTTATAATGTAGTGATTTTTACAGATAATGGTACATTTTTAAAACGAATTGTACTTCATTAATTTTGAATTGGTTTTATTGAGAAAGCGTCTGTATAATAAATTACAGACGCTTTTTTAGTGCAAAAAAAATCCCGACTAAAGCTAATCGGGATTTTAAATATGTATTTGTTGCCAATTATTTTGCAGGTAATACTTTTGTTGCAACTTCACCAAATCCCACGCGAACACCATTCTTTTCAGAATATCCGCGCATGATTACAGTGTCGTTGTCTTGAATAAACTTACGCTCTGTTCCGTCAGATAGTTGCAGAGGTTTTGTTCCTTTCCAAGCTAATTCAAGCATTGATCCATATGAATTAGGAGTTGGACCTGAAATTGTTCCAGATCCCATTAAATCCCCACATCTGATGTTGCATCCATTTACTGTATGGTGTGCCAATTGTTGTGCCATATTCCAATACATGTATTTGAAATTTGATTCACAAATAATATTTTCACCACCATTTTCAGGTTGAATAATCACTTGTAAATTAATGTCATAAGATTTTTCCCCAGAGTATTCTAAATAGTTTAAAACCTTAGGGTCTTGATCTGGTCCTGCAACTTTAAAAGGTTGTAATGCATCTAAAGTTACTATCCAAGGCGAAATAGAAGATGCAAAGTTTTTAGCTAAAAATGGACCTAGTGGAACATATTCCCATGTTTGTATATCTCTTGCAGACCAGTCGTTGAATAAAACCATCCCAAAGATGAAGTTTTCAGCTTCTTCAGTTGAAATTGATTCACCAAGAGGTTTCCCATCAAAAGTGATAAAACCTGTTTCAAGTTCAAAATCTAAATTTCTGCAAGGAGCGAAAATTGGATTTTCATCAGGATTAGGCTTGATTTGACCTTTTGGTCGATAAATTGGTTCGCCAGAAATAATGACAGAACTAGCTCTACCATGATATCCAACAGGAATCCATAACCAGTTTGGTAGCAATGCATTGTTGGGGTCACGGAACATGGTTCCAACATTTGTTGCATGTTCTCTAGATGAATAAAAGTCAGTATAATCACCGATTTTAACGGGCATCAACATTTCAACTGAAGATACAGGTACTAAAATTTGATCAACATGATGTGTATTTTTCTGTAAATCTTCATGTTCAGTTGAAAATAATTTTGATAATCGATTTCTTAGATTACGAGTAGGGATTTTCCCTTTCTTCATTAATACATTTAAGTTATCAGTATCAAAATCTTCCGCTGAAAATGAAAGATTTTCAAAATATCCAAGTACAAACAATGTTTTTAAATCAATAATATAGTCACCAATTCTAGAGCCCACTCGTGGAGATAAAGAATCTGTTTTGAAAATCCCAAATGGTAAATTTTGAATAGGAAAATCGCTGTTTAAAGGAATTTCAACCCAAGATTTTAAAAGAGGATTGTTTGCTGCTATTTCTGACATAATTATGCAATTTAAGATATTTTATCGACTATTATTTTTCTGAATTATACGTTGAAACGGAAATGCATCATATCTCCATCCTGAACAATATATTCTTTACCTTCTACTTTAAATTTACCAGCTTCTTTTACTGCAGATTCTGAACCAAATTGAACAAAATCTTCATATTTCATTACTTCAGCACGGATAAATCCTTTTTCAAAATCTGTATGTATTACTCCAGCAGCTTGAGGTGCAGTATAACCTTTATGGAAAGTCCAAGCACGAACTTCTTTTACACCAGCTGTGAAATATGTTTGCAAGTTTAATAATGAATAAGCTGATCGAATCAAGCGATTTACACCTGGCTCATCTAATTCTAATTCATCTAAAAACATTTTTCTTTCTTCGTAAGATTCAAGTTCATTAATATCAGATTCGATTTGTGCACCGATAACCAACACTTCTGCTTTTTCATTTTTAACAGCTTCTTTAACTTGTTCAACATATTGATTACCAGTTTTAACAGATGCTTCGTCTACATTGCATAAATAAAGTACAGGTTTTGAAGTGATTAATTGAAAACGATTTACATATGTCATTTCTTCTTCATCAAAACCAAGCTCACGAACAGATTTTCCTTGCTCAAGACCTTCTTTAATTTTTCCAGCTAATACATTTTCTTTAACTGCATCTTTATCACCAGACTTAAGAACTCTTGCTAATGAAACGATTTTTTTCTCAATTGTTTCTAAATCTTTTAATTGTAATTCAATGTCAATAATTTCTTTATCCCTAACAGGGTTAACTGAACCATCAACGTGAATAATATTTCCATCATCAAAACAACGTAAAACATGAATGATAGCATCTGTTTCTCTAATGTTTGCTAAAAACTGATTTCCCAATCCTTCACCTTTTGATGCACCTTTAACCAAACCAGCAATGTCAACAATTTCCATTGTTGTAGGGACAACTTTTTCAGGTTTAACTAATGATTCGAGTTTCTCCAAACGATTGTCAGGAACTGAGATTGTACCAACATTTGGTTCGATCGTACAAAACGGGAAATTAGCTGATTGTGCTTTCGCGTTAGATAAACAGTTGAATAATGTCGATTTACCTACGTTTGGCAAACCTACTATACCACATTTTAAAGCCATGCTCTTTTATTGAAGTTATTTGATTCTAGTAAATTCCTTTTCTCTTTTAAAGGAGAGCAAATTTAAGAAAAAGAATTGATGTTTTGATAAGTACAATTAATAGTTGTTTTGCCCTTTTTTTAACATTCCATTCAAAAATGAAATTTGCCATCAATCAAAAAAAAAAGCCATTAATCAAAAAAAAAGCCATTTTTTGAAATAGAATGAGTTATTTTGTTAAAAAAAGTATCGAATGAAAAAACTAATTGTAGGAGCCATTGTTGGTTTCTTTGCTTTCAATTCAGCTGCTCAACAAAAAATTGAGTTTGTTGAATATGATTTACCGAATGGTATTCATGTGATATTACATCAAGAAAAGTCAACTCCAATAGTAGCTGTTTCTGTTCTATATCACGTAGGGTCTAAGAATGAAAAACCGGATAGGACTGGTTTTGCACACTTTTTTGAACATTTATTATTTGAAGGCTCTGAAAATATTGAAAGAGGTGAATATGATAAATATGTTGAGAAAAATGGTGGTGCATTAAATGCAAATACATCAATGGACAGAACATATTATTTCGAATTGTTGCCATCAAATCAATTGGAGCTTGGATTATGGTTAGAATCTGAACGTATGTTACATGCAAAAGTTGAAAAGGTTGGTATTGAGACTCAAAGAAGTGTAGTTAAAGAAGAGAAGAGGCAACGTTATGATAATCAGCCGTATGCAACGTTTTCTTCTGAGTTATTTAAACGACTGTTTTCTTCACATCCGTATAATTGGCAACCAATTGGAAGTATGGAGCACTTAGATGCGGCACAAGAGTCGGACTATGTTGATTTTTATCATACTTTTTATGTTCCTTCAAATGCAACTCTTTCTATCGCAGGAGATATTGATATTGAACAAACTAAAAAATGGATTGATAAATACTTTGGTTCAATTCCAAAAGGACAAACTATCAATTTGTATCGCGATTATTTAATATTATCTGATGCAGATTTTTCTAAAAAATACGCTGTAGAGAAAAGCATTTTTGATAAAGACTTTTTAAATTCAAAAAGTGTAAAAGCAAAAGCTATCATTGCTGAATATTCTAAGAAACCAACAACTGTAACTCAACCAGGAAAACCAACAGAAAAAATATCCACTGTTATTAAAGATGTCGTTTATGACAACATTCAGTTACCAGCAATTTTTATGGGATATAATTTTCCTGAACAAACAAATGAAGATATTTACGCATTGGAATTCATGAATGCAGTTTTATCAGGTGGATCAAGTTCTAGAATTAACAAAGAGCTTGTAGAAAGAAAGCAATTAGCAGCTTATGCTTCATCATTTGCATATGGTTTAGAAGAGTCTGGTGTTGGTGTTTTCTATGCTATTGCATCAAAAGATGTATCATTAGATGCGATTCAAAATGAGTTTGATGTTCAAATTGAGAAAATGAAAAATGAATTGATTTCAGAAGACGAATTTCAAAAAGTTAGAAATCAATTTGAAAATCAATCGGTTACTTCTTATTCAACAATTGCAGGTATAAGCGAAGGATTGGCAGATGCGCATGTTTATTTTGGAGGAGCTAATCATGTTAATGAAGAGTTGGGTAAATATTTGAAAGTTACCCGTGAAGACATTCAACGAGTAGCAAAGAAATATTTAACAAAAGATGCTCGTGTAATCTTACATTATTTACCAAAAGAAGAATCTAAATAATTGACGAAAATGAAAAAAATTATAATAGCATTAGGATTAATAGCACCAGCTGTTCTTTTTGGTCAGTTGGATCGTTCTAAAGTTCCTGCCGCAGCTGCTGCAAAAGAAATAAGTATAGCAGATCCTGTAGTTTTCAAAACAACAAATGGAATTACTGTAATCTTATCTGAAAATCATAAAATTCCTCGTGTCAGTTTTAACCTGACTGTTGGGAACGGCGAACGTTTAGAGGGAAGTAAAGCTGGATTGTCTGATTTGGCAGGAGACTTAATTTTAAGTGGTACAACTAATCACTCAAAAGACGAAATTGATAATAAATCTGATTATATTGGTGCCGATATTGGTGCTGGAGCTAGAAATATATATATTTCTTCTCTTACAAAACATATGGATGAAGCATTGTCAATTTATTCAGATGTTCTATTAAACGCTAATTTCCCACAAAGTGAATTTGATCGAATGGTTAAACAATGGGAAAGTCAATTAATGTCTGTAAAGTCTAGTCCTGAAGCGATGGGAGATAATGCATTGAAAAGCGCATTGTTTGCAAATCATCCTTACGGAGAGGTGGTTACAGAAAGTAGCTTGAGTAAAATTACTCGTGATGATGTAGTGAATTATTACAAACAAACCTTTGTTCCTGAAGGAAGTTACTTAGTTATCGTTGGTGACATCAACAGGGCAAAAGCTGAAGAAGTGATCAATAAATACTTTGGATCTTGGTCTGGGAAATTGCAACCAAAAGTTGATTATCCAACAGCTAAAAACTTAAATGGTAATCGAGTAATTTTTGTTAAAAAACCAGGTGCAGTTCAATCATTTATTCAGATTGCATATCCAATTGCGGTAAAAACAGGAGATAAAAATCATATAGCATTGAATGTGGCGAATCATATTTATGGAGGAAATGGTTTTGGTACTCGTTTGATGCAAAATTTGAGAGAAGATAAGGCATATACTTATGGAAGTTATTCAAATTTAAATATTGAACCACAAGGAGCATATATGTCTACAGATGGTAGTTTTAGAACTGATGTAACAGATAGTGCAATTGTTCAATTGTTATTTGAATTAGATAAAATGACAGATAGCTATGTGACAGATAATGAACTTTCAACAACAAAATCAGTTTTAACTGGTGGATTTGCACGATCATTAGAGCACGCCTCTACCATTGCTCGTTTTGCTTTAAATATTGAAAGAAATGGTTTAGATAAAGATTATTATAAAAATTATCTTAAAAATTTAGAAGCAGTTGATAAAGATGGGATATTGGAAGTTGCTCAAAAATTCTTTACAGCAAAAAACTGTTACATCGTTGTTGTTGGTAATGAATCTGTTTTGGAAAGTTTAAAACAGTTTGATGCTGACGGAGTGATTGAGATTGTGGATGCATTTGGAGCACCTGTTCAAGAGTTGAAAAAAGCAGAAATTACTGCGGATGAACTGTATAAAAGATATTCTTTTTATATGACAAACACAACTTCAGAAAAGAAAAGAGATAAAGTTTTGTCAAAAATTAAATCTGTAACTCAAGACTTTGATTTAAGTACTTCACAAATTCCATTTCCATTAAAATCAACAAAGTTTTGGGCTTCTCCAAATAGTGAGGTTATGACTATTGAAGCTCAAGGTATGACTTTAAGTAAAATGTATTTTGATGGAAAAATTGGTTATTCAAGTAGTATGGAGGGAAAAAACGATCTTTCTGCTGAAGAAATCACAGCTCAAAATAAATCAACTGGATTAATTCCTGAAATAAATTATAAGAAGACAGGGATGAAGTATGAATTGTTGGGTGTTGAGAATCAAAATGGTACCGATATGTACGTTGTGAAATTAAATAATGGAGATAATGAATTTTATGAATATTATCACACGCAGACATATAGTAAAATTAAAAAGTTGACAATTTCATCTAATCCAGAAGCTGGAGGAGATCAATTAGAAACGTATACAGATTACAAAGCTGTTAATGGAGTATTATTTCCACATAAGATAGTAATGTCTTTTGGAGAAATGGCATTTAATGGCGTTGTTAAAACAATTACAATTAATAAAGGTTCTATTGCAGATTATAATAAATAATCAGTTATTTTTTATTGATAAAGCGGTCTAATTAGGCCGCTTTTTTTGTTTACGATAGTTGTATACCAACAATCAAATCATTATTTTTGTTACTTATGCATCGTTACTCAAATGATTAAGATTTTATTGGTTGAAGATGAAGTACATGTAGCTTCATTCATAAACAAAGGTTTAACGGAAGAAGGATATGAAGTTTCTGTTGCTTTTGATGGTGATATAGGATGGGAAATGTTTCAACAAAATCAATTTGATTTAGTTATTCTTGATATCATGATGCCAGGTAAGAATGGATTGGAGGTCTGCTCGTTGATTCGAACTGTTAATACAAGTGTACCTGTTTTGTTTTTGACAGCGTTAGGAACTTCTGAAAATATTGTTTTGGGACTAAATAAAGGCGCAGATGATTATATTGTTAAACCATTCAAATTCATAGAGTTTTTAGCAAGAATTAGAACCTTATTAAGAAGGACAGAACTACATTCCAATCAAAATGATTTACAAAACATCAATAGTTATACATTCTTAAATCTATTTGTTGATGATAATGCTAAGAAAGTAACTCGCGATGATATTGAAATAAATTTAACCAGTACTGAATATCGATTGTTGATGTATTTTGTAAAAAACAAAAATATAGTTTTGTCAAGAATGGATCTACTAGAAAACGTTTGGGGACTGAATTTTAATTTGGGAACAAATGTTGTTGATGTGTATGTTAATTATCTAAGAAAGAAAATAGATCAAAATTTTGAACCTAAATTGATTCATACGGTTATAGGTATGGGCTATGTTTTGAAAGAAAAATAATATGAAAAATAAAAGTAAAACGATATTGGTTTTAATGAGTGTTTTTATTCTATTAATACTTATTATCTCAATGATTGTTTACTTTTCTGTATCTCGTTATCTAGAAAAAGATTTCAATAATTTACTTGAACTTAGGGCAAAATCGATTGCTAATTATAACATTGATCAACAGGTAAATGAAATTTTTGATAAAGAAGCTCAAAAATTATTTAACGAAAAAGATTATTACTTCTTAGCAGATAGAGAGTGTGTCAATAAATCTGATTCAATTGGAGTTGATTCAAGATTTATTCACGAAATTAAAAAAAACAAGAAAGCCTATTTTTCAAAAGCAGGTATTAAGTATATTGGGATATTACATTTTTCACAACAAAACAATACATCTTATATTGTAATAACAGGAGCCGAAAATTATTTAGAGGGAAATTTGAATACATTTTTATTTCACTTGTTAATTTACACCTTTGTTTTGGCTTTGTTACTGGCCTTTGTCTTTTCATTTGTTTTATCAAAATATTTATTTAGTCCGATTGTGAAAATTACTGAACGAGTAAAACAAATTAGTTCTGAAAATCTACATTTTAGATTGCCAACTAAAAACGTAAACGATGAAGTCAATGAATTGGCGGGTACATTTAATCAAATGCTTAATCGGATTGAAACTTCTTTTGAAATTCAAAACAATTTCATTAGTAATGCATCACATGAGTTAAGAACACCCTTAACAACGATAATTGGAGAAGCTGATTTAGCATTAGCAAAAGAAAGAAGTGTTGAGGAATACAAGGCAGTAATTTCTGTAATTTTAGAAGAAGCGGGCAATTTGGATACAAAAACTCGTGCACTTTTAGATCTGGCACAAACGGGATTTAATGGAACAGTACAAAAAGAAGATGTTTTAAGAATCGATCAACTTGTATGGGATACCAAAGAATTGGTAGAAAAATTAGATAAAAGACATTCAATTACAATTAATATTTCTTTAATGCCTGAAAACCCATTGAAGTTAAATGTTAGAGGTAATTATCAATTATTACAATTAGCATTGTCAAATATTATTACAAATGCGAGTAAGTATTCTAATTATCAAGAGGTTATTGTATCTATTGGGGCTTCTGATAAATTGGTTTATATCCTAATTAATGATTCAGGAATAGGAATTCCGACCAAAGAATTACAATTTATTTACGATCCTTTTTTCAGAGCTTCTAATACTAAACGATATGAAGGATATGGAATTGGTTTGCCATTAACAAAAAATATTATTGATTTACATAAAGGTGAAATATTAGTTAAATCTAATGAAAACCAGGGTACTATTGTTCGAATAAATTTACCCGTTTGCACCAAATTATAAAATTCTAATCGAATTCTAATTTCATTCTTAATTTGTTTTAATCTTCTTGTAACATTTTTGTATCGTAAAAATGTCAAAATGAAACAAGATGCATAAAAATGTATTGATACCTACAGATTTTCAAATCGTTTCATTGAATATTATTAAAAAAGTAATAGGCGATTTGAATGAGAATGACACTGTTACAATAACATTGTTGCACGGTTATTTATTGTCAGAAAATATAACTGATTTACTATTTTATTCGAGAAAGGAAATTCTAAATCAGATTGTACCTCCTAATTTTATTGAAGGTTGTTCACTACTGAAAAATAAATTTACATCTCAAGTTGTACAGATAAATATTGACTTGTTTCACGGTCTGACAAAACGAACATTTGAATCTTTTGTTGCAAGTAATAATATTCAGTCAATTTATATTCCTATTGGTTTGAATTACAAACGAGCTACAAAAAAGAGTTATGATTTGATCCCTTACATTTCAAAATGTGGTGACAATATTTCGTATGTACATTTTGAAAACTCAAAAGATGAAAGCCTTGAGAGTTTTTCAGATTTATTTTTAGATAATATAAAATTTACTTAAAATGAAATTATTTCATATTATATTAATTTTGTTAGTTGGAGTTGTTCTTTTTACATTTACTCGATTAAAAATACAAACTCCTGAAGATTTATTAATCGGAGATTGGAGTGAATCTTCTTGGCAATATGAACGTGTTGCTAAATTGGCACACAAAAGAGAGTCTTGTAGTGATTCCCTTTCAGAAGCATTGAAAGAGCACTTGGGTAAAGATTTATTTTTACATGAAAATGAAACTTGGACCTTTTATCCTGATGGAAGATTAAAAATTTCAGTTCCCGAAGGTCCACGTAAGAATTATTTCTGGAGATTGAAGGGGAGAGGTGATGTATTGGTTATTAAAGACGAAAACAGACAACCAATGGAGCATTATAAAATAACTCAAATTAATAAAAAAACGTTGACTCTAAATTTTGAACTAGATATTCAAGTCAAAGGGTTAGCTAGAATGTCATTTAAAAAAGCAAAATAATTTCCAAACAACAATTACAATAAACATACTTCATGCTAAGAAAATATAGTCAAAATAGATCACTTGGTGACAACATCAAATTGGGCGTCTTAACAGCATTTGTTGCTGGAATGGTAAATGTAACCTCATTTATCATCTTTTTTGCTTTTACATCCAATGTAACAGGATATTATGCAATTTTAGCTTCTGAGATAATAAAAGGAAATGTATATCAAATATTGGTTGTATTTGCATCTATTTTCCTTTTCTTTTTTGGTGGTTTTGTATCCAGTTTAATTGTTATTACTTTAAATAGTAAAAATACTTATATAGCACATTCTCTTCCTATCTTTTTAGAAATAATATGTCTAGCTTTTGTCGGAATTTATGGTAGTTATTTTTATGAGGAAACTTTGCAAGAAACAGAAGTTCTAGTGGCGATTATGTTGTTTGCAATGGGACTTCAGAATGGTTTGACTGCGAGTATATCAAATTTTTCAGTAAAAACGACTCATCTTACTGGTGCAACAACAGATATGGGGATATTTTTTGCAATGTTTACAAAGAAAAGATTTAGAAAAAATAAAACAATGACCGATAAGGCAAAATTAATTTTCTCGATTTTCGCAGCATATTTTACAGGTGCATTAGTAGCAAGTTATTTCTTTAATATTATTAAATTCAAAATCTTTTTTATCGTTTGTTCGGTCTTATTGTTTGTACTAATTTACGACTTCTCTAAAGTTCGTTATTTTAAGTATCTTTTAAAGAAACAAAGAGAAACAAACGATTGTTGAGTCTCGTTTTATAACCTGAGTTTAATTAAAAATTATGTTCAGGGCACTTGAAAATACTTAGGTTTATAAGTTAGTATTTATATTTTATTTCAACTTGAATTGCTCCATGTCCATAAGAGGTATATGGAGCATCAAAAAAATCAACACCAGATTGTGCTTTTAGAAAAATTTGTAATTCTTCACGAAGAATACCTTTTCCAAAGCCATGTATTACAATTAATTTGCGAATTTTTTTCTTTCGAGCATTGTTATAAAAGTCTTTAAACATACTCATTTGTTTTTGCAAAGCTTGTTCTTGAAAATGATTGGATTTACTATGTGATTCTTTTATTTCATCATAATGAAGATCAATTTCCCAAACAGATGGAGATGTAGTTTTTTTCTTACTTTTTAGTAAATCCTCTTGCGGTGTAATTGCCTCTATGTTTTCTGGAACAAGATAATTTGTTCCGTGAATTTTTGCGATATCGTCTTTTGAAAAAACACGTTCAAATCCTGTTTCGTCTTCAACGTATATGTTTTTACCATCTATTTTACGGATAACCCCACCACCAATTTCACGAATGAAAACGATGTTCTCACCAACTTTGAACTGCATATTGTACCCAGTTTAAATCCAATAAAAAGTATAAAATAAAGGGACTAATTAAAGAGAATGTCCAAAGAGTTATTGTTGAAAATTTTAAAAAGAAACTTGCATCATCTTTAACGGGGGTAATCAGAACTGAATTTACTTGAGATGCCAACAATAAATTAACTTCTTCCTCATCTTCAGAAATTTCGATGTATTTTTTTAACGTTGGAGTTCGTTCCAGAATTATATGTTTTATTCTCCAAAAATCTTTGTTAGATAACTCTTTGTAGCTAGTAATGAAAGGAATTTCATCTTCTTTCATATCCTGATGCAAATAATAGTTTTTTTGCAGTGCACGAACTCTAAAGCCCATAAAAAAACCAAATAACATCAATAAAATACTATTTAGGAAAAATCCTATAGCGATGATAAGTATTGATGAAACAAAAGAAAAAATCATTAAAAATTTCTCATGATTTTTACTGAAAATTAATTTAACAAGTTGACCTCCGTCTAAAGGGTCTAGTGGTGCTAAATTGATGATATTTAAAATAAAAAATAACAATCCACCTTGAAACATATGAGTAGAATGTAATTGTTGAGAGAATAGCATCATTAAAAAACCAACAATTACTCCAGGAAAAGGACCTGCCCCAACAACTAATAAACTCTCTTTCAATGAATATTCATCTTTTTTTCCATGGACGAAAGCTCCCATTAATGGAATAAAAAGCATTCTTACATTTTTATAACCAAAAATCTTCATCATAATAAAGTGACCAAGTTCGTGGATGAGAAGAACTAAAACTAAAGCTAAAATAAAGTTGATTTCATTCGAAAACATAAACATAAATACAAGAATAAACAGTACGATTGAAAAAATCGTTGCTGGCCAACTTGTCTTACTTTCTGTTTCTATAAGATCCGGCTTTTGTGGATGAAAATCAAATTCGGTCATGCTTTAAAGTTAAGCAAATTAATTTTTAATAGCTATTATTCGTTGAATTTACTTTTCAATCCATTGAATAATTTCAATATCATCTGGTTCAGTTCTTGGAGATATCACTTTTTCAAGTTTACCTTTTGAATTAATTAAATATTTTTGGAAATTCCAAGATACTTTATTGTCCTCGAGACCATTGTATTGTTTTTCTGTCAAGAATGTATATAAAGGATGTTGATCTTTACCTTGAACTGAAATTTTGCTCATCATGGGGAAAGTTACTCCATAATTTTTTTCACAAAATGATGCAATTTCTTGATCGCTTCCTGGTTCTTGTTTCATAAAGTTATTTGCTGGAAATCCTATGATGACAAAGTTTTTGTCTTTATATTTTTGGTAAAGTTGTTCTAGCTTTTCATATTGAGGTGTAAGTCCACACTTTGAAGCAGTGTTTACTATCATCACTTTTTTGCCTTCTAAAGAAGCAAGGTCAAATTCTTTTCCATTGATATCAGTTACTTTGAATTGATAAATAGATTTTGAATCATTAATTAAAACTGTAGACAATGCTGTCAGTAAAGAAAATATAACCACTTTCATATTTTTGTTTTTGGATACATAAAGATAGTTCTTTTTATATAAAAAAAATTATTTGTAAAAAAAATGGCTCAAAAAATATTGAGCCATTCCTATTGTTATTCTAAATCTGAAATTAATTTCCAGTAATTTTAAATTCTGTTCTTCTATTTTCTTGTTTTCCTGCTGCTGTATTATTCGTCGCAATAGGTTGAGAAGATCCATAACCTTCAGCAGTTAATCTGTTAGCTGCAATTCCTTTATTTTTTAAATAGGTAACAACCGCTTCTGCACGTGCTTTAGAAAGCTCATTGTTTGTAGAAGCTGAACCTGTGTTGTCTGTATGACCAGAGATCTCTATTTTTAAATTGGGGACGTCTTTTAATAACTTAACAAGACGATCCAACTCATTGTTAGATTCTGAACGTAAAGTTGATTTACCAGTATCAAAGAAAATATTTCTAAGAGCAATGGTACTTCCGATTTTGATATTTTTAAGCTCAATTGTTTTGTCAACTAAATTGTCAGCAGCTCCTTTGGGTAAATCAAAGTTTTCAGAATGGAATAGATAGCCATCAGCTTTTACTAATATACCATAGTTTTTACCCGAAGCAAGAGTGATGATGAATTTACCAGTTGCACTATTCGTAGTAAATGTTTCGATTAAAGAACCTGTAGCATTGTCGAATATTTCAATTTGGGCTTCAACAGCTTTCTTAGTTATTGCATCTATTGTTTTGCCTTTGAAAACAGTAAATGATTTTTTGTTAACATCTACTTTAGCTTCAACCTGATTGTCTTTTATTGGCATTATTGCAGAAGCAAGTAAGTAATCCTCCGTTTCTAAATGCGGTAATTTATCTTCACCCCAGAATGTTACTTTGTAGATGTCATATCCTCCTTTGCTTTCATCTCTGTTTGAGGCTATGTATGCAAATTTACCATTTGCTGTTGGAGCAAAAAAGAAATCATCATATGGTGTGTTGATTGGATATCCCATATTCTCTGGCTTCGACCATTTTCCTTGTGCTTTTTTAGATACAAAAATATCATAACCTCCCATCGATGCTCTACCTTGAGCGGCAATGTACATTGTTTCTCCGTCAATATGAAGATAAATAGGACCATCGTTAAATCCTGTATTTACTTCTGAAATCATTGTTGCAGCTTTGTAATCTTTTTCAATTTTACTTTGCATTGAAGAAAACATTACATCAAAACCAGTACTTCTAGACGAGTTATCTCTAGAAAAATAAATACTCCAGCCATCAGTTGAATATGCTCCATACATCTCATTTGACCTAGGTGAAGAAATTTGGAAATGTAATTTTGTTGGATCAGACCAATTAACTCCTTTCAAAGTACTTTCATAAATATCTGTTTGGCCATTATCATCTCTATGTAGTAACATTCTTGTTCCATCAAAACTGATGTTGTTTGAAACGTCATCAGCGGGGGTGTTTACCCCTTTTATAGCAGTTGGTTTTGCCCATTTCAAATCTGTCGAAGTTGATTGATAAATATCTTTATCATACTCACCAACTTCATTCGCAGTTTTACCATTTGGTCGGTTTGAAGTAAAAATAATCTCTCCTCCATCAGTTGAAATTGAAGGAGCAAAATCATCAAATTCACTATTTAACTCCACCACATTGTCAACCCATGCTCTAACAGGTTTGCTGATTGCATCTTTCGCATTTTTACACTCGTTGAGATGCAGTGTTACGTATTTTGAAAATTCATCTGCTTTTTTGTAATTAGTTTGAAATGAAGTAAACGATTTAATTGCTTCGTCAAATTTCCCTTCCAACTGTAAAGCATATCCATAGTAATACTCTAAGAATGGATCACACGTTTTATCGAGCTCATTTGCTTTTTTGATGAATGGAATTCCATTTCCTGGATCGGTTGTGTATAAATGACATACACCAATTCTAAAATTGTTTAACGCATTATTTGGGTTGAATTTTTGAGCAATTTCAAACTGTTGTAATGCTTTTTTATAGTTTGTTCCTGGACTTTGAGTGGCGAAAATTGCATCATTTGCTATCGTGAAAAATCCTTCTCCACTTTTGATTGCTTCTGTTGCTTTTTTTAGTCCCTCTTTGTCGTCCTTGAAATTTCCTGATTTAAAATCTATACTTTGAGAATAGGAAAGTGAACCTATTAAAAGTGCAATTATGAATGTTATTTTTTTCATAGTAATAAGTTATTGACAGTTTGCAGAATAATAAGTTTGACCATTTACAGCTCCTAGTTCACCAGCTTTATGCCAGTCACTACAAGCACCATCCATATCTCGAAGCATTTCTTTTGCATTTGCACTGTTTACGTAGGCACCTGCATAATTTTTATCTGCTTCGATTGCTTTTTTAGCAAACTCTAAAGCTTTCTCATAATTTTTTTGTTTGAAATAAATTGCACTTAAATTAGATGCCGCAGGAGCATATTTTGGATTTATAGATAAAACCTTTTCAAAATCTTTTTTAGCATCATCAAGTTTGTTTGCTTCAAACTGAGCAACACCTCTATTATTGTAAGCTAAATGAAAGTTTGGATCAATTGAAATTGCTCTGTTAAACGCTGCCATTGAACCTTGAAAATCTTTCATTTTCTTTTTTGTTGTACCAATATTGTTCAGGACAAAGGCTAAATTGGGGTTTTTACGTTCAGCTTCCTGATAATCTGCAATAGCTTTGGGATAATCTTCAAGCATTCGGTAACAACTACCTCTGTCATTATAAGCAAATGCAAAATTTTTATCTAACTCAATTGCCTTTGTAAAATAAGTAATTGCAGTTTTATAATCTTGCTGTAAAAAACGAAGAGTTCCGTAATTATAGTACGCTTTTGGATTAGCAGGATCTAAAGCGATTGATTTATCATAATCTTTTTCTGCATTAAGATATTCACTCAATCCTTGGTATGCTTTACCTCTTTGAAAAAAAGCTTTTGAATATGCTGGATTTTTATCAATTAAACCTGTTAATGTTTTTACAGCATCTGAAAATTTTCCTAATTCATTTTCAGCAATTCCTTGGTTGTAATAAGCTGCTGTGAAATTAGGATCAAAACTGACAGATTTTTTAAAATTCTCTAATGCTTTTGCGTAATTCCCCTCTGTGAATGATTGAATACCTTCATTGTAAGCAGTTTGACTGTTTGCAATTGCTACGTTTTCTAAATTAAGAGCTGTAATTGAATCCCTGTAACGTTGTTCTTGTGGAGTCAGTTCTTCTACTTGTGAAAAGACCACCGTTGAGGATAACAATAGTCCAAAAAGTAGTGTTTTTTGATTCTTCATATTGTTTTAAGTTTGGTTTTCATGTCCTAAATATAAACATAATGAAAAGAATCTATGGCCTAAGTTATCAACAAAACAATCCAATTGTTTATAAAAGATTAGAATCTAGGAAGTAATAATTTAGATTTTACAAACTCAATTTTTTCAGACGCTTTTTTCACTCCAATTGTTTGAATTAAAAATGAATGAAGGGTTGAAATAATTGAATTTCCCTCTTGTGGAACAAATGCCCATCCTTTGATTGAATTTTCAGTATACAACAAATTGTTTTCTACAAGTATACAATGATTGTATATCCTCCCATATTTCCCATATCTTCTACCAAGTTCGAATAGTTGATTGGAATCAAATTTGTTTGTAGTTGCAATTAATGGATTTGAGTTTAATTGATCTTTGATTAAATCAATATTTATTTTGTTCTTAAATTCTAAATGAAATCGGGTCGTGTGGAGTAACTGACTTGGTGTTGTGATATCTGATGAAGTAATTGGACAATTTATACCTAATGTTGCGTACATATCTTTGACATCAATTGCGTGGTGTGTACCATTTTCTTCAGAAAGGTGTCTAGCAACAACATTTGCTCCAACAAGTCTTTCATGATTTCCAATGTCTTCAGATCTTCT
>DAIOWV010000047.1:13828-23741 GCA_036758285.1 Taishania sp. | reverse complement strand
CAGCATCATCCTCACAAACAGTGGCTGTAGTTCCTATGATAGCCGTAGGTAAGGGGTTAACCGTTAATTGTTTTGTTAATGATGTTTGACAGCCAGATTGATCTGTAACAGATAAAGTAACATTATAATTTCCTGCAGTGCTATAAGTATGATTTGGGTTTTGAAGAGTTGAAGTATTCCCATCGTCAAAATCCCAAGACCAAGACACAATTGCGTTGGAACCAAAGCCAGCACTACTATCAATAAAAACAGATGAACTACTTAAACAATGATCTTGAACTCCGAAGTTAACAGTTGGAGCGATTGAATTAACAATAACAGAATCGTATGAACAAGCTTCGTCCCCACTTCCTACATCTGTATAATACAATCTTGCATATACGATTTGGCT
Source organism: Taishania sp. (assembly GCA_036758285.1). GTDB lineage: Bacteria > Bacteroidota > Bacteroidia > Flavobacteriales_D > Crocinitomicaceae > Taishania. The sequence continues at coordinate 23,350 of DAIOWV010000047.1, read as the reverse complement.
TCCTCCACTATTAAATTGTAATGTTTGATCCCAATTAGTACCACTAACGTTTGCATGTAAAGGGGATCCAGTAAATGATCCTGATAAAACGACAGAATCTGCTAACGCAAGAGATAATGTCCCAAAAATATCAACACTACATTGAACTGAATCACCATTTTCATGTGAAGTAATTTCAATGGTTGGCATTGTGGGAGCCATCGGTGTAATATTATCTAAAAGAATGTATGAATTCATAGGACTGGTAAGACCTATAGAAAAGTAAACATGATTATAGTTTCCTGTTGGTGTAAATGTTACTGTATATGTCTGCCAATCTAAATGAGTGATTATTGGTGATGTCCACAGTAACTCCGTTCGTGCACATAATGTATTTGCTCCATGAATTACTAAATGTGGTGGAGCTGGATTAATACCTCCTTGGTTTGAATTAGTTGTTGCCAAATCCACGGTAAAAGTATATTCAACCCCAGCAGTCATTGCACCACTTAATTGCTGAGAAGCACCTTCTTGCCAAGAAGCGCCACCATTAACAAATCCAACATAAGTACTACCGTCAGAAGCAGGTATACCAACCCCCCAGCTTCCTGGCTGAGTATCTGGTGTAATCCCACATGTATTCCAAGGAGCAGGTGTTATATGCGGCCCCGTTGGTCCTTCAAAAGATGGATTTATTACTTCCAAATATTGAGTTGGTTTACATTGAGACAATGTAGTAACATTAAATGCAAAATTTAAAAAAATAAACAAACTCCAAAATAGGTACTTTTTCATGTTTATCAGTATTAATAATTATCAACAAGAAGTAAGGTTTTTATTCTCAATAATAATATTAAGTGTAAATCGGTGATGTGAATAGTCTTAATACGAAAACATAATTGAATGGTTGCCTGTCTTTTTGAGATCTCTAAGTTGTGAGTCTATATTTATAAAACTTATTGAAGTAATTTAAAACTAAAATCCTTTGATGAAAGCATATCCACAATTCTAGGAAGGATTGATTGTAATCTATCTTTTGTTTTGATATTATCATGAAAGACAAGTATATCACCTTTTTGAATTTTTGAAGAAGAATGTATTATTTTTTCTACAGCAATAGAGTTGTCATAGTCTTTTGATAACCACGACCACATTATGATCTTATACTGATTAGAAAGATAATTATCTAACTTTCTGTTCATTCTTCCATAGGGAGGCCTAAACAAATTTGAATCGATTAGTTTACTTGCATTTTCAATGGAATCTAGATACGCTTTTCTATTAGATTTCATTCCATTTAAATGATTCATTGTGTGATTACCCGTCTTGTGTCCTTCATTTAATATCCGATTATACAATTCAGGGTAACGTTGTACATTTTCACCAACACAAAAGAAAGTAGCTTTTATATTTCTTTCTTGTAAAAAATCCAACACCCATGGAGTGATATCTGGATGTGGTCCATCATCAAATGTGAGGAATATGGAATTATCAACAACAGAAATCCCCCAAATCCTTTTAGGAAAAACCTTCTTAAAGAATTTGGGGGATCTAAACACCTGTTGATATTTTTATATCTTAATTATTTGGATTCGTGGAATCACTTTTTATTTGTTCTTCCATTAATTTTTCAAAATCCATCTCTTGTGAATTATTTTGAACTGGTCCAGATTGATTCAAACCATAATCTGCACTTACTGCTTCAACATATTCCATTAAAGATCGTAACTCCATCGCTCTTCTTCCACGATTTGCTTCACTACCATCAACAATCTCCATCTCAATCTTTTTGAACAACGCTGGAAACTTCTTATCCAATAAATCAGTTATATATTGCGAAGTTTCTTTAGCAAATGCTCCATTTGGATTTCCTTTCGTTTCATTTGAAGCTGCAAATAATTGAAGATATGAATCAAGTGCAGTAAATAAATGAGATTGATTTCCTGAAGACAACACAATATGAGTTGGAGCAGTTAAGAAATACTCTATCCCTTGCTTATATTGTTTAGCCAATTCTTTTCCTAATTTTTCAGCTTGATCATTTGCATCGGCATCGTAGTACATTTGAACAAAATCAACAACAACACCATCTGAATAACGAGGATAATCACCACCTTGATATTTAAATGAGCTTACTACATTTGGTTCACCACCATCTAAAACAAAGGCAACTGGCATCACTTCTTCAGCACGATTTAAAATTTCAACAATGCGTTTTTTACTTTCAGCAATCACATTATCAGCATTTTTTCTCAGGTAGACATAATCTTCTTTATTTACACCTGGTTGAAGTAACAACATATCAAAATTCGCCTCAGGGAAACTCTTAATCTGTTGAGCTTGTTGAATTCTATGCAAATAATATCTTGTCAATGCTGCAAATTGACTTCTAAACATAATAACATGTCTACGAGCGTAGTAATCTGTTAACACATTTGGATCATTCATTTTTCCAAAATGTTGCCCTTTACCATCAATATTCATTAAACTAGCATACATTTTATCTACTTCCAAAGGAACATCCTGAATAGTTGGATTTACTTCGTAAGTTGAACCTGTTTGTTTCAATGCATTTCCATTTAACAATGCTTTAGAAACTTTACTAGCATGAGCATTTGAGAAATAAATTCCTCTTTTCCAATCATTATTTGCTAAAACATCTAACATCATGATTTCTTCACGAGTTACAGCTCTTACATCAAACTTTAGTTTAACAACATCCATTAATTTAGACTTGTTGATGTCTTTTGCAACAATTCCTGATTTAATTACATTGTCTTTATTCACTTTTAATGAAAATTGACTTGAAGGGAAAAATCTAGAAGCTCTATTTTGTTCTCTCAACATGTTTTTATCATCACGAACAAAATCCATTGCGTCTTTTAAGTCGATAGATTCCCATCCCTGATTTAATAATTTCAGACCATTCTGAACACCATTAACAGCTGCTTCAGTTGGTTTAATCGATTGATTTTGGAACAATGAGAATAACTCTCTCATTGCACTAAAACGCATGTGAATATCATTTGTTAAATCTTCTTTATTAACAGGGCGAATAAAAATTTCTCTCAATTGATTCACTCTATTTTGAGCAGACGTATTAACAACTTCCAAAGAACTCATTACACTTGACATAGAAATTGCGAAAGATTCAACTGCATTAATTGCAGCCTCTCTTTGATTTTTCAATTTTAAATCAATAATTTTCTTAGTCATTTCTGTTGTAACTCCAGTGACAAAATACAAATCACCCAAGTCAATAAATTGAATTTGATCTGTCGAACCTGTGTACATTAAGATTTGATCTTGTGTAAATTTAATTGGAAGTGGATCTGATTCATAGGTTTTACGCATCATTTGTGCTGTATACCAATCTGTTTGCATTAATGAAAGATTACATACACGTACATCTGAACGATAACCTTCAACCTCTTGAATATACCACAATGGGAACGTATCATTATCCCCATTCGTAAAAATAATTCCGTTTGGAGAAACTGCGCTCAAATAATTGAATGCAACATCATGAGCAGTAGATTTATTACTTCTATCATGATCATCCCAACCTTGAGCCCCCATAATAATTGGTGCAATCAATCCTAAAACTGTTGCTAAAACGGCTCCTGGAGTTTCACTTTTCAATACTTTTCCAAGTAAATACATCACACCCATTAATAAAAATGCAATTACAGAAATAGTAATCCAAGAAATAGTTGTAGGTAAAGAATATTCACTTCCTATGTCAAAAATAAAGCATAAAACCAAACCTGCAAGAGCAATAACAGCCGCTTTCTTGAAGTGTTCTTTGGCAAAAGATGTAAAAGCATGATAAAGTGCATACACCCCTACTCCTATCCAAATTGCAAAGAAATAGAATGAACCTGCATATGCATAATCACGCTCACGAGGTTCGTAAACTTTTTGATTTAAGTAAACTACAATTGCTAATCCTGTTAATAAGAAACCAAGGAATACAACAAACGCATCTTTAGGAGAACGGTAAGCATGAAAAAATAATCCTATCAACCCTAATACTAAAGGTAAAAAGAAAAAGCTATTATTTGCTTTGTTCGTTGTTGTGTAATAAGGCGCGATGGATTGATCTCCCAAGCGTACATCATCAACAAAAGAAAAACCTGATTTCCAGTTTCCATTCATTTGATTACCATCACCTTGAATGTCATTTTGACGACCTGCAAAGTTCCACATAAAATACCTGATGTACATCCAATTAACCTGATATCTAGCAAAATAATTGATGTTATCAGAAAAAGTAGGAAGTGGCAAATCATCTTTTCCACGTTCAACATCTTTATTCAACGCATCATAACCAGACCACATTTTATATCCTTCAACCTTTCTTGGATCATCACCATTATACATTCTTGGAAAGATCGTGGTTTGCTGATAAGTTGGCTCAGCTTTCTTTCTATACTCGCTATTTACTTCATAAAACTCCTCAGAATAATCTGCACGGTTTTCTTTAGCAAAAGCAGCAGCATCTTTTTCTTTTAAAAACGCTTGTAAAACCACATCATTTTTAGTTACAATAAAACGACGAGCAAAATTAGCATCTCTATCTTTCCATGCTGAATTATCTACTATTTTCCAATTTCCTTCTCTATCAAACTGTCCTCCATTTTCCATAGAATTCCAATAAGGACCAGATAAAATTGGAGAACTACCATATTGATCACGCTTCAAATAAGAATGTAAGTTAACCAAGTTCTCAGGATTATTTTGATCCATTGGTGTATCGGCATTCGAACGAATTACAATCACTGCAAAAGATCCATATCCAATAAATAAGAATATTAACCCAAAAATTGAATTATAAAGAACTGTTTTATTATTCTTTCTGGCATATCTAGCAACAAACACTAAACCTGCAATCAAAATTGTAAAGAATAAAATTGTTCCAGAGAAGAATGGTAAACCAAAAGTATTTCTTAAAACAACTTCAAATGAAGAAGCCATTGAGATTGTTCCTGGAATAACTCCTACTTGAATAATTGCCAATACAATCAAAGAAACGATACCTGTTGTAATAAAAGTTAACGGTTCAACTTTGTCCCAAAAACGGAAAAATATAACATAACCAATTGCTGGAACTAATAATATACCTAGTAAGTGAACCCCAATGGCCAATCCGATTAAAAACATAATTAACAACAACCAGCGATTTGGTGCTGCATCAATAGATAATTTACCTCCTTGCAATAAAGCCATTTCTTCATCCCATTTCAAAATAGCCCAGAAAACTAGTGCTGTAAATAATGATGACATTGCATAAACCTCACCTTCAACTGCTGAAAACCAGAACGTTTCAGAAAAAGTATACGCTAAAGATCCTACAATACCACTTCCCATTATTGCGATCATATCACCTTTTGAGAGGTCTTTTTTACGTTGCAATACCATTTTTCTAACCAAAGAAGTAATGGACCAAAACATAAATAAAATTGTAAATGAACTTGATAAAGCGGACATTCTATTTATCCATAATGCCACATCAGTTTCAACAGCAAAGAATGTAAAAAGGCGACCAAGCAACATAAATAATGGTGCACCAGGAGGGTGACCAACCTCTAGTTTATATGCGGCCATAATATACTCTCCACAATCCCAAAGACTCACGGTGTCTTCAATTGTCATAAAGTAAACTGTTGTAGCGATTAGGAAAACCAACCATCCTAACAAAACATTAAGTTTTCTGTAGTTCATAAAATGATTTTACAAAGGCTAAAAATTCAAAAGTAATTCTTGCCAAATTAATATTAACTGCGAAAATATAAATATTCAGCAAGGAAAAAGAATAGTTCATGTGAAAAAATCAAAAAAGTTCTAAAAAATGACCTTCATAAGTCATCTTTTTTGGATAGATTTGAAACTCAAAATACGAAATTTTAAACATGAATCAGATTAAAGTAGGTGTATTAGGTGCTGGCACAATGGGGGCGGGAATTGCTCAAGTTGCAGCACAAGCTGGACACAAAGTTGTATTAATTGATACCAATCTTAGTATATTAGACAAAGCAAAAGAAAATCTAATTAAAGTTTTATCCAGACTGGTAGAAAAAGATAAAATATCTGAAAATGAATTCATTGAAATTCAAAATAGAATTACTTATTCGACAATTTTAAAAGATTTTTCAGAATGTAAATTAATCATTGAAGCAATTGTAGAAAATATTTCAGTAAAACATTCTGTTTTTAAGGATTTGGAAGCAATCGTTTCTGATGATTGTATTTTAGCTTCAAACACTTCGTCATTACCAATTGCATCAATAGGATCTGTTTTGGAAAACCCATCTCGTATAATCGGTATCCATTTTTTCAATCCAGCTCCGCTAATGCCTTTGGTTGAAATTATACCTGCTGTACAAACTTCATCTAATGTAATTGAAGAATCTAAAAAACTGATCCAAAGTTGGAAAAAAATTGGTGTTATCTGTAAAGATACTCCTGGTTTTATTGTGAATCGGGTTGCACGTCCATTTTATGGTGAAGCTCTAAGGATTTATGAAGAAGGAATTGCAGATTTTGCAACAATTGATTGGGCAATGACTGAAATTGGTGGATTTAGAATGGGGCCATTCACATTAATGGATTATATTGGTAATGACATAAATTACACGGTTACTGAATCTGTATTTTCTGCATTTTATTATGATCCACGATTTAAACCATCATTTACACAAAAACGTCATTTTGAAGCTGGTTATCTAGGCAGAAAATCAGGAAGAGGATATTATAATTACAAAGAAGGTGCTCTTCAACCAGAACCAATAAAGGATGAAAAAATAGGAAACGAAATATTTGAACGTATATTGGTTATGCTAATGAATGAAGCTTTTGATGCTTTATTTTTAAACATTGCATCAAAACAAGATATTGATTTAGCAATGACAAATGGAGTTAACTATCCAAAAGGTTTACTAGCTTGGGCTGAAGAAAAATCTTTTTCCTGGGTATTAGAAAAATTAGAAGTATTATTTGAAGAATATGGAGAAGATCGATACAGACCTAGTCCATTATTAAAACGATTCGTCAAATCTGGAAAGACTACTTTTTAAGTAAATGTATTGTAAACTCACATCCTTTTAATGAATGTGAGTTTACTTTTAACTATAAATTTGATCCAATGCCTGTTTGATTACTTCAGCAACCTCAACAAGTATTTCTGGAGTATGTGCACTCGAAATAAAACCAACTTCATATCCACTTGGTCCTATATACACTCTATTATTTAGTAAAATAGAATGTAACATCTTAAACTTACTCATGTCGGCATTTATTTGGTCTGCTCTAGTAATGGATTTTTTACCATCAAAATTAAACCAGAAAATAGATGCGATAGAAACCAATTCAAAATCATAATCTTTTGATTTTGAATAATCATTAATATTTTGAACAAATTGTTTTGTTTTCAATTCTTGTTCTTCATAAAATCCATCTTTAGCACATTCTGTTAACTGGGCTATTCCTGCAGCCATTGCCACTGGATTCCCAGATAAAGTACCAGCTTGATAAACTGGTCCATCAGGAGAAACACATGCCATGATTTCAGATTTTGCTCCATACGCTCCAACTGGCAATCCTCCTCCAATTATTTTACCATATGTTATGATATCTGGTGTAATTCCATAATATTCCGCTGCTCCATTAAATGCTACTCGAAAACCAGAAATTACTTCATCAAAAAACAATAAAGCACCATATTCCGTACAAACTTCTCTTAAAACTGTTAGAAATTGACCACCTTGTAATAACAAACCATTATTTGCTGGTACAGGTTCAATGATCGCGCAAGCAATGTCATTTCCAAATTTTTCAAAACATTCTCTCAAAGATTTCTCATCATTCAAAGGCAAAACTAAGGTTTCATTTGCAAATGCTTCAGGAACTCCAGCACTAGTTGATTCTCCAAATGTTACGAGTCCACTACCTGCTTTTACCAACATTGCATCAGTATGCCCATGATAACAACCTTCAAACTTGACAATTTTATTCCTTCCGGTATAACCTCTTGCTAATCTAAGAGCTGACATGACAGCTTCTGTTCCAGAGCTTACAAAACGTATTTTATCGATAAAATTATTGCGTGATAATATTAATTCTGCAAGTTCATTTTCCAAAGCTGTTGGTGCACCAAAACTTGTTCCGTTTTTCAACGTGTCAACAACTTTCTCATATATTGATGGGTGATTATGTCCTAAAATTAAAGGACCCCAACTTGCACAGAAATCAATAAACTCATTACCATCTTCATCCCAAATCTTATATCCATCCCCTTTTTTTATGAATAATGGAGTTCCATCAACAGATTTAAAAGCTCTTACTGGTGAGTTAACTCCTCCGGGGAAATATGTTTTCGCTTTACTAAATAATGTTTCAGATTTGACACGTGAAATAGGACTGAAATTCATAATTTTTGATTTTTCTGCAAATATAAGGTTAATCTGAATCTGTTTCAAGTAGAAACATCAACTAACACATTATTAACTATGAGTAAAGTTATTCTTCCATCATATAACTTTCATTCACATTAGATTATCGTTTGTGATATTAATTCTTTTATAGTAATTATCGATTAGCTTTTTAGGGTTTAATTCAAATAACTATATTTAAACCGTAGAATTAAAAAACAAACAAATGCAACGTTATAAAAGTTATGCTCTTGGTCAATGGATAGATGGCGAAGGAGTTGAAACAAATTTATTCAATGCCATAACTGGCGAGCAAATCGGTGAACTTTCAAGCAAAGGTTTTGATTTTGCTGCGATATTGGATTACGGTCGTACACAAGGTGGTCGTACAATTCGCAAAATGACTTTCCAAGAAAGAGGACGTATGCTTAAAGCATTGGCTTTGTATTTGTTGGAAAGAAAAGAAAAATATTATCAGGTTAGTGCATTAACTGGTGCTACACGTGTTGATTCTTGGATAGATATTGAAGGGGGAATAGGAAATCTTTTTGCAAATGCATCTTTGAGAAGACAATTCCCTGATTTACCTTATTATGTAGATGGTAGCGCAATCAATCTTTCAAAAAACGGTACTTTTATTGGTCATCATATCATGGTTCCAAAACCAGGAGTTGCTGTTCATGTAAATGCTTTTAACTTTCCTGTGTGGGGTATGTTGGAAAAAATTGCTGTTAATTTAATGGCAGGTGTACCAGCTGTAGTTAAACCATCTAGCGTTACTGGATTTTTAACACAGGTTGTTGTTGAAGATATTGTAGCTTCTGGAATATTACCTGAAGGTTCATTGCAATTGATATTGGGATCTGCCAGAGATTTGATAGAACATGTAAACGCTTCAGATGTTGTTACTTTTACAGGTAGTGCAGATACTGGTTTAAAATTAAAATCAAATCCTGTTATTACACGCAACAATGTTCCGTTTAACCTAGAAGCAGATTCATTAAATGCAATGATTTTAGGTAAAAAAGCACTACCTGGAACTCCAGAATTTGATTTATTTGTTAAAGAAGCTGTTAAAGAAATTACAATAAAAGCTGGTCAAAAATGTACGGCT
>DAIOWV010000047.1:13474-13806 GCA_036758285.1 Taishania sp. | reverse complement strand
GTATTTTTGTACCTGAAGATTTGATTGAAGAAGTTCAAACAGCTGTTTCTAAAAGATTATCAACCGTTGTGATTGGTAATCCTGCAACAGAAGGAGTTCGCATGGGGGCATTGGCATCATTAGGACAAGTCCAGGCTGTTAGAGAGAGTGTAGAAGCACTTTCTAAATCTCAACAAATCGTTTATGGTGATTTAGATAAATTTGATGTTGTAGGAGCTGACAAAAATAAAGGAGCATTCTTTTCTCCAATATTATTTAGAAATGATTCTTTTGTCCGATATAATTGGATAAGAGAGTCTTTCTTTTTATAGACCTGAATAGTGATTCCCCCA
>DAIOWV010000047.1:0-13464 GCA_036758285.1 Taishania sp. | reverse complement strand
ACACAATATTGAAGCTTTTGGTCCTGTTTCAACCATAATGCCTTATAAAGAAATGGAAGATGCTATTGATTTAGCAAATTTAGGGAAAGGATCTTTGGTTTCATCAATTGTTACTCCTTGTGATAAAGAAGCTCGTGATTATGTTGTAGGTGCAGCATGTATGCATGGGCGTATTATGGTGTTAAATGAACGTTGTGCAAAAGAAAGTACAGGACACGGTTCACCAATGCCTATGTTAGTTCATGGTGGTCCTGGACGTGCAGGGGGTGGTGAAGAAATGGGTGGAAAACGTGGTGTGATGCACTATTTACAACGAACTGCTATTCAAGGTCATCCATCAACTATCACAGAAATAACACAACAATTTCAAGTTGGGACTGATATGCCAGAAGCAAATCCACATGTGTTTAGAAAACATTTTGAAGAATTAATCGTTGGAGAAACTGTTTTCACACATAAACACACAGTTACAGAAGCTGATATCGTCAATTTTGCAAATGTATCTGGAGATAACTTCTACGCACACATGGATGAAACATCATTGGATGGAACTATTTTCGAACGTCGGGTAGCACATGGATATTTCTTGCTTTCAAAAGCTGCTGGATTATTTGTAGATCCTAAAAAAGGTCCTGTTTTGTTGAATTATGGTGTTGATGAGGCACGATTTACGAAACCAGTTTATCCTGGAACTACAATTGGAGTGCGTTTTACGGTAAAAGAAAAAATTGATCAGGAAAAACGTTCTGAAGAAGATATTGCAAAAGGAATCGTCAAATTTTTGGTTGATATCTACGACCAAGAAGGTGAAACAGTTGGAATTGCAACCATTTTAACAATGGTCAAAAAACTGGATCAATCAAAATAATTTCAAAAAAATGTACAATAAAGAACATTTCCTCTCTTTGAGTGGGAATGTTTTTTTTTACCTGTTTACAAGGTTAATAAGTCAAAATAGTGTTCATTTTTTGTTAAAATTTTTATTTTTTTGAACCTTTTAATGACTTGTGAGTATTCCTAAAAAATCAAACTTTTTTGCGCAACGAAGTTTCTAAACTTAAACAAAATGAAAAAAATAATTTTAGTTCTAGTATATATTGGATTACAACATGTATATGCTCAAAAACCAGAGACAGTATATAGCTTTGCCAAAGAATGGAAAGGAGAGGAATGGTATTTAGATCAGCAAAAAGCGTGGAAAAAAGAAGTTGATAAAAACAAATCCAACCAAGAAGCCTGGATGAATTATTATTATGCAACACGAGCATTGAGTAGTTTATCAGATGAATCAGGAAAATATCATGATGAACGTCAAAAAATTGTAACAGACGTCAATAAAATTATTCCGAAATCGTTTGCAGCTTATTTTTTGACACATATGGATAAAGGAGTTGGACAAGGTGGTGAAGAGGAATTGTTAAAAGCAGCTGCAATAGACGATAATTATCCTCGAATAGTTGAAAGTTTGATGATTCATTACGAATTGGAAAACAATCCTGCAATGCATACAAAATATGCACAGAAAATGTATCAAATTAACGACTTATCTTCTGGGATGTTAAATTGGGGATACAACCTGTTGGCAGAAATGGAACCAAATGCAATTTTGCTCACGATGGGAGATAACGACACCTATGCTACATGGATTGTTCAAGCAGTCTTTAACTTCCGAACTGATGTGACAGTTGTCAATGCACACCTCTTTACAATTGATAATTACCGCAATCAATTATTGAAAAATTGGAATTACAAACCTTTGGATGTGCAAATTGCTAAGGCTACACAAGAAGAAGCCAAAGAGTTACAAAATAAAATTTACAATTACTTAATTAGTGGAAGTCGACCCGTTTCTATTGTTGCTGGAGGTGTTCCACAATTTAAAGAAAAATGGGGTGACCAATTGTTTCTGACTGGTTTGGCTTATCGCATTTCGCAAACACCAATTGACAACTTGAGCATCATCAAGCGAAACTATGAAAATCGTTTTTTGTTGGATCATTTGTACCAAAACTTCGAGTTTCACATCATGAATGAGCATGACAAATATCTGGGAGGATCTTACTTACCGTCTTTAATTCGCTTGTACGAACATTTCAAATTAAGTGAAGACAAAGTAAACTCTGAAAAATATGCAACACTGATAAAAATGGTTGCTAAGAAAAGTGAACGAGAAGAAGAGATAAAAGCTATTTTTGAGTAGTTCATGCACAATCTTAGAATAGAAACCGATGAAGCGTTGATGGTTCTGATAAAGAGCCATCAATCTCATTTGGCATTAACAGAACTACATCGAAGATATAGCCAAAAACTACTCGGTTATTTCATTAAAATGTTGAATCGAGATGAACAATTGGCACAAGACTTCGTACAGGATTTATTTCTTAAAATTTGGGAAAAAAATCACTTGTTCGACCAAGAAAAAAAATGTTATACCTGGATTTTTACAATCGCTTCCAACATGTGTAAAACATACTATCGCAATCAACATAAAATGATTTCAGAGGAGTTGAACAAACCAGTCTTTCATAAAGCTGTATTTCAAGAAAACCTGACAGATAAAAATACCTTTCAACAATTACTAAAAACAGAGATAGATAAATTAGAAGTCGCTCACAAAACGGTATTTGTATTGCGTTATTTGGAACATTTTTCATTGCAGGAAATTGCTGAAATTACAGAATCACCCGTTGGAACCATCAAATCAAGGTTGTTTTACGCAACCAAAATAATGACCGAAAACCTACAATTATTTAACCCAAAACAAGAAATTAATCTTTTTAAAATCAATTGATCATGGAAAATATCCCAACTTCAATCTTCGATTTAATCGAAACAAAATCATTCGATGAATTAACAAAAGAGCAACAGAAACTCGTTTTGAAATGGATGACGAAAGAAGAGTATTACTCACATCAATTGATCGCAAACGAAGCAGAAACACTTCTTTACGAGATTCCTCCTGTTGCACCTTTAAATGTACCAATTGCATCAGTTCCATTTTGGAAAAAACCGATTCCAATTTGGCAAGCATTTACTGGAGTTGCTGTAGCATTCTTGATTTTCTTTTTTCTACCACGAACAAGTGAAGAGGTTGAATCAACTCCAAACCAACTAATAAGTGTCATCTACGACACCATCCTGAAACCAGCAGATACTGTATTTGTACATATAACTAATCGAATTACGGATACAGTGTTTATACCTACAAGTATCGCTCAAGAGTTGCCACAGCAAAGAATCTTGGAAGCACCAATGAACTATACAGCAATAAAAGATGCTACAATTCACAATACTTCAAGCGTTTCTTTCAAGGATGAAAAGATTAAAATTAATCTAGCAGAGCCTATTCGCGTTCAACTATAATCAGATTAAAACTTTTTGTGATAATCCTTTTTTTATTAGTTAACTACAAATAGATAAAAACCCCAATAAATTCTTACTGGGGTTTCACTTCAAGTATTGTAAATGTTATTTCCAACCTTTTTTGTCAGCTGTCCAAATTCTAAACTTTACCTCCATTCCTTTCGGAATATAAATTACAATTGGCAATTTTGAGTTGTAATGAATAAACTCACTCCCACCCGTAACAAATTTGATAACTTTATTGTTGTCGGGACATCCCATTAAAGTTCCGCCAACGTCACCTTTGGAATTATATTCAAAGAAATTGTACCCCCAACCTTCTACAGTTGAATCTTTAAAACTACCAAGTAGAAAATGACTGTTACATTTATCAACTTCAACATTTTTTCCAACAGTAATTTCCACTTTTAGATTGTCTTCACTCTTCTTTTTAGGTAAGTGAATAATTACTTGTTCATAACCTTCTTTTGCTGGTGGATACATTGTTAAATCCTTCTCTGTTGAGTTAGATTGTGCGTTGGACAAACCTGCCATTATCAATAGCGCTACTAAAATTACTAGTGATCTCATAATGATTAAATTTTGTTTTTATAAGGATGTCCAAAAGCATGCCAAAAAATATTTTTGTTGAATCTTTTAGTCCTTAATTATTGAAAGGGATTGAAAAACAAAAATCCTCAGCTTTCACTGAGGATTTGTTGTCCCACTAGGGCTCGAACCTAGACTCTTCGGTACCAAAAACCGACGTGTTGCCAGTTACACCATAGGACAGTTTCACAACTGTGCCACTAACACTTTTTCGTGTTGCGAGTGCAAAACTAATAATAAAATTGTATTTTACAAAAAGTTTTTAGTAAAATTTTACAATTTATTTACTAGATCGTAAAGTTCATCTGTTTTAGTCTCAAAATCAGCTACTATAGATTTGAATTCAGATTTTGATTTAGCTTTACTTATTCTACTCAACAATTCATCTTGAACGTTTGCTGCATTATCAATGATTGCATTACTTTCTTTTGTTTTGCTTTCGTTGAATAATTGAACTGAATAACTTTCCTCAACAATATCAATAATTACATTATTGATGATTTTTTTGATATCTCTTTTATTTGCCATGTCTTTTGTTTTTTTGGAAGTACAAAGATAGATAAAAACTACCAAAATGATTAAACAATAATCATCCTCTACCCTTTCTTTGATTTATATTAGTACTATAGTGTCTCTAATTTTTCAAAAAATTGAAGCGATGCCTTTTCTATTTCTGCGATTATTGGTTTCATTTCTGCTTTATTTTTTGCAGCACTAATTTTACTCAAAGCAGATTGATTAAATCCAATTGTTTCAGTAATAATTTTATTACTTGCTTCTGTTAAATTTGGATCATAGGATTGTGCCACAAATGATTCATGAACAATCTCCTCAACCATGAAATTTAACGCCTTTTTAAGATCTCTTTTATTTGCCATTTTCGTTTTTTTAAAAGAAAGGCATCCCAATTTGGAATGCCTTAAATTAATCATTATGCTTCTTTTGGAGCTTCAACTCTTTCTGGTTTTGGTAATAAAACCTTACGAGATAATTTCCATTTTTTTGTTTTTGGGTCTTTTCCAATTACTTTAAAGTTCAATACGTCACCTTCTTTAACAACGTCTTCCATTTTAGCAATTTTTTCCCATGCGAACTCAGAAATATGAATCAATCCGTCTGTTCCAGGTAGAATTTCTACGAAACATCCGAATTCTTTAATTCCTTTCACTTTTCCTTCGTATTCCATTCCTTCTTCAACTTGAGGAGGGAAAGCAATTAACTTCACACGACGAACAGCTTCTGACATATCTTCACCATTATTAGACATGATTTGTACACGTCCTTCTCCTGTTGGCAATTCTTCAATAGTAATTGTTGTTCTTGTGTCTTTTTGTAAAGCTTGAATTATTTTTCCTCCAGGTCCTATAATCGCACCAATTGTATCATTAGGCACATTGAATGCTTCGATACGTGGTGTATGAGGTTTGAAATCTGGATTTGGAACTGCAATCGTTTCAATAATTTTGTTTAATATATGTAAACGTCCAGCTTTTGCTTGGTTCAATGCTTGAATCAAAATCTCATATGGTAAACCATCTACTTTAATATCCATTTGACAAGCTGTGATTCCTTTTGCAGTACCACAAACTTTAAAGTCCATATCTCCTAAATGATCCTCGTCACCTAAAATATCAGATAATACAGCAAATTTACCTCCATCAGCAACCAATCCCATTGCAATACCAGAAACAGGTGCTTTAATTTGTACACCACCATCCATCAAAGCTAATGTTCCAGAACATACTGTCGCCATTGAAGATGAACCGTTTGATTCTAAAATTTCAGAAACCAAACGAATAGTATATGAATTATCTTCTGGTAAAACTGGTTTCAACGCTCTTAATGCTAAGTTACCATGACCAACTTCACGACGAGATGTTCCTCTCAATGGACGAGCCTCTCCTGTTGAAAATGGTGGGAAATTATAATGTAACATAAATGGAACTGTACCAGCAAACGTAACATCATCAATCATTTGCTCATCCATTTTACCTCCTAATGTCAATGACATTAGTGCTTGAGTTTCTCCACGAGTAAAGATAGCTGAACCATGTGCTGTTGGTAAATAATTTACCTCAGACCAAATCGGACGGATTTCGTCAAATTTACGTCCATCTAAACGAACTGATTCGTCTAACATCACTGCACGAACTGCTTTCTTCATTGTTTCTTTGAAGTAAGGTCCGATAAAAGGTTTTCCAGCTTCTAACTCTTCTTCAGTTAATGTAGCTAAGAACTCTTCCTTAACTGCACCGAACAATTCTCCACGCTTTTCTTTAGATGCTAAACCTTGACGAGCAACAGCACAACATTTATCAAAAGCAAAATTGTATAATTTTGAACGAAGTTCTTCATCGTGAACTTCATGAGAATATTCTCTTTTAGGATTTGCTGAAGGTACAGCAGCAGCAATTTCCAATTGGAATTGACAGTGCTTTTTGATTTCAATGTGAGCCAACTTAATTGCTTCAACCATTTCATCTTCAGAAATTTCTTGCATCTCACCTTCAACCATGTTGATGTCTTTTTCAGTACCTGCAACAATGATGTCGATATCTGATTTATCCATTTCTTCCAATGTTGGATTGATAATGAATTGACCATCAACACGACCAACACGAACTTCAGACATTGGTCCATTAAAAGGAATATCTGAAACTGCAATTGCAGCAGATGACGCTAAACCAACTAATGCATCAGGAGAATTCACACCATCATATGCGATTAATTGCAACATTAATTGTACCTCTGCATGGTAATCATCTGGAAATAAAGGGCGAAGTGCACGGTCAACGATACGCATCACTAATATTTCACGTTCAGATGGACGAGCCTCACGACGGAAAAAACCACCAGGAATACGACCTGCAGCAGCAAATTTTTCTTTATAATCAACTGTTAATGGAAGGAAATCCACACCGTCTTTTGCTTCTTTAGCAGCAACAACTGTTGCTAAAATCATTGTGTCGCCCATTCGTAACACTACTGCACCGTCAGCTTGTTTTGCCAACTTTCCAGTCTCAATAGAGATTTCTTTACCTCCAGTAATGATGGACTTTGTAACTATATTCATATTTTATTTATTTACTAATTTAAAACGTACAGTTGTTAAATGTTTATGTTTTCAGAAATATTTCTCAGTAAAACACAAAAAAGGGACAGTCGATAATTCGATGCCCCCTCTTCAATAAACTTTCTAATGTTAAGAATTAACGACGTAATCCTAATTCTTTAACAATAGCACGGTATCTTTCGATATCTTTTTTCTTTAAATAATCCAAAAGACTTCTTCTCTTACCTACCAACAATTGCAAAGCACGTTGAGTACCGTAATCATGTCTGTTTTTTTTCAAATGCTCAGTCAAGTGAGAAATTCTGAATGAGAATAACGCGATTTGACCTTCTGCAGAACCTGTGTTCGTTGCAGATCCTCCGTGTTTAGCGAAGATTTCTTTTTTAACTTCTGTATTTAAGTACATGCCAATATTTTTTAATGATTATTATGTAGTTCACTTTTGAACGGCACAAAGATAGACAATTGAAATGAATAAATGCTAAAAAAGTAAAAAATGTTTATTACTTGATGATTAGCTAACCCATTTAATCAATATTTTGTAATTACATTTGTCCAAAATAAAAAAAATGAACGAAGAAATACAAGCAGTAAGTTACTGTGTTGGAATGAGTATCGCAGAAAGTTTAGCTCAACAAAATTTATCAAATTTATCAGTAGAATCTTTTGCTGAAGCTATCGAAGATGTATTTCAAGGAAAAAGTTTGAAATATACACCTGAACAAGCAAATGCCATCATTCAACAATACATGCAAAAAGCAACACAAGAGATGTTTGCAGTAAACAAAACGGCTGGCGAAGCATTTTTATCTGATAATTTTAAGAAAGAAGGTGTTCAAACTACTCTTTCTGGGTTACAGTATGAGGTTTTAACGGCAGGAACTGGAGCAAAGCCAGGTCCAACTTCACAAGTAACTGTTCACTACCATGGGACATTAATTGATGGGACTGTTTTTGATAGCTCTATTCAAAGAGGGGCGCCAGCAACTTTTGGGGTCAATCAAGTGATTCCAGGATGGACAGAGGCTCTACAATTAATGAACACAGGTTCTAAATACCGTTTGTTCATTCCTCAAGAATTAGCATACGGTGCTAATGCTCCCGGAGGAACAATTCAGCCTTATATGGCATTAATTTTTGATGTTGAATTATTAGAAGTGAAATAAAATGAGAAAAATTATAATTTTATCTTTTACTGTTGCTTTATCAGTAGCATGTAACAGCAAGAAAGAAGATGTTCCTGTAACATTTGATTCTGAAAAACAAAAACTTTCTTACTCATTGGGTGCTGATTTTGCTGCTCCAATTGCAAACGCCGGGAAAGAAGCTGAAATTTTAGATTTCAATGCTTTAGCTGATGGATTTGATAATTCATTAAATGATAGTGATTATGCTTCTTGTCAACAAACTGTTTTAGATGCATTCGGAATGAATTTCATGAATCCTGATACAACTAAAAAAGTTAGCGGTTCAGAATGTTTTGGAAAACTTAATGGTTCTCGTTTTTATCAAATGATGAAAGAAATCGAACAATTACAAAATATTGATTTGACTTATGTTAAATATGGATACCGTGATGCATTAAATAAACGTGATACTATTTTAGATAAAGGTGAACGTGCTTCATTAATGACAAAATTTCAAACTGAGGTTCAAACAGCTCAAATGAATAAAATGCAAAAAATGGATAAACCATTTTTAGACAATGCTAAATCATTAAAAAATACACGAGTAATTGATGGTGGTATCGTTGTTGAAACAGTTCAAGAAGGAAAAGGGGGTTCTCCAGCTGCTACAGATGAAGTTGTTGCTCATTACATCTTAACAAATACGATTGGTGATACAATGGAAAGTTCATTTGACAGAAATCAACCTTTGACAATTAGCTTACAACAAGTAATTCCAGGATGGACAATGTCATTCCCACAATTGAAGAAAGGAGGTAAATACAGGTTGTTTATCCCTTCTGAATTGGCTTATGGAAAAGGTGCTCTATGTTTTTATATTGAGTTACTAGATTTCAAAGCTGCTGGTAAATAGGATATTCTTATCAAAGTAAAAAGCAGATTCAAAATTGAATCTGCTTTTTTATTTTCGTTAAAAACGTAATTACTACTTTTTAATTTTGTTAATGATTTCAGTTGTTGAAAATCCATCAACTAATGGAATTGCAACCACTTCCCCTCCTTTTTCATCCATTAAATCTGCGCCAACGATATATTTTTTAGAAGTTTTATCTCTTTCTAACGCGTCATAGTCACTTCCTTTAGCAACAATATCTGGTTGAAGTATTTGAATTAATTCAAGTGGAGTGTCTTGATCAAAAACTACAACTAAATCAACTGTGCTAAGTCCGGCAAGTACTGTTGCTCTTGCATCTTCGTTATTAATTGGCCTTTCTTCTGATTTTCCTTGTCTTTTCACAGATGCATCAGAATTTAATCCCACTACTAATCTATTTGCTAAATCAGCAGATTGTGTTAAATAAGTTACGTGTCCTTTGTGTAAAATATCGAAACATCCGTTGGTGAATGTTACTTTCAATCCACCATTTCTCCAAATCCCCATTCTACGAATAGCTTCTTCTATACTAACTATTTTATTCTGTAGATTCTCTTGTCGTGTCATCATTGTTTGAATAATTTTTGGGTAAAAGTGCTAATGAAATCAATCCTAATAATATCATTATAAATGTATTTCCTAACCAAATAATCATACCTAAGGCATTACCTAGACCTCTAGCTTCAGTTGGATAATCTGCTTTTAAATAAAATGACACTACTAACCCAACCACTAAAGGATAGACACCAATACCACCATTCGTAAATGACATTCCCAATGTTCCTACTACAAAACCAATTAGCATACCTGTAAAGGCTACATTACTCGTTTCTTTAAGTGCATAAAATGGAATAATGAACATTAAAACCCAACAAATCCAGATTACAAACGTATACAATATAAAACCTCCTGGATTTTTGGTTTTGAAAATTGCAAAGACCCCGTTTAAAATTTCCTTTATAAATTTTGTTAGTTTTTCTCTGAACTTCTTGCTAAGAAAATATACTAAAGTAACAGCTATAACTAAACACGCTATTACAATATAAATAATTTGTTTAATACCTATTCCACCTGTAGCGTCTGTTTTTGAACCTCCTAATTGCGTTTCAATTTCATTTAAAATAGCCATTAAATCATCATATCCAATCAACATTGTGATTCCAACAATCAATCCAAGCATTAAAACATCAACCGCTCGTTCAGCTAAAATAGTACCAAAGGATTTTCCAAACGGAACGCCATCAGATCGAAACAACATAGCAGAACGTGTAGGTTCACCAGCACGTGGGATGGTATAATTGACTAAGTAACCAATCATCATAGCATGGTAACGATGTTTCCAAGGAGTAGAATAACCCATTGGTTCAAGCATATATTTCCATCTTGCAGCCCTTGCCCAAAGTGAAATAAATTCTAGAATCATTGCCAAGAAAACCCAAAAATAATTTGCTTCTCTTAGTGCTTTTTTGAAACTAGAGATATGCTCTTCAGACATACTTGAAAAAAACAACCAAAAAAGATAAATACCTATTAATAAAGGCAATACTGTTTTTACGAGTGTCAGAGTTGTTTTTT
The DNA here is from genome assembly GCA_036758285.1 of Taishania sp. Lineage (GTDB taxonomy): Bacteria > Bacteroidota > Bacteroidia > Flavobacteriales_D > Crocinitomicaceae > Taishania. The sequence goes on along the minus strand of DAIOWV010000047.1, from coordinate 2,804 downwards.
TTAGCATAACCTAATCTAATCGATTTGTTTGTTCATTTGGAAATACCAATGATGGCTTGAATGATTTAGCTTCTTCAAAATCCATATATCCATATCCGATAATGATAATGATATCACCAAGAGCAACTTTTCTAGCTGCTGGTCCATTCAAGCAAATTGTTCCAGAATCTCTGTCTCCTTTAATGACATATGTTTCAAATCGTTCACCATTATTAATATCAACAATTTGCACACGTTCACCTTCAATTAAATTAGAGGCTTCCATTAATGCCTCATCTATGGTAATGCTACCAATATAGTTTAAATCAGCTTGAGTAACTTTTACTCTGTGGATTTTCGACTTTACAACTTGTACTAACATAATTCTTAATTCGACGCAAAGTTAGATAAATAATCACTACTGTCCGATAAAACTTTTAGAAAAGCAAATTTCTATGACGGATTTCCCGCTTTTGTTGAAATTTAGTTTCTGATTAATTTATAAATTAAAGGAAAGCAGACAGTGTGAAATCAATTTATCAGCTGTAAAGAATTGCTAATCACAAATCTTCAAGGTACACTGCTTCACCTATAAGACATGAACAATTTATTTTTTTTAATACTTAGGCAACCTGTTGATTTTTAGAATTGTATTAAGAGCAAATTAAATACTTTATAAGATGAAAAGAACACATGTCATTGCCGGAATTTTGTTGTTAACTGTTGGATTATTCAGTTGTGAAAAAATAAGTCCGAGACAAAATCCGTTAGTAGTTACTCCAATGGTTGTAAACACCATTAGCCAAAACAATTTGTATGGAGATTCTCAAGAGGGTTTCACGGAAGAAAATCGTGTCATTAATGATTCGGTAGCTTGGAATGCTTTTAAAAATCAAATGAATACTATTAATGAAGCAACACTAGAATTTAGTGAACAAAACATCGATTTTTCTCAATGGACTGTTTTAGCATCTTTTGATCAGGTAAGACCGTCAGGTGGATTTTCTATTAAATATTCAAGTGTTGTGGAAAATGAAACCACTATTAATGCAACTGTTGCACAAGTTGGTACAGAAGAGGAAATGGTAACAACAGTTATTACACAACCTTACATTGTAGTTAAAATTCCAAAGACTACGAAAACAGTTGTTTTTAATTAATTATAAATCATAAGGGTTAACTCGAAAGTAACTTTTTTCGAAATTAAAACACTAATATTTATCACTATAGTCCGATAAAACTTTTAGAAAAGCGGGATTTCCATAACATATTTCCCGCTTTTCTTTAAATTTAGTTTTTGTGAAACGTAAACTTTATGAATAATAGTAGCTACTATTTTGGTCAAACCGTCTTCAGACAACTGATTTCTTTAATTTATTTGAAGAAAATAAAATCTATTTCTATAAAAGTGGAAATAAATAGTGTTTTCTGATACTTATCAAATTGAGAGAGAATTAATAAGATAAGCTTCTATTTTTTTGACAGCATGGTGATAGTTTGCTTTCAAACCACCTTCAGAAACACCAGTAATAACAGATATTTCAGAAAATTTCAAATCTTGAAAAAATTTCAACTCAAATACTTCTGCTTGTTTTTGTGGCAACGTGCTAATTGCTTCCAATAAATGCTTTTCAATTACTTCTGTTGTAACATTTGAAAAGTTTAAATCTTCTACAATGTGTTCGATACTTAATTCCCCTAAATCGATTGTAGATCTTATATTTTCCTTCTTAAGGAAATTAAGCGATTCGTTATTTGCGATTCGGTATAGCCAAGAATAGATACTTGATTCTCCTCTGAAATCTTTTAAGTTTTGAAAAACTTTAATAAAAACATTTTGTAAGCAGTCTTCTGTCCACTGTCTGTTTTTGGTGATTCGTTGAATTTGTGGGAATAAACGAGGACCAAATTCTTTAACAATAATGGTGAAAGCCTCATTGTAATGAGAAGCACTCTGTTTTGCTAATTTTAATATGTCATTATCAGAGTGCTTCAATATTTTTTATTTTTTTCGACTTAATACTTTTAAAGCTGCAGCAACTACATCTGGAGTATCAATGTGATATTTTTTCATTAATTCATCCGGTGTTCCTGATTCACCAAAAGTGTCATTCACTGCAACATATTCTTGAGGAACTGGCGTATTTCTAGAAAGTAATTGAGCTATTGAATCACCCAACCCTCCATTGTACATGTGCTCCTCAGCTGTTACCACACATTTTGTTTTTGCAACTGATTTTAAGACAGCTTCAGTATCCAAAGGTTTAATCGTGTGCATATTTATTACTTCAACTGATATCCCTTGTTTTTCCAATTCTTGAGCTGCTTCAATAGATTTCCAAACTAAATGCCCACAAGCAATGATTGTTACATCAGTACCTTCAATAATTGTATCTGCTTTACCAATTACAAACTTTGCATCTGGCTTAACAAAAATTGGAACACTTGGTCTTCCAAAACGCAAATAAACAGGTCCAACATGTTCAGCAACAGCAATAGTCGCTTGTTTCGTTTGGTTAAAATCTGCTGGTACAACTACAGTCATGTTCGGTAACATTTTCATCATACCTATGTCTTCTAAAATTTGATGTGTTGCCCCATCTTCACCCAGCGTTAAGCCAGCGTGTGATGCTGCAATTTTCACATTTTTATTAGAGTAAGCAATTGATTGACGAATTTGGTCATAAACACGTCCTGTAGAAAAATTAGCAAATGTTCCTGTAAAAGGAATTTTTCCTCCAATCGTCATTCCAGCAGCGATACTAATCATGTTTGCTTCTGCAATTCCTACTTGAAAAAATCGTTCTGGATTTTCATTTTTGAAG
>DAIOWV010000046.1:19465-25733 GCA_036758285.1 Taishania sp. | reverse complement strand
AAACCTTCTGAGATGGTTAATGCCAATTTTAGAAGGTTTTTTCGTGGAATAGAGATAGTAAAATTAAAAATTCATAAAATACACATCTTTGCTGTTGAAAACTAATAACTGAAAATAGAATTTGAATGTTTCATGAGTTTATTTTTGTAAGGTGAAACTGTTTACATTATTAATAATTCTTTTTTCAGGTATAAACTTATTCTCTCAACAAATGAGAATAGGTGTATTTTGCGACTACACAATTAATCGAATTGTAGTTGCATATAATGTAGGAAGTTACTCTATATATGGAGACACTACACATTTCGGGTCGATTCTACCGAATGAATTTATAGATGTTTCGGTTGAAGGAAAAAAATTAAGACTTAAAGTTGGAGTAGTTGACAAAGGATTATTCTCAAAAATAACTGTTCAGCAAAATAATATAGGTTCATCAATTACACTAGATCCGAGAACAAATAAGACTATAAAATCTCGAAAATACGAAGATGACATTGAATTATTTGTCTCAGAAAATGCAATTACCATTGTCAATTTGGTCGATATTGATAATTATTTATCAGGAGTTGTAGAATCTGAAGGCGGAGGTGGTCAACATATAGAATATTATAAAGTACAAGCATTAATGAGTCGTACATATGCTCTAAAATATGTAAATAAACATAATAAAGAAGGTTTTTCTTTATGTGATAGAGTTCATTGTCAAGCTTACCATAGCATGTTAAGATTTACTCCCTTAATTAGAGAAGCAGTTCAATTAACCACTGGTAGTGTAATGCTAGATGAAAAAGATCAGTTAATTGATTCATATTTTCATGCAAATTGTGGAGGGCAAACAAGTGAGCCAGACTATGTTTGGAACAATGCCATCCCCTACCTCACTACATTTGTAGATACATTCTGTATATACACAAAACAAGCAAAATGGGAAAAACGAATTCCTAAAACAGAATGGGAAGAATACTTTAGCAAGCAATTTAACTATCCAATCCAAGATAGTGTTTGGCGAGAAAAGCTTTACCAATTTAAACAAGATGAACGAAAAGCATTTTATGTTGCCCCAAGTTTTGGTATCCCCCTTCGAGATATTCGTCAAAAATTTGGACTAAAATCAACATTTTTCTCAACTTATCTTGAAAATAATGAAGTTGTGATATCTGGCAAAGGTTACGGACATGGCGTTGGATTATGTCAAGAAGGAGCTATGAAAATGGCTCGATCAGGCTATGACTTTAGACAAATTGCAAAATTTTATTTTCCAGGAGCAAGAATCATAGATTTATCAGAAAAGCAATTTTTCAAACAACTCGCTCGATCAGGACCATTTAAGTTATAAAATCGTCTGAAAACATTAATTTATACCATTAAAAATTTTATTGAAAAATTAAATTAACATTTTAAATATCAAATATTTAAAATAATTTAATACATTAGATTAGAAAATAAAAAGATTAATAAATAATCATTTTATTGACAAATATTTTGTCATGAATAGAAAAACGATTATATTTGATTATTATTTAATCGATAATGATACAATTTTTTAATCAATGAAGCAAATGAAGATTGGTGATCATGCTCCAAATTTTATCGGACTAGATCAAAATGGAAACAAAATAAGTTTATCTGATTATAAAGGTAAAAAGCTCGTATTGTATTTCTATCCAAAAGATAGTACACCTGGATGCACAGCACAAGCATGTAATTTAAGAGATAATATTGATCTTTTAACTGAAAATGGAGTATCTATTGTTGGAGTTAGTGCTGACTCAGTAATATCTCATAGCAAATTCAGTAAAAAAAATGATTTAAACTTTCCAATAATAGCCGACACTGATAAAATAATTTTGAATCAATACGGAGTTTGGGGGGAAAAGAAATTTATGGGTAGAATATTTGATGGAATTCATAGAACAACCTTTATAATAGATGAAAATCAAATAATTATTGATGTTATAAAGAAACCAAACACCAAGAATCACACAGAAGAAATATTAAATATTTTAAAAAACAAACCAACAACGTAAAAAACTTACGTTTATACACCTGCATATTTGCAATACGATTTAAAACAAAAAACCAACGATTATGGCAACAAAAGACGTTAACCAAGAAAAAATGGAAAAATTGAAAGCGCTTCAATTAACAATGGAGAAGCTTGATAAAACTTATGGCAAAGGAACTGTAATGAAACTAGGAGATGAAGCTGTCGAAAAAATAGACGCAATTCCAACAGGATCATTAACATTAGATATTGCTCTTGGAGTAAATGGTTTACCAAAAGGTAGAGTAATAGAAATATATGGTCCAGAATCATCTGGTAAAACAACACTTGCAATACATGCAATTGCAGAAGTACAAAAACAAGGAGGTATAGCCGCATTTATAGATGCAGAACATGCTTTCGATCAATTCTATGCTGCTAAATTAGGTGTTGATATTGACAACCTATTGATTTCACAACCAGATAATGGTGAACAAGCCTTAGAGATTGCAGACAACCTAATACGTTCTGGAGCAATTGACTTATTAATTGTAGACTCAGTAGCAGCTTTGACTCCTAAAGCAGAAATTGAAGGCGAAATGGGAGATTCTCAAATGGGACTACAAGCACGATTAATGTCCAAAGCATTACGTAAACTAACTGGATCAATAAACAAGGCAAAATGTTGTTGTATATTCATTAACCAGCTAAGAGATAAAATTGGAGTGATGTTTGGAAATCCTGAAACAACAACAGGAGGAAATGCCTTAAAATTTTATTCATCCGTACGTATTGACATTCGTAAAACAAGTCAAATTAAAGATGGAGAAGATGTAATCGGAAACAGAGTAAAGGTAAAAGTTGTCAAAAACAAGGTAGCACCACCGTTTAAAAAAGCAGAATTCGACATCATGTATGGTGAAGGTATTTCAAAAATCGGCGAAATAATAGACCTTGGTGTTGAACTTAATATTGTTAAGAAAAGTGGATCATGGTTTTCATATGGTGAAGTGAAACTAGGACAAGGAAGAGATGCTGTAAAATCAATATTACAAGACAACCCAGAATTAATGGAGGAACTTGAAATAAAAATTAAAAATGCTCTTGGTACTACAGCTACAACTGAAGTTGTAGATCAAGAACAATAAATCGTTGGTATGGAAAAGCGAAGTTAAATTAACTTCGCTTTTTTTCAACAAAACTACTATCACATGACACATATTGAACTAGGCCAACTAGGTGAAAACCTCGCTATCAAATATCTTGAACAAAATGGATATGAAATAATTGAAACAAATTTTAGATTTAGAAAAAACGAAATTGATATTATTTCAACAAAGGATAACTTACTAATCGTTTGTGAAGTTAAAACCAGAGAAACTGCTGAAATAGGAGAGCCATATAAAGCTGTAACACGAGGCAAACAAAAACAAATAATAAAGACAACCGACTATTACATAAAACAGAACAACATAAATTCTGAAATTCAATTTGACATTATTTCTATCGTGCATAATTCCTATCGTACAAAAATTGAACACATCCAGAATGCCTTTACACCAATGTTGTAATATATTATAACATCAAAAATAAAAAAATTGCGTTTCTTTGAGGTAAAGATTTAAAGAACATGAATTCAATTGCAAAATTACAACCCGGAGATACGATTCAAATCATAGCACCTGCTAAAGCAATTGAAAAAAAACATGTTGAATATGCCAAAACATACTTAGAAAATGCTGGTTATATAGTAAAAGTCGGAAAACACTGTTTAGGAAACTTTAATTACTATTCGGGAACTGATGAAGAACGAACACAGGATTTTCAAGAAGCAATAGACAATGAAGAAGTAAAAGCAATTCTATGTGCAAGAGGAGGATACGGTTCTGTAAGAATTCTTGATAGAATACAATGGGCAAATCAATTACGATTTCCAAAATGGATAATTGGTTTTAGTGATATAACAGTGTTCCATCAACAATTACAAAAATTTGAACAGAAAAGCATACATGCAACAATGCCATTAAATTTTGAAACAAATTCAGAAGAAGCATTAAAAACATTATTATTTGCACTTGAAGGGAAATCATACAAAATAGAAGTTCCTGTAAATAAATTCAATAAAAATGGTACGATAGAAGGCGAATTAATTGGAGGGAACTTAAGTATAATCTATAGTCTAATCGGTACAGATTGCCAACCCAATTATAAAGAGAAAATCCTTTTTATTGAAGAAGTTGGAGAACAATTATATGCACTTGACAGGATGCTATTTTCACTAAAAAAAGCGGGGATTTTAGATCAAATTTCAGGATTAATTGTGGGAGGAATGACTGATATAAAAGACACTACGTTTGTCACAATAGGAATGAATGTAGAAGAAATAATAACTCAACATTTTGAATACAGAAAAATACCCATATGTTTTGACTTTCCTGCAGGACATATAGATGATAATAGAGCACTAATTTTTGGAGAAACAGTCCAATTAGAAGTCACGTCAAACTTGACAACATTAACTTTTAATAGTCGTTAATGTATTACGAATAAGAATGTATAAAATTAAAAAAAATAGAATTTGGTTAATATTCACGATCAGTTTGATTTTGTTATTAGGATATTCATATTCTATTTTTAATACAAATTATTATAGTCAACTAGATGATTTTAAGTCAGAATTCAAATCACAAGAAAAAGAACTTGATAAAGAGCTAAATTCAATTTCTAAAAAAATAAATGAATCTGGCTATTTATCATCGAATGAATTAAACGATAATTTTTACATTCACATTTATAAAAATGATACTTTAATCAATTGGAACACAAATCAAATTCCAATATCAAACTTTGCAGATTTACTATTCCCAACCAACGGTATTAAAAAAGCACAAAATGGCTGGTATTATGTCAAAACAATACAAAAAAACAATTTAATAATAGCTGGTTCATTTCAAATTAAAAGAGAATACGCATACCAAAACAATCAATTACAAAATGACTATATAAAACCTTTTAATACGAATTTCCAATCATTCATTTCATTAGATGAATCATCTGGTTTCCCCATCTACTCAGAAAAAGGACAGTATCTTTTTTCTATTTTTGCAACGGACTATCAACCAATTAAAGATAAAGAATCAATAATATTAATGTGTTTATTGATCGCAACAATTACACTATTCATTTGGCAAATATCATCTCATTTTATTAAATTAAAAACCAATTGGGCTTGGACACTTCCATTTGCTATTATTATTATTCGATACTTATCACTAAAATTCAACTGGTTCTATTTTATGCAAAATTCGACTCTTTTTAAACCGAGTCTATATGGAACAAGTTCAATATTCCCCAATTTTTTTGAATACACGCTTAACATTTTTTTAATTTTCATAATAGCTCACTTCAACTATCAAAGAATCAAATCCATAAAAAAACGAAGTCTTAAGGTTTTACCCTATTTTTTTATTTCAATCATATATTTTGCATGGCTAGGAGTAATTTATCTATTCAAAGGATTAATTGAAAATTCAAGTATACCAATGGATATAGAAAAACTATTTCAATTAAATATCTATTCATTTATTTCAATTTTAAGCATCGCATTATTAGGATTTATATTTTTTATATGTGGGAAAACGGTAATAACATTTAACAAAAATCAAGGAATAAGTTTCAAAAAGAACTTAATCAACATTATTATCTTTGGAATGATTTTCCTAATTATTGATTACTATTTTATTAATAAACTACCATACACAATATTATTTGCAATCATATTTATTATCTTCATTTCAATTCTAGAATATAAAGAATTCAAACAAAAACACTTAATAATTGGAATGGCATTATTAGCACAATATGCTCTAATATGTTCATTAATAATAGGTGATTTTTCAAATAGAAAAGATAAAAGCGAAAGAGAACTATACGCCAATCAATTAGTCATAGAAAGAGACATTTCAACTGAATTAGAATACAATTCAACAGAAAAATCATTACTTGATGATAAGTTTCTACAAAGAATGATTAGTTCTGGAAAACAAATTAATCATAGAGACTTTGAGGAAGGACTTGAACGAAGACATTTTAATGGATTTTGGGAAAAATATGAATGTGCATTCTACATTTTTAAAGAAAATAAAGAATCTATTTCAATTTCTCAGAATAACACATCTGAAAAATTTGAGGAACTATCCAATTTAATTCATTACAACAGTGAACAATCAGAAATTAATAAATCAAATTGGATAGTTCCTCAAATTTTTCAGATGTGTTATTCTG
>DAIOWV010000046.1:0-19455 GCA_036758285.1 Taishania sp. | reverse complement strand
AATAAATCAATTTATTTTATTAAAGATTATTCTGAACAATATAGTTATATCATTAGACAAAACTTATTTGGAAAAAATGGAGAAAAAGCGATATTATTTATCACTTTAAAATCAAAGAAATTACCTGAAGAGATAGGCTTCCCAAGGTTATTAATTTCGTCTCAAACGATGCCATTACAACATTTAGAGAACTATTCAATCGCAAAATATCATAATAATCGGCTAGTTTCAAAATATGGTAACTTTAATTACCCAACTAATTATTCAATTTTTAGGAAAGTCAATATAAACAGAAAAAATAATTTTGATTACAATGGCTATAATCATTTTGTACATTATAAAACTGGAAAAGATATAGTTATCCTATCTGGTATTAATAATACGACAATTGATACTGCAACTTCATTTTCATACTTATTTTGCTTGTTCGGATTATTAATATTACCGATTTATATTAAATTTTATTCAACTTCATTATCTCGTAAGACACTTGCTTTATCCGTTAAAATACAAATTGCATTAATTGGTTTAGTACTAGTTTCTTTATTGGCATCTGGTTTAGGTAGTGGAATATTCGTAAAAAAACAATATCAGGAATATTCTGAGTTTGCAATAAAAGATAAAACTCATTCTGTAGAATTAGACTTGAAAGCAAAAGTTGGAAAAATAAAATCATTAAACATTCATGAAAATGGTGCATTATTAAACTTTCAGTTAATCAATCTTTCAAAAATTTATAATACAGATATCAATTTATACGACCCAAATGGATATTTAATAGCAACATCAAGGCAAAAAATATTTAATTATGGATTATTAAGCGAACAAATTAATCCAATAGCAAAAAGAGAATTACATGAAAATGCTCAAAGTGATTTTGTACACCAAGAAAATATAGGTTTATTAAATTACAGTTCTGCCTATTCCCCATTGTTTAATAATTCAGGGAAATTACTTGGCTATATTAATCTGCAACATTTTGGACAGCAAGATGAAATAGAATATCAAATTCAACAATTTTTAGTTTCTGTAATCAATATTTTTGTTCTTCTATTAGCGCTTTCTGCAATAACAGCGATATTTGTTGCTAACTGGATTACAAATCCTCTACAAATGTTACAGGAACGTTTTTCCAAGATAAATTTAAAAGAATCTAATCAACGTATTTCATATAATTTAGATGATGAAATTGGTGATTTAGTTAAAAGCTACAATCAAAAAATTGAAGAATTAGAAGTCGCTGCTCAACAAATTGCACAAAATGAACGTGAATCTGCATGGAGGGATATGGCAAAACAAGTTGCTCATGAAATTAAAAATCCATTAACTCCAATGAAATTATCTGTTCAGCACTTAATGAGATCTTTTGATCCAAATGATGAAAAATCAACAGAAAAAATAAATAAAGTCAGCCAATCATTAGTTGAACAAATAGATGCACTAACAAAAATTGCAAACGAATTTTCAAACTTTGCGAAAATGCCTAAACCAATATTTGAAGATGTTGATTTAACACAGATAATAAATAATTCTGTGGAAGTATTTATTCAAAGTAGTCCAACAAAAATTCAAACAGAACTTCCTAACAATTGTATAATTAAAGGTGATAAAGAACAACTACTAAGAGTATTTAACAACCTAATAAAAAATAGTATTCAGGCTATTAATGAAAAAGAAGATGGAATTATTACAATAAAACTGGACGGTAAGCAATTCATTAAAATTACTATTACAGATAATGGAATGGGTATGAATGAAGAACAGAAAAATAAAATTTTCACACCTTATTTTACAACTAAATCTACTGGATCTGGAATTGGTTTATCAATGGTCAAACAAATTGTTTTAAACCATAATGGAACAATTAATTTCGAATCTACAGAAAATGTAGGTACAACTTTTACAATTGAAATTAATAATCGTCAGAATTGATTATAGACCGCTCCTAATCCATTTAAATGGTCATCTATTGACAAATTAGCGAATACCTCAAATAATAGGAATAAATCCTTTCAATACGAATTAAAACAATCAATTAATTTCATAGGATATAATAGGAGTTGAATTAAACATAAAATTCAATTATCCTTGCATAAATCTATCAAGTTTAAATGTAAATATCCATTTCATCTGGAATAGTGTAAAAAAAATGTCGCTCTTGAATAAGAACGACATTTAAAATAATTTCAAACTCCTATTAAATAATTATAGGAATTCAATTAGGGATTATAATTTTCTAGCTACTTCAACTTCTTCAAATGCTTCGATTATATCTCCAACTTTAATATCATTAAATTTATCGATATTCAAACCACATTCGTAATTGTTTTTCACCTCTTTTACATCATCTTTGAATCGTTTTAAAGAACCTAATACACCAGAGTGAATAACAATTCCATCTCTAATCAAACGTATTTTAGAAGTTCTCTTAATTAAACCATCCAATACATAACATCCTGCAATTGTACCAACTTTCGTAATTTCAAAAGTCTCACGTACTTCAGCTGAACCAAGTACTTTCTCTTCAATATCTGGAGATAACATCCCTTCCATTGCTGATTTAATTTCGTCAATTGCTTTATAGATAACTGAATATAAACGAATATCAATTTGTTCATTATCAGCTAATCTTCTTGCTGATGCTACCGGACGAACTTGGAAACCTATGATAATTGCATCAGAAGCTGAAGCTAAGTTAACATCTGCCTCAGAAATTGCTCCGACTCCTTTATGTACGATATTGATCTGAATTTCTTCAGTAGAAAGTTTCAATAATGAATCGGATAATGCCTCAACAGATCCATCAACGTCACCTTTAACGATGATATTCAACTCTTTAAAGTCACCAATTGCTAAACGACGACCAATTTCATCAAGAGTGATATGCTTAGTACTTCTAAGTCCTTGTTCTCTATATAATTGTTCACGTTTAGATGCAATTGATTTCGCCTCACGCTCATCATCCATAACGTTAAACTTATCACCTGCATTTGGAGCACCATTAATTCCAAGTATAGAAACTGGTGTAGCTGGACCTGCTTCTTTCAATGCATTTCCTTTTTCGTCATGCATAGCACGAACTTTACCATAATTTCTACCAACTAAAACAACGTCTCCAATCTTTAACGTACCTGCTTCAACAAGCATGTTGGTCACGTAACCTTTTCCTTTATCTAAAGAAGATTCAATTACAGCACCTACCGCATTTTTGTTTGGATTAGCTCTTAAATTTAACATTTCCGCCTCCAACAATACTTTTTCTAAAAGTAAATCGATATTAATGTTTTGTTTCGCTGAAATTTCTTGAGATTGGTATTTTCCACCCCAATCTTCAACTAGAATATTCATCTGAGACAATTGTTCTCTGATTCTTTCTGTATTTGCACCAGGCTTGTCAATTTTATTAATTGCAAAAACCATTGGAACACCTGCAGCTTGTGCATGCGAAATCGCTTCTTTTGTTTGTGGCATCACATCATCATCAGCTGCTACAATAATAATTGCAACGTCAGTAATTTGAGCACCACGGGCACGCATCGCTGTAAAGGCTTCGTGTCCAGGTGTATCTAAGAATGTTAATTTTTTACCATCTTTAACTACAGAATAAGCACCAATATGTTGTGTAATACCTCCGGCTTCACCATCAGTTACATTTGCATTTCTAATTTTATCAAGTAATGAAGTCTTACCATGGTCAACGTGTCCCATTACTGTAATAATTGGAGGACGAGATATTAAATCCTCTTCTTTATCTTCAACAACAGGTATCGCATCTTGAACTTCAGCACTTACAAACTCAGTCTCATAACCAAATTCATCTGATACGATTTGGATAGTTTCTGCATCTAAACGCTGATTTATCGAAGCAAAAATACCTAAAGACATACATGCGGCGATGACTTGAGTTGGTTGAACATTCATCATATTCGCTAACTCTGATACAGTAACAAACTCTGTTAATTTTAGAATTTTGTTATCTAATTCAGCAGCTAATTCCTCTTCATGTCTTCTTTGTGCAAAAATATCTCTCTTGGCTCTTCTGTTTTTTGCTCCTTTTGACTTATTACCTTTATTTGATAATCTAGCTAAAGTTTCTTTAATTTCTTTTTGAATATCTTGTTCAGATATCTCTGGCTTCTCAACTCTTGGAGCTCCTCCACCCTTCTTAAAGTTCCCTTTATTATTGTTATTATTCTGATTATTATTAGAATTATTTTGTCCTGGAGCAGAAGATTGTTGTTGACTTTGCTTATTAACATCAATCTTTTTAATGCGCTTACGTTTTTTACGATCGGCATTTGATTGAGATTGATTTGGTGTTTTAGGCTTCTCAACAGGCAATTCAATTTTACCAAGAACTTTCGGTCCAGTCAAAATCTGACTTTGTACACGAATAGTTTCGATATCTGGAGTTGCTGGTTTTTCTTCCTTTTCAACTTTTGGTTCTTCCTTTTTCTCCACTACTATTGGAGTTTTTGGTAAAACTGTTTCAGGCTTTTTATTTTCAACAACTTTTTCTGCTTTTCGCTCTTCTTTTGTTTTCTTGTCAGGGCGAGTCTTCGTGTTAAGTGCCTCTAAATCAATCTTGCCAATAACTTGAACTTTAACCTCTCCATCACCAATAACTTTTGGTTCAGCAACCGTCTCTACAACTTCAACTTTTGGTTCTTCTTGTTTTTCAACAACTTTAACAACTTCAGGCTCTTCAACAATCTCAGGCACAATCTCCTTTACAGGTTCAACTTTCGGTGTTTCTACAACTGGAACAGAAACTGGCACCACTGGTACTTCCTCTTCTTCTCTATTGTCTTTTAAAGAAACAGTTTCACGTTTTTCTCTCTTAACAGGATTTTGTTTCGTTTGTTCCTTTAAGTCATGGTCAGCTGCAAATTCCTTTCTCAAAAGAACATAATGCTCCTCCTCCAACTTAAAATTTGGATTAACCTCAATCTTTACTCCTTTTGAATCTAAAAAATCAACCAATGTAGTAATTCCTACATTTAACTCTCCTGCCGCCTTTCCTAGTCTTATTGGTTTTCCCGCCATAAAATTGTGCGCCCTTTTTATTTACTTTTTAAAATTTTGTCAAATATACGCTATGTATTCTAATTAATCTAATTATTCGAATTCTGCACGTAGTATTCTGAAGACTTCTTCTATTGTTTCTTGTTCTAAATCCGTACGTTGAACTAAGTCATTAACACCTATTTCCAACACTGATTTAGCTGAATCACAACCAATTGCCTTCAACTCATCAATGATCCATCCATCGATTTCATCTGTAAATTCTTCTAAATCTACATCATCGATATCAACTTCACCTTCGCGATAAACATCTAATTCATAACCAGATAATTTACCTGCTAATTTAATATTATGTCCACCTTTACCAATTGCTAATGATACTTGGTCAGGGCGTAAATATACTCTTGCTCTTTTTTGTACCTCTTCAATTTCAATTGATGAAATTTTAGCTGGAGACAATGCACGTTGAATGAATAATTGTGAGTTTGTTGTAAAATTAATTACGTCAATATTCTCATTTCTCAACTCACGAACAATCCCATGAATTCTAGAACCTTTCATACCAACACAAGCTCCAACCGGGTCAATACGATCATCATACGACTCAACTGCAACTTTAGCTCTTTCTCCTGGTTCGCGTACAATACGTTTAATTGTAATTAATCCATCAAACACCTCAGGAACCTCTAATTCAAATAAACGCTCTAAAAATTCTGGTGCCGTTCTAGAAAGAATAATTGTAGGTTGAGAATTTCTCATATCTACTTTCGATACAACTGCACGAATAGTTTCTCCTTTCTTAAAGTAATCAGATGGAATTTGTTCAGATTTAGGTAAAATCAACTCATTACCTTCATCATCCATAACCAAAATTTCTTTTTTCCAAACTTGATAAACTTCACCAGTAACGATTTCACCAATACGCTCTTTGTAAACTTTATACAAGTTGTCTTTTTCTAATTCCATGATTCTAGAAATCAAATTTTGACGTAATGAAAGAATATTTCTACGTCCAAAATCTGCAAATCGGAACTCTTCAGTCACCTCTTCACCAATTTCAAAATCTGGCTCTATTTTAATAGCATCAGAATAAGCAATCTCTGTATTTTGATCCTCAACTTCTCCATCGTCAACAATTTCTTTGTTAAGGAAAATCTGAACATCTCCTTTATCAATATTTACAACGATATCAATGTGTTCGTCTGTATTGAATTTTTTCTTCAACATTGCACGAAATACATCTTCCAACACGTGTTGCATCGTTTGTTTATCGATACTTTTTAATTCTTTGAACTCCGAAAACGATTCTACCAATTCAAGGCTATTCATATTTTTTTATTTAAATGAAATAACTATTTTAGTTTCCTTTATATTATTAAATGGCAATTCTTGTTGCTCAACAATAACTTCTTTCTTCTTTTTTCCTTCAATTTTCTCTTTTCGAGAATTTTCCAGAACAATTCGTTGATCATTTACATCAACTAACACACCTTCTATTTTTACTCCATCCAGTTTGACCACCTTTACAGTTCTACCAATATTCTTAACAAATTGAGGAAGTACTCTCAAAGGTCGATCTAAACCTGCAGATGAAACATGTAATTCAAAATCCTGCTCTTCGCGGTCTAAATTGTGTTCAACATTTCTAGATACTGACATACAGTCTTCTACGGAAACACCCCCCACATGCTTATCCAATTCTATTGAAATAACATTTGCTGAAGAGATAGAAAGATCTACGACAAACAAACCATTATCCAATTCGGCAATACGCTCATTTATTAATTCTTCTACTTTTCCTTTGCTAATCATGCTTTTTGTATAAAAAGAGGGGACTTTCGTCCCCTCGTATGTGTGTTTTTATTAAATACTGTGCAAATATAAGCATTTTTTTCATAATTAAAATGATTTGTTGAAAAAAAGTGACTAATTCGTTTTATATTTCAGACTTTAAAAGTCATTCTATACAGTTTTTAACTAACTTTGATTTGTGAAAGTTTTAATCGTTCGTTTTAGTTCCATTGGTGATATTGTACTAACTACCCCAATTATTAGTGCTATACACGATCAATTACCAACTGTCGAAATTCATTTCATAACAAAAAAAACATTCGCTTCACTACTCTCTGAAAACCCAAAAATTAAAAAACTATACACCATTCAAAAATCCATTTCGGAAGTGCTAGACGATTTGAAGTCAGAGAAATATGATTTAGTTATTGATTTACATAAGAACATACGAACTCTTCGATTAAAGCAATCTTTAGGTGTCAAAAGTTACGCTTTTAATAAACTTAACTTTCAAAAATGGTTATTGGTCAATTTAAAACTCAATAGAATGCCAAACATTCACATTGTAGATCGATATTTTGACGCAGTAAAACCACTTGGAGTTATTAATAAATTAAATAATTGTGAACTGATTTTCAATTCATCACATACAATCGACACAGAAAAAGAACTCAATCTGACACCAAAAAAATATTTAGCAGTTGCAGTTGGCGCACAATTTGCGACTAAAACAATGCCTGAAAAGATGATAATTTCAATATTATCAAAAATTGATTACCCTATTATTCTATTGGGTGGACCAACTGATGAAAAAAGGGGGAGATCTCTTTTTGAAGCTTTAAAAAATGAGGATAAAGAAATAATAAATGCTATTAATCGGTTCTCGCTATTACAATCAGCTTCAATTGTTGCTCAAGCAAAAACAATACTAACCCATGACACAGGTTTAATGCATATCGCAACGACTTTTAACGTGCCAATTGTAAGTGTTTGGGGAAATACTGTGCCTGAATTAGGAATGTATCCATATTACCCGACAAACCATGAAATGTACAGTATTCACGAAGTCAAAAATCTCAATTGTAGGCCTTGCTCAAAAATAGGCTATAAAGAATGTCCTAAAAAACATTTCAATTGCATGACTTTGCAAAACACTGAATTGATCATTAGCGACATCAACAACAGAATCACTAATTAACAAAAAAGGATAACTTTCGTTATCCTTCTTAATGTTTTGATAGAAAATAATTTCTTATAAATTGAAACTTCAATTTTAGTAATCAAAATTTAATTCAAAAGCTGTGATTTTACCACCTTCCTCACAAATATCGTAGTACATAATAGTAGTACCTTCTTCTTTATCATCTTCATCAATTACCCAAGTAGTTCTGAAAGTAACACAATTACCATCTTCTCCAAGAATAAGAACATCCATCCCCATTGGAATCATTGCATTGTCGATAACTTCTTGAGTACAATATTTTTTAACTGTTTTTTCTGCTGTAGCTTCCGTACCATCTAAAGAAGTTAAAAATTCTTTTATTGTTGGATTTTTCAAATCAGCAACCTTTCCTTGAGCAAAAGTCTGGATAGAAATTAAGCTCATGATACTCAAAGTAAATATTCTTACTACGTTCATTTAAATAAAAATTAATTGATAATATTAGCTGTGAATCATTTCACATTGCGAATGTAATTCAAAAAACAAAAAGTTTTGAAATTTGAATCAAAAATTATTCTATTTCAAACTACAATAAAACAATGTAAAAACAATCAATTCGTTCTTAAACCTATAAATAATTCATTTACAGGGAAATAAAAAACCTCCTCAATCTAAAAATAAAAAGCACCACTACTTCTCTTTCCCTTTCATTCTCAATTTCACCTCAGAATAAAGATCTTCATAATTCTTGTAGGTTCGATTATCTATTTTGGCAACACAATATCGACCTGCATATATATAAATCGCTGTAACCTTAAGACCTCCAGCCTTCCCTCCTGAAGTATAAGAATCCACTTTGTAACTAGTCAATTGACTCCATTTATAAAAATACGAAAAACCTAATCCTAAAATATTTCTTCGTTGAAGTCCTACTTCTGTAATCCTATAGGAAGGATAAAACCTCCAAAACCCCATCAACATTATAGCAAGAACATAACCAGAAAATAACGTTACAAGGTATACACTCCAATGCTTCTCCTCAAATAACATTAAGGAAGCAAGAAACATTCCTCCAGAAAAAAGAATTAAGATCAAACGACCGACTGTCCAACCGATAACATGATAAAAGTCAAATTTTGAAACCATCTATATTGTTTTATATCACTATCAATATATTCAAAATAAATGAATTAAACAAGAAAACGACTCACTTAACAAAAGTGCTACGTTTTATTCAAGATTAAAACTTAAATTATTAGTGAAACGACTTATTGCATTAATAAGATAATAACTTATCCAGAGCAACTCTTACTTTATCCGAATTAGGTAATAATGCCGCTTCTAAAGTTGAATTTAAAGGAATTGCTGGTGTATCTACAGAGCCTACAATTGATACTGGAGCATCAAGGGATTCAAAATTGTCCCTTTGTATTCTCCCTGCTAAACCTAAAGTAAACGATGCTTCCTCTGATTCTTCAGTTACCAACATTACTTTTCCATGCTTCTTAGAAACTTCATTAATTAGATCAAAATCTAAAGGATGCAAAGTTCTGAGATCCACGATTTCTACTTTATTTTTAAATTCAGCGCAAGCTTCTAACGTCCAATACACACCTCTTCCATAGGTAATTACAACACAAGAACTTCCTGCTTTCACCTCATCATTATCGGCAAATTGAACGATTCTTCCTTTACCAATAGGCACAACATAATCTTCATCTGGCTCAATGGACATCGCCCCCTCAGTACCTTTAATCTTAGACCAGTAAAGTCCTTTATGTTCTAAAATAACGACAGGATTTGGGTCATAAAACGCTGCTTTCATCAATCCCTTTAAATCAGCTCCTGTTGATGGATACACTGTTTTTACTCCTCTAATATTTGTCAATACAGATTCAATACTTGAAGAATGATAAGGGCCTCCTGAACCATATGCTCCAATTGGAACTCTAATAACGCAACTTACAGGCCATTTTCCATTGGAAAGATAATAGGAACGTGAAACTTCTGTAAATAATTGATTTAATCCAGGCCAGATATAATCTGCAAACTGAACCTCAACAAACGGTTTTAAACCCACGGCAGACATTCCAACTGTTGAACCAATTATAAATGCTTCTTGAATCGGTGTATTAAAAACCCGATCATCTCCAAAAGTTTGAGCCAAAGTAGCTGCTTCTCTAAACACTCCTCCTAAACGTCCTCCAACATCTTGTCCATACAACAATGCTTCTGGATGTTTTGTCATTAATTCTCTTACCGCAAACAAAGCAGAATCAACCATGACAGTTTTCTTCTTACCTTCTGGCTCTCTCTGCCCTTTTTCTTCCATTATAGGTGTCGGTGCAAAAATAAAGTCTGTTACCGAATCTTGAGAAGGATCTTCCGCATTCAATGCTCGATTGTAATCAGAATCAACTAATTTTTGGACTCTATTTTCAACCTCCAGTATTTGCTCTTCTGTTACCCCAACTGATAATAATTTACTTATTAGTTTTGGATATGGATCTTGTTTTACAGCCTCTTCTAAATCATCACGATACCATTCTTTTCTTACTCCAGAAGTATGGTGTCCTAATAAAGGAACTTTGGCATGAATAATAAATGGTCTTCTTTCCTTTCTAATTATATTAAAAACTTCTTGAACTGTCTGAAATGACAAGTCAAAATCTGTTCCATCAATTGTTCTGACTTCTATCCCATTAAATCCTTGAGCATATTTAGTAATATCTTGAGCACGCGTCTCTGCTGCATTTGCAGAAATATCCCAACCATTATCTTGAACTAAAAAAACAATAGGATACTGCTTAAGAGCAGCCATTTGAAATGCTTCAGAGACCTCCCCTTCTGTACAAGAAGCATCACCAAGTGAGCACACAACGACAGGTTTTAAATCGCCGAAATTTTCTGCCAACCCTAGTTTTTCTTTATACTGAATACCCATAGCAACTCCTGTAGTTGGAATTGCCTGCATACCAGTAGCAGAAGATTGATGAGGGATTTTAGGCATATCCTCACGATTCAATGAAGGATGAGAATAGTATGTTCTTCCACCAGAAAAAGGATCATCTTTTTTAGCAAAAACCTGCAACATTAATTCGTATGGTGTAATACCAATACCTAATAAAATACTATCATCTCTATAATAAGGAGCAACCCAATCCTGTTTTAACAACTGCATTCCAACTGCAAGTTGAATTGCTTCATGACCTCTTGAAGTTGCATGTACATATTTAGATGTTACTTCTTTATTAGCTTCGTATTTTTCAGCCAATGTTTTTGCTGTACACATTAACTCAAATGCTTCTAATAAAATTTCTTTTGAAGTTTGCTTCGTATTTTCTTTTTTTAAAGTTGCTTCTGACATCATTCTCTTTTTCTGTTCAAATGCTTTATTTGATAACTATTAAATTATTTTGTTTAAAAAGTATTTTACTTATTAACTTTTACAACACTCACCTCACCCTTTGAATTATAGATATTTACAAAATATAAACCATTATTCCATTCGCTAGTATGAATTAATACGATTGAATTAGGCTCTATATTTCGATCACTTAAAACAATTTTACCTGTAACATCTACAACTTCAAAAGATAACTGTTCATTCTCAGAATTAGCTATTTGAATAGCATCTTCAAACGGATTCGGATAAACCTCTACATTAAATTTATCAATATCATTAATCGACAAATGTTGAATTACCACCTGCTTTGTAATCGTTCCTGTACAACCTGAATTATCAACTACCGACAAAGTAACATTGTATGTTCCATTCTGTGTATAATTATGTTGAGGGTTAATATCAGTACTAGTTGTTCCATCTCCAAAATCCCAAGTATTCGAAGTAATGATGGAAGAATTATTTGTAAAAGTAACATTTGTATAATTCGCAATGGTATGGTTAAAATCTGGTGTTACTGGTGGGTGTTGAATTACATGAAACCAAAGAGTATCACTAGAACAAAACACTTCATTAAATTCTACTACTCCAACATTATAAGACCCACTGGTATTGAAATTAAGCGAAAGTACTCTTGAGTTTGTATTAACGCTTGAAGAAACTGAACTATTGTCATAATACCAACGATAATAAGATATAGGTGAGCCATTTACTTCAAACGAAGCAACAGTACCGTTACAAATTCGAATTGTATCCGGTGAAACTTTTGTTGGAGTTGATTTAGTCATTTTAACTAAAAAATCTGTCGTTCGAGGAAGTAAAGTATCATACCAAAAAGAATTTGGAGAACTTCCAGAAAATGTACCATTATCACTACCATCAAGCATGTGTGCTCCAGCTCTATTAGAAGTATAAAATTCAGAGTATATACCTAAATTTTGCATTCGGTGGTGAATTGGTCTACTTCCATAAACGTATGGTAGTGTAAATAAACCAAATGGTTGTCCGTATTCAAAAGGCACTGTTGGATCATCCGTTCCATGCATATTAAGTATTGGAATATCACCAGCTACAATATTTGTTGTGTCTTGAATTGCTCCCCAGTAATTTAGAATAGCCCTAACTTTTGAACTTTTAGTTGAATTGTTTCCAGCACAATCTAAACAACCTAAATTATTAACAGTTCCACCACCATATGTACTAGCAGGTCTTTCACTTTCCAAATCCATGTACCCTACATGTAGAGCAATAAAACCACCAGCTGACATACCTCCAAAATACACATAATTTGTATCAATTCCATACAACAATGCATTTTGCTTAAAATAACGAACTGCAGCTTTACCATCTTGAATACCTCTATAGACAGCACGTTCAGCACTTTCTGTATCTAACGGATTGAACCCTTTTCTATAATCCAAAGTTGCTGTAACATACCCTTTCCTTGCAAACGAATCACAGATTGCAACCATATTATCTACTCCTCGACTTCCATTAAGAAAACCTCCTGCATGAGTAAAAATTATCAAAGGTCGTTTATTAATAACATCACCAGTTGGAGAATAAACATCCATTATTAAGTTTTCAGTCCAATAAGGCCAAACCCATTGAGGAGCATTGCCATACTGGACATTATTTTGGACTGTTACCTGATTAAAAATAGCTTCACGATACCTATTTTCTTCATATTGTAATTGAGAAAAAGAAATAGCTAAGTAGAAAGTGAATATAAAGAAAGTAAAGGTTTTTTTCATACAATTCTATTAAGGTGTAATTAAGAACTTCGAATATACAAAGAAATCATTTAGAAATAAAAAAATATCAAATAAAACAGTTGAATTGTCATACTAAAGTAAAATCACCATAAATAAATTAAACAAATTAATTAAATTTGCTTCACTTCTTACTGTATAATAGTTACATTATTCAGTAGAAAATCACATTGAAAACATAAAAAATGTCTAAACAAAAGCGAATTTTAATTACTGGAGCAGCTGGATTTTTAGGGTCTCATTTATGTGACCGTTTCATCAATGAAGGTTATCATGTAATAGCAATGGACAACTTAATCACAGGTCGTCTGAAGAATATTGAACACCTTTTTCCTTTGGAGAATTTTGAGTTTTACAACCATGATGTTTCAAAATTCATTCACATCCCAGGTGAGCTAGATTTCATTTTACATTTTGCATCACCAGCAAGCCCGATTGACTATCTAAAAATTCCAATACAAACATTAAAAGTTGGTTCTTTAGGAATTCACAATTGTTTAGGATTAGCAAAAGCAAAAAATGCACGTGTACTTATTGCCTCAACATCTGAAGTCTATGGTGATCCAAATGTTCACCCACAAACAGAAGAATATTGGGGGAATGTTAACCCTGTAGGACCTAGAGGGGTCTATGATGAAGCTAAACGCTTTCAGGAGGCAATGACAATGGCGTATCATACATTTCACAATGTAGAAACTCGAATTGTAAGAATTTTCAACACTTATGGTCCAAGAATGCGACTGAATGATGGTCGTGTTTTACCTGCATTTATTGGTCAAGCATTAAGAGGTGAAGATTTAACTGTTTTTGGTGATGGATCACAAACAAGATCATTTTGTTATGTCGATGATTTAGTTGAGGGTATTTATCGTTTGCTTCAATCTGATTACGTTTACCCTGTTAACATCGGAAATCCAGATGAAATTACAATTGCCGATTTTGCTGAGGAAATTATTAAATTAACGGGCACGAATCAAAAAGTTATCTACAAAGACTTACCTGTTGACGATCCAAAACAACGCAGACCTGACATTACTAAAGCAAGAGAAATATTGGGTTGGGAACCAAAAGTTTCACGTAGTGAAGGTTTAAAAATAACATATGATTACTTCAAAAGTTTATCAAAAAATGAATTAAGTGAAGTGGATCATTATAATTTTGATCGTTACATAATTCGTTAAAAAAGTTACGAATTAGTGTAAAATCATTTCGGTTTTAATTGATAATTTGAATCATAAAAGAAAAGAAAGATTTACGACAAATCTTTTTATTAAATATTAAAAATGAATTATTTCGCACACGAAACAGCTGTTATTGATGAAGGATGCATCATTGGTGATGGAACAAAGATTTGGCATTTTTCCCACATTATGCCTAAATGTATTATTGGAGAAAGATGTAATATCGGTCAAAATGTTGTTGTATCTCCTGAAGTAATATTGGGAAATAATGTTAAAATTCAGAACAATGTCTCATTATATACAGGTGTAATATGTGAAGATGATGTATTTTTAGGTCCTTCAATGGTATTTACAAATGTAACAAACCCTAGAAGTGCAGTCAATCGAAGAGATCAATACTCAAAAACGATTGTAAGAAAAGGTGCAAGTATCGGAGCAAATGCAACAATTGTATGCGGCCATGACATTGGTCAATTTGCATTTATTGGAGCTGGAGCTGTTGTTACAAAAACAGTACCTGATTATGCTTTAGTAGTTGGAAATCCTGCTCGCCAAATAGGTTGGATGAGTGAATTCGGACATCGTTTGGAGTTTAATGAAAACGGAGAGGCGACATGTCCTGAAAGCAAGGACAAATACCAACTAACAGAAGGAACTGTAAAAAAGATAAATTAAAATTCAATTTTTAGAAAACATAAATGATGTCTAAAATAAAATTTGTAGTAATCGGAGCTGGTCACATTGGAAAACGTCATGCTGAAATGATTCGAAGAGAAGAAGAAGCTGAACTAGTTGCAATGATCGATATTCGTTCAAAAGAAGATTGTAATGCTCAAGATTTTGATGTTCCATTTTTTGAAACAGTTGAAGATTTTTTATCTTCAGGAATTGAATTTGATGTTGCAAATGTGTGTACACCAAACGGGTTTCACGCTTCACAAAGCTTAGCTATTTTAGAGTCAAAACACCATGTAGTTTGCGAAAAGCCAATGGCACTTTCCAAAAAAGATTGTGAAGAAGTCATTTTCAAATCACTACAAGTATCAAAGCAAGTTTTTTGTGTCATGCAAAATCGATACTCTCCCCCTTCTGTTTGGATAAAAGATTTAATTGATCAAAAAATTCTTGGTGACATTTTTATGGTTCAATTAAATTGTTACTGGAATCGGGATGATAGATATTACAAACCTGGTGGTTGGAAAGGAAAACAAGAGTTAGATGGTGGAACATTGTTTACTCAGTTTTCTCACTTCATAGATATTATGTACTGGCTATTTGGTGATATCAAAAATATCCAAGGGAAATTTGCGGATTTCACACATAAAACATCGACAGACTTTGAAGATTCAGGGATCATCAACTTTGATTTTATAAATGGGGGAATGGGATGCATTAATTATTCGACATCAGTAGCTCAACAAAATTTGGAAAGCTCAATCACAATCATTGGAAAAAATGGAAGTGTTAAAATTGGTGGACAATATATGAACGAAGTAGAAGTTTGTAATGTGGAAAATTATGAAATGCCTCAGTTAGCACCTACAAATCCAGGTAATGACTATGGACCTTATAAAGGGTCTGCAGCGAATCATAATTATGTTATTCAAAATGTAATTGATACATTAAAAGGAAGAAATTCAGCCACTACCAATGCATTAGAAGGATTGAAAGTAGTTGATATTATAGAACGTATTTACGAAATAAGAAATGAAAGCAATTTACGATAAATTAGTAGCAAAAGAGAGTAAACTGGCTGTAATAGGTTTAGGATATGTTGGTCTTCCAATCGCTTTAGAGTTTGCAAAAAAAATAAAAGTTATTGGCTTTGATATCAATCAAACTCGAGTTGATTTAATGAAACAAAGTATTGACCCTAGTAATGAATTAGTAAAAGCTGATTTTGACAATAGTGACATTGAATTCACTGCAAACATTGACGATTTAAAAGAAGTCGAGTTTTTCATTGTAGCTGTTCCAACTCCTATTGATGATTCAAATTTACCAGACTTGAAACCATTGCTTGGTGCATCTAGAACGGTAGGTAAAGTATTAAAGAAAGGAGACTATGTAGTTTTTGAATCAACAGTTTATCCAGGCTGTACAGAAGAAGATTGTATTCCTATTCTGGAAGCTGAATCTGGATTAACTTTCAATACAGATTTTAAAGTTGGATATTCGCCTGAACGAATTAATCCAGGAGATAAATTACACACATTACAAAATGTAATAAAAGTTGTTTCTGGTTGTGACGATTTTTCTTTAGATCAGATCGCTAAAACCTATGAGTTAGTTGTGGAAGCAGGTGTACATCGAGCTCCTACGATTAAAGTTGCTGAAGCAGCTAAAATAATTGAGAACACTCAAAGAGATGTAAATATTGCATTGATTAACGAATTGTCAATAATATTTAACAGATTAAAAATCAACACCTTTGACGTTCTTGAAGCGGCAGGAACTAAATGGAATTTCTTAAAATTCTCACCAGGTCTTGTTGGTGGACACTGTATTGGTGTTGATCCATATTATCTAACTCACAAAGCTCAACAAGCCGGTTATCACTCAAAAGTTATTACAAGCGGTAGGTACGTTAATGACTCAATGGGGTTCTATATTGGTAAGCAAACTGTAAAAAAGATATTAGCAAAAGGAAAACACATTCAAAATGCTAAAGTTTTAATTATGGGTGCAACTTTCAAAGAAGATGTTAGTGATATTAGAAACTCAAAAGTAATTGATGTTGTAAATGAGTTAAAATCTTTTCAAGTGAAGGTTGATTTAATTGATCCACACGCATCTTCAAAAGAAATGGAACATGAGTATGGCATTGGATTAATTGATAATCCTACAAATGATTATGATGCGATAATTGTAGCTGTCAACCACAAAGAATACACGAAATTATCAGAATCAGACTTCAGAAACATGTTAACTGATGATCTTGGAATTTTTGTTGATGTAAAAGGTATTTTTAAGGATAAAATTAAAAATATTGAATACTGGTCATTATAGATAAAACGACTGTTGTTTTGAACATAACAACTAAAAAGGCCTAAAGTGAAACACATCATCTTAGGCCTTTTTTAATTTCATGAAATAAGATAAACTACAAATAAACAACCTCAAATTTTAAAACATTGTTTTTTGATTTAATTTCTAATGTATTCTCAGTAGCTTTATATGTTAACTTTTCAGTTAAAATTTTCATGAACTGATTAAAAACAAATGAATCAGGGCAGGCCATCATTGTTGAGATCATCTGACTAAATACAATCTCGTTTCCATTCAATTTAAAAGACCCTCCAAATCCATTACATCCATCATTACCATTCACTTTACTCAGTTGAGATTTAAAAATCATATGAGGTTCTCTTGTTGTAAAATCTTCTCGAGTGACCTTTCTATCATTTATTGAAACTAATTTCCAATACTTCTCAACCAAATTTGAATCAATCTGCACTTTATTGAATTTTCTTGAATCCGAAATAGGTGAATCTTTTTCATTCAGCATATACAAAACATTTTCACCAACTAGAAAATACTTTGAAGCATAAGGTATTGTTTTATCAAGTTCAATAATTCTACCTGCTTTATCCCAGGTAAAACTTCCATTTATATGAGATTCCGCATCTTTCAATCCTCCATAAACCATTGAAAATTTACCATCTTCATTAATTGTAATTTGCATTTCAGGATGCTGATTATCTTCACTATCATAAAAATGATAAACACCACTCCAATCCAATGATGTCTTACTTGAATCATTTATCACTGTTTTTTTAACACCACATGCCAATAATGCTACATTCAATGATAGAATTAAAATTGTCCAACGAATTGCACTCATAATTTTTATTTTTAGTTAACCAATCTTTACAGATGTCATGGTTAGCGAGCCACCTACTGCTTTATCATTAAAAATATGAACTTTTTCATCTTTTTCCTGTAATGCAAGTGTATATAACAATGGTAAATAATGCTCTGGAGTTGGTATTGCCATTTCAAAACCTTTTCCTTGAGAACGAAAATCTATCAATGCCTTATGGTTGCCATCCAAAATGAACTCTTTCATTTTAGCATCTGTTTCTAACGCCCAATCAAACCCATATTCAGGTTCATTCAAACGATTCCAAGCAACCATTCTCAAATTGTGTACCATATTTCCACTTCCAATAATTAATACACCTTTTTTTCGCAAAGAATTCAACTCTTTGGCCAACTCATAATGGTATTGTGGACCTTTATAATAATCTAAACTCAACTGAATAACTGGAATTGAAGCATCAGGATAAAGATGTTTAATCACACTCCATGCACCATGATCTAGTCCCCATTTCTCATCCAAACCAACTTGGGTTGTTTTAACAAGTTGTTGGGTTTCCTTTGCCAGTTCAGGACTTCCCGGAGCTGGATATTGCACATCAAATAAAGCTTGGGGAAATCCGCCAAAATCATGGATAGTCGGAGGGTTCTCCATTGCAGTTACATATGTCCCTTTTGTTTCCCAATGAGCCGAAACACATAAAATTGCATTTGGCTTGGGAATTGTTTTACCAATATTTCGAAATCCTTCTACAAATTCATTTTCTTCAATAGCATTCATCGGACTTCCATGTCCTAAAAATAAAACAGGCATTTTTTCAGTATCTTCAAAAGACTCTGCCATCTTCGTTAATCCATTCAATTTCATAGTTGCTCCTATTACTGGTATTATTGCTAATGATTGTAAAAAATGTTTTCTCTCCATGGTATGATAAACTTAATAATGTATTCTATTTAACAAAAATCGTAAATTCCTAGAAAGCAAAAAATAACATAGGTCAATAAAACATTTTATTCTATTTGTAATCAATTATTAAAAATACTGTATTCTTCTTAATCTAAAAAATGACTATGATTAATGGATGAAATTTGAAGCCATTCTTCACTCCACACATTAAACATATTTCTGGAAGATCTGATTTAAAGATTAGTAACTGATATAATTTTAAAAGTCGATTTTCTTTTTTAAGTAAAAAAAAACCGTCTCTTAATAAGACGGTTTAATCAATAATATACAACGCTTTAATTATTTTTTCAAATAAACATACCCTTTATAAATCTCACCAACATTTGGTTGTCCTT
>DAIOWV010000045.1:18271-25774 GCA_036758285.1 Taishania sp. | reverse complement strand
ACAGGCACGTATTCTAACCTAATGAATCAATTTCATTCTTGGGAGAAGTCATCAAATCGTTTATCTGAGCCTTTGAATACTTCTTTAGCACTTTTTCACGAATTAATGCTTCTCGTTTTGTATCAAAACTCTCTACGAAAACTAATTTCCAATCGGTAAATTTACTTGTATAACGACTTTGACCTGTTTTGTGCTGTTCCAAACGATTTATTGGATTTTCTGAAAAACCACGATAGTAGCAATCTCCGGAAGAACTATAGATAATATAAACAAAGTAGCGTATCATATTGGATATAGTGGTTATATAAAACAAAAAAGTCCCGACAATTTGCCGGGACTTTAACTCTTAACGATTCTAGCGGTCTGGACGGGACTCGAACCCGCGACCCCGTGCGTGACAGGCACGTATTCTAACCAACTGAACTACCAAACCAATTTCTTTCACTTCCGTGGTCAACAACAGTTGACATTTTAAAGAGATTGTGTATTACCTTTCGTTAAAAGCGTTGGCAAATATACATTATTTTTTCAATTTCACAAGAAATCAAGCGTGATTTTCTCTTAAAAAATCCTTATACTGTTGCCTCTTCTTGAGTTGCTTTTTTCGATTTACGATATAAAAAACTATTGTAAATAGAACGTTTAGCAAAACGAACCTGAGAATCTGCGTTAATTAATTTTTTATATACCGAAGCATTTACACCAAAATATTCATAAACGGATCCATCTGTAAATGTCATTTCCAACAACAACCCTTTGTGTTTGAAATCGTAGATTCCACATTCCATAATGGTTTGTGTATACTCTTCCAAATTGGCTTCTTTCGTTTCTGGTGCAATACTCACTAAAAAATGATAACCATCAACAACGTGTTGCCCCATTTTTTCAGCTTCTTCTTTTAGCGGATCTCCTTCTTGAAATTTATCAGGATGCCATTGTTTCACAAGCTTTCTATAGGTTGATTTTAACTCAGCAAGATTAATTTCGTTCTCTATCTGAAATAATTTTTTGTACTCGTTAATGCGTTTCATGATGTGTATTTATCAGCCTTATGCTCGTTTAAACTCTTATAAAAACAAAAACCCTAAGAAATTTGATACTTCTTAGGGTTTTCTAATCCCACAGCCATATGGGCTTTTCTTTTTGCTTTTAACAGTTGCGGTCTGGACGGGACTCGAACCCGCGACCCCGTGCGTGACAGGCACGTATTCTAACCAACTGAACTACCAAACCAAAATCTTTCACTTTCGTGGTCAACAACAGTTGACATTCTAAAGATACTGTGTATTACTTTTCGTTAAAAGCGATTGCAAAGATACACCATTTTTTAGTAATTACAAATAATAATGTGATATTTTTTCAAATTTTGATATTACTTAAATCGAAAAACGAGCTTGCAATATTTATAATTTCAAAACAAATAAATCAAAATGAATGGATTACAAACAAAAATCACTTCAGTAAATCAATAAGAATTTTTTACTTTTTTTTCTTCTCTTTTTTGTCTTTCCCCAAAGAAATTGAAAAATCATCGCTATTTCCGATCATTTTTAGATTAATAACTCTCGTTTTTTTATCTCCACTGAATTGAATTTCATCCTCCTGATCCGGATCTACCTCTTCCCTCTTTCTTTTAAATAATTTTTGATAAGCAACATTTGTCACCAACTCCAACGGAATTTTTACAAAATACTCCATATTCATTTTTTCATCCAATGTTTGCTGACCAGAAACCTCAATAAATCCAAGTGACGAATTAATTGTCATCCAAGGAATAGAAAAAACATTGTTTTTAAGCTCAAAGGTATTTGCCAAAGTATCAAAACGAATTCGATTCAAGTTTTTATCTCCAAAAAATGAAGCAAATTCGCTCAATTGCTTGTAATTTTTCAATTCTCCATCTACAATTTTAACTTCTATTGTTAAATCAGTTTGTTCCATTTTAGGTGTTAAATCTGAATTCAACGGGATTCGACCTCTAATCTTTCCATTCAACTTTCCACTTAAATTATCACTTAAAATATTTTCCTGACCAAAGTTTTTGAATCGCATTAATGTTTGATCTAAAACCAAATCCTTTATCCAAAATCGTGGATTAAATACTATATCCTCAGGATTTGAAGCATTAAATTGCCCACTTAATCGTATTTTTCCTCCGGCAACATCAAATCCAAATCGGTCAAAATCGATTGTTTTATTTTTATGCATCTTAATTTTCCCTTTGATACGATCAATTTTATAATCAAGATACTCAAAGTGAAGTACGTTTGTCTCAAAATTCATATCTAAAAATGGAAAGTCTGCTATCGAAAACGGTTGTGGTTCTTCATTCGTCGTTACCACTTGATTTTCATCTTTAACAGGATTGTATTTAATCGCAAGGATTTCATTTAGATTAAAATTATTTGAATAAAACAGAATTTCATTGTCCCGTTTTTTCAAAGAATCATTTTTCCCAATAAAATAATTTAAGCTAATGTCAAAATCAGATTGTCCAATATTTCCTTTCAAATTTTTGAGTGCAACACTATTTTTTCTGAAGAATATTTTCCCTGATAAATCTGTAAATCTCTTTTCGTGAAGGGAAGTCGTAACATCAAATTCTTTTAGTTCTAATCGAGTTCCAACCATTTGATCACCTTCAAAACGAGCTCCAATCTTCGCTTTTAGTTTCACATCAGAAAATGTTTCATTTTTAATCGACTCAGGAAGCATGTTTTCACCTTTATAGGTCAACAAATTATCTAACTTAATGTGATTTGATTTAAAAAACACATCAAATTCAGAACGTGCTTTTGCTGTAGGCTTAAACAAATGTTGGTAATCTATTAATTTCCCGAACAATAGAAAGTCACTTTCATCCACCTCTCCTCTCAAACGTTTGATGCGAATGTTGTTTTCCTCAATAAACAATCCAGCTGAAACATCATGAATTTCATGTGGGTAATTTTTCAATTTTGCATTAAATGAATTCAATAAAAACTCACCAATTGGTAACTTTTCAGAATTATACAAAGCACTTGCATTGCATTTAAACGTTAAATCCATCGCCAATTGACTAACGACCTCATCAAAAGAAGATTTTTGTTTTTTTGCATCATAAGTCAACTCTGAAAGATCAATTTGATCAGCGTGAATTTTTACTTTTGTTTCAATTATTGATTCTCTCTGATGTAAAATCGCAGGAATATCACTGACAGAACCAACAATATTAATATCTGAACGACCAACCTTACCTTCAAATTGATCCATTGTCAATTTATTTCCATTTACATCTGCATGAACAAATAAATTTCGAATTGGAAGAGGAAATGATTTAGATTCAAACGATAAATCCTTAACAACTAACTCCGTATAGTATGATTCATTTAGTTTTTCAAGACTTTTTTCAGGATGAGTTAAGTCAATAATATCATGAAAATTCATTTCAATACCGATGTATCCTTTTGGATTTTTTATCTCATTATCTAAGTTTAAAAAACGAACTAAAAAATCAAGATTGAAATTGGATTTAAGATTTAAATCGATGTCAGGTTCATTAAAATTTACAACATCTAATTTGGCTTCAAATACACCTGCCGCAGGCTTTGCCTTCACTTTACTCATCGTGAATTTCATGGTAGAAATATCACGTTTTTCTCCATTTGTAAACGACCCATGAAATTCAATTGCATCTAATTTTACACTGTTTTTCTGATTCTTAAAAAAACCATTTTCACAGCCAAATTCAGCATTAATAGCAGGCATTTGTCCATCTTTTGTTGAACCATTCACGACTCCACGAACATAAATCTTTCCTTGATTATCATATGATCGAAGTGTTGGGATCAATTCTTCAGGAGCAAATGCTATCAACAAGTTGAAATTCTCTTGCGATCCGTTTAATTTTAAATCAATATTCTTTTCACCTTGAAGCTCCACAAACCCTTCTAAATCCAATAAAGTTTCTTCCAAGCTAAAGCTGGTTGGTTCTAATACAATTTTTTGTTCACTTGTTAAATACTTAAAATCAGTTTTAATTTTAAAATTCTTATTGTTCATCAACGTTGGAACACCATTTTTAAAGATTGTTCCCAAAAATTTGGTATCCAACTTAATAATCAATTCATCTTTCTTGGACTTAAACTTTGAATGAATATACTCAAACGATACTTGAATTTGACTACTTGAATGTGGATTAAACAAATTCACAACCACATCATCTAAATCAATTTTATTGAGCGCAAAATGAACCATTTCGCTTTCTGGAGCATCCTCTTCTGTAGAATCTAGTGCTAAAATTTTAGTGATGTCATAAGATCCATCTTCATAATGAGTTAAATCGATATGACCTCTATCTAATTCAATTGCTTTAATCGTATAGTCACCTTTAATAATGTCTGTAAGATTAAAACCAATATACAAATCTTCTAAATGAACTACCTCAAATTCTTCTTTTTTGTTTTTCTCCGAATAAAGAATAACATCCTCTAAATCAATTGATATGTAAGGAAATTTATGAAACAATGAAATATGAGAACTTTTAATAGCAACCTCACCTACTATTGTATCATTATAAGATTTTAATATTTTCTGAACGATTTCATCTTGTTTCCAATAGAAGTAACCAATTAAAATAACTACCAAAAACAAGGGAATTCCAATAATAAACCCTACAACTTTAAACCACTTTTTTTTGAAAAACTTCATATAGATATTAAATGCAGTGCATTGTTACAAATATAATACCTTTTTAGTAGTAAATAAAAAAGGAGTCCCGAAGAACTCCTTCATATCATTAACCTGTAGACGTTAATAATTGATCCTATCTTATTAACGGAGAATTATTGAAAAGGTTTCAGTTTTAATTCAAAAAAAATAAAATAAAATAAAAATAAAAAACAAAACACTGTATACCATTCAGTTAAAAAGAATTTAAAATTGAAACCTTATAGAAAAAAGTGCGCTCTAACATTTTTTAATCATTTGTAAAGTAATCTCATCCAATGCGACAATTTGAATCACAGCTTTTCATTACTTTTGTAAAAAACATAGAAAATGTCAGTTAGAAACTTAGAGCCAAAAGAATTGTGGAATCATTTTGCAGATTTAAATGCTGTTCCACGACCATCAAAAAAAGAAGATCGAGTAATTCAATTCATGATTGATTTTGGAAAATCATTGGGATTGGAAACAAAAACAGATAGCATTCGAAATGTGATCATAAAGAAACATGCAACTGTAGGTATGGAAAATAAAAAAACAGTGATTCTACAATCGCATCTTGATATGGTACATCAAAAAAATGCAGATACTGTTTTTGACTTCGACACACAAGGAATCGAAATGATTATTGATGGTGATTGGGTTCGTGCAAATGGAACAACTCTTGGTGCTGATAATGGTATTGGTGTTGCAACAATTATGGCTGTATTGGCTTCAAATGAATTTGAACATCCAGCTATCGAAGCAATGTTTACAATCGATGAAGAAACCGGAATGACTGGAGCTATTCATTTAGATGGATCAAATTTTCAAGGAGAAATTCTATTAAATTTAGACACAGAAGATGATGACGAATTGTCAATTGGTTGTGCTGGTGGATTAGATACAAATACAAAATATACTTATTCTCAAACAGATATCAATTCAGACAGTGTTTTTCTTACGATTTCAATTCGAGGATTACTTGGTGGACATTCTGGAATGGATATTGACAAAGGAAGAGGTAATGCCAATAAGTTAATGAACAGAATTTTGTATCATTTACTTTCATTACACAACTTTCAGTTAATTTCTATTGATGGTGGAAGTTTAAGAAATGCTATTCCTCGTGAATCAACATCAATCATCGCGATTCAAAAAGATGATTTATTAGTTGTTAAAAAAGCAATCGAAGATATTTCTGAACAACTAAAGTTTGAATTAAAAACGATCGAAAAAAGTTTAACAATCACACTTGAAGAAAAAGGTACAGGTAACAAAGCAGTTACACAAGAAGATACAAATAAAATCATCAATGTTTTGTACGCTGTTCACAATGGTGTATTCAGAATGAGTCCAGATATTGAAGGATTGGTAGAAACATCTTCTAGCTTAGCTCGGGTAATTGTAAATGATGGTACGTTTATCACGCAATCTTTACAAAGAAGTAGTGTTGAATCAACAAAATCAGATATTGCAAATACAATTAGAGCAACATTTGAATCAGCAGGGATTTCTGTCGTACAAACAGGAGATTATCCAGGATGGCAACCGAATCCAAATTCTGAGATATTAAATTTAATGCACAAGATGTATGTAGACCGTTTTAATGAGGAACCTCAAATTAAAGCTTGTCACGCTGGTTTAGAATGTGGAATATTAGGGAAACACCTTCCTGGAGTTGACATGATTTCTTTTGGACCTAACATTCGTGCGGCCCATTCTCCGGATGAAAAAGTGCAGATTTCTTCCGTTCAAAAATTCTGGGGATTCTTTTTAGAAGTTTTGAAACAAACTCCAAATAAATAATATTCAAATAATTGCAGAAAGGGATTGAGAAATTAATTCCTTTCTGTTTTTTAGTATTTCAACTGATGGAAAAGTCCCCAAATCAACAATTAATAGATCTTGCCAACATGAAGATGCCGTTTGGGAAATATCAAGGATATTACTTGGTGAATTTACCTGAACATTACGTTGTTTGGTATAAAAACAATGGTTTTCCCAAAGGTAAATTAGGTGAACAACTACAAATTATTTATGAAATAAAAGTAAATGGACTTGAAGATTTAATTAGACCTTTAATCAGGAAGTAAAAATTTCATCTTACTTTTTAAAGATGAAATATACGGCTAAAACTAAAAAACAAAAACCGATTAAGTGATTCATTTTCAAACTCTCCCCTTTAAACATCAGTAAGGTGAAACCTGTAAATACAACCAACGTTATAACCTCTTGAATCACTTTCAATTGCCACAACGTAAAAGGTCCGCCATTTCCCTCAAAACCTATTTTATTCGCTGGAACCATTACCAAATACTCAAAAAATGCAAGCATCCAACTAAGTAAAATAACCTTTATTAAACTTAAATTAGAAAACCAATCATACTCTTTAAATTTAAGATGACCATACCAGGCAAATGTCATGAATACATTTGAAACAATCAATAACAATATGGTATAAGTAGCTTTCATAATTACAACTTAATAACTTTTAATCGATGATTTTTGTATCCACTAACTTCTAAATATTCAATGCCTCCATCCATTCTCTGCATTTTTAGTTTTATCCTAAAAATAGAAGCTAAATTTGTTAATGAGAAGTTGACTTGCGCATGATTCCCATCTAATTGACTTTTGAAAGTAATCAACTCGATATTATTAGACATCGGTGTAGCTTCTAGCAACTCTTTATATTCTTCCATTCGAAATTGAAAAAAATGATTGTTTGATTCCGTTTGTTTATCAAACAGTGCATAAGTACTGTAAGCAAAAAGATCAATTGGAGGTTTTACATAATGTGAATTTCTAAAATCATTT
>DAIOWV010000045.1:0-18256 GCA_036758285.1 Taishania sp. | reverse complement strand
AGTACTATAAACACAGGTGATTGAGAGTATTAAAAGTGAAATCGTAATCCATAAAACACTTTCCAATTTAGATTTTTTCTCATCAAAAGTAACTGATTGGGTCCAGGTATCAATTTTCAATTTAAAATTTTGCTTTAGGTCAGATTTGAACAAAAACCAAAAAGGAATTAACTGAAAGGTTGCATATTTTAGTTTAGAAATGACAGAAAGTTCTTTTCCTGATTCAGAAACTCTTTGAAGGTTTAACATGCTCTTCCCAATAGTCGTATTAATTATTAATTCAAAAACTAAAGAGTAAATAAAAAATGAGATTTTGAAATTCAAAAAATGAAAAATAAAAAAAGATGTTAATCCTGGTATGGGAGGAACAATTAAATCAGTAATAGGTCTCAAACAAATAAGTGTAAAAAGATACGTCAAAGTTAAACCAAAAACTACATCAATAGAATATGCTCCAATAAGTTTCACAGTAGAGACACTTGCAACATTCAACGTTTCTATATCCTTTCCATTATTTTGCTTATTCAGAAATGAAAGAACAATGGTAAGTAGAAGAAAAGGAACAAAATATCTAAATAGAACAGGCCAAATTGGTTGATTAGTCGCAATAAAAAAATGAATTCCATCTAACACTAGTGTTAAGAGGACTATTAAGATACTTATTGACAACAATTTTGACTTATTCTTTTTTATCAAGCTTAATAATGTAGCAATGAACATCAAAATAAAAGGAAAACTTGAAAAAATTGCTTTTGGATCAAGTAATGAATTTCTTACTATTACATAAGGATTATGAAAGTAAAAATCTGGTGAAAGAAAACAAGATGGTATTCTTAAGTAAAAAAATCTATCTAAAAATTCTATAATTTTGTAATTAACTACTTCATCAGGTAAAGAGCCAATCACAAGATAGACTAGGTTATAGAAAGAAACAAAAATAATAAAAAACAAAATTAGCTTATATGTTCTTTCAGTTTTCATATAAAGTAGTTTAAAATTTATTCATTGATTGCATAAATCGTCATTCCGCTTCGTAACTTTGGCTCAACCCAAGTTGACTTAGGAGGCATTATCATTTGATTATCAGCAACTTTCTTAACCTCATCAATGGTTACCGGATGTAAAAATACTGCTAATTCATATTTCCCCTCATTTATCCAATCTACAATTTTTTCTACAGGAGTCGCACCTCCAATAAAATCAATGTTTTTATCCGTCTTCAAATCTTGAATATTCAAAACAGGACGCAAAATATATTGAGTTAGAATTTCCGCATCTAATGAATTTACAGGATGATCTTTCTCTATAATATGCGACTTACATGTTAACTTATACCAACTACCTTTAATACAAACGATTAAATCATGTTCTTTTTCAGGTCGATGTAATGCATCGCATTTCTCAACGATAAATGAATCAGATATTTTTTGAATAAATTCATCTTCAGT
The DNA here is from genome assembly GCA_036758285.1 of Taishania sp. Lineage (GTDB taxonomy): Bacteria > Bacteroidota > Bacteroidia > Flavobacteriales_D > Crocinitomicaceae > Taishania. The sequence continues at coordinate 16,808 of DAIOWV010000045.1, read as the reverse complement.
CATTCCATTAACCGAATGAATAACACGATTAAATTCCAAAATCTGTAATTCACATTCATCAATCATAAAAGCTAAAAAAGAAGATTCATTTGCATATGAATTTCGTTTTTCTTCCAATCTTCTATCTTCTAATCCTACGGAAGAAGCTGATCGATGGTGACCATCTGCAATATATAAAGCTTCAACCTCTTCAAAAAGCAATTGAAGATCAAACGTTTCATTTTCGCTCAACACCCACAAATCATGCTTCACTCTGTCCGTTGTAGTGAACTCATATTCAGGTCGATTAGAAGTTATTTCTTTAATTTTGCCTCCAATTGATTCATTGTGTGGGTAGGATAATAATACCGGTTCAGCATTAAATCCTACGATATCCAAATAATCTATAAACATTTCTTCTCTACTTGTCAAAGTAGCTTCATGTTTTTTGATTTTATCTTCTCGGTATTCTTGATTACTTGCTCCAGCCACTACTCCTGTAAACACATGTCCATTTTTAGTTTGTCTATAAATGTAAATTCGTGGTGTTTCTTCCTTCATTAAAATTCCTTGCTCCAAAAATGCTTGATATTCTTTTTTCACAAGTTCAAAACGCTCAGGAGTATTCGGTTGAGTTGTACGTTCCCCTCCAAATTCAGGGTTGATAATATGTAAAAAAGTGTAAGGATTGTCTTCTAATTTAGACTCCAACACATTTTTTTTATATGAATAAATAGGTCGTGTTGCAACTAAATGAACTTTGTCGCGAACAGGACGAATAGCTTTAAAAGGGGTAATTTTAGCCATTGTTTAAACTTCGATTTCTATCATAACTAGTGGTAGTTCTACATTGTCCCATGGTTCTACTGCATCAAATGTATGTGCCGTATCTTTTATCAAATTAAATTCTCCATCCGTCCAAGTAGCAATATTCTTTCCTTCAATCGGTAAAACGGAAGTATCATTCTCACCATGATAAACAAAAACTGACTTATTCAATTTAGGACATATTGTTTCTATGTTCAATTCATCGATGTGTTCTAAAAACTCTTCATATTGAGAATAATTATGTGGTAGTAATTGTCCTGTTCTCCCGTTTTTTCGATAATAAACACCATCTTCTTTCCACTTTGTCAACTCTTCTCCTTCAGGAAATCGTTTTGCAATCGAAGAAATCGGTGCCAAACAATGGATTTCTTTTACAGAAGAACTCTGTCCAGCAATCAAAACAATGCCACCACCACGAGAATGTCCAATCAAATTAAAAGTAGATGCTTTGTATTCTGATTTTAAATGGTTTAAAAACAGATTCACATCCATCAGCTCTTTGTAATAACCACCATTTCCAAAAGAATTCAAATCAGAAAATTCGTTCGGTTTATCAATGGTTGTACCGTTGTGAGTAAGATTCAACTTGGCAATCGAATGCCCTTTTTTGTAAATTTCATTCGCCATTAAATTCCATACACCCCAATCCTTATATCCCATATAACCGTGAACAAATACAAACATTTGATCTGAATCAGTATCTGTCAAATACACATCATACAAGGCATCCTTGTCATTAAATCCTTTATATATCCTATTTCTATAAATCATAGAAGTAACTTTCAAGTAAATGTAAAAACGATTTTTATTTTGGTTAATTAAAAAGATAAAATAAAACAAGGGGCAAAATCAATCTGCCCCTTGTGAAATAAATGAATCTATTTTCAATTATTTTATAACATTCAATTGCTTTCCAACTTTAACGAATGCATTAATTGCTTTGTCTAAATCAGCTTTTGTATGAGCCGCTGAAATTTGTGTACGAATACGTGCTTGTCCTTTAGCAACAACTGGATAAAAGAACCCAATAGCATAAACACCTTCTTTCAATAATTCATCAGCAAATTGTTGAGACAAAGCGGCATCGTACAACATAATTGGTACAATTGGTGAATCACCAGGTTTAATATCAAATCCTGCAGCTATAATCGCCTTTTTGAAATAGGTAGTATTCTCCTCTAAACGATCTCTCAACTCAGTTGTAGAACTCAAAATATCAAACACCTTATTTGCAGCTCCAACGATTGAAGGGGCCAAAGAATTTGAAAACAAATAAGGTCTAGAACGTTGACGTAACATCTCTATAACTTCTTTTTTACCCGTAGTGTAACCACCCATTGCTCCTCCCAATGCCTTTCCAAGAGTACCTGTGATAATATCCACTCGATTCATTACATTGTGGTACTCAGGAACCCCTCTACCAGTCTTCCCAATAAATCCAGCAGAATGGCATTCATCTGTCATCACTAAAGCATCGTATTTATCTGCTAAATCACAAATTTCATTCATCTTAGCAATATCACCGTCCATAGAAAACACACCATCAGTAACAATAATACGATGACGCTGATCCTGAGCAGCAACAAGTTGTGCTTCCAAATCTGCCATGTCAGAATGTTTGTAACGATAACGCTTTGCCTTACACAAACGGATACCATCAATAATTGAAGCATGATTCAATTCATCAGATATAATTGCGTCTTCTTCCCCAAATAATGGTTCAAAAACTCCACCATTTGCATCAAAAGCTGCCGCATAAAGAATCGTGTCCTCTGTTCCGTAAAACTTAGCAATTTTAGCTTCCAACTCTTTGTGAATATCTTGTGTACCGCAAATAAAACGAACCGATGACATACCAAATCCATGAGTATCCAACGCATCTTTTGCAGCTTGAACAACATCAGGATGAGATGATAAACCAAGATAATTATTTGCACACATGATGACAACCTCATCACCAGTATTGATTGTCACATTTGCCCCTTGAGGACTTGTTATTATGCGTTCTCGTTTGAAAATTCCACCTTCTTCAATTGACTTTAATTCAGAAGATAAATAATTTTTAATTTTTCCGTACATATTTTTTTACTTAAGATGTTGAGATAAAACTATAATCTGCAATTTAATAATATCTATTCCCTATCAAATAATTTTTCACGTAATCCTCTACCCCCTCTTCTAACGTATGAAAAGGAGTAACATACCCCTGCCCAATTAATTTAGACATATCAGCTTCTGTGAAATATTGGTACTTATCTCTTATATCTACCGGAGTATCAATAAATGAAATATTCTCCTCTTTATCCATTGCTTTAAACGTATTCTTAGCCAAATCTAAAAACGTTCTCGCTTTTCCTGACCCTAAATTATAGATCCCATTTTCTGGTTTGTTTTCCATTAAAAACAAACAAACATTAATCAAATCTTTGACATAGATAAAATCACGTAATTGTCCACCATCAGAGTAATCAGGATTGTGAGAACGAAATAATTTCATCGATCCAGATGTACTAATTTGGTTAAATGCATGGAAAATAACACTTGCCATCCTACCTTTATGATACTCATTTGGACCATAAACGTTGAAAAACTTCAAACCAGCCCAAAAAGGAGGTTCATTTTCTTGTTTCAAAACCCAATTATCAAAATTATTTTTTGAATCTCCGTATGGATTTAAAGGTTTTAATTTTGAAATCAATGAGTGATCATCTTTATATCCAAATTCACCTAATCCATAGGTTGCTGCAGAACTGGCATAAACTAAAGGTATATTGAATTCAACACATGTATTCCAAACATCTTGTGAGAATTTTTCATTCAGCTCATCGAAAATGGACTTATCAAATTCAGTTGTATCTGTTCTTGCTCCAATATGAAAAACAAATTCAACTTCCTCCCCAAAATCTTGAAACCATTTATTAAATCCACTTCTTGCAACCTTAGAAAGTATTATCTTTCCTTCTAAATTGTGTTCTTTTTCGGTTTTCGAGAAATCATCTACAACCACAATATTGGTATAACCTGCTTGGTTCAAATGTCCAACCAAACAACTTCCAATAAATCCCGCTGCTCCTGTAACTACTATCATATTTTATTGCGATGTTAGATGAAAGATATAAACAAAACATTCACTTTTAAGTCTCTACTTTCCTCTTCAATATATCTTTTATTAACTAAAAAAGACCGTGGATTTCTGCATCAATTGAATTAATAATACGTCCCAAATCTTCTTGATTTTCAGGGAAATTATTATTATCAATATCAACAATCAACAACTTGCCTTTATCATACGTTGAAATCCAAGCTTCATAACGTTCATTCAAGCGTTTCAAGTAATCCAAGCGAATACTTTCTTCATAATCACGACCTCTACGTTGGATATGATTTACCAAAGTTGGAACACTAGCACGTAAATAAATTAACAAGTCTGGTGAAGAAACAAACGAATCCATCAAATTAAATAATGAAAAATAATTCTCAAAATCACGAGTTGTCATCAACCCCATTGAATGTAAATTCGGTGCAAAAATAAATGCATCTTCATAAATCGTTCGATCTTGAATCACATCTGATTGTGTTCGTTTAATCTCTTGAATCTGTGTAAATCGAGAATTCAAATAATAGATTTGCAAATTGAATGACCAACGTTGCATATCTTCATAAAAGTCATTCAGATAAGGATTTTGCTCTACATCTTCAAAATGTGTATCCCATCCGTAATGTTTTGCCAACATTTTAGTTAATGTTGTTTTACCCGATCCTATGTTTCCAGCAATGGCAATATGCATAATTATATTTTTTGAGAGGATAAATTTACAATAAATGCTAGAACTTCAATGATAATTTTTTCCACAATTAACAATAACCACTAAAACAAGATTAAAGTCTAGAATAATCAGCATAAAACAAGTTTTAAAAGCAAAAAAACACTTGCTATTATTACATTTATAATGTTAATCGAGTATTAGATTAAAAATAAAATTCATTATTTTTGATAATTAGATGCAACTATTTTAATAGCTTTGGAGTCTAAAACTAAAATAAACTATACTATTACAATTCAATTAATAATATTTTAATACTATTAATTTGAACCTGAATTAATCAGTGAATATTGGACTTCAAAATACTTCAATATTTTACTTGTAATAGGTTAAAAAGTAGTGAATATTATCAATTCGTTTTGTTTAGCGTGTGTTTACAAGTAAAATAATTAAAGAATATGAAGAATATTAGAGGGTTTATTGTTATTTCCTTTTTTACTGCAAACGTTGGTTCAATAGTAGCACAGGAAATTTCTCCTTCCGTTTTGATTAAGACAGAACCGAATGGAGTAAACGTTTATCAAAGCAATGGTTACGAATCGAAGCCTGTAACAGTAATCACAACTAAAACTGATACGAATAACAGTATTCAAGATTGGAATTTAGAGGATTGTAAATACAATCTTTCAATAATAGAATCTAAAATAGAAGTATTATTGGATCTTGGAGATACAAAAGGAGCTGAGAGATACAAATCTCAAGTAGAAGAATTGAAAGCACGAATATTAGTATTAACTCCAAGAAAATAAAGGATGAAAAGAATAATTTTATTATTAATTACTAGTTTTTATACTTTAGCTAGCTTTGCTCAAATTACAGCAAATGGGAATTCTACATCCCAAACAACTGCATATACAAATGGAACTGCAAATGATCAAATTTACATTTGGTGTACTGATAATTTTTTAGATCATCAAGGAAGTTTAACGGTGACACCAAGTGTAACAACGAATGGTCCTTTTACATTCAACTGGTATTTTTTAGATGATGCAACAACTTCATGGAGTTTCTTATCAACATCAACTGGATCTACTTCTGTTTTAAATAATTTACCTTCTGACGGATATCGAGTAGAAATTCTTGATAATTCAGGAGTACTTATCGAATGTTATGTAGCCTGGGTTTGGAATTTATCTTCTGAGACTTCTATTAGTCAATCAAATACTGGATGCAATCAATTAAATCTAACAGGTGTTGCAAATGCCTCAACCTCATTTACGTACTACAACCCGCCATCTCCTGAATCATTAATTACTGCTCAAACTCAGATAACAGTATGTTTTAGTGCAACTCACACTTGGGTGTCTGATTTGGCTTTTTATCTTAGAGGTCCTGCTTCTTGTGGTAGTCCAACAATTTTATTATCGCCAAATCCAGGAGCAATTGGACAAGGGACAATATGTAATTCGGGAGACAATGTTAATAACTTATGTTTCACTACTTCACCAGCAGCTAATTTAAATGTTTGTGCCGGAGCTCCTTTTACACTATCAGGAACTTATAGTTCTTATGGACCTAGTAACACACCAATAAATTGGGGTTCACTCATTGGTTGTAATGCAGCTCAAACGGACTGGGCAGTTCAAATATATGACTGTATTGCTGGAGATTTTGGTGCATTAACTAATGCTTCTATAACATTTAGCAATTTAGAAACAAGATGTGGTTCTTCCCCAAATATTACATACAATTCTGGAGCTATGAACTCTGCAATTAATGATGGATCTTGTAGTTCAGCAACTGCTTCTATTTTCCAAGTGGGTCAGACAAGTACACCAATCATTCTTAATGCAAATGCAGTTTATAATTGGACAGCTTCAAACCCTTCTGTCACATTTACAAATCCAACAACAAGTTTAATTCAAAACATTACTCCTATTCCAGATGGTGTTACTACCTATTACTTAGAAACTACTGTTAGCTTCGCGGGCACTAGTTGTTCGAGTAGTATTGACTCTTTAGTAATTGATGTTACACCTCACATTTTTGATGACACTTTAATTTGTGGTAACAGTCTACAAGTATTAGGAACTGTATCTTTCAATGGAGGAACATGGTCGTCAACTTCAACTGCAGTTTCTTTTTCAAACCCAACAGCAAATAATCCTTCAATAACAGTTTCAACACCTGGAACACATATAATAAGATATGCTACTTGTCAAGATACTGTATTCACAACTATTATAAAACCTACAACTCCATCAATTTTTTCGGACACAATGATATGTGGTTTAACCTATCAAGTGGATGCTAATGACATGAACGTCTATGGAAACAATGGTACTTGGTCATATTTTGTAGGAGGTGTACCTATTACTTTTTCTCCATCAGCAACAGCTTTAACTCCAACAATGACATTCTCGTCAAGTGGTAGCTATATTATTAGCTTTACAGATGCTGTATGTAATAATACTGTTTCATCAATGATATTAGTAAGTGGAGAGCCTGTAATCACTGCACCATCAGTAGCATGTAACCTTAATACAAATGGACTTTATGTTTCTTCAGCCAACAATGGACATTGGTTTGCAATCGAAGATAAAACAAATAACCTTCAAGACGATTCAGTATTCATAAGTAGTAACACAATTATGAATCCAATTTTATCGGTACCAAACCCTGGAATTTATACTGTATATTTTGTTGATGATGTTTGTAATGATACAACTTCTACAAAAATTGAATTCCCTCCATATGTTTGGACTGAAATTAATGATGAAAAAGTATGTATCGGAGTGGAACATATTTTAACTGCCTGGCAGTCTACTGAATATACTGTTGATTTTCTTTGGAATACAGGAAGTACAAACCCTTCAATTACAGTAACATCTCCTGGAATGTACACAGTAACTGTGTCAAATCAATGTCATAGTCATTCAGATTCTGCTTTCATCGATTTTTATTTATGTGATATTGAAACTCCGAATGTCATTTCCTTGTCTTCACAAGCTGGAAACAATCAATGGTATGTAAATGGTGACGGTATTGAAAAGTTTAACTGTGTAATTCCACTTTTGTCTTTTCCATCCCATTTTGCGTTTACAGATGGGGTAATATCGTTCACGAATATACAGATGTAAACGCAAAATGGGATGGAAAAGACAAAAGTGGAAGTTTTGTTGAAGATGGTGTTTATTTCTTCACAATTAAAGCAACTGCTTTTGGCGGAGATGAAATAGAAAAACAAGGCTTCATCCAAGTAGTTAAATAAAATAAAACAATATATATATTAAAAGAGGTCTTCAAATTTGGAGGCCTCTTTTTATTTTTCATTACATTTGTGTATAAAAGATATAAATATGAAAATAATAGGTGTTAATGGTTTTGGTAGAATTGGTCGTTACTTTGTAAGAATGGCACTTTCTCAAAATGATATCCAAATTGGCTTAGTAAATGACTTAGCGGATATAGAAATGTTAGCTCATCTTTTTAAATATGATAGCATACACGGGATAAACCCTTTTAATTTTAAAATTGAAGGTAATTCACTTGTATTTGAGAATGGTAAAATAATTCATTTCTCTAAAGAGAGAAATCCTGAACTAATTCCTTGGAAAGAATATGGTGTTGAAACTGTAGTTGAATCGACTGGTTTCTTTAGAAAAAGAGAACAAGCTGAGCAACACATAAAAGCTGGTGCAAAACGAGTTATTATTTCAGCTCCTGCAGGAAGTTCTGATATAAAAACAATTGTTTTGGGTGTTAATGAAACTATTTTCGATGACACTGATACAGTTGTTTCAAATGCTTCTTGTACAACAAACAATGTTGCTCCCTTATTTAAAGTAATGAAGTCAATTTGTGAAATTGAAAATGCATACATAACTACAGTTCACAGTTATACTTCTGATCAACGTTTACATGATGCACCACATGAAGATTATAGAAGAGCAAGAGCTGCAGCTGAATCAATTGTCCCAACATCAACTGGAGCAGCAAAGGCAATTACGAAAATATTTCCAGAGTATGAAGGGAAAATTGGAGGTGGAGCATTTCGTGTTCCTGTATCAAATGGATCTCTTTCTGATATTACAATAGTTGTAAAAAACGAAGTAACAGTTGAGCAAATTAATCAGGCAATGAAAAACGCTGCTGAAGGTGAGTTAAAAGGTATTTTAGAATACACAGAAGATCCAATTGTTTCTCGTGATATTATTGGAAATCCAAGTAGCTGTATTTTTGATGCTGAATTGACTAGTGTTGTTGGAAAAATGATTAAAATCGTTGGTTGGTACGATAACGAAGCTGGCTATTCAAATCGTTTAGTTGATTTAGTTAAATATATTAAGTAATTTAAATGAAAAGAGGATTGTTTCCAGGGTCGTTTGATCCATTTACCAAAGGACATGAAGTAGTTATTAAAAAGGCTGCTAACCTCTTTGATGAAATTATCATAGGAATAGGTGTAAACAGTGCTAAAACGTATTTATTTGATACCGATAAGCGACTTGAACATATTCGTTCCCTATTTCAAGATTTACCAAATATTAAAGTTCAAACTTATTATACACTGACAGTTGATTTTTGTAAAGAAGTCGATTGTCAGTTTATAATTAGAGGGTTAAGAGATTCTAAAGACTATGAATATGAGCGATCAATTGCTCACATGAATAAATTAATCTCTGATATTGAAACAGTTATTTTCTTAACCGATCCGGAATTTTCGGCAATTAGCTCAACCATCATTCGTGAAATCTATAAAAATGGGGGCTCAATTGAACAATTTGTAACAAATTCTCATTTACTCGTTTAATAGTTGGTATGATTTCTGCTTTTGAAATCAAAAAAATGTAGAAATGAAACAATTTTTTTCTCTGTTAGTCATTTTAATGATTGGAACGATTGTCTTTGGCCAATCTTCATCAATTGTAACAATTGAAGGTTATGCTCCTGGATATATCGGTCAAACTGTTCAATTAAGTGAAATTGAAGATTATTTCAGTATGAAGGAATCCACAATTGCATCAGCGACTGTGCAGTCTGATTCTTCATTTATCATGAATTTTTCGACAAACGATGTTCAAAAAGTAATTTTGAAAATTGGGAACAATAAATCGTTTTTGTACATTCAACCAAATGGGAATTATACAATTTATTTTCCTCTAAAAGATAAGTATGAACCATATCGTCCTGCGGGAAATCAAGTTGAAGTGACATTTCTTGGGCTTGACAGTACAGATATCAACTACAGAATATTAGCTTTTAATAAGTGGATGGACAACTACATGGCTTTAAATTATAAAGACCATCTAAAAAATCCTGTTGCATTCAATAAAAGCATGGATGATTTTAAAGAAGCTGCTCAAAAATATTATATCAAAGATACTGGTGAATTTATATTTGACTACGTACGATTCACGATTGCAAATTCAGATAATATTCAACAAGCAGCAAACCGTAATCGTTTTGAAAAACATGATTTCTATCTAAAATATCAACATGTACTCTATAAGAATGATGCATATATGGAGTATTTTAAAAACTTTTATAAAGGTTTGATGCCTACCATTGCGATGGAAACGAATAATCGTGTGTATCTAGGTTTACTTAAAAGTAGTCCCACAGTAATAATGAATGCTTTAGGAAAAGAATACACTTTAATCAATACAAGAGTAAGAGAATTAGCAATGATTCAAATGCTTTCTGAATTGTATTATTCTCCTGATTATCCTCAAACAAATATCATAGAAGTATTAGATAGTGTTAAAAATCATGCTTTATTCAGTGCTAATAAAATTATAGCTAAAAACATGATTAGTCGTTTAACTGAAGCCTCAAATGGTGGAAAAGCACCTGACTTTGTAGTTAAAGTAGGCGATGAAAGAAAGAGTCTTTCTGACTACAAAGGAAAATTTTTATACATACATTACTTTGATCCTTTATCTGAAAAATCAAAAATTGAAGTTCCAATTCTTAAAAATTTATTTCGAAAATACGAAAAGGACATTACATTCTTAACGATTTGTAAAGAATCACGGGTTACAGATGAATCTCGTAGTATTCTAAAAGAATTATACTGGGATGTAGCAATTGTACCTGATAATTACACTTCAATTTGGGAAAATTATAAAGTTGCGACCTTTCCGATGTATGTTCTAATCGATCCATATTCATACATCGTACAAGCTCCAGCTTTAGGTCCACAACCTAACAATCTATATGAAACGATAGATAAGGTTTTCTTTGATATTCAAAAAACTTTAAAAGAATAATTAATGTCAATTAATCGATCGCATATTCCAATCGAATTGTAATTGAAGCTGTTTTCAATTTTGAACTTGTATTCAAAGATCCTCCCCAGCTATAATCTTCTGCTGAATTTTGTGCTGTGATTTGAATAACACCCATTGAAGCATTCTTTAAATCACCTAAAGAACTTCCTGCATTTGAAGCGATTTTATCGGCTCTTTCTTTTGCATCTTTAGTTGCATTTTCGATCATTTTTAATTTTAACTCAGCCAATTTAGTATAGTAATAATCTGGATCCATTGAAGTTAATTCAATATTTTGGTCAATTAGCTCAGTAACTTCACGAGAAATCGTTTCTATTTTATCAACTTCTTTCGATTCAATTCGAAGAGTCTGAGACAATAGATAACCTGTAAATACAGATGACTGATAATTCCCATTTATATCATAGGTATTTGAATATTCTTTCGAGATGTTTACTGATGAGAAAACAATGTCTTTTTCGCTTATTCCTTTAGATGTTAAATACCTTTTTATTTTTAAACGGTCTTCATTTAAAGCAATTGAAATACCTTTCAAATCTGTTCCTTTCTTTGAAAAGCTTGCTTGCCAAACAATCAAATCAGAAGTGAAATTTTCCTCTCCTAATCCTGTCACCCCTATTGTTTGATTTTGTTTAAATTTAGAAGAATAAGAACTTCCTAAAATTGCTGCAACAGCAATAGCTGCAACAGCAAATATGATTGAATTAAGGTATTGTTTCATTTTAATTATCAATTAATTGTAATGTAAATTTAAACTCTTTTGAAATGAAAACAAATCGGAAAGCAAACTTTTTTAAAATAAATTATTTAAAAACCCATCGAACACCTAAAAATCCTCTTATTCCTTGATTTGGTGCATAAACATAAGTTGGATCAAAAGTCAATGCATATGGATTATCTGCAGTAGAAACAGCCTGACCTTGTGCATCAAACTGTACGTTTTTATCAAAAGGATCGTTTGTTCGAGCCATTAAAAATGGGAGTCCTTTGGAAGGTGTCCAATTAAGTAAGTTTTTGACCCCTCCATATATCTCAATTCCATTATTTAATGCTTTCGTAATTTGAATATTTTGGATGCTCCACCAAGGTGAATATTCATCACGAGGATCCAGAGTTCCCAAAAGTGGCAATCTCATTGGACTATAAACATTTCCTGTGTAATCTACCGATAATCCTATGTTTTTAAATTTATACGCAATATTCCAAACTCCAGTAAAACGTTCTGAAAACAGTTGTCGTTCTTTTATATTGTTCTCAACATTATAAACATCCATAAAGGTTCCTCCGACTCTACCTGTCAATCCAAAATTTAAAGAGAAGTCAACATTTAAAGAAATTCCTTTTGAAATCGCATATCCAGTTAAATTATCGTAAATAATTTTATTTACATCCGTTTCATAATCAGGAATAATTTTATTTGTAAAATAGGTATAGAAGAGTGTACCATCAAAATTTATTGAATTATTTGATCGAGAATAAATGTATTTAACAAAATTAATGTTTCCATTCCATGAAGTCTCAGGGTTAAGTTCTGATTGAAATACAACCTCTCTCGCACCAGTTAAAGCAGCATGATCTTCTGTGAAAATATGTGCAACTCGATAACCATTTCCTGCACTTATTCTCAATATGTTTTTTAGATTTTTAGAATTCCATTTATAGTTCAATCGAGGTGTAAGTATACTCCCATGAATTGAATTGTAGTCATAACGCAGTCCTACTAATAGTTTATTATTCTCGTTAAGTGTTATTTCATCTTGAATAAAAAATCCTGGTAAATGTATTTGATTTGGCATATTTCCTCCTCCCAAAATAGTGTCAAAAGTCATGGTTGCAGGAGTATTATCATCATAATAGGTATAGCGGTAAGTCGCACCAACTAATAAATCATGTCGATAAAGTGTTTTGTACCATGTTAGTTGTCCAAATCCAATTTTTTGATCTGCTAAATATTTAGTATCTCCATATACACTATTTTGATTATGTCCATTTGCACTGAATTGAAATAAAATTTTTTCTTTTAAAGGCAATTGATATGTTCCAAATAACTCCCATCTATTTGTATATATACTTTCGCCATAAATACTATCACCTCCACGAAAACTTCGATTCCAATTCATATCTCCCCCCCATCGGTCTTCATAAACATAACGTCCAGCTATAGAAAATATGCGTTGATGTTTCCTTTCAAAATTCCATTTATTAAAAATCGAAATTCGATCTTGTTGTGTTACATCTGTAAAGCCATCATTATTATTATCAATTTTATTGGAATTATTAAAATAATTAACTCCCAATAAGGCTTTTGATTTTTCCCCAACTCTAAATTTCCCAGCTACATCCGCATTTATTTCCCCCCAACTAGTTCCAAAAACATCAAGTGAAACAATTGGAGCTTTCGTTGGATTTTTTGTAATAATATTTATTAATCCACCAACCGCTTCACTACCATATAAAGTTGATGCTGGACCTTTAACCACTTCTACCCTTTCAATTAATGCTTGGGGAATCCCACTTAATCCATATACAGTCGATAATCCACTAACAATTGGCATTCCATCTATTAAAATCATCGTATATGGACCTTCTAAGCCATTGATATGTACATCCCCTGTATTACAAACATTACAATTTACCTGAGGTCTAACTCCATTAATCTGCTGTAATGCTTCAAAAATCGATGGATTGGGATTAGCTTTAAAAAATTTATCAGAATATACTTCTACAGGTACTGGACTATTCAGTTTTGACACTTCTTTCATTGTTCCTGAAATAACAACCTCATCGATGTTTTTTTGAAATGGAATTAGTTCAAAATTCAAGTGTATCGATTGATTGTTATAAACGGTTACCTTTTTAATTAATTTCTCATAACCAGTTGCTAAGATTTGAATTTCATACTGACCAAAAGGGAGATTATTTAGTAAATAATTTCCATCCGAATCAGCTTGTGTTTTAAATTCGGTATCTTTTACAATAACTATTGCCAATGGCACTCCTTCATTTCCATGAACAATATTTCCATGAATATTTGACTGAGAAAATAAAGAATTTGAAAATATTAGGAAAATGACTGAAAATTGAATTTTTAAAACGAAATACTTCATGACTAATTTTATTGTTTTTTTGACAAAATTAAAAAGTTAGATTAATCTAACAAATATTTTTTCAAAAAAATTTCACTTATCCATACTCATTAGCTAATTTAGGCATGTGAATTCATTAGCAGAAGAAAATTATTTAAAGGCACTTTACAATCTTTCCAATGAAAAAGGAGTTGTGAACGTCAATGAGTTATCAAGACATTTGAATATAAAAATGCCAACGGTAACCAGCATGATGAAAAAACTTGCTTCAAAAAATTTGGTTAATTATGAAAGTTACAAACCATTAAAATTAACTCCAGAAGGAGAAAAACAAGCTGCTGATATCATCAGAAAACATCGTCTTACTGAAATGTTTTTAGTTGAAAAAATGGGGTTTGGATGGGAACAAGTACATGATATAGCTGAACAAATTGAACATATCAAATCACCTATGTTTTTTGAAAAAATGGACGAATTACTTGGCTTTCCAAAATTTGATCCACATGGTTCTCCTATTCCAGATAAAGAAGGGAAAATTGATCTAAAAGAGTATTCAAAACTAAGTGATTGTGAAGTTGACGATTACCTAAAATTAGGTGCTGTAATAAATAGCTCAAGTGAATTTTTAACCTTTTTAAACAGCAGGGACTTGAAATTAGGTCTAAAAATTAAAATAATATCTATTGAACATTTTGACAAAACGATGGTTGTTCAATATGATAATCATCCATCAGAAACGTTAAGTAATACTGTTTGTGAACGATTACTAGTCGAAAAAATCTAATCTAAATCAATTAAAAAAATGGAATCTACAAAATTTAATGAACAACTAAAAGGTGCTCTTTTTGTGTTTTTTGGTGCAATGAGTTATGGTATCTTGGCAACCATTGTCAAATATGCTAATAATTTAGGCACACACACGAGCGTACTAACTTTTATGCAATTTGTTGTTGGTATTATATTTTTAGTGACTTATGCTCAAATACAGAAAAAGAAAAAACCAGAAACTACTCCTTTAAAAACTAATTCCAAATTAAAATTGATGTTGTTTGGAACAACCTTTGGAATGACAAGTATCTTTTACTACTTATCATTAAAGTATATTCCAGTTTCAATGGGAATTATTATGTTGATGCAATCAATTTGGATGAGTGTAGTATTGGAATCAATTCTTAAGAAAAAATTTCCAAATGCATTAAAAATCATTGGAACACTAACAATTTTTGCAGGAACAATTTTAGCGACAAACATCCTTTTTCAGGAAACAAAACTTGATTGGAGAGGGGTTGCATTGGGAATGCTTGCTGCAACATCTTATACAATATCTTTATTTGCATCAAGTAATATTGAAACTGGGAGTAGCAATTATATTCGAAGTCAATATTTAATTCTTGGAGGTTTCATTTTTACTATTTGTTACTGGAATATTGACATCATTACCTATTTTGTTTCAACTGATGTAATACTTTGGGGTGCTTTATTAGCTTTATTTGGAACCATCATACCTCCTTTATTATTTACGAAAGGAATTCCACTTGTTGGCATCGGAATGGGAGCTATTATTGCTGCTGTAGAAATTCCAGTCTCAATTCTTTCAGCTTATATTATTTTGGGAGAAAGAATATCTAACTGGCAATGGGTAGGCGTCCTAATCATATTAATATCAGTTGTTTTAGTTAACAAACGAAAATAATTACATTTAATAATGGTAAACTGAAACCAGTTTGGCATAATTTTAGATTTAGAAAATAAGTAATGAAAATCTTAATTAAATTAATATAAAAAAAATGAACACAAACCTAAAAATCAAACTTTTAACTTTATTCTTAAGCACATTTGTTCTTAATATATTTGCTCAAGACAAAATTTATTATCCAAATCAATCAATAAGTGGAGATAATTTCACTATCGAAATTTCAAACATTGTAGGATTAGCATCAGAGATTAAATTCAAACTTGAAATTGATAATAAATCAAACGAGTATTTATTGTTAGATGCTTCAAGATGTATTTTTACTGTTAATGGTGAAAAAGTGGTTCCTAGAGATAAGTTTTTCATTATTGAACCATACAAAAAAAGAAGTAAAACAATATTAGCTTTAGGAAAAGGATACAATAAAGTAAGAGAGTTTTCTTTTGAACTCAATGGTCTTCAAAAAATAACAGATATCAATGAGATCAAAGGAATTGAAGCATTTAATTTACCTCCAAGTTCAAATGATTTTAATGCAAACGATTTTAAAATCAACTTAAAAAACTTCAGTAAAGAGACAAATGAAACAACATCAAAATACAATGTTCAATATACAGGACAAAAAATTGGTTTCGTAAATCCTTCAAAAATATCTGTATTAATGCCAGATGGTAATACTTATGCAAATGCAAAAAAATCAGATACTTTCATTTTATTTCCTGGAGAAAGTGGAAGTTTTAGTGCAAATTGGGATAGAATGCCTGGAGGTAAAGTAACTGACATGCAGAAAGTAGTAATGAGCATTAATTTTAATAATGTATTCAGTGAAGGTACCGCTTCTGATTTACCAAGTTACAATCTTGATTTTAAATGGGATGAAGCATTAACTAAAAGTAAAAAATAAATAACAAATTAATATTAAAGAGTGACTTATAAAGTTGCTCTTTTTTTATTCATTTTTTTGCATCTTTGAAAAAACATATAAAACATCATGAAAAAATCTATCATAAAAATTAGTATTCTTTTATCATTTTTAGGAGTTAATACATACAGTTCAGCACAAGAAATTGACAAAAAACTATTAAATTGGTACAACGGTAAAGATGGTATGCAAACAGAACAAGCATACAAACTTTACCGTTGTACCAATTTAATAGTTTTTTGT
>DAIOWV010000044.1:0-26031 GCA_036758285.1 Taishania sp. | reverse complement strand
TTGATATATTTTGGAGGCAAACCCATGAAAAAGATCCAAATAACGGATTATTTACTGTTTCGATTTCTCAAAATTTGAAAGATAGAGCAGTTGAAATTTATTCCCCTCTTGGACAATTGGTTTATAAGTCAATTCAATTTGAAAAGGAAGAAAAAATTGATTTGAATGAATATCCAAATGGAGTATATATTGTAAGTATCAATCAAAATAATTACAAAGTTGTAATAACAAAATAAACTAGAATAACTTGCTTCTATTACTTGAAATGAAGTATTAAAAAGTAAAATTTTATTAATTTAAAAATGAACAAAACAAGCTTACTTAATTTAGCAATGGCCGGAGCTATTGTTTTATTTTCCCAGGTTGCAAATGCGCAATTTAAATTCTCAAAAGTAAATGTTGCTGATGGAACCAAAACGTTGTTAAAAACAGGTGATAAAGTAGATATAAAAATCAGTCCAACAGGAACAGTTGAACAAAACATTGTTTTAGATTTAGATATTGCTGCATTCAGAAAAGCATATAAATATGATGTAGTTACAATTGGTTACATTCGAGACAAATCGATTACATATAAATATATTCATGAATTTGAATCTGTTTTGAATACAAAAAAATATGGAGGAAAAGGTATCGTTCCAATTTATGCGTATGATAATAAAAAATTTAAAGAAACAGATTTTAGAGTATTAGCGAAAGATATAATTGAATATGAAGGTCCAAAACCAATTGTTCGTCAAGTTGCTGTTTATGGAAATTACATCGTTGGTGAAGAAGGTTATTTTGATGAAAATGACAAATTCCAATTTAGAAACAAATATTCTGAAGGTGAGCTTTTGGGATTAATTGAAATTAATACAATCTACAATCCTGCTCAGATAAATGCTTATAATGAGCAAGCAAAAGCAAATCAATTTGCAAGTGCACAAAGATCAGTTGACAACTTACAGTATAGATTTAAACGTGATGTCATCGAAAAAATCAACGAAACTCTTGCGCCAGTTGTTGCTACTCCAATGTATGGTGCATTAGCTAATGCATTTCAAGAAGTTTGGGATTCAAGGGTACAAGAAACTCAACAATTCAATTCTGCTGATAATGCAGATAAGTTTATTTCTATGGTTGAACTTTTAGAAAAAGATTACATACTTATGAATGATGTGATTAGAAAGGATAAAAGTCGTTTAAAAACCTTAAACAAAGAAATTAAAACAAAAACTTCTACTCAAGAAAAGTGGGATTACATTCAATCTATGAAATAAAAAACTAATATATTTTATGTTTAGAAGCTGCCTTTATTGGGCAGCTTCTTTTTTAGGTAAGGATTATTAATTTCCGATATAGTCCAAAAGACTATTATAATTTGAAGAAAAACCGAAACTATCTCGTAATAAGTAATAATTGCTTTTGTCATAACAATTTGAATAGGCATGTTTTGCGAATTCTAAACGATTGTTGTCAAATGAGAGTTCTTTACAAATTTTAGCAACTTGATCAGAAGTAAGAGCATTGTTTGACGCAAAAACTTTAGCCATTTTAAGTCGATTGTTATCCATCGATTCATTTTTTAAGGTTGTAATGAATTTATTAAAGTTTGTTGTGTTTACAACATTTAAAAACTGACCATTTGAAGGATATGGTTGATTGCCTGGTGTATTTCCAAAATTTGGATCGCTGTAAACATTTTCATTAGAAATTACAGTGTACCAATTAACTTCTTGAATTTGAATTTTTTGAAGAACAGTTAATTGACCAAAAGCATCAATTTGTGCAATTGTTCGCTCATTATTTCTTAAAGAAATAGTTCCATTGTATAGAATAGTGTTGTTTAATCTATTAACAACTTGAAGGGTTAAAACACCATCTGGAAGATTTGAGAATTTAAATATATTGTTTCCATTGTAATGAGTTTGATCACTAATTGACACGAAATAACTTCCTACTGTGTTTACACGAATGAATAATTCAGATGTGTATCCAATTAATTGTACGAAAAGTACTGCTGCAATGGTAATAATTGTTTTCATGACGTTATTTTTTTATGTTCAAATTAGCAGGAATAAAAATAGTGCCAAACAAACTTAATGAAATGTTAAAATTCATTTATTTTTTTAAGTTATTATCTGTGTAGTCACTATATAACAATATTGTCATATGTTTGTTAGAATGGTTTAGATATGTAATTTTGTGTTAAAAGACAAAGTAAATGATAGATTTTCAAAAGTATGAAGCCGTAATTTTTGATATGGATGGAGTATTAATAGACTCTGAACCATTATGGAAAATAGCAATGGAACAAACATTCAACGAAATAGGTTGTAATCTAACAAAAAATGACTTTCAAAAAACAGTTGGACTGAGAATTGATGAGGTAATAACTTATTGGTTTAATCACATAGGTTGGAATGGTGTTTCTGAAAAAGAAGTTGAAAATCGTATCATTCAAAGAATGGTATCATTAATTGAAGAAAATGGAAAACCTTTACCAGGAGTTGTAGATACGCTTCAAGTTCTTAAAAAATTGGGAGTTAAAATAGGACTGGCGACTTCTTCTTATACAGTTTTAGTTGCAGCAGTTTTGAGAACACTTAAAATTGAGGATGCATTCCATTTCGTACATTCAGCTGAACATGAACAATATGGAAAACCTCACCCAGCAGTTTATTTAACAGTAGCAGAAAACTTAGGGGTTCTTCCAACAAAATGCTTAGTTATTGAAGATTCTTTGAATGGAATTATTGCAGGAAAAGCAGCTAAAATGACTGTGATTTGTATTCCAGAGGTTACACATAATCTTGAACCAAAGTTAATTATAGCAGATTATCACTATCAATCGATGGTTGAATTACATCAAGATTTAATTAAATTGTAAGTTAACAAAAAACAATTTTTTTATCCCAACCTAACTTTGTAACTTTGCAGTGAAAAATTTGAATTTAAGTTATATATATGAACAATACAACAGAAAAATTGGCTTATAAAGTAAAAGACTTTAGCTTGGCTGAGTGGGGAAGAAAAGAAATAAAATTGGCTGAAGCAGAAATGCCAGGTTTAATGTCTTTAAGAGCTGAATATGGAGCTTCTAAACCATTGGCTGGTGCAAGAATTGCAGGGTGTTTACACATGACAATTCAAACAGCTGTACTAATAGAAACATTAGTTGAGTTAGGTGCTGAAGTTACTTGGTCTTCTTGTAACATTTTTTCAACACAAGATCATGCTGCTGCTGCTATTGCTGCTGCTGGAATTCCTGTTTATGCTTGGAAAGGAATGAATGAGCAAGAATTTGATTGGTGTATCGAACAAACATTGTTTGCATTTGAAGATGGGAAACCATTGAATATGATTTTGGATGATGGTGGTGATTTAACAAACATGGTTTTCGACCGTTTTCCTGAATTAACAAAAGACATTAAAGGTTTATCTGAAGAAACAACTACAGGTGTTCACCGTTTATACGAAAGAGTTAAAAATGGTACTTTAGTTATGCCAGCAATTAACGTAAATGACTCTGTTACTAAATCTAAATTTGATAACAAATACGGATGTAAAGAATCATTAGTTGATTCAATTCGTAGAGCAACAGATGTTATGTTAGCTGGAAAAGTAGCTGTAGTTTGTGGATATGGAGACGTTGGTAAAGGTTCTGCTGCCTCATTAAAAGGTGCTGGAGCTCGTGTTATCGTAACTGAAATTGATCCAATCTGTGCACTTCAAGCAGCTATGGACGGTTTTGAAGTTAAAAAATTAGATTCAGTTGTTCACAA
Source organism: Taishania sp. (assembly GCA_036758285.1). Lineage (GTDB taxonomy): Bacteria > Bacteroidota > Bacteroidia > Flavobacteriales_D > Crocinitomicaceae > Taishania. The sequence continues at coordinate 22,264 of DAIOWV010000044.1, read as the reverse complement.
TGTTGATATAGTTGTTACTACAACAGGAAACAAAGACATCGTTGTTGGTCGTCATTTTGAAAAAATGAAAGATAAAACGATCGTTTGTAACATCGGGCATTTTGACAATGAAATTGACATGGCTTGGTTAAACAAAACTTATGGTACAACAAAAGTTGAAGTTAAACCTCAAGTTGATATCTATAATGTAAACGGAAAAGACATTATCATTTTGGCTGAAGGACGTCTTGTTAATTTAGGATGTGCTACAGGACACCCATCTTTTGTAATGTCAAATTCATTTACAAACCAAACTTTAGCTCAATTGGAACTTTGGACAAACGCTTCTGCATACGGAAACGATGTTTACATGTTACCAAAACATTTAGATGAAAAAGTAGCTAAATTACATTTGGCAAAAATTGGTGTTGAATTAGAAACTTTATCAAACGACCAAGCACAATACATTGGTGTGAATGTTGAAGGACCTTACAAAGCGGAACATTACCGTTATTAAGATTTTATAATTTAATAGTTAAAAGCTGCTTCATATTAATGAAGCAGCTTTTTTTGTTTAACAAACTTAAAATCATGTTGTTTTGAAACAATAGTTAATAGAGTTGCAACATTGATTCATCAAATAAAAACAGTGGTATAATAATTTTGCTACATGAGAATGATTTGTTCTCACGATAAAAATTAGTTACTAAAAATTATTTGTATGAAAAAAAATGTACTTAAAAAAACAATTTTAATGATGTGTTGTACATCGCTTTTAAACTTATCACTGTTTGGTCAGTGTGGAATTAATTTCTCAACTCAATCTTACGGCTCTGGCTCTACAACTGCAGTTCAAATTGATTTAACAGGAACTTCAGCTGCATATACATATAGCGTTAATGTTGATTGGGGTGACGGACAATTTACACAAGTAGGATTCACAGATCAATATATTCACACTTATGCAACTAGCGGAACATATAACATTTGTGTTGATTACATTACAGTAGCAAATTCAGGATGTCATGAACAAGTTTGTAAGTCGTATACTGTTCAACCAATTCCAAATGTTAGTTCAATCTGTCCAATGAATGTAACACCAAGTATAAATAACTATACTTTATCTGTTAATGTTTCTGGTTCAGGAGCTTCAAGCCCAATCGTAACATTTGTTCATGATGTTTGGGAATACATTGCAAATCCAATGGATTTTTCATTGATTCAGTACGACATGAGCCACAATCATACTTTTTCTCATACATATCCATCTCAAGAGAAAAAAACATACACATATTGTGTTTCTTATGGGGATGATAATGAGCCAGAGGCATGTGAGTCAAACGAATATTGTTCAAATGTAAGTTTTGGATCTGCTTTTCTAGGTGTTGACAATGAGGAGATTTCCTATTTGCAAGTTTTCCCAGTTCCTGCAGATGATTTTATCAATATAATTTGGGAGGAAAGTATTATTGGAAATGTCATTGAATTTGAAATCATGGATTTAACAGGTAAAATTGTTGAAAATGGAGTTCTTTCAAATCAACATTCTACATTATTGTTTCCTCAGTCAATTGGTACAGGAACCTATTTTTTAACTGTAAAAGATCAATCTGGAAAAACAAATACAGTTAAGTTCTTAAAAAAATAAGATATAATTGATATTAATTATATTAAGAAAGGCTGTCTATTTGACAGCCTTTCTTGATTAACAAAAGATCGTTAAGGTTTTTTAAATCAGTTTTTTACAACCTTAACAATTGATTTTCCTTTTTCAGAATGAATTTCGATGAAATAGATACCATTTGGTTGATTTATATTAACATCGATCGTTTTTCCATTGTTGATTTGATTAAAATCAACCAATTGACCTTGAATGTTTCTAACGTTGAGAATAACGTTCGTCATTTCCGACAATAAGTCAATTGTTATTTTCCCAGTTGTTGGATTGGGATAAACAATGAGATCCTTATCATTTGGATTATTTGTTGTTAAATTCAATAAATTCGGTCTATATGACTCAATAATATTTCTCATGAAAACAATTTGCTCTTTTGTAAACGAATTTTGACAACTTCCACTTGAATAATCCATATAGTTTTCAATCATATCGGGTAAATCCACACCATTTATGTTGTCTATACAGCTGTTTTTAAACTGATCACAACCCCAATTGCTATGTGCATTACAGTTAGGTGTATCATCAATAAAGTCATCAACAGTACAATCACCATCCCCCCAAATGTGCCTAAGTCCTAGATAGTGTCCTATTTCATGCACTAACATTTTTCCAGTTGTTGTTATTCCATTGTATACGTTATAAGGACTTGAGAAGTGAGCAGGATTGTTTGGTCCAATTGTTACATAATGGATTAACACTCCTTGTTCAAAAGGAAGTAAAGATTCAATTATGGATTCAGGCCAGTTTATTAAATTTTCAAAAGGTGGAGTTGCAAGTGCGAAATATACAATCTCTTCAAAATTATTAAATAATGGTTCTTTAATTCTTAAATCTCCAACCCAAATATTCAGATACCGATTAATATCCCATGCGTTTTTTCCTCCAGCATCATCTCTTGTAAGCCTATAATAATTTGTAAATAAACTATCATTTACCCAGTTTGTTATTTGTTGATTTTGTCCTGGACCATAAGGTAAAATACCTCCGAAATTTTCCACGGAAGTAGAAGTTCTTGTAATTCCATTTGTAGGATTTCCTTCAGGTGTAAATTCAGCTAAACGAAATTCAATCTTACCATCGCCCACAATATTATTAAAAACAGAACGCATATTAATTGTATCAGCATTTTTACGTCTAAAACTTTTATTTAAAAGTTCAATTTGATTTATTAATACCGAATCTGGAATATTTTCTTCAGGATTGTTATAAACAATATGAAATACAACGGGTATAATTATAGTATCATTTTCATCAAATCTATAACCCTGATTTTCAGAAGTTATATTTTTAATTTGAAGCATAAAATCATCAGATAAATCCATGTATCCAGGTGATTTTTGATTTTGATAAATCATTAATTGATGGCTTGCGCATCCTGAAACATCTGTTGTAGAAGATAATTGATTGGGAGTGTTCCCTTTTAAAATTTCGTTAATGATTGACTGTGCATTTAAGCTGTTTAGTACAGTAGAAAACGCAAAAGTGAAAAGAATTAAAATTAGTTTCATAGTAGAGGTTATTTTAATAACAAATTTAGAGTTTTTTATTTTTAAGTCCAAAAATATACTAATTTCGAGCAACTTTTAAAATCGGCGTTAATTTCAAAAGACTTTTTAATATAAAATCTAAACTTTAAATTAGAGTACTTTTGAAATTACTTATTTGAATTGATAATAGAAAATCAAAATGATAGAACAAACAATTAAGTCCGTTATTCGTGACGTTCCAGACTTTCCAAAACCAGGAATCCTTTTTAAGGATATTACGCCTATTATGTTGGATCCTAAGGTTTCTGAAGAAGTTTTAGATTATTTGGTAGATCTATATAAAGATCAAAATATTGATATTATTGCAGGAATTGAAAGCAGAGGCTTTTTGTTTGGATTTCCATTAGCAATCAGATTAGGACTTCCTTTTGTTTTAATACGTAAAAAAGGGAAACTTCCGTATGATAAAATCAGTCATGATTACGAATTGGAATACGGAACCTCTACAATTGAAATGCATGTTGATGCTGTTAAGGAGGGGCAAAGAGTTCTTATTCATGATGATTTATTAGCAACTGGAGGATCAGCAGAAGCTGCAGCACATTTAATTAAAAAATGTGGTGGAGAAGTAGCTGGTTTTAATTTTTTAGTTGGACTTGATTTCTTAGACGGAAAATCTAAATTGGAAAATTTTTCAGATAAAATCACTACATTAGCGAGCTATTAATCGAATATAAACACAGTTAAGTACCCCAAAACTGAATTAAAATGGACTTTGGTTTAAATGAAAATCAAAAAATGATTACGCAAATGGTGCGTGATTTTACTGAAAAGGAAGTAAAACCTTTTCTAAATCAATGGGATGCAGATGAGCATTTCCCAGTTGAAACTATGAAAAAACTAGGTGAATTAGGTTTACTTGGCATCTACATTCCTGAAGAATATGGAGGAAGTGGATTTTCGTATGATGAGTATGTAACAACTTTAATTGAACTTGGAAAAGTTTGTGGAGGTCTCGGCTTAAGTGTTGCAGCTCACAATTCTCTTTGTACTGGTCACATCTATTATCATGGTAGTGAAGAACAAAAACGCAAGTATTTACCAAAATTAGCTTCAGGTGAATTTATTGGAGCTTGGGGGTTGACAGAGCCTAATACAGGTTCGGATGCTATGCGTATGAAAACGACTGCTAAAAAAGAAGGAAACGAATGGGTTATCAATGGTGCAAAAAACTGGATTACTCATGGTCTTTCTGGAGATGTAGCTGTTGTACTTGTTAGAACAGGTGAATTGTTAGATAGTCGTGGAATAACTGCTTTCATTATTGAAAAAGGAACACCAGGATTTTCTGCGGTAAAAATCAAAGATAAATTTGGTGTTCGTGCATCAGAAACTGCAGAGTTGATTTTTGACAATGTGCGTGTACCTGAGGAAAATGTAATTGGTGAAGTTGGAATGGGATTCATTCAAGCAATGCAGATTTTAGATGGTGGTCGTATTTCAATTGCAGCGTTGAGTTGTGGTGTGGCACGTGGAGCTTATGAGGCATCTGTAAAATATGCTAAAGAACGTGAACAATTTGGACAACCAATTGCAAATTTTCAAGCAATCAGCTTCAAATTAGCAGATATGGCAACAGAATGTGAAGCAGCAGAATTGCTGACATTTCAAGCAGCTTATTTAAAGAACAATAAACTTCCATTAACACGTCAAGGTGCTTATGCAAAATATTTTGCATCTGAAGTTGCTGTTAAAAACGGTAATGAAGCAATGCAAATTATGGGAGGATATGGTTACACTAAAGAATATCCGGCTGAGAAGTTTTTACGTGACGCCAGATTGATGACAATTGGTGAAGGTACTTCTGAAATACAAAAATTAGTTATTTCTAGAGAAATTTTGAAATAAACTATTGATTGTTGAAAAAAAAGAATATCTTTGTCATCCATTTTTGGATTAAATAGAAAATATAAATTACTAAAGATATGTTGATTGTACCTGTAAAAGAAGGAGAAAGCATCGAAAGAGCACTTAAGAAGTATAAGAAAAAATACGACAAAACTAACGTTGTTAAAGAATTGAGAAGTCGTAAAGAATTCATCAAACCTTCTGTATTGAATCGTCAAGCAAAAATTAAGGCGGTTTACAAGCAAAAAATGCAGTCTATCGAAATTTAAGATATAACTTTTTTGTAAAAGTTTCGTAAAAGGAGTCAGTGATGGCTCCTTTTTTATTTTCCATAGAATTTGAAATGTATCTTGAATCTGAAAAAAGATTCTCAGAACATACCATTGTTGCGTACAATAAAGACTTAAATCAGTTTTTTGATTATCTAGGGATCAACGAAAAAAAGGAACTGTCTGAGGTTACTTCAAAAGTTATTCGTGGGTGGATGGTGGCACTTATTTCTGAAGGTTATACAAATAAAAGTGTGAATCGTAAACTATCTACATTAAGAACATATTTTAAATTTCTTAAAAAGAATGAATTTATTACATTCAATCCGTTAACAGGTTTGAATGGACCAAAAATTGAAAAACGATTACCACAATTTGCAAATGAATCAGATTTGAGTAATCAAGAAATAATTAAGACCTTAAATTTAAGGGATGCATTGATTGTAGAATTGTTTTACCAAACAGGTATTCGTTTAAATGAGTTAATTGAACTGACAACGGCAAGTTTATATGATAACAAGATTAAGGTAAAGGGAAAAAGAAATAAAGAACGCATAATCCCTATTTCACAAGAACTTAATGAGCAAATCTTAAACTATAGAAAAGACTGTGCAAATCAAGGCTTTCAGAGCATTTCACTTATTTTAACAGATAAGGGAAATAAATTATATCCAAAATTTGTTTATAGAAAAATTAATACTTATCTTGGTTCAGCAACAGAATTACAAAAGTGTAGTCCTCATGTTCTTCGTCATACTTTTGCAACTCATATGTTGAACAATGGAGCCGGTATAGAAACCATTAAAGCATTATTGGGGCATTCAAATTTGGCAGCAACACAAGTATATACACATAATTCGTTTGCACAATTAAATAATATTTATTCATTTGCTCACCCACGTGGGCGTAAAACAGATTAGCCATGGATATTAAAGTCAATTCAGTAAATTTCACAGCAGATCAAAAATTGATAACTTTCGTGAACGACAAAGTAAATAAGCTACAACTGTTTTTTGATAATATAATTGCAAGCGAAGTTTTTCTTCGTGTAGATAAAGATCAGGAAAAAGAAAATAAATTAGCTGAAATTAAAATATTATTACCAGGTAAAGAATTATTTGCAAAAAAGCAATGTAAAACATTTGAAGAAGCAACGGATTTAGCGGTAGAAGCCTTGAGAAGACAAGTTAAAAAACACAAAGGAAAATTAGCAGAATAGAATTTTAAATAATTAATTGAGAGGCCAGTAAATTTTATTTGCTGGCTTTTTTATTTAAGAAAATCATTACGAAACAAAATAATAATGCTGTCCAGAAGGAAAACATTGCATATACCAAAGAAACTTTACCAAACTCTGGTTTGCCTAACAACGTTCCAGAAACTAGAAATGCAATAGTCGTATTGTGAACAGCAGATTCTACAGCTACAGTAATTTGATTTTTATAACCTAAATGAAACAATCTACTGACAATAAATCCACATAGAAAACACAAAACATTTAATAATAAAGCATAAGGCAAAATCTCAAAAATTTCTACTTTAGTTAATGCTGCTTCCCCGTTACTTCCTAAAAATTTTAAAGTAAAAACTATTCCAAGTAGTATTGTTGATATTGGCTTAGAATATTTTGTAATTAAAAGTGCTATTCTTTCTTTCCAATGTCGTAACATAATTCCTGCAAATGCGGGAATTGCAGTTAAAACAAATATTTCTTTCATTGTTTGTAAGATCGGCAAACTGAAATCGGAGGATTTTCCATAAAAATGAATTAATGCAAGATTTACAATCAATGGGATCGATATCAAGGTAAGAAGCGAGTTAATCGTTGTGAGAACAATGGATAATGCTGTATTTCCCTTAAACAAATAGGTTATAAAACCTGAGGTTGTACCTCCTGGACTTGCTGCTAAGATGATTAACCCAAGTTTTATGTAAAGTGGCATGTCGTTAAACACCCAACATATCGTAAAAGCAAGAAATGGTAACAAAATCATTTGTGAGGTTAGAGAAATGAGTAAAGCTTTTGGCTTGTAAAAAACTTCTCTAACCTCATAAATAGTAAGCGATACTCCAATGCCAAACATAATTAGAATGAGAACTATCGCAATTAAATGATCTATATGTAGTAACATGTAATTTCTCTTTTACTGTGGGTAACACCTTAAATAGAGGTTACAAGTTAACTGTTTTTATCCAATTTAAAAGTATATTGTAACATGAATGTTCTAGGTTGTTCAATTTTTAATGGTCTTAATGAATAAGCTTTGTTCAATAAGTTTGCACTTATAAAAGCAATTTTATGTCGATCATTAATATTGTATGATATGCGAGCATCAAATACCCAGACTCCTTTTTGATGTTCTTTAAAGTAATCCATGTATCGGATCGATTGGATAAATGGTCCTTTGGTTGCATCTTCAAATTCTTCAATCACACCATCCATATTGATGATTTTACTAAAATATTTTGCGCTAGCTCCAATAGATATTTTTTTGTGGAGAGTTAATTCAACATCCGCTTTAACATTATGTAAAAAACGATATTTCAATATTTTACTGGAAGGATCTAAAGATGTCGAATTATAGCTATACTCTTTATTCGTTAACATTGTATCAACAGCATAAACATAATCAGGTGATAATGTTTGAGGCATGATATAATTATATCCTAAAATAAACATCATTTCTGCATTTTCACTAAACTGTGCTTTACCAGAAAATGAAGCATCTATTCCCAATACTCTTGATTGTCCAGTGTTTAGAAATTTAAATCCAAAACCGTCACTTAATGTTGTGAATGATGTACCCCAGAATCCAAATAAATATTCAATTGTGTTTTTATATTCTTGCCAAAATCCAGCAACATCTAAGTATCCAACGATTCCTCCAAATTTTAAACCTTGTTTTATACCAACTTCTCCATTCCAGCTACTTTCTGGTTTTAACTCAGGATTTGCGAATACACCAAAATTTCCTACACCTGTTCGAATAAATCGTTCGGTAATTGTAGGGAAACGATATCCTTGACCATAAGATGCTCTGAAATATGTTTCTTGAAATACTTTTAAACTTGCTCCAGCTCTAAAAATAGGTTTTAATGCAGTAATAGAATCATTAAGTTCAAAATATTCTAATCGTCCTCCTACAGAGAGATTCAATACATCCATTACCTTTTTTTCGATTTGTGAATAAGCGGATAAATTAAACAATCTATTATTTGGGCTTCCAGAACCAACATACATATTTGCATAAGAATCTGTATGTTTCGCTGTTATTCCTGCAATGAAATCTACTCCTTTTAAATTGACGATGGTTTTTTGAAACATGTAATCAGCATAAAGAGTTGTTGCTCTGTTAGATTGATTGGCTGTCATTTCATTGTCAGCATGTAAAATACGAGTTCGCAAATGATGTTTACCTTCAGTAGAAGTAATAAAATTTATAAATGGGTCAACATTAAAAATGAACTGATTTTGTAGAAAAACTGCACCAGGATAACCTTGATAAAGTCCTGTGGTATCATTTAACCAAGCAAAAACCAAAGGTGATTCAGATACCATGAAATTACCATTAACACCATAATTTAAACCTCTAAACTTTTTACTTCTATGACGTAGGTTAAAATTTACTCTCGCTCTTTTTGACGTCATTTGTTTTTCCGAAAAATTCGAAATAGTATCAGGAAAATAAGCATTTACTAACGAATCTGGTCTTGGTGGTCCCATGTAACCATGATCATAATTAATATTTGCTCCCAAAACAATGTCCCAGTTTTTAATTCTTTTTGAATGTAAAACATTTGCTCCAGCAATTAATGGTGTTCCTTTCCACCATGTCCCACCTTCTATGTTAGGTTCAGAATAGAATCCGCTATAAATATTTACTTTAGTTAACGGTTCTGATTTTGGATATGCTGTACGAATATGGATGGATCCAGACAAAGCAGAACTTCCAGATAAAACGGATGCAGCACCTTTAATAACTTCAATTTGATGGATATTCTCAACAGGAATAAATCCCCATTCTGGTCTACCAGCATCTCCTGACAACATTGGCATATCATCCACAATAACTGCAACTTTTGATCCTACTCCAAAAGTAAAACCACTACCTCCTCGAATTTGAGGTTCTCCATCAAGAATGTTTAACCCAGGAGTTTGATCCAAAGCAGATTCAATACTGCGAGTGTTTTTGTTTTCAATTAATTCAGGACGAATAATTTCTAAAGAAACGGTCTGTTCTTCAATAGGTCTATCAAATTTACCAACTTTTATTTCAAATCCTTGAATTTTTTTGACGGTAGGATTCATTACAAAATCTACACGCTTTAGATCTCCTTCTTCTACTTCCACACTAATAGTATCTGTATTCATACCTGAATAACGAAAAACTAAAATTGCTTTTCCCGAAGGAACTTCTAAAAGATAATTTCCGTTTTCATCAGTGTGAGCACCAATTGTTACATCTTTTTTGAAAATTACAGTAGCACCATAAATAGGCTGATTTTCATCATCGATAATTTTCCCTACAATTTTTGCTGTTTGAGAAGTCGCGAAGTGTGAAATGGCAATAAAAAAAGTAATTATTAGAAATCTCATATGGGTATTATTAAATCAAAAAGTCCCTATTCTAATTTAGAATAAGGGACTTTGCAAAAGTATTAAATTTTCTTATTGTTTTACAACACGAATTGTTTCAAGGTTTTCACCATGTTGTAATTGCAATAAATATAGACCATTTTGAACAGTAGATAGATCAATTTTGTGTGAATTTGTATTTAATTCACCTTTTTCAATAATTTGTCCTGCTAATGAAATAATTGTATAAATTGTTCCATTTTTTGCATTTTCAATTGTCAAAATATCCTTTGTTGGATTTGGGAATACAACAACAGCATCTTTAGCATCTAAATCTTCTATACTTAAACACGCGTCTACTGTTATTAATCCTGTAGCTGTATTAATACAATTTGTAGCACCATCTGTATATGTATAAGTTATAACAGAAACATCACCTTGTGAAACGGTAGCTGGATTAAATATATTGAATAACACTCCTGCCCCAGTATATGTTCCTCCTGCTGGAGTTCCTCCTGATAGTTGAAAAGGATTTGAATTGGAACAAACAATAGGGTTGGTAATTGTAAGATTAACAGATGGCAATGCATTTATTTGAATATTGAATGTATGAGTTGCCGAAGGACAAACACCAATTGCAGCAATATCATTTGTAACTACATAGGCTCCAGAAGTACTTGTAGATAAGTCAATTATACCAGTGTTTGAATTGATTGATAATCCACTAGTTGAGCTAAATACACCTGCATTAGCACCAGTAGTAAATACAGGTTGAGGATTACTTTCATTTGCACAAAATGCAGATTTAGAGTAATTGAAAGTTGCTACTGGAGTATCAGTTAATGTTACAACAGTTAAAAAAGTATCTGGACAAGCTCCAGCTCTAATATGAGAAATCGTATAAGTTCCATTTGTACTGTTAGCCACATCTATTACTCCTGTAGCAGCATTTGCAAAAACAAGACCAGTAGGTGTAGAAGAAAAAGTACCTCCTGTTTCAGTTACAGTCGGTGTTTGATCTCCCCCTAAACTACAAATTGTATTTGTAGGATAACTAAAACTTGCATCAGCACCTTGAAAAATATTAACTGTTGCTGTTGCTGTAGTTGAACAAGCCCCTAAAGTTGCTTTAGTAATTGTATAAGTACCCACTGATGATGCACTTAAATTAATTTCTCCTGTAGAAGCATTTGCAAATACTAATCCTGGTGAAGAAACAGTAAAATTACCAGCAGCTAAACTTGATGGTGTAGGATTGCTAACATTTGTACAAAAACTAGATGCAGAATAATTAAATGCTGGGTTAGGTACTTGATTAACTGCAATGTGGTTAGTGAAAGTAACGGTTTTACTTCCCCATTGATTAGTAGCAGTTAATGTTACATCATATGTTCCAGCTGTAGCATACATTACTGATGGATTTGCAGCTGTACTTGTTGAAGGAGATCCTCCAGGGAATGACCAACTATATGTTGTTGGAAATTGAGTAGATGTATTCGTGAAATTGATTGTTGATCCTGCACAAACTGTACTTGAAGATGTTGTAAATGTTGGTTTTGGAACATAAATAAGTTCAACATCGTCAATCCAGATTTCATCATTTGATGCACCTCCACCAGGAGTTTCATTTGTAGTGAACGTTAATAATAAATAACGAGCATCTGTTGATGGGCCACTGTATGAAAATGGGATAGATTTTCGTACCCATTGATTTGAAGTTGAAGGAAAATTTACACTAGCTTTTCCTACCACGTAAGCAGCTGAACCAGCATCTTCAGGATCTCTATAATCATTGTTGTTATGAATAATTGCACTCATTCGTGCATTTTGATTGTGACCATTTGGTTTAAATTTTACCCAAAAAACAATAGAATCTGGTTTATCTGTGATTGCTTCAGAATAGTTTGCGTCACTTACAACACTTCTATTATAATTACTAGAACTTGATGGACTAGTTGATCCCATTCTAATTCTACCTAAAGTCATGTTACCATTTGCAACGATACCAATTACACTTCTTGACCAAATTCTAACACTTTTTGTACCTGCCGATCCAGGTCTTACATCTGTTGACACTGCCATTTGATTTTCAGAAAATGTAGTTAAACTTCCATCTGCTGTTAAAAATCCATTCCAGTTTGTTGGCTCTGTACCACCATCTACTGATTCCCAGTCTTCAAAGCCAGGGTTTCCAATTTGTGTTTGAGCATTTAAAGCAACGCTTGAAGCCATTGCTATTATTATTGTAATTATTTTCTTCATAGAATTCTTATTTTGATTATGCAAAAATATAAACTTTGGTTCTAATAACTTTCAGTTACAACTAAAAACAATTGACCTAAAAATGTTTATAATTAAAATTAATTATTTTTTGCAGCACTTATTTCGCTTCATATATGTTTGTTTGATGAATTGGTTGCTATATTTTCTTGCATTTCTTACTTTTTTATTTAGATTTGAGGTGAAATACAGACTCTTAATTCTATAAAATCTTATATACAAATGATGAACTCTTGGAGTAAAAGGAAATCAATTGCTAGTTTATTAAAAGAAGCATCTCAAACAGACGGACTAAAAAGAACTTTGGGTCCTTGGGCACTAATTGCTTTAGGAATCGGAGCAATTATTGGTGCAGGTTTGTTTGTTCAAACTGCCAATGCAGCTGCAGCAAATGCTGGCCCTGCGGTTTCAATAGCGTTTGTTCTTGCAGCCTTAGGTTGTGCATTTGCAGGATTGTGTTATGCTGAATTATCTTCTTCTATTCCAATTTCAGGAAGCGCATATACCTTTACTTATGCTACTATGGGTGAGTTTTTAGCTTGGATAATTGGTTGGGATTTAGTCTTAGAATATGCTGTAGGAGCAGCTACAGTTGGTATTGCATGGAGTGAATATCTTAATAATTTTTTAGTAGAAGTATTAAATCTTAACCCAATTCCATACGAATGGTGCCACTCTCCTTTTCAACAATCTGAAGCTGGAATTAATGGAATTGTAAATTTACCAGCACTGGGAATTGTGACACTTATTAGCTTATTATTAATTCGAGGAACAAGTGAATCGGTAATTGTAAATAATCTAATTGTAATTGTAAAAGTTGCTGTTGTCGTTCTTGTGATTGCTTTAGGTTGGGGCTTTATTAATGATACTTATCACACTCCTTATATTCCAAAAGCTACAACTTATGTAGATCATCAAGGTATATCACATAATTTTGGTGGTATTATGGGGATTTTGGGTGCCGCCGGCACAGTGTTCTTTGCCTTTATCGGATTTGATGCCGTTTCAACAGCTGCACAAGAAACAAAAAACCCAAAGAGAGATATGCCAATCGGAATTATCGGATCATTGTTAATTTGTACTGTTTTATATGTACTGTTTTCGCATGTATTAACAGGATTAGCTCCTTTAGAGTTCTTCAGAGATCCAAGTCGAGGAGGGGAAGCTTCTGTTGCAGCCGCTATTAAAGAATCAATGGTGAATTATGGATGGCTTAGTAAATCAATAACTGTAGCTATTTTGGCAGGATTCTCTTCTGTTATCTTAGTAATGTTGTTAGGACAAAGTAGAGTTTTTTATTCGATGAGTAAAGATGGGTTACTTCCAAAAATATTTTCTGAATTACACCCAAAATATAAAACACCTTACAAAGGAAATTTAGTAATTCTACTTTTAGTGGCTTTATTTGCTGGATTTGTTCCTGGAAATGTTGTTGGTCACATGACTAGTATTGGTACTTTATTTGCATTTATCTTAGTTTGTGTCGCTGTGATTATTTTAAGAAAAAAGGAGCCGAATTTACCAAGACAATTCAAAACACCATTGGTACCTCTAGTACCTATTTTAGGGATTATTACTTGTGGTGCTATGATTTTTGGATTAGGTTGGGAAAACTGGGTTCGATTAATCGTTTGGATGGCATTAGGAGTAATTATTTATCTTGCTTATGGCCAATTTCACAGTAAGTTAAGAAACGAAAATAAAGATTCTGAGTAATTTAAAATATAATTATTTTTTCTAGTTTAAATCTAATTTAGATTTCATACCTTTGTTATGTATAATGATTCTAAATTATGAAAGTTGTCATTGCCGATGGAAATAATCTGATGAGAATTGGATTGAGAACGGTACTAAAAACAATATCTTCTGTAAAAGTGATTGGGGAGGCTAGTTCTTCCGATGAGCTATTAGAGTGCATCAAAAATTTTGAGGTGGATGTTGTGATAATTGATTATACTTCTGATAATTTTGAAATAGACATTATACCTAAGGTACTTAACAAAAAACCCAATTTAAAAATTTTAGCAATAACTCCCGAACAAAGCGCTCAAACATTAGTTGATGCATTACGTTCAGGTGTACAGAGTTATGTTAAAAAGGATTGTGACTTAGGCGAAATTTTGGATGCAGTCAAGGATACAGCAGCTGGAAAAAAGTTTTTTTGCGGTCAGATACTTGAAACCATCAAAAAAGGATCAATAGATATCAATGACATAGATGTTGATGCATTATCATGTGAACCTATTTCTTTGTCTGAAAGAGAAATTCAAATTATAAAAATGATTGCCGAAGGTTTAACAAATGCACAAATTGCTGAAGAATTATTTTTGAGTAATCACACGATTAATACGCATAGAAAAAATATTCTATCAAAACTTGGAATAAAAAACACAGCAGGAATAGTTATGTATGCAGTCAAAACAAATCTTGTTTCACCCAATAAATTTTTATTCGCAGCAGAATAAGAATAATAGATTTAAAACCTGAATGCAATTTTTAATCGAACTCAGGTTTAAAGATTAACCCAATCAATTCCTTTTTTTAGAAATTTTAGTGTCATTTCCTCTTCACTATCGCTTGCAATTTCTTTCATATATTCCCAAGAAGCATCTTTTGGTAAACTCATTAAAATGGATTCTGTCCTTCCACCACTGTGCAATCCAAATTTAGTACCTCGATCGTGTAAAAGATTAAACTCTACGTATCTTCCTCTTCGAATATTTCGCCACTCAAGGTGTTCTTGTGATGCTATTTTGTTCTTTCCTAAATTTACTTGATATTCATACAATTTTGGGAAAGCTTCGCCTAAATCAATAGCAAAGTTTAATAATTCATCTTTTGATAAGCCAGATTTTTCTTCATCCAAATGATCATAGAAAATTCCACCAATTCCTCTTGTTTCATCTCTATGAGGTTGGAAAAAGTAATCATCTGCTTCTTTTTTGAATTTGTTATAAAAATTGGAATTGTATTTATCACAAATAGCCTTTAAAGAAAGATGAAAATCTGTAGCTTGAGAAGGAATAACATAATGAGGTGTAAGATCTATTCCCCCCCCAAACCAATATTTCTTACCATTATCATATTCAAAGTATCGAACATTCATATGAATAATAGGAACATGTGGATTTTCAGGATGAATGACAATAGACACACCAGTTGCATAAAATTCTGAGCCGTCAACTAATAATGCTTTTTTCATTTGATCAGAAACAGGACCGAAAACCGCAGAAAATGCAACTCCTCCTTTTTCGATAACTCCTCCATTTGAAAGTGTATTTGTTCTTCCACCGCCACCCGCTTCACGAGTCCAAATATCAGATGAGAATTTTGATTGACCATCAACTGTTTCTAAATAGGAACAGATATAATCTTGTAAATTTTTAAACCTCTCTGAAATTTGTTCTTTATTCAATGCCATTACTAATATTTTTTAAATCGTAATTATCATGAGTCAGAATCTCAGTTCGTTGATTTTCAAATCCATGATTTGGTCCAACCTGAACAGATTCAAAATTATTCATAATTAACTGTCCAACGTTCTTTTCAAGAAGTAATTCAGCACAGTAATTAAACATCACATCATATCCTTGAATTGCAACCTTTGTAAAATCAGATTTATACAAGGTACGGTATTTTCTATGCTGATTCTTTGTTCTTTCGTAAGTGTAATTCAAATCAATTGATGTGGGAACTGTAATGCGGTATTTATTTCTATAAAATGCATTGATTCCGTTCATATCTAACCACGCATCTGTTCCAAAAACATACATTGAAGGACCAAATTTATGAGACAATTTACTTAAATCATTCATAAAACTTGATGCGGCTTTTGCGTCGTTTGTTGGAAATACCAATGCTGTTTTTGTAGAATGAGATAAGTGACTAGAAAATCCTGTTGGACTAACTTCAATTAATTTTGCACCACCATTTCCAGCTAATTTGTTGTATTCAGAACGAAACGCTTGATATAGTACAGAATCTTGAGCTGTTGTTGGTTTTATTAATACAACTTTTCCTCCTTTAAATTTTTGAACCATGTATTTTGCTAATCCTTTCATTAAGGTAATATCGCTACCCATAGTTGTATAAACATAAGGATTGTTTTGAAGTATTTTAGTGTCAACATTTACAGGACACACCATTCTGACTTTATTTTCAAGACACCAATCAGCCAATACAGGAGCATTTGATTTATGCAACGGCCTATGATTAAATCCATCGATTTGAACTCAGGTTTAGCTAAAATTGATTTTATTTTATCTAGATTATTTTCAGTATCATAAACATAAACAGTTGCGTTTAGCCCAATTCTTTTAAGGCTATCTATTGCCATTTGCGCACCCATCAAAAACTCAGCAGACATATTTGCAACCCCTTCAGAATAACCTGCACCTTTATTTAAATAAAATGGTAACATGATAGCAACATGATATTCATCTTTCTTTTTAAATAAAAGCGTGTTGTCTACTTTTTTATCCAATTCTTTTGAAGGTATTTCACGAACATCAACTTTAGAAACACGTTCTTTCTTTAATGGAATTTTTAAAATCTCTCCAGGTTTAATGTTATTATTCTTTTTATTATTAAATGAAATGATTTTATCCTGAGAAACTAAATATCTCCTAGAGATACTATACAATGTTTCACCTTGAGCAACTTTGTGTTCAACAATAGAATCGTTAAAAGTAACAGTGATTGGTTGAACATTTTTTACTTGTTCTTCAACAGCTTCTTTTTCTGCTTTTTCTCCAGTGACATAAGTCGACTTGAAAATCTTTAATTTTTGACCTTCTTTTAAACCCGTTTCACTTTCAGGATTCCATTTTGCTAATTCCTTTACATCAACATCATATTTTTTAGCAATTGCATAAAGGGTTTCACCACTTGCAACAACGTGAATTTTTTCATCTGTAATGATTGGAACAGGAACGTAAACAACATTGCCTTCAATTAAACCACTTTCAACACCAGGATTGTTTTGAATGATTTTTTCTACAGGAACATCATATAAACGGTGTAATCCCCAAAGTGTGTTTCCTTTTTGAACAACATGCACATACACACGTTGACCATTTTTTGTTTCTATTTTCACTTCTTCTAATTGCCCAAATGAAAAGAGATGGACAGAAAGAACAAGTATGGTTAAAAGTAGATATTTCATTAAATGAATTTTATTTGTATTGTGATTTACAATCTATATGCCAAAATTATTCCCACTCGATTGTTGCTGGTGGTTTTGAACTTATGTCATATGTTACTCGATTAATTCCTTTTACTTGGTTAATTATTTTATTAGAGACTTTTGCTAAAAAATCATACGGCAAATGTACCCAATCAGCTGTCATTCCATCCGTGGAAGAAACGGCTCTTAGTGCTACTGCATTTTCATAAGTACGCTCATCTCCCATTACTCCAACAGATTGAACAGGTAAAAATATTGCTCCAGCTTGCCAAACATCACCGTATAGACGGTCTTCTTTTAAGCTTGAGATAAAAATATGATCAACTTCTTGAATAATGCGAACTGTTTCTTTTGTTACTTCACCTAGTATTCTGATACCCAGTCCAGGACCAGGAAACGGATGACGTTGTAAAATTGAATCATCAATGTTTAATGACTTCCCAACTCTTCTAACTTCATCTTTGAAAAGTAATCGTAAAGGTTCAAAAACTTTTAATTTCATATAATCAGGTAAACCACCTACGTTGTGATGTGATTTGATCGTTTGAGAAGGCCCTCCATTTACAGAAACAGATTCAATTACATCTGGATAAATCGTACCCTGACCTAGCCAATTAGCCCCTTCAACTAACTTAGATTCTTCATCAAAAACATCAATAAACGTTTTACCAATTGCCTTTCTTTTTAATTCAGGATCAGTTAATCCTTTTAGAGCAGAGTAAAATTTTTCAGAAGCATTTACACCTTTCACATTTAACCCCATGTGTTTATAAGACTCTAAAACATCATGAAATTCATTTTTTCGAAGTAATCCATTATCAACAAAAATACAATATAGATTACTGCCAATTGCTTTATGTAAAAGGACTGCTGCTACTGACGAATCTACTCCCCCTGACAATGCAAGAATAACCTTGTCATTTCCAATTTTTTGTTTTAAATCAGCGACTGTTGATTCAACAAATGATTGTGGAGTCCAGTCTTGAGAACAATTACAAATATCAATAATAAAATTACTAATTAATGTAGCACCTTCAAGAGAATGATAAACTTCTGGATGGAATTGAATACCATAAGTTTTTTCACCGTCTACTTCATAACCAGCAACTTCTACATCAGAAGTACTAGCGATAATTTTATAATTTGTAGGAATTTTTTTAATTGTATCACCATGTGACATCCAAACTTGAGAACCAATACTCATTCCTTTCGTTAAAGAACTCTCTTGGCTAACAGAAGTAAGGTTTGCTCTACCGTACTCTCTAATTGTTGAAGCCAATACTTCTCCACCATATTTACTAGAAAGAAATTGTGCACCAAAACAAACACCTAACAAAGGGAACTTTCCTTTAATTTGGCTTAAATCAGGATTTGGAGAATTTTCATCTCGAACTGAAAAAGGACTACCAGAAAGGATTACACCTTTTATAGAGTCATTTAACTCTGGAATTTTATTCCAGGGGTGTATTTCACAATAAACATTAAGTTCTCTAACCCTTCTTGCTATAAGTTGAGTGTATTGTGAACCAAAATCCAAAATTAAAATCATTTCTTGCATGGCACAAAAATAGAAATAAGCTAATCAAGTTACAAAGAAATGTTATCTTTTATAGGCAAAAAACTAATGATTTAATATTCCAATCCCTTGACGAATGATTTCAGGAGAATCAGTTGTGCAATCTACCACAGTGGAAGCCTCTAAATTTCCATAACCACCATCTAAAACATAATCTACTTTTGTTTCATATCTTTCATAAATAGCATATGGGTCTACAAAATACTCTTGAATGGTATCTTCATCATTTAACAAAGATGTTACAGCAACTGGATTTCCAAGCTCCTCAACTATCTTTAAAATAATTTGATTATTTGGAATACGAATTCCTATTTCTTTTCTATTTGTATCAAATAATTTTGGAATTTCATTTGTAGCTTGCAAAATGAATGTAAAAGGACCTGGCAGGTTTTGTTTCAACAACTTAAAAGTTGGCCTGGAAATATGTTTTACATAATTAGAGATATCACTAAAATCTTTACAGATAATTGAAAAGTTAGCTTTATTTAGTTTTATATCTTTAATTTTTGCCATTTCTTGCAACCCCTTTTTACTGTAAAGATCGCATCCTAAAGCGTATACAGTATCGGTTGGGAAAATTATCACACCTCCCTTTTTTAAAGTTTCAACTACTTGCGTAATAATTCTACTATCGATATTGTATGGATTTATCTCAATTAACATGATAATTTTTCTACTATAAATAAATATCAAAGTTAACTAAAATTAGCTTAAAAAAGGCACATTTAAAATCTAGTAGTGAGATAAATAATCACTTTTTTAAGTAGATAGCATTAAATTTAGAAAGCGAAATTTTCATATATCAAATCAACTAACTATATTCGCACCCTTGTAACAATTAATATCTTATGGCAATTATTGGAAAAATTCGTGAGAAATCATGGCTATTAGTAGGTGTAGTGGGGCTTGCCTTACTTGCTTTTATCATATCTGACTACCAAAGTTGGTTTGGTCAACAGGAGCAAGTAGGACTAGGATCAATTGATGGTGAGTCGGTTGACCCAAGTTTATATGAAGCTTCAAGTGCAAATTTTAAAGCATCTGACGAACAGGAATATAGAAATCAAGGTAGAGAATATACTCTTCGCGATCAGGCAATGTCAGAAAACAAAGCTTGGAATGCAGTTGTTGACTCAATTATTTTAAGAAAAGAATTTGACGCTTTAGGAATTTCTGTAAGTGAACGAGAGTTTGACGCTTATTTATATGGTCATGATGGGTTTACTGTAATTTCTGGAATAGCGGATAATTTCAAAGATCCTGCAACTGGACTTTATAGCGAAAAATTACTTCGCAAAAGAATTGATGAAATGAAAACTTCTGCAGAAGCAGCAGATCAAAAGGCTTGGGAACAAACGAAATCATCTCTTACTTTACAACGTCTTCAAGAAAAATATTTTCAATTAGTAAGTCAAGGTGTATATGTTACAAACCTTGAGGCTAAAGAACAATATGTAGCTCAAAAGAGAACAAAAAACATCTCTTTCGTGATTAAACGTTTTTCTGAAATTCCTGATACTGATATAAAAATAAAAGATGAGGAATTAAAAAAATATTATGAAGCAAACAAAGACAATTATAAATATAAGGCAAAATCAAGTTCTCGTGAGATTAAATATTTTGCATTAAACATTGCTCCATCTAAAGAAGATTCTACATTGTTTTTCGGTGATTTAGAAAAAATGAAAGTTGGATTTGAAAAATTATCCACTTCAAAAGATGATTCAATTTATGTTGTTAGAAATAGTGAGTTTACAGCTTTCCTTCCTAAAACTGCTTATCGTTCTGAAAATGAGCAAAAAGTTGCTCAAAACTTTACATATCCAGCTTTTTTAGATTCAGTTTTTGCTAAATCTCCTGTTGGAGCAGTTGTTGGTCCGTATTTGGATAAAGGGAAATATAGATTGGCTAAAATAACGTCAAAAGATAATTCAATTTATTCAGTTCGTCATATCTTATTGAATGCACAAAGAACAGATACATTAGCTGTTGAAGCAAAAAAGAAACAAGCAGACTCTTTGGTTAAGATATTAAATGCAGACAATTTTGAGGCAAACGTAGTACAATTTAGTGGAGATCAAGGTTCAGTTCAAAATGGAGGTAAATACGAAAACTTCATCCATGAGCAAATGGTTCCTGAATTTAGTAATTTTGCTAGAGAAAATGCTGTTGGAAAAATTGGTTGGGTTCAATCTGATTTTGGTATCCATATCATCGAAGTGTTGGAAAAAAATCCAGGTTTAGGATTGGCAATTGTTGAGAAAACATTAAAGCCTAGTTCAAACACATTGGATGACATTAATTTACTTGCAAATGATTTAGTAGCTGAATTTGTTGATGTAGTTGAAGCTAAATCGACATTAAAAGCAAAAGTTGATGCTTTTGATACATTGGCATACAAAAAAGGTTATACTCCAATGAGTTTATCAATTGATGAGAGAAATCTTTTTGTTTCAAATATGAAAACTCCTTTGGCAGAAGATAGAATGATTGCTTTAGGATTTACAGGAACAAACAATGCTGGTGATGTTAGTCTTTCTCCAATTAAAGATGAAGATCGTTATTTGATTGCAATGTTATCATTGAAAAAAGATAAAGGAGTTCCATCTTTTGAAGCTGCAGAGGTTGCAATGAGAAAAGATTTGATGAATGAGAAAAAGGCTGCTATTTTTAAAAGTAAACTTTCTGGTAAAAACTTAGAAGAGATTGCTACTAAAAATAATATTCAAGTTCAAAAGGCTGATATTACTTTCGCAAACCCTTCAATTATGGGTGGTGGCTATGACCCTGAAGTAG
This sequence comes from Taishania sp., assembly GCA_036758285.1. Taxonomy (GTDB): domain Bacteria; phylum Bacteroidota; class Bacteroidia; order Flavobacteriales_D; family Crocinitomicaceae; genus Taishania. The sequence continues at coordinate 530 of DAIOWV010000044.1, read as the reverse complement.
TAGGTGCTTTGTTCTCAAAAGGAATTAAAGATGGATCTACTACACTGCCATTGGTTGGTAAAAATTCTGTTTACGTTGTACGTGTTGATAAAACAATCGGCGAACCTGCAACAAAATCTTACGAAACAGAAAAACAAACATTGGGTAGTCAAGTAAATGGTTCTGTACAAAATGATTTGATTACTTCACTTCGTGAAAAATCAAACATTGTTGATAATAGAAGATTTATGAGAATTGGGGTTCGTAGATAATCTCAGTTTACAATAAACATATTCAAAACCGTTCTAGTTTTACTAGAGCGGTTTTTTATTTTGAAATAGAAATTTTCATTTTGGTAATAAGAATTAATGGCATTTAATCTATTTTGTTTTTAACTTATTGAAAATAAGCAAATTATTGTTTTTCGAATTGAATTATTTTCAATGGCACATTAATTGAAAACAATATATCAAGCAGTTATTAAAAAAACTGCTTAGAGTTTACATAATAGTTGATAGATGATAATTTTTTAGGTAAGGTTAGGTAATTAG
>DAIOWV010000043.1:24314-26314 GCA_036758285.1 Taishania sp. | reverse complement strand
ACAACCAGTTAAATTTATCCCTGTAAAACCTGCAACTGGCTTTGGATGAACGGTAACATTTAATGTTGTAGAATCTTTACAATTATGATTTGAAGTAACAACTAATTTTGCATTAAATGTTCCATCTTGAGAATATGTATATGATGGATTTTGAACAGATGAAGTTCCCCCAACAAGATCTCCAAAATCCCAATCCCATTGAATATTTGAATTTGTAGTATGTGCATTTGAAATGGTAGATAAATCTTGAAAGTTTGTTAAATTATCCAAACAAACATCTGTTGGTGAAAAATTTACCTGTGGTAAAGGCCAAACAGTTACAGAATTACTAAATGTATCCTTACATCCGTGATTGGTGGTTACAATTAATTGTGTATTATAAATTTGTTCATCATTGTACATGTGTAATGGATTTTGCTGTAAAGAACTACTTCCATCACCAAAAGTCCATTCCCATTGTGTAACTAAATCATTATCTAAGTTTGTTACTGAAGATAAATCATTGAAATTCATTTGGATTCCTTCACAGACTGGACTACTTGTCCAACTAGCAATTGGTAAAGGATAGACCATAACTTCTTGTTCTAGAGTATCTGAGCAACCACCAGAAGTAACTACAATTTGAGTAATATCATACCTCCCATAAACTGGAAAAAGATGACTCCCATTTGTTGTTGTATAATCAATATTACCATCACTTCCTATATCCCACAAAGTCTGATTGATCGTCCCATATGCAACAGATGCCTGAGAAGTGAATAAAAGACTATCTCCATCACAAGCATTGATAAATGAAAACTGAGCAGTTGGCTTTGGCTCAACTATAATTGACTTAGTAATTGTATCTCTACAGCCATGGTTTGTTTCCACAATATGTCGTATGCTATAATTTCCTTCACTTGGATAAATATGACTTCCATTAGATGTAAAATAATCATCAATATTGTCGTTCTGAACATCCCAAAAATATTGATCAATTGTACCCGAAGGTACCGTAGATGTCGAATTAAATGTAACTGGATTTAAATGACATGCATTTTGAAAATTAAAATCTGCATTTGGAAGCGGGTAAACACTCACAATCTGGTTTGTTGTATCGCGACATCCTTGATTTGATACCGTAATTAATGTTACATTATAATTCCCATCGGTTGGGTATATATGAGAACCGTTTAAAGTTGTGTAATCTGTTGTCCCATCAGTATCAATATCCCAAATAGTTTGAGAAATAGTGCCTGAAACAATGGTAGAGGTGGAATTAAATGTAACGGCTTGTTCATCACAGGAATTCGTATACGTGAAACTGGATACTGGTAGTGGGTAGACAGTTACTGATTTTGTTAATGTATCTCGACATCCCTGATCTGAAACTGTAATTAAAGTTACATTATAAATTCCATCATTCGGATATAAATGTGCACCATTTGTTGTTGTATAATCTGTTATTCCATCTGATGTCATATCCCACAATGTTTGTGTGATTGTACCAACACCAATAGTTGATGTAGAATTAAAATTAACAAGTTGATTATCACATGAATTTATTGCATTAAATGCGGCAGTAGGTCTTGGGTAGACAGTTACTTTAACTGTATCATAAACATAGTATGGACATGCATCACTAGTAAGATGAGTTCTTACAACATATGTATATACTACTGCATTATTTGTATTGTTGGTCATAGAAAAAATTGGATTCGATGAATTTGCATTGTCTAATCCAATTGCAGGAGACCATAAGTAAGTAATTTCTGGATCTGGGTTGACACCTATCTGAATCTGATCCTCCGAACACACTTCTTTTTCTGCATTCAAATTATTTGGTAAATAGGTATAGATTTTTACATTTTTAATACTGTGTAAATCTGTCGATCCTCCCGTAGCTGCTGTGAATCCGAAATAACCAATATTAGAGATTGGGAGGTTTGCAGTTAGATAAAGATTGCAATTAACAAATACATTTATTACTCCATTTTCATATGTTATTCTTGCAGAATTGT
>DAIOWV010000043.1:21378-24260 GCA_036758285.1 Taishania sp. | reverse complement strand
AATAAAAGATAAATTTCCTAAAGAATTATCTACTTTAATAATACCAGCAGCACATTCGTCGTATGAAAGACCATTAAAAATTTGAATTTCGGGATTCGGTCCACCGCAATTATCATATGTATCAAAAAGGACTTTTAATCCAACTGAGGGATTTGGTACACCAATACCACCTGCGCCAAGATAACCTGTTGGTAAATTTTCTATTAGACAAAAAGCGATACCGTCAGCGGCACTCCCTTCCCACATTCTAAAATCAAAATCAACAATGAATTTTCCTCCTGTAGAAAAATCAATTGGAGCATTATAAAAAACAGCCCCACTAGTAGATCCAATATTCTGTGTTAAAATAATCTCATCATTATCTGTATCGGCATCTCCTGCTGTATCACCAATATATGTATCTCCCTCCAAATTCCAACCTGCCGTATTCACAGGATTGCCAGTTAATTCAGCAAAGAGAGTCATTTGAGCAAAAGATTTTGATTGAAAAAATAAAAATAATAAACTCCAAATAAATGTTTTTTTATTATAATTCAATCTTTGATAGTGCATAGTTATTAGTTATATGTGATTCTTCCTAAATAATAACGTATTTATATTGAAAAGGTTGCGTTTTAGTTCATTCTATTGCAAATTCTCTTTTGAAAAATAGAAATCCATTCTACCTAAATTTAATCCAGCCCAACCAACTTGATTTATTACAACTTTTTTTCCTTCTAGATTATTTTCTTCAACTGGTTGTTCCAAAAATGTATGCGTATGACCACCTATAATAACATTAATGTTTTTTGTACTTTTTGCTAATACAAGATCTGAAACTTTATTTGAATCTTTATATTCATAACCTAAATGTGAAAGACAAATCACAAAATGACAACCTTTATTTTTTAAAATTGCTGCTTGTTCATTTGCGACAATAATTGGATCTAGGTATTTCGTTTCATCGTAACAAACTTTGGGAACTAATCCTTCTAATTCGACACCTAATCCAAAAATACCTATTTTGATTCCTCCTTTCTTAATTATTAAATGTTTGACTGTTTCATCTTTAAGAATCGTGTTAGAAAAGTCATAGTTACTGCATATAAAAGGAAAGTTAGCATACTTCTTTGCATTTTTAAAACCTTCTAAACCTATATCAAATTCATGATTCCCCATTGTTGATGCTTCATACCCCATTTCAGACATTAATTTCATCTCTAATACTCCTTTGTATTTATTGAAATATGGTGTCCCTTGAAATAAATCGCCTGCATCAATTAATAGTACATTTTTTTCTTCTTGACGAATTTTTTGAATCAATTCATTTCTCCAAACAACCCCTCCTTGATTGGGAAATTTGGCATGATTAGCTGGGAAAGGATCAATATTTGAATGCGTGTCATTCGTATGAAGAATTGTCAATTTTACTTGATTCTTTTCCGAATTATTTGCTAATAATGATGGAGAAATCATAGCTCCAGCACCTACAACAAATGTGTTTCTTACAAAATCTCTTCTTTTCATTCTAATATAATTCGACTCTGATGGTCACTATTTAGATTTACCTGTACTTTAGCTTCTTCAATTAAACAGTCTCTCATTAATTTACCTGTATTTGAAATATCTGTAGCTTTTTGAAAAAAATACATTTTATCACCGCCATTTGCTAAATAATCGGATGTGATTATGATGATTTCTTTTGTTTCTTCTGTTAAACCAGGTATTTTTAATTGACCGTCTTCTAAAATTGCTCCAGCAATTGGTTCACCTCCCGATTTCATTAAATATTCAGCAATTTCTGGTAGAACAGTAACTGGCATTTTTACCCAAACAACCATATTGTCAAATGGAGCAATTTTAAAAATATCTCCCATTTTGACATCACCTTTATTAATTGTTGATCTAATACCACCAAAATTTAATAAACAAATAGCTGGAATAGCTAATCGAACAGTTTTAGTTTGATTGACCAAAACAGCTGAGGCATACCAATTATTTAAATTACCACAAGGTCTTTCTGGTATAAAACTGGTATCTGCATAAGCTATAATTTGATTCATTTCTATTGCCAATGAATCACTGTAGGGTTTGATTAATTTGCCTAGCTTATCATTTTCGGTTGAACTTCCTTTAACTGCGATCAATTTATAATTATGATCTTGAACAGAATAAGAAGAGCAGGCCAAAAGACCTGCTCCAATAAATAAGATTATGCAATAATTTATTTTTTTCATTGAAAAAAACCGTTTATTACTTGATAATTACTTTTTGTGTCACTTCTCCTTTTGGAGTGTTAACTCTTAATAAATAAGATCCTGTTATAACACCTTGAACATCAACAACTGTAGAACTAGTTTTTAAGTTGTTATCAGATTTGATAGTTCTTCCTTGTAAATCAACTAATTCGTAATTTAAAATTTCTGTATTATCAATTGAAATTGTTAATTGATCATTCGCAGGAACTGGGTAAACAGTTAAATCAGAAGATGAAATAAGGTCTTTTAATCCCATAGTTGTACATCCAGCTGCATTATAAGTCATGTTTGAAAAATCAATATAACAAGCAAAGTCAACTGAGTCAATAAATGGATTTCTATTACCTTGAACACTATAAACATATTCATTACGGGCAATTTCATATGCATCTGGTAAATCTTGGAAATGCCATTGACGAATAACCTCAGCATCTTGACCATAAGGAAGAATTAAACTGATGTAACTTGGGAAGTTCCATGTTCCACCTGTTCCATTATAAGTTACTGCCATATACATCAATGCACGAGCAATGTCACCTTTCACTTCATCTCTTGGTTCAAAAACGATTCTTCCATCAGCGTTTTGACCTCTTTTACAATCTAAATAAGTATGATTAGCTGTTACAACCTCACCAAAAGGATAGT
>DAIOWV010000043.1:0-21359 GCA_036758285.1 Taishania sp. | reverse complement strand
ACTTCTTGCACCATTTACTCCTGTCATTTTTACTGGGAAAAGATTATGCTGATCTGTATATGGAGCAGTTTCAGGACTGTTATAAGGATTTCCTGGCATCCATGAATGAGCATAAACGTGTTCTCTAGAGAAATCAGCGTCTGTCCAAGTGAAGTTTCCAGTGAAAACTTCTTTATGACCTGAATATTGACATTCTACATACGTTTTACCATCAGCAGTATCTCTTAAAGAGAAATTATTTAGTAATGTTTGTAAATAATTGTAATAAGTAATCATTGTGTGTGGATTCACCAATGCTTTCAAATCAGCGGCTAAAGTCGTTGAACTAGTATTAATTGAAGAATAATAGTTTCCGATTTGCTCACCTTGAGAAGTAACATTTCCAACCAATGGACTTGTAGTTAAATAGTTTTCAATTCCATTTTGACCATTGAAAGCATATACAGCAAAGTGATAATTTTGATTAGCAATAATCCCTCTTGGAGTAAATCCAGTTGCACTACCTACATATGCTACTTTCGCGTTTCCAATTGCATCTCCTCTTAGGTAAGACACACCATCTACAGGTACACCAGTAACTGCACTTCCATTGTTCCATAAAACGATATAACTAGTTGCTCCAGTACCAGCTGTAAACTGACCAATCAAAGAATATGCTTTGTTTGTTGGGAACGTTAATCCTGTTGGATTTGCTGTTGGTTGAGTTGCTAAACCATCTAAACCACCTGCTTGAAAATGAATTACATATTGAGGCTCATCAGCATCATCAGAACTAATTGTTAAAGTTGCTTCTTGAGTACCATTTGCTGTTGGAGCGATTGTAATTGTATAAGGATTTGTTGATTGCGGTCCTAAAGCTTGTGGTGTTGCAGTTGTTGAAAATGCAGCTGCTTGTGGTCCAGTAAAAGCAACATTACTCACAGTTAAATTTCCTACACCTAAATTTTCAATTGTTAAATTGGCTGTTGTTGTGGCACCCAAATAAACAGTACTTCCAGTAAGGTAATTTTGTCCATTTACAAGAACATTGATTTCTCTAGCTGGAGCTACATAAGGTACGATATCAGCTGTACCTCTTGGTATAATTTGATAATTAGCATTAAATTGCCCAACAATACCTGTAATTGATACCGTTCCTGTTGGAATAGCAGTACCAGTAAGAGTTGTTCCTGTATTATTTCTAACATCTAACGTAACTGAACCATTTGTTATTTGATAAGTCGTGTTACCGCTAAAGTTACCTGTTGACGTAAATGTTACATTGTTAATTGTAACCAATTGTCCTTCAATTGATTCACCAACTGCGTTAATCGGCACAACCAAAGGTTGAGGAATAACAGTTGCAGGACCATGATTTTGATAAGTTGGATGTCCTCCAGCTTGACCTGTACCAATTTCCAATAAACCGTTAAATTCCGTCAATGGACCAGTTACTGTAATTGAATCATTTCGGAAAATCGTGTTTACTGATCCTCCAAATGCTGCAATTCCTCCTGTTCCATCTTGTAAGTAACGGATACCTCCTAACTCACTTCCATTTGTAACAACCCCTCTAACTGTAACAGTTTGACCTAAACTAGTAGTTCGAGCGGTAGCAATTGAAATTACTTGAGCTGAAGCAGAAGTAACAGCAAATAAACCAAGTGCAATTAATAATTTTCTCATTTTTTTAATTTTTAAAATTCGTATGCTATTGAAGCATTAAATGTTCTACCCATTCCAAAGAAGACACCTGCAGAAGCAGCATCAAATCCACCTCCATTTTGATTATTTCTAGCGTCTGAGATGTATAATGTGTTAAGAGCATTAAATACATTCACACGGAAAGAAAGTAAAGATTTACTAAACTTATAAGTATATCCAGCATGTGCAGTTAATTGCCCATAACTAGGTATTTTCCAAGATTCTTTTCCTCCATTTGTTCCCGTTAAACTAAACGGATCAAAGTTAGAATAATAACGGTCAAAATAAGTATATTTTAATTTAACATATGCATTTTTAACAAATTCCCATCTAATTGATGCAGCATAAACTGATTGTGCAGCATCTCCAACGTGAACACCTGTCGCATCAAATTCGAATTCAGTTCCTACAACATTGATCGTTTCAGCAGATTGCCAAGTCCAATCACCATATGAAATCATACCTTCTAAAGTGATTTTTTTAGTGATGTTATATGCAGCATCTACTTCAACCCCCATGTGTAAAGCGTCCATTCCGTTCACATTAGCACGAATAAAAGTACCAGGATCTGATGGATCTGGAACGTTTACACCAAAAGGAAACGGTTTGTTTTGCCACATTGTATAATATCCATTTGCATTAACAGATATTTTTTTATGACGGAAACCATAACCTGCTTCAAAAGCATAAATTTTTTCGTTTACAATTTCTTTAAAGAATTTGTTTGTGTTATTATCAATAACGTTACTAAACATTGGTGTTCTATCTAAGTAACCAATATTCACAAATATGTTAGATCGTTCCGTAACGTTAAAGTTTGTTCCACCTTTAGCAGTGAAACCTGTTAACCATAACGTTTCAGTTTGATTGTATTTTAATTCTTTAGATGAATGAGAATAAACTTTTCCATCGTATACTATAGATGGATCTTTAGCTCCTATATAAATAACTGTATCGTCGATATGTAACTCTTTCTTTTGGAAATAATCAACCCCTTTATAACTATTTGCTACAACAGATATGTTTGCAAAAGCTGACCATCTTCCTTTTGAATATTCTACTTGAGCAAATCCACCAATCCACTGCATTAATGCATCACGGTGATTGTGGTATGGTTGCCATCCAAATTTATCACCTTCTCTAACCATTGATGTTGGAGAATTTTGATTTTGACCATTCACATAATAATCTCCACCTAATAAATTTGTCAATTCAGTATAATGTTCACCTTTATACCATCTATAATCTAAACCACCAGCAAATTTAAAGTTCTTATTTATTTCATAATCTACTTGAGAAACACCTCCAATCCACATATGGTTATTTACCAATGAAGCAAGTACCTGATTTGATTTTAACTCAGTAGCACTATACAAACCATCTGTCGTAGGAAAAGTCATTCCAAACAAACTCATTTGTTGATTGTTCAAAGTAATTTTATCCCAATCAATTGTTTTATCAGCAGTCATAGGCATAGAACTATTTCTAGCTCTCTCACCTCCACCTCTACCGATAGAAACATAAGCTGTATTTGTCCAAGATAATCGATCATTAATTTTCCAAAAATCTCTTAAAGTAATTTGCGGTTTATGGTAATAGTTTCTTCTCTCAGCCATTATTTGTTGCTTACCATCAGCATCTGTATAATAACCATAATGAGGATTGTAACGAATACCATTGTTTTGAGCATTTGTTACATCTATACCTAATTTTTCAGCATAATCAGCACTCCAGAAGCTTATTGGTTGATTAAAAGAACGTTGAGCATGTTGTTGTGGGGCACCAAATCCACTTAATGAAATAACATGTTTCTTTAGTTTCTTTTGAATTTTTAAATAATAAAATCCACCTTGTGTGAACAAACCATCAACCCATCCGTCACCTTGTTTATATGAACCAGACATTACAACACCCCATCCATTTTTAAGCATTCCTGATTTATACGAAAAAGTTGATCTGAAAAAGTTTCCAGAACCGTATTCTTGTTGAATTTTCATTTCAGGCTTACCAAACGCATTTTCAGTAATAATATTCATTGTACCACCAACTGAAGGCATGGCTAATTTAGTTGCACCTAAACCTCTTTGCACTTGTATTTGTTGTGTGATTTGATCCAAACCAAACCAGTTTGACCAATAAACCCAACCATTTTCCATGTCGTTTACTGGCACACCATCGATCATCATACCAACATTACGTTGGTCAAATCCTCGAATTGTAATTCTCGCATCACCATCACCACCACCTTGTTGAGTAGCGTGAACACCTGGTTTTGAATTAAGTACCATTGGTAAATCTTGCGAACCTAATTCTTCTATAATTTCTTTTTTATCTAATGTAGAAACAGCTACTGGTGTTTTTCTATCTTGCACCAAACTTGCCACTACTTTTACTTCATCTAAAATTTCTGATTCTCCTAAAACAAAATCAAACTTTTGATCATCAGCACTTACTGTAATTGAAAATCTTTGTGATTCATAAGTAGCCATAGATACTGTAACTAAATACTTTCCGTGAGGAACGTTTTCAATTACATAATTTCCGTCTTCATCCGTTTTAGCACGGAATTCTTCCGTATATTGAACCGTAGCACTAACAAGGGTCTCTCCAGATTTAGCATCTGTAACTTGACCTTTAACTGTAGCAGTTTGAGAAAAGACTGATAATTGTCCAACAAATAAACAAGCTAATAATAAAAACTGTTTCATTGAAAATACTTTTTCTTTATTTTGGAATATAAAAAAATCCCCAAATAGATTTTGTCTACTTGGGGATCTTAATTTAAATTACTTAACAATTACCTTTTGTGTAGCAGAACGACCATTATGATCCGTTACCTTAACTATATACACACCAGATTTTTCAGATAAATCAAAAGAAACTGTTGATTGTGTATTGTTATCAATTGTTTTAATAGTTTGTCCTAAAGAATTAATTAATTCAAGAGAAGCAACTTTTTCTAATCCTGAAATTGTAAAAACTCCTGTTGTTGGATTCGGGTATAATTTAATATCATCTAAATTTAAACCTTCAACACTTAAAGGAGCACAATCACAAGTATGCCATCCTAATGAAGACCAATTACCAACCCATTGTGGAGTAACTCCATCGTTTTGGTAAACGATGTTTCCATTTTCATCTCTTTTTGGCAATGAAGGAGGAATTGAATCCCATTCAGCTAATGGATTAAAAAAGTCAGCCATAAGGTTTGTATACCCAATTTTAACTCCTGGTTTTCTAATTAAGCTGTGATTTAAAGTTACAGCAACATCTGCAGTATTCCCATTATTTAAAAATTGAGAATAGTTGTGTGGATAAACAGTTGACCAACCACCTGTTCCGTTACCTCCTGGATCTTCACCAATTTTTCCTATAATATCAAGTAAAGTATGATTTATACCTACAGCAACAGTAGCATCTCCTTTTCCAAGTACCATAGCATCGTTCCCATTAAAGTTCATTGCATTATTCACAGAATAACTTGAACATAAATGAGCATCAGCCATATTGTACAATTCATCCCAAACTTTTGGATCACTTTCTGTTGAATTAGAAGCGTTACGATCCAAAACAATTACATACGTATCGTAAGGTTGTAATACAGCAGTTGGCAACTGAATTGTTTGTGCGTTATTTTGACCTTGTGGAATTGAAGAGCCATTACCATTATTGTAACGTTGTAAGAAATACTCATTCAAATTAACAGCTTGGTTTGTAGGGTTGTAAATCTCAATTGCCTTGTTGTTTCCAAATCCTTCAACATATTCGGAAATAAAAATCTTAGAGCAGTCTTGTGCCATCGACGAGGCTGCAATTGCAATTGAACTTAAAGAAAGTAAAACTTTTTTCATGGTGCAAAATTTAATTTATATACAATAGATAAGAAATATACAATGATGGGAAGCATAGAGAGGTTGCTACTAAATTAGCAGTGCAAACACGTTTTGAACTTATTTTTAAACTCATTAAGAGTCGTATTACATCCATTTTTATGCTTTATTATTTTCCAATTAATCACTAGTAAAAGATAATTAAATAGAATTTTCTTGGCAAAGCTACGGCATTTTTTTGTTTGCTACATTAATAAATTGTTAACAGTAGTTGAATGTTTTTCAACGAAAATATTAATCTAAATATGAACGATTGTTTGCTTTCATCCATTTTTGAAAGTCAATCACATTTTTAACTGACTCTTTCAGAGTGAAAAAAGTTGGATTTAATGCTTTGTTAATCTTATCGTTGGAATAGTGCATTTTTGAATATGCAGATCTTGCACTTTCAATTGTAACCGTTGGTTTATTTCGAAAAAGTCTAGCTGTTTTTTCATTTATCTTGGCGAAGAAAAAAGCCAACCATTTTGGTGGACAAAATTTTGGTTGGTTACTTTTCATTTCTGTTGAAATAGTAAATAACATTTCTTTAAAACTTATATTTTCTGATACACATAAATACCTTTCACCAGAAATTTCACTTTCCATTAATTGGATTAAACAAGAAACAACATTTCTTGCATCTACAAAAGCATTTGAACCTGGAGAATAAAACTTCAATCCTTTTTGTACGGTTTTAAAAATTGATAATGAACTTTCATTTAAGTCGCCAGCACCAAAAATTATTGCTGGGTTAATAATTACTGTTTCTAAACCTTCTTCTTGTCCTCTCCAAACTTCTCTCTCAGCATTTCGTTTACTCAATGCATATCCACTATGTTCGGTAGAGTCCCATTTGGTTACTTCACTAACAACGCTTCCTTCTACCCCTCCGATGGCTGCAGTAGAACTTATATGAGCTAATTTTTTAATGCCAAATTTTAAACTTAAATTTACAATATTAGCAGTACCTTGCTTATTTACAGCAATCATTTCATCAAAGTCATTTTTACGAAATGATACAAGTGCTGCACAATGATAAACATGAGTCACATTCTGTAAAGCATCTTCTAGGCTAATTAAATCTAGAACATCGCCCTTAACCCATTCTATTGAAGAATAATTGTTTTGATTTCCTAGAGAAGAATAATAATCAAAAATGAATTGAACAGCATTTTTTTTCTTTTCGTCTCTATATAACGCACGGACCGAATAACCCAGATTTGTCAATTCATAAAGTAAATGACTACCTAAAAGACCCGTACCTCCAGTTACCAATATCATAACACAAAAATAGTAGCATTTATTGAAACAAACTACATTTAGATTTATTGATTTATTAATTCTATTTTTAATCTCAAATAAAAGAATTTAGAGTTGTCATTTTATTAATTTAGAAAATTCTAAAAAAAGAAAAATCTCAATGCAACTATTTATAATAAAAAATAGTCTAAAGAATAAGTTGTAATAATGGATGAACAGTCAATAATAAAAAATTGTTTAAAAGGGGATTCTGTTGCTCAACGTATGCTGTTTGAAAAGTTTGCGCCAAAAATGATGTCTGTTTGCTTGAGGTATATTAAAAATGAACAAGGAGCTCAAGATGTTTTACAAGATGGATTTATTAAAGTCTTTCAGAAATTAAACATTTACGAAAATTCTGGATCTCTCGAAGGATGGATTCGAAGAATAATTGTTAATACAGCACTTGATCAACTTCGCAAAGACTCCAAGTTTGGATATACAGAAGATGTGGAAGAAGTGGGATACAAAATTGAAAGCAATGATTTTTCACACGATGGACTAATGGTTGAAGATTTGATGAATTTGATAAATCAAATGCCTGAAGGTTATAAAATCGTTTTTAACATGTTTGCTATTGAAGGTTATTCACATAAAGAGATAGCTGATTTATTAGGTATTTCTGAAAATACTTCGAAATCACAATATTCTAGAGGTAGGGCTTATTTAAGAGAAAAATTAGAAAAATTGAAAGTTGGAGAATCAAGATAAAATAAAGGAACTGTTCGCAGAAAAACTAGGTGCACATGAAGCTCCTGTGAATCCTGAATTATGGAGCTCAATTGCCTCCAAAATTGGGTCAACTGCCGTAACTTCAACTTCGGTTGGTATGTCCGTTTTAGCAAAATCTTTAATTGGAGTTGGGACTGCAAGTATTATTGGGTTGACAAGTTATTTTATTCTACAAAACGAATCTATTTCTGAATCAAATTCTACTAATACAAAAGCTGAATTAATTGTTGAAAATGACATTTTGAAAGAAGAAGAAAATGTTGATAGTAAAATTGTTTCTGAAAAAAATGATGTTATATCAACAAAAGAAACAATCAACACTCAAAATAACAATAAACAAACAATCAATTCTAATCCAGAAATACAGCAAACATTAAAAAAAGAAACAACATCATTGTCATTGCCAAATGGTGAAAAGAAAAATAGTAACAATTCTTCAAACCAAAATGACAACTTTCTTTCTCAACCATTTACAAATCAACCTACACCAAACTTAATAGGTGAAAATCCTACACCAATTCCTGTAAAACAAGAAAAACAGAAAGTAGAAGAAACAACCTATGTTGCATCGCCAATAAAAGAAGAGAAAAAATCAACATTTGAAATTACAACCCTACCCAACGTTTATGTGTTAAATGCAAATGGATATTTTTCAATTGATTATAGCGGTGAATATCAAGATTTTCAATTGACAATTTTAGATGATAAAAATAATGTTGTCTTTAGAAGCACTGATCCTGATTTTGAGTGGAGAGGAGAAGATTTGTATGGAAATAAAGTGGAACCTGGGAAATATGTTTATATTTTAACTGTCAAGGATTTGAATGGAAATCCAATTAACAAATACAGTCCATTAACAGTTTTTAATCAATAGATTTTAATAATCAATTTTATAGAGAAAAAGTCCTTGTGGAGGTGCAGAACTTCCACATTTACTCCGATCTAAAGAATGGAAAATAGTTAAAAAATCTTCTTCTGAAATTTTTCCCTTACCAACATCTATTAAAGTACCAACAGTTGCACGAACCATATTTCTCAAAAAACGATTGGCTGTGTATTCAAAAAATAATCCATCAACAGTTTTGTGCCATTTAGCTGTAAAAACTTCACATATATGCGTTTTTACATCTGTATTTGTTTTGGAAAAAGTTGTAAAATCATGAATTCCAATCAAATGATTAGCTGCACGGTTCATCTTGTCAATATCAACTGTCAGCGGATAATAAGTTGAAAATAAATCTCTAAAAGGGTCTTTCTCCTGATGAATAAAATATCTATATGTTCTTTTGATTGCACTAAAACGGGCGTGCATATCTTGTGATACCTCCCATATAGACTTTATTGCAATCGAATTGGGTAATATTTTATTTAATTTATACTTTAACTGATCTAATGAAGAACTTTCAATTAAATCAACATGAAAGATGTAGCTACTTGCATGAACACCTGTATCTGTTCTTCCACACCCTACTATTGAAACTGGCTTTAAAGCATTTAATTTTGTTAACGCATCCTCTATCGTTTGTTGCACAGAACTTGCGTTTGGTTGTATTTGCCAACCAAAAAACTCATTCCCATTATATGCAATTTCAAAAAAGTACCTCTTCACCGATTATTTAGAAAGCGCATTTAGCAACTCATCTAGTGTTGTGTTGAATTCGTAAATATCTAGGCTTGCTTTATCACCAACAACTTCTAAGCCGTTAACATAAGCTTTTCCAATGGAATTGTAAATCTTAAATCCAAAATCATCATTTACAGAATTCACAGATGAACCAAGATTTTTAACTTCTCCCCAAGAACTACCTGATCTTTCAACAACAAATATATCATATCCACCCATACTGTTCGAATGTCCATTTGAACTAAAGAATAAGTAACGACCATCAGGAGTTATAAATGGAGTTGTTTCTCTTCCTTTCGAGTTTATTGCATCTGGTAAAGCAACTGGTTTACCCCAAGTATTACCCGTTTTATAAGAAACATAAATATCACTCATTTTATTTTGCCCGTTTCTTTCAGAAATAAAATACATTGTCTGTCCATCAGCTGTAACCGTAGCATTTCCATCATAAAATGAAGAATTAATCGTTTTACTATCTAACAATTTAGGAGCAGACCATTGATTTTGTTTTGTCCATTTAACCTCAGCAATGTCAGAACTTCTCGTTTTCAACTTTGATTTTGTTTCGAACGAATAATTAACTGTCAAATAAGCTACTTGACCATCCTCAGATACATGAGAAATTGACTCAAATCCTTCTGCATTCAATTTTCCTAATCGATTTGTGATACTATCCCATTGATTTAATTCACGATTCCATTTTGCACTATATACATCTTCAAAAAATTGTTGATCTGAAGGATTTTGTTTTCCACCAACTGTATTACTTCTTCTAGAGGTGAAATACATAGATTTACCGTCTTCAAAAATTACAGGTGAATAATCATTATATCCAGAGTTTACATCACCTTCAAGATGAATTCTTTTGTTTGCTATTTTTTGATCTAACATTTGTTTAGCATACTTTGCTTGTTCCAATTTTAAAGGAATTTGCAATTCCGAAGCTCTCATTTTAGATAAGTTTTGTAAACCCAACTCATAATACATGATAGCAGAATCAACAATTGCTAAACGATGATAACAATCCCCAAGTATTTCGTAAACTTCTTTATCAATCGTGTTGTTGTTAAGTAAAATTGCATCTTTTGAATAGCGAAGTGCATAACCATAATTATACTGTTCGTAGTGACATCTACCTATCCAAAATGCAGCCTTCCAAGAAGTCACATCTTTTTTAGAGGCATCACGAAATTTATTCATCGCATCTTTTACTCTGCCTTCACTAAATAAATTTTTACCTTCTTCTATTAAATATGTTGCTGCTGCTCTTTCAGCTATAGAAGCTGTTGAATCTGGTGGTAGTAATTCATTTTTACTCATTGAAAATGAATTTAATCCAAGAGTAGTAAAAACGAAAAATAAAATATAGTATTTCATCATGTTAGGTAATATTTGAGCTTACAAAATAAATAATTTTTTGTTGAATATCAATCATTAAATTGATTCTTCCAAATTTTCTTCAGAAAAATCTTCTGGTGTTTCCCTTTTCAATTCATCCATGGCGATTGAAGCACTTACAATTGCTAGTATAGGAGCTATTGAAGCACAAATCCAAAGTAAAAGGTGTAATAAAATTTTGAGATAGTCTTTGAATATTAAATTTTGGTAATCTGAAACGGAAAATAAGGTAGTTAAATTTACTGGAACTAAAATCAATAAAGAATAAATCATTCCTATTCCCATTGCTAATCCTCTGTGTGATCTAACAAATGAAATACTTTGCAATTCATCTAATTTTCTTCGTTCATTGTCATAATCAATAAAACTAAATCCATAATAGTAAAATCCTATCAGGAAAGTAATATAAAAAAGTGGCGATTGTTTAGGTTCGTTCCAGCCGATGTATGCGATTATCAGAATGACAAAAAAGAAAAAATATTCCCAGATTATATTTCTTAAGGCTAATTGAACTCCTCTACGTACATCTTTGATTATTTGCTTAAATTCGATTTTGTAGGTATTTCCCGTCATGATTTTTTCACACCGTTGACTCAAGTGTGATAATAAAGGTGATAAAACAATTACCACGATATATTTTGTGAATTTCATTAATAAAATTGCAACAGAGATATCAATTGTTGCCATTATGAAATACCAAACAATTCCATTCATGTTGGATAAATCAGCATCGATATTTCTATTTATGATTCGTGTTCCTAGTTGAAAAATAATCAACATTAATATTGCTGGAATCAGGAAATACCAATAAAGTTTATTGTCTTTTATAAAACGTAACGCAAGCCAATATGATTTTATAGCTAACCAAAACTCTTTGAAAAACCGAATCATGACCTTGAAACTGATTGGATTTAATATACTACAGAAGGTTCTTTCGTTAAATCCCCCATCGTTAAATCATCTGATATTGAATTATTTGTGCTCATTTTACATTTTCCATTGAATGTAGCACCTTCTTCTATTTGAATTCTTAAAGTGTAAATATCTCCGTTGATGACTGCTTTTTTTCTTAAAATCAGCAAGCCTTCTACTTTTAAAGTACCATTAACTACACCTTCTACGTCAGCATCTAAACAAGTAATATTACCTGTAATTTTTCCATTTTCGCCAACTACAATTTTGGAACTTGTAGAAACATTTCCTTTTATTTCCCCATCAACTCGTAGATTAGAATCTGCAAATAAATCACCTATTACTTTAGAACCTTCAACTAGTCTATTAAGTCGCTCTGGGCTTTCAAATACTGATTTTTCTTTGCGTTTCATCATCTTAGTAATATTCTTGATAAAAAGAATCATATTGCTCCAATTCTCTTTTCTCAAATAACAATTTGAGATTTTTAGGAGTAATAATTAATGTTTTTGCGTTTTGTAAATCTAATAAATTTTTTCGAGTTGCTTTATATTTTCTTACATACTCTTTTGCTTCTCTCTCATTTGGAAACTCAGCAATCATTATTAAATTTTGTGTCCCATTATATAAATTCGTTGATACTTTCACTTTGCTTTTCGGGAAAAACTCACGTGTAAAATCTGAAACTTTTGATTTAGAAATATCAATGTTATCTTTTTCACCTAAAAATACAAGTACGATTTGAGGTGATTGCTCTTCGTAAATATAGATTGTTTTATTTCCAAAAACGACAGGTTCATTAACGGAAATACCATTTTTCAATACTTCTATCAATTCTTTTGCACGAGCAGATTCGTCTGTATCAGGATATTCTGCAACTAATCTTTCTAAAATTGGTAAAATTTCATCCTTCTTTTCTGTTGTTTGTCCTTTACTCATTGCTAACAACAACATGTATTTCGCTCTATAAACATTATCTGGTTCGCTTTCTATCACTGATTCTGCTTTAGAAATTACAGGGAAATAAATTTTTCTATTATATCTGTTTAATACTTGCACATATTCCTGTTCAGCCAAAGCATCACGTTCTTTCTTTTTAATGAAATAATCCGGATCCCTTAAATAATTGGCATAATCTGAATTTGGATAATAATTTAGAATGTAATCTTTTTGAAGATTTGCTTGTGATGCATCCGATACTTCAAATATTTTATAAAGTTGGTATGCCGACATTAAGTTATAATCTGATTCAAATTTTCTATCAAGTACATCTAGAAATTGTTTTTTAGCTAAATCAATTTCATTCAACATTTCTTTGTAGATAATCCCAGCATTATACAATGCTTCAACAAGCTTTTCGTTCGATCGTTCAAATTCCTCTTCTGTTTTTGGTAAATCAGCTTGTAGGGACTCAACAGTCGGACCTTTTGGTTTTTCTTCTGTTTCTGTATCAGTTCCTTCAGGGTTTTCCCCTTCAATAGGATTGCCGTTTTCATCAGTAGGTTTTTGTGCAATAATGTTTTTGTCACTTCGTCTCCAATGGTCTTCATTTGGACGTTGTCCCCATACTTTTTGAAATTCAATAACTCCATCTGCAATTGATGTACTATTAGACCAATAGCCACCTCCTTTGCTCATATCTTGCTGAAAAGCAGAGTTATTTTTCGCTAATTCTCTTAATTTATCAGATTCTCTTTTAGCATTTTCCTTTTCTTGTTCTTCACGTTTTTTAATTACGTTTTTCAAGAAGTCTTCTTGCTCATCGGGGCTCATTTTTGCGATTCGCTGTATACTATCTTCATGCGCAGCCGTTTCAACAGCAACAACCAAGTCTAATAATTTTTCTGCTTTTCGTTTAATATCTTTGTAATTCGGAAATGTTTCATCGACTGATAATGCACAAGAATCATAGTATTTTTGAGCTTTGATATAGTCCCTCTTAGCATACCTCAATTCTCCCATTTTCTCATACGCCATTCCTTTTTGACGAGCATTATTTGTTGAATAGAATGCAGAATTCGTCAATTCTTGCATCGCCTTGTCCTCATTGCCTTCCTTCAATTCGATCAATGCCAATGCATAATAAATTTGATCTTTAAATTCAGCGTTCTTTCCATCTCTCAACATTTTATTCAGTTGCTTTTTAATTTTCGGACCACCATCCAAAATTGAAGCTTTGAGTTGAGCGTTAAAGCTCATTGATAAGGTATTTTGTATTTCCTAGATTTTAAGTATTTAGCTATTGCTTCTCCACTGTTACCTTCTTGTTCATACAACTGACCTAAAATAAAATTGACCCTCCCTTTATCTTCTGATTTTTTAGCTTCTTTTAAAGCGTTTTCCAGATATTCAATTGATTTTGAATAATTTTTATGAACCAAAGCTAAATCTGCTTTCGTTCGTTCCATTTCAAACTTTATCTTTTTAGGAAATTTTGCAGGTTTTTGTTCATCTTTAGATGCACTACCTGTTTTATTGAGTTTATCTAATTTTGATTTGTTTTTTTTCTTCTTATCGGAAGATTTTTTTGATTCTTCTGCATTTTTTTGAGTTTCTACTGCAGCATCTAATTTATCAAGGCTTAATTTTGCTTCAGTAAAATTCCCTAATTTAATGTTTGTTTTTGCCATCCACAACTCCCCAATAAAATTTGAAGGGTCATTCGAAAAGTATTTATTGATGAACTTAAAACTCTTTAGAGCTGTTTCGTAATCTCTTCGATAATAGTAAGCTTTCCCTATTGATATCCAGTTTTCGTCAATATAATTATTGTGTTCTGCGTTCTTTTTTGCCGGTTTATCATTACTCGGCATACTGTGATCGGTAATAACAGTCTTTAACTTAGAAATTGCAGTATCAATGGGTGTGTAATATGCCTCTACCTCTTTTTCATTTGGAAGTGCTTCTAAAGGAATTAATCGATAATAATCTTCATTTAGATTTGCTCTATAAGCAGTTAATGACACGTTCATTAACTCATTTGCATTAAAATGTCCATTAAAGCGAGCGTTTACATAATGAAAAGCACGATTTGTAGCTGTATTCTTTTCAGTGGAACACGCAAATACTATCGCCAAAACAACGAAAGTATAAAAACTCAATTTAATATATTTGCTCATTTGTAGCTGGCCTTAACTTAAGGACAATAAATAACAACAAAATCAGTCGTTTATTGTATACAAGTAATTATTTATTTACGCAATGTTTGTAAAAACTTGTTGAATATCGTCGTCATCTTCAATTTTGTCTAACATTTTTTCAATATCGACTAATTGTTCTTCTGTAAAGTCTACTGGTGAAGTTGGTATACGTTGTAATGTCGATTTTTCAATGTCAATTTTTAAATTCTCTAATGCAGAACTCAAAGAACCAAAAGAGGTATAATCTCCATAAACAAATACTTTATCTTCACTTACTTCGATTTCTTCCAAACCTGCATCAATTAATTCTAATTCAAGTTCTTCAACGTTAATAGCATCTGTTTTTACAAACTCAAAAACAGCTTTTCTATTAAACATGAATTCTAGAGATCCATTTGGTACTACTCCTCCTCCAGCTTTGTTAAAATAAGACTTAACATTAGCAACGGTACGAGTTGGATTATCTGTAGCACATTCTACATAAACTAAAACACCATGTGGGCCTTTTCCTTCGTAGTTAATTTCAGAAAATGCTTCCGCATCTTTAGATGTAGCTCTTTTAATTGCTGCATCAATATTGTCTTTTGGCATGTTTTGAGCCTTCGCGTTTCGTATAGCTGTACGCAAAGTTGAGTTCATCTCTGGATCAGAACCCCCTTCTTTAGCTGCCATTGTAATTGCTTTTCCAAGTTTTGGAAACAATTTTGACATTTTATCCCAACGTTTCTCTTTTGCTGCTCTACGATATTCAAACGCTCTTCCCATTGTGTTATATTTTCTATATTCTTTTTAAACTCAGTTTATTCTCAAAGGTTGCAAAAATAAAAAAATCGATGATTAAATACAATTGTCATAGATGAAATAAAAAAACATCTGAATGCAAAAATCTAATAATTGAAATTTTTATGATTATTTCTTTATTGCTTTGACTTTTAACAAAGTACAGTTTGTTTTCTTAAGTGTTTTCCTAGATACCCTCGACAAGTCTTTTGAAGTAATTTTATTATAAATCAATGCCTCTTCATTTATTCCATTTGCATCACCTAGTAATTCAAAAATACATAAATTCATTGCACGATTAAGTAAACCTTGTTCTTGAAACTCTTTAGCAGTCCTGATTTTAATCATCAATCTCTCCAACTCACCATCATTAATTGGATTTTGTTGTAAATCATCAAGTATTTTCCAAAGTTCCTCATCTAACTGTTCAAATGTAATGTTATCAGCTAATCTTCCTGAGATAATAAGTAAACCTTCATCTAAAGAACCTGTAATGTACGATGATATTTCCGTAACTAATCTCAAGTCTTTTTTTAATCGTTTATACAATCGAGATGATTTGTCTCTTCCTAAAGCATCTGAAAGTAAATCCACCACATAATAATCTGGATTTTTGCGCTCAGGCATTTTAAATGCATAATAAAAAGCATCGACGGCAACATCTCTTTCGATCGTCTTTTCACGATACTCTTTTTGCTCCGGTTCTTTTTTTAATATTCGGGCGTATTTTTTACCTGTTGGGATATCTCCATACCACTTTTCAACAAGAGTTTTTACTTCTTCGAATTCAAAATTCCCTGCAACACAAAGAATTGCATTAGAAGGAGTGTAAAATTTTTCAAAAAAAGATTTAACATCTTCCATTGTTGCCTCTTCAATGTGCTTAATTTCTTTACCAATTGTAGCCCATTTATAGGGGTGAACTTGATAAGCTAATGGGCGTAATTCTAACCAAACATCTCCATATGGCTGATTCAAATAGCGTTGTTTAAATTCTTCAATTACAACACTTCTTTGTACCTCTAAGCTTTTTGGAGTAAATGCTAATGACAACATCCTGTCGCTTTCTAACCACAACGCTGTCTCTAAGTTTTGTTTAGGAACTATGTCATAATAGTTTGTGATATCGTTTGATGTAAAAGCATTGTTTTCTCCACCAGCATTTTGCAATGGTGTGTCAAATTCTGGAATGTTAACAGAACCTCCAAACATTAAATGTTCAAACAAGTGGGCAAATCCGGTTTTGGATTCATCTTCATCTCTTGCACCAACATCATACAACGTATTTACAACTGCCATTGGTGTAGTTGTGTCTTTGTGAAATAAAACTGTAAGTCCGTTTTTTAATGTAAACCTTTCAAATTTTATCATCTGAAAATATATTTTGAAGTTGTTTGTTCGTTTAATGCTTCGTTAAATTCTTGCACAATTTCTTGCACAATATCTGCGGCTGGTTTTATCTCCTTTATAATTCCAGAAATTTGACCTACTTCTAATTCACCATCAATCAAATCCCCCTCAAACATTCCCTTTTTAGCTCTTCCTCTTCCCAAAAGATTGTTTAAATCATCGATCGAAGCTCCATTGGAATAAGCTTGCTCTACTTGTTTGAAAAATTCATTTTTAACTAAACGAACTGGTGTTAATTCTTTTAATGTCAATTGAGTATCGCCTTCTCCAATTGCAAGAATGGCTTTCTTAAAAAATTCATGAGCACTGGATTCAGGCGTAGCAATAAAACGACTACCTATTTGAACTCCATCAGCACCTAAATTCATAGCAGCCAACATCCCTTTACCTGTTCCAATTCCTCCTGCAGCAATCAAAGGAATTTTTAATTCACTTGCTACACTAGGAATTAAACAAAAAGTTGTTGTTTCATCTCTGCCATTATGACCACCTGCTTCAAATCCTTCTGCAACAACAGCATCCACACCAGCTTCCTGCGCTTTTAATGCAAATTTTAAACTTGAAACAACATGAACAACAATAATTCCGTGTTGTTTCAAATGATTTGTCCATGTTTTTGGATTTCCAGCAGAAGTGAAAACTATTGGAACTTTGTATTTTATTATTGTTTCAATATGCTTATCAATATCTGGATACAACATTGGTAGATTTACGCCAAAAGGTTTTGATGTAGCTTTTAAACACTTTTGAATTTGAGTTTCAAGAACCTCTGGATACATTGATCCTGATCCAATAATTCCTAATCCACCTGCATTGGAAACAGCAGAAGCAAGTTCCCAGCCAGAACACCAAATCATACCCGCTTGAATGATGGGGTATTCAATATTAAATAATGACGTTATTCTATTCATGATTTTAAAAGAGTTACTACGAAAGTAACTAAGATTTTTAAGACAAAATAAATTATTCAACTAATTCAAATGAAAAAACAGTACTTTTAAAAGCTTTTGACATGATAAACAAGGTGTTTTGCATTTAGTTAATCCAAAATTAAAATCAATAATATATTTTGATTTGTCAAAAAATGAAAGTAATATTGCGTGTATTTATATCCACTATAAACTTGGATGCTTATATTATTATAACCAAAAAATGAGAAATTATTATCTGTTCTTGACGCTTTGTGTACTGTTTATAAGTAACTACACATACTCAGCGTTATCGATTGGAGGTACATATCAAGGTAAAAACCTATATGTCCAGAATCCTATTGATGATGAAGGATTTGGTTATTGTGCTACAAAAGTTACTGTGAATGGTGACATTATGCCTGGAGGAACAGGTTCGGGTGCTTTTGAAATCGATTTTGGAATTTTTAATATCGGACTTGGTGAGCCCGTATTCATTGTCATTGAACACCATGATGGATGTAAACCAAAAATTTTAAATCCTGAAGTTCTATTACCTAGATCAACGTTTAACATTTCTTCCATTACTATTTCTGGTGATGAAAAATTAAAATGGGAAACAACAAATGAAAATGGAAAGCTTCCTTTTGCAATCGAACAATATAGATGGAATAAATGGGTTCCAGTTGGAGAGGTTGAGGGAATAGGAACAAATGGAACTAATAAATATGAATTTAAAATAACTCCTCATTCAGGTGAGAATGCATTCCGAATTGTTCAAATAGATCATTCAGGTGAAAAAAGAGCTTCTGAACAAGTGAAGTATAAGTCTTCAGTTACTGAAGTGGTAAAATCTCCGGCAATAGTTAAAGACATCATTCAATTTTCATCAAATGAAAAACCTGTTGAAACAAGATATGAAATTTATGACGCTTACGGAAATATCGTTAAAAAAGGAGTTGGAAGCTCTGTAAATTGCTCCAATCTACTTAAAGGTGTATACTATATTAATTTTGACAACACCAACGAAAAATTTGTAAAAAAATAACTATCAAAAATAAAATGGAGGCCTGATTATTTCAGGTCTTTTTTGTTTATTGTAATCGCATTTCTTACTAATTTATAATCATGAGAAAAATTGAACACCTTGGAATTGCTGTCACTGATTTAGAGAAATCTATCAAACTTTATGAAAACCTGTTAAATACATCCTGCTATAAAATTGAAGAGGTTGAATCTGAATTTGTAAAAACAGCATTCTTTAAAATTGGTGAATCAAAAATTGAACTTGTTGCTGCAACAAACGTAGATTCTCCTATAGGGAAGTACATTGAAAAAAGAGGTCAAGGAATTCATCATGTTGCCTTTGATGTTGAAAATATTGAAACTGAAATTTCACGATTGGAAAATGAGGGGTTTCAATTAATTCAAAGAACTCCTAAAAATGGTGCAGACAACAAACTCATTGCGTTTTTACACCCAAAATCAACCGATGGTGTCCTTGTTGAATTATGTCAAGAAAGACAATAAGTTTTTTTCCTTCGGCAAATATTTTTTAGCTTTGTAATATGAACAAGAATTTGACAATTGCAATTGATGGTTTTTCAGGGTGTGGAAAAAGTACTCTGGCGAAAGATTTGGCTAAAGAAATGGCTTATATTTTTATTGATACCGGTGCAATGTATCGCGGAGTAACCTTATTTGCATTAAACAATGGGTTTATTTCTGAAGATGGGTCAATCTTAAAAGATGATTTAATTTCTGAACTCAATCATATTCAAATTGAATTTAGAAAAGACAATAATTCTGAAAAATCACACCTTTATCTTAATGGTATTGATGTTGAAGAAGAAATTAGAACACCAAGAGTGGCTTCATTTGTTTCTAAAATAGCAACAATTAAAGAAGTCCGAACTAAACTTGTTAATGAACAACGAGAAATGGGCAAAAACGGTGGTGTAGTAATGGATGGTCGAGACATTGGCTCTGTTGTTTTTCCAGATGCTGAATTAAAACTATTTGTTACCGCAAACATTGAAATTAGAGGAGAAAGACGATTAAAAGAACTAACTTCTAAAGGAATTCAAATATCAATTGAAGAGGTCATTAACAATTTAGAAGAACGCGATTTAATCGACAAAACAAGAAGTGAAGGGCCACTAATCCAAACACATGATGCAATATTAGTTGATACAAGTAATTATACTCGTGAAGGTCAATTAGACTTTGTTAAAGGGATAATTCAAAAGAAATTTTGTTTACAAACACAAACAATTTAATCAACATATTAAATGTCTGTCAACAAACTTCATGCAGCATTAGTTTATGCAAAAAACAATTCTCCATACTATGGCAAACTATTAGAATCAATTGATTTATCTTCTGAATCATTTAATTTACAAACCCTAAATTCAATTCCTTTCACTACGAAAGATGATTTATCTAAGAATAATCGGGATTTTTTAGCTGTACCAATTAAACAAGTTGCTGAATATGTCACGACTTCAGGAACATCTGGAGAACCTGTAACAATTTATTTAACTAAAAATGATTTGTTAAGGTTGGCAGAGAATGAAAAGGAATCTCTAACTTGTACAGGAGCTAATAGCGATGATGTATTTCAGTTAATGACAACGATTGATCGCCAGTTTATGGCTGGGTTGGCTTATTATCTGGGGGTCCAAGAAATAGGCGGCGGTATGATCCGAATTGGGCCTGGTGTACCCGCTTTACAATGGAAGTCGATTTTAGAAAATAACGTCACTGTACTAATTGCTGTTCCTAGTTTTATTATCACACTTATTGAGTTTGCAAAATCAAATGGAATTGACTTTCAAAATTCTTCAGTCAAAAAAATAGTTTGTATTGGTGAACCAATAAGAGAGGATGATTTAAGCCTTAATGTTTTGGGCAAAAGAATAAAAGATTCTTGGGATATTGAACTTTACTCTACATATGCATCCACAGAAATGGGCGCAGCTTTTACAGAATGTGAAGGTCAACATGGTGGACATCTAAATGAAAATTTGTTATATTTAGAAGTAATCAATGAAAACAATGAACTCGCAAAGAATGGTGAGGTTGGTGAAGTTGTAATTACAAGCTTAGGCACTGAAGGGACTCCCTTGATTAGATATAAAACCGGAGATTTAGCACGGTTTTACACAGAATCATGTAGTTGCGGAAAACAAAGCCCTCGATTGGGACCTATTATTGGTAGAAAAAATCAAATGATTAAATTTAAAGGAACTACCATTTTTCCAAATGCTATTTTTGAAATATTTGATCGTCAAGTTGATGTTACTTGTTATAAAGTAGAAGTTTCAAAGGATTATTTAGGTAATGATACAATTACTGTTCTTTTAGAACGAAAAATTGAATCTTCTTCAATTATGAAAGATATTATTTCAGATTGTCAATCAAAACTAAAGGTTGTTCCACATTTTGTTTTTCTTGAAACAGACTATTTATTAAGTCAAGTCTACAAGAAAAACATTCGAAAGCCTGAAAAAATATTATTTAAATAAAAAAAGGTCGTGAAATTCACGACCTTTTTAACTCACCTAATTACCTAACCTTACCTAAAAAATTA
This sequence comes from Taishania sp., assembly GCA_036758285.1. Taxonomy (GTDB): domain Bacteria; phylum Bacteroidota; class Bacteroidia; order Flavobacteriales_D; family Crocinitomicaceae; genus Taishania. Next base: position 9 of record DAIOWV010000043.1, on the reverse strand, counting down.
TCATCAATC
>DAIOWV010000042.1:22328-27192 GCA_036758285.1 Taishania sp. | reverse complement strand
AACTAGAATAATGCACGCAATTATTAAAACAAACAAAGGTGAAATGAAAGTGGATTTATACACTACAGATGCACCAAATACTGTTGCAAATTTTGTTAAATTAGCAAAGGATGGTTATTACGACGGTTTAAAATGGCACCGTGTACTTCCAAATTTCGTGATTCAAGGTGGATGTCCAAATTCAAGAGATGGAGCTAAAGGTACTCCAGGAACAGGAGGACCTGGTTACGAAATTGACTGCGAATTAAACGGTGGAAACCAATTCCATGACAGAGGTGTTTTATCAATGGCTCATGCTGGAAGAAATACTGGTGGATCTCAATTTTTTGTATGCCATTCACGTGATAACACTTCTCATTTAGATAGAAATCATACTTGTTTTGGTAAAGTAATTGAAGGTGTTGATGTGGTTGATGACATCCGTCAAGGTGATTCAATTGATAGTATTACAATTATTGAGTAATATAAATACGAATTCATAAAAAATGCCCAATCCATTTAAAATAGATTGGGCATTTTTTATGGGCTAACTTTTAACCTTATTCTACAATTAATTTAACTGGAATGAATTGATCAGAAGTTGAAGTTAATACACTTATAATATAAGCTCCTGTTGCCAATCGACTTGAATCAAACAGGATAGTTTGCACACCTTTTGAAATTTTAATCGTTTCACTTACAACAATTTTACCAGTTACATCTTGAATATTTAAGTAAGAAATACCGATATTGTTTTTAGCATTTATTTGAACTTGAAAAATACCATTAGAAGGATTAGGATAAGCTATCAAATTATTCGAATTTGAAGAGCATTTCAAATAAATAGGATCAAATACCTTTACCTTTCCATCAAAATCAACTTGATTCAATCGATAATAGATACCATTTCCAGCATAAGTATCTTCAACAACATAATTCGTTACTTCTGAAGAATTACTAGAAGCCAAGACGTACTTAACTCTTTCCCAAGAAACTCCATCTTGACTTCTTTCAAGTATAAAATGAGATGAATTTTGCTCTAAAGCTGTTGACCATTCAATGCGCTTAACATTACCTTCATCACAATTTGCGTTAAAGTTAATTAAATCAACACTTAACGGACTCATTATAGTACTTCCATGCAACCAAAACTCGGAGAAATCTGAAATTTCATAATCTGTAAATCTACCGTTTGAATCAAACCCAGAAATAACAGAAGAAATCACACCCGATCCTTGTGGAGCCCATATTGTTGTAATTCCAGAACTACAGTTATCATGTGGATTGTTATTTACCAAAGGAGAACCATCATTGTGGTATTTACTCAATTGTAAATCAGAAAATGTAAAAACATCATCATAAGGATTTGCATTTGAATTCGCTACAGGTTCTAATGATTGATATTCAAAATCATCAAAATACAATCGAACTTTAACTGAACTAGTGGGTTGATGGTCAGGGGTAATAACCCAACGTCTCCCCAAAACTGCAGTTGCATTTGCAGGATCTAAACTCCCACAAGCAGCAACACTAAAAGGTGAATTTTGCACATAAGAAGTTGCTGAGATATTCCCTAAATCATTGCCTTGCAAGTCTATAGCAACTAATAATCGGCCTGATGTAGAATTTCGAAATTGTATCCATCCTGAGCCAGTAGAAATACAAGACGCTGATTCTCCATCAATTGACAAATTATTACTACTTGGAGGCAATGAAATTGAAACAGTCCCAGAACCAGTAACTGTATTACAATCATCTTCAAAATTTGTTATACTATATGTTGTATTAACTATTGGACTTACATTTAAATTCCAACTAGAAGTATCATTTCCTGAAAAAGTTTGCCCATCACTCAAAGTCAAGGTCCAAGGTCCAATTGCTGTGACATTACCACCTATTGCTATCGTATTTCCATAACAAATAGTTGAATTCGAAGTTGTCAATGTTACTGTCGGAACAATTGTTGAAGAAAAAACCATTGCGTCACTCGTATTGCATTGATTTGCAATTGTCATTGTTGAATCATATACGATAACACATTGATACTCTCCATTTATACCATGATTTAAGACATTCAATTCAATAGTAGTAGAAGGAACATTTAATAGTTCCCAAACACCAATTGAGTTTTTCTTGTACCATCTATAAATTGAATTACCTCCACCATAGAATCCTGAAGCTGAAATTGTGTGAGATGTTGGATCTGAAAGATCAATTGTTCGGCACGTTACATTGCTTCCTAAACCTATCAATCCAGGTGTTCCAGATAGAAATATGACCTTATTATTGTTTACCATTGTTGATGGTAAAACACTACTATTAACGTCAAATTCTAAATCGGCAATTGTTGCATTAATCCCTCCTACTAACACATAATCGTATCGATTATGATTATTGGGATTAACATAAGAAATTGTTGCAGATGTAGAAACAGCCCTTAATGTATTAAACATACATGGAGAACCATTGAGTGATAAATCTTCAGTAATGATTTGCGTTGTTCCATCATTTAATTTCAATGTTATATTTCTTGGAGCTAAATAGAGTTGCTGAATTGTATTGTCTCCATTTATTTGTCTACTATGATTTAAAATTAATTTATTAATAATCATACTTCCGTCAATTGGATGATTCATAGCATCAGTTCCACCTGTAGTTCTGATTATATTATATCGATGTCCAAAAGCTCCTCTAAAAGACTCTTCAATATTAATTTCACTATCATCAGAATATAATGTACTTCCACTAACGCCATACTCCCAAAATCTAGCTGTTATGTTAGAATTTCGAATATCTAAAGTGGTATTCCAGAAATAAGTGTAAAACCCTCTAATATTGGCAACAACATCCTGCATTATAAATGTTCCGTCATATAAAAAGATATTGTAATGGCATGTATAAATAGGAGTATTTAAGATAATCGTTTTACCAACAGAATTTATTTGAAAGCGATCCAAAGACGTAACACTAGTTGTAGCGTTTAATGTAAAATCACCTGAATTAATATCAACGTAAGTTACCGTAAAACGATTTAAATTCATTGCTACATTATTTGCAGTCATTTGAAAATAATATCTAATGCTGATGTCACTGCTATTATCAATATTCCAAATTGCAGAAACATTATTTACAGTAAGATTTCCAAATGAAAAGCTACCAGTACCAGTTATCACTCCATCAGAGACGTTTCCAACTAAATTTAAAAATTCATAATGCATTCCTTGTTTTAATTGAATTAAATTACCGTATGCAAAAGAATTCAAATTTTGAGAAGAAAGAATATGAATATCATTCGGTGCATCAGAATGTGTGATTAAATTATTAAACGTCGCATCTTGTCCCAATATTTGAATAGGTAAATTTTGGGTTGAAAAACTATTAAAATGAACATTATCATACCTAGTGGGAACACAACCACCAGATGGAGTACCATCTGTATTAGTTGTCCAATTATTTCCATTATTCCAATTATTATCAATAAATCCGACCCAGTATAATTCTTTTGCGACAGGTTCAACAAAGATCCAACCTAAATTATTCATTTCATTTAATCCATTTGCAGTAAATGAAGCTCCTCCAATAGCATTTACACCTAAAATACGAACATTATCCAAATGTATTGTTCCCAATGTTTTGATCAAAGAAAACTGCCCTGAACTGGGTGTCGATGAGGATAATACCATCAATCCTGAACAGTTTGGTGTTGCATCAATGATATCATTTAAAATGGTTAATGATCTGCCATTATTTACAATGTATGAAATGTTTGAAGATAGATTTAGTGTTCCAATTGTACTATTTTCGTGTACAACAGAGTATTGAGAACCATACATTGGAGTGCTTACATAACTTACTTCATTAGCTATAAAGCTAGAAACAAAAGTTGTATTCTTCGCTCTTGTCAATACATGATTAAAAGTAACACTACCTTCGATCCTAAACTCCGCATTACTTGCTAAAGTACTCACATCATGATACACATGTCCATCTCTATTTCTCATCTGTGTCATATATGGTCCAGGATTTCTAAAAATAATATGTGAAGTACCTGCATCTAACGTATTTGACAAGTGATTATAATCCCATTGGAGATTAATACTTAATGTGGAACTTCCTAAAATTAGAGAACGATAACCACCCTGTCCTTGTTCAGGATAGGTGAAATAATCCTGTCCCAAAAAGTCATTTTCTATATAAATATCCTGACTATTGGTATTTAATGTACCACCTTGAAAAAACACTCGTTCTGATGTCTTAAAATCATCTTGGATGATCCATCCACCTAGTCCTCTAAAATAAACTCGATTAAAAGAAGAACCATTGGAAGTAATTGTTTCCCCTAAATCTTCCGCGATAAAAAAAACACTTACAGTATTTTCGAATGAAACACCTGAACGCATATACCAAGAGCCATAACATTCGATTTCCCCCATGTAAAAGTTAATTGCTGATGGGGCATTATTTTGTATGAAAATATCATGAACTTTTGCACCAAGTGTATTGATAGGACCTGTAATTATTGAACCGTTATCAAAATACACATTATCGAAACGAGTGGGAACACAATACCCTCCAATTCCTCCAGAAGAAACAGACCAGTTTAAAATATCATTCCAAATATTATTTCCAGCATCTCCAACCCAAAAAATATCTTTTGAAACTGGCTCGACAAATGCAATATTACCTGTATTTGACTCCAGATCTACACCTAAAATCTCTGTAAGATTTGATGTATTAATAGCATTGATTCGTGCTAAGATAACATTTCGCAACTCTAAAGTTGAACCTGTATTATTATTAAAATTTGAGGTATATGATGTATTATTGTAATACCCTCCCGCTCCTCCACTTAAAGTCCAGTAGGAAGTACAATCTAAAGTTGTGG
>DAIOWV010000042.1:15119-22299 GCA_036758285.1 Taishania sp. | reverse complement strand
AGTAATTGTTAATGTATAGTTATGTATGATTGAATAATTTTTAGATGGTGCTGGTGTGAAAATCCCAATTTCACAATTACCAACAAACATAGCTCCAACATTTTCAAAAATTAATTCATCAATGATACAGGAACCTTGAATTTGTGTATCATTGACTAAATTTTTCATTGTTACTTTATACACATGTGTACCATCTTTAACAGCAAAAACTCCATTTCTAATTAAAAATTCAGAATTCCCTGCAGATAGATTCCCCATATAATTCATATACATCATATCTAATATGGCACCACCAGAAATAGGCAGATTCAATGTTGATGCCGAATTTGACCCCGCAATTTGGGCGATAGAAGTAAATGTTTGTAGAGAAGGTAAATTTAAGGGAGTTGTAGAATAAAGGCCAAAAGCATACACTGACATAGTTGTTACATTTGGTAAATTGACCATCGCAACATCATTAATTGCTAGAACTCCTATACTCTGAAATGTGATTAAATTGTTGAAATTACTTACTGATGAATTAGAAAAAGTAATGTTATTTACATTGATTGTAGAAGCAGAATAGTTTAATGTTCCAGCAGTAACACTAAAGTATTTCGAGGAATTTATCGTCTCCGATATGTTCGTTACCCCCATCCCTTCTTTTTGAAAATGAATATCAAGTTGATTACCATTTAGATACAAATTTGAAACTTCACCTAATGCAGGTTGCATAATAAGACTATAAGCAAAAAAGTTGTAATTTGAATTCATCGCTACTCCCACTTGCAACCGCACATCACCTGTTACACGCATATGATAGTCTCCTCTATTAATGATAATCGGATTTGAAGCGGTATTCGTCAAAGAAGGTGCAAAAATCAACGATTTTATAGAGTACTCAGAGTTTACAGTAATTGTTCTTGAAGCATCTGTTGTTCCTGACAATCTTGAATTGGCATCAAATACAACAACTGTGTTAGGTCCAGGAATAGCAGATGGTTGTGGAGAACTTTGAATACCAGAAACATAAGACCAATTATTCAAAATACTCCAATCTCCTCGACCATCAGATTGTGATAAATCACCTATCCAATACATTGTATCGGTCTGAGAAAATATAAAAGAAGGAATAATAAAAAGTGAAAAAATGACTAAAAATCTCTTGATTGAGAGATCAACAAATAAGTTTTGTCTAAGTAGTGAGTTTATTAACATATAATGTTAGCGTTAATTTAAACCATTATTCTAAAAAGATTAAGGCTTCTATATACTACAAATATAAAATTAAAATCAAATAATTTTATATAGATTGAACTGGATTTTTCAAGAAAAACAAACATCACTCATAGCCAATCAACCAGCTGATTTACAAATGAAAAGCAAATAAACAATCAGCAAAACGCAAACTATACCTTATCCAAAGCTTTTTTATAGGCTTTTAAAACACGTTCTCTTGCGAATTGATGATCTACTATAGGTGACGTTAATTGCAATTCAAAATCAGGGTTCCATTTTCGAACATATTTGAGTTCTTTATCAAATTTTAAAGTCTGAGAGGTTGGATTAAAAATTCGAAAATAGGGTGCTGCATCACAACCGCAACCTGCAGCCCATTGCCAATTGCCATTATTTGCACTTAAATCATAATCCAAAAGATGTTTCGCAAAATACACTTCCCCCCATCGCCAATCAATTAATAAATGTTTACACAAAAAACTAGCAACAATCATTCGAACTCGATTGTGCATAAAACCAGTTTCATTTAATTGACGCATTCCTGCATCTACAATCGGATAACCCGTTTTTCCCTCACACCAGGCATTAAAATCTTCTTCATTATTCCTCCACTCTATTGCATCATACTGTTGCTTGAAGCTTCTTGTTGCTACATGGGGAAAATGATACAAAATTTGCATGAAAAATTCCCTCCAGATTAATTCATTGAGCCAAGTTTCATTATGAATCCGAGCAAAAGCAACGCATTTACGAATAGAAATTGTTCCAAAACGTAACGCAACACCTAAATAAGTTGTACGATCTAATTCAGGAAAATCTCGATATAAATGGTAGCTGACAATAATTTCTTCGTTTAATTGAGGAATGGTAAATTTAAAATCAGTCGACTTAAAACCAATTGATTCTAAAGCAAGAACCTCCCCTTCAATCCCTTTAATGAAATTGTTATAGTCAATTACTACGGAGTTATAATGTTGTGAACCTAAATTTGCTTTCCATTTTTTGGAATAAGGTGTATAGACTGTATAAGGCTTTCCATCATCTTTTGTAATTTCTGACTTTTCAAATATAACTTGATCCTTATAATCATGAAGGTTTATTCCTTTTGAATTAAGAAAATTCTTAATTAATAAATCTCTTTCAATTGCCTGCGGTTCGTAATCCCGATTACAATAAACCGAATCAATCGCATATTCTTCAGTTAACTTAGTAAAAACCTCTAATGGAGTTCCAAGATATGTCTTTAATCCAGATTTTTGATCACCCAGCTGCCTGTTTATCAGTGACAAGGAGTCATGGATATAACTTACTCTTCTATCGGAGTCAGTATCCAATTGACTTAAAATATCTGTATCAAAAATAAAGATTGGTAAAACTTCTAAGCCCGTTGAAAGTGCATGAAACAATCCAATATTATCATCTAATCGCAAGTCTCTTCGAAACCAAAAAACAACAATTTTATTCACGACTAATCTATTAATTAAATTTTACTGCTTTTGCAGGGCTAATTTTTGTAATCACAACACTTGGAATAATTAACGAGATTACACATACCAATAAAGTACCTACATTTAAGAGTAACCAATGCCAAAAATTCAATTCAATTGGTACCGTATTCAAGTAATAAACTTCTGGATTTAAAGGAATAATGTTAAAATAATACTGTAAAAGTGCAAACGTTATTCCAATTACATTTCCAATAATCATTCCCCGAATAATTAAAAAAGACGCTTGAATCAGAAATATTTTACGAATAGACCAATCGGTTGCCCCCATTGATTTAAGAATTCCAATAAAATTGGTTCGTACTAAAATTAAAACAAGTAAAGCTGATCCCATGTTAATGATTCCTATTAAAATCATTAAAACGATGATTATCAAAACATTTAGATCTAAAAAGCCAAGCCAAACAAAAATATCATGTTCAGAATCTCGGATACTGTCTACACGAAAAATTTCTTCTGATTCTGAAGGAATGAACTCAACCTTTTTCTTAACTGACTTTTTGACCTCATCTAATTGATTCCAATCCTTAATTTTAACTTCAAAACCTGCAACATAACTAGTTGAGCTCCCTTCCCCATCAACCTGTTCAAAATGAACAACCTTATCAACTGTTGATATTGAATATTTCAGAGGATCATCATTTATATATTTTTTAAGTAATACTCCATCTTCAGTATTAAATTTATTAATTCCTTGTTTATTTCCAGAAATTGTCACTTTGAGATAGGCTGTGTCTTCTATTGAAATCGATTTTTGATTCATTAAACTTGTTGTGAAATCAGAAACAATCACTCTAAAAACCGTGTCTTTATCGGCATTAAAAGTCTTTGCTCCATAAATCTCAGGACCATCACCCCAATCGTATCGAAATTGACCTTGTCCTCCTTTTGCATTGACACGAACAATCAATTGATCCTCATATCCTGAAACTTGATAGAGAGAATCATCAATTTCAACCGAGGCCTGAATCCCCCAATCATTTAATTCTTGAACCAATCGAAGATCACCAATTGCTATCTTTTTATCATGTTCCTCTAAACCCGTTTCAAAAATCCCTTTAATTATGAGTTTTTTTAGAACAGGAACAGATCTAACAAAATACGATCTTATTGTATCACCAACTTTATAATTTAAGTCAGTAGCCATTTTTTTAGAAATCAGAATTTCAGTTGAAGTATTTCTCGAATTATACTGTGGAATCTTTCCTTCTTTCAAATTATCTTTGAAAAATGACCAATCATATTGATTATCGACTCCTTTCAATAATCCACCATGTACGTTCTGTTCAACAATTGACGTATCTTTTCCGTTAGCCAATTTTACGATTCTTTCATTTCGATCACTCTGAAACAAAATTGGTTTATATGCTACTGGAGAAATGCTCTTTACACCTGCAATTTTCTTAACCTCTTCAAAAAAGGCTTGATTTTTGAGAATAGGATTAGATTCGTGTATATGTCCTCCTGAAGCGGAAAGAATTGTTAAATGAGCTCCAAATCCGGACACTTTATCACGAACTTGATTTTGAAAACCTTTAACGACAGCAACAGTAATTAAGTTAACAACAATCGCTAGTGCAATACTTATTACAGATATACGCACGATTGCCTTGGAAACTTTCTTACCTTGTGCTTCACTTTTAAGAATCCGATTTGATATGAAATATTCGAACGACAATTATATAGTATTTGAAATGCTAAATTACATAAAGGTTTCGGCCTTGAAAAGAGTTTCTGTATTTTTAATTCTACTTTATAGTACAAATGCTTGTGCATCTAGTGTTTTAAAAATCGATGATGCAATTGAAATCGAAAATGAAAACGGAGACATTTCCCCTGGAGCATATCAAACAGAAGAGTATATTCCGCTCTTAGAAAATAAACGAGTAGCAATTGTAGGTAATCAAACTTCAAGAATTGAGAATACACATTTAGTTGATTCACTTTTAAGTCGAAAAGTAAATATTGTTAAAGTTTTTTCCCCTGAACATGGTTTTAGAGGAGAAGGTGATGCTGGAGCTAAAATAAACGATGCAATTGATCAAAAAACAAAACTTCCTGTCATTTCGATTTATGGGGATAATAAAAAGCCCAAATCAAAAGATCTAGACAGTATAGATTATATTCTATTTGATTTACAAGATGTTGGAGTACGATTTTACACTTACATTTCAACACTTCATTATGTACTGGAGGCTGCCGCTGAAAAAGGAATAAAAGTAATAATCCTAGATCGACCAAATCCAAATGGACACATCATTGATGGACCAACTAGAAAACCTGGTTTCGAATCATTTGTCGGCATGCATCCCGTTCCTGTTTTGTACGGAATGACAATCGGAGAATATGGACTAATGATTAATGGAGAGAAATGGTTAAAAGATAGTTTGACTTGTGATTTAACAGTTATTGAAATCAAAGACTATAGACGTAAAGATGAATATTCGCTACCTATTGCTCCATCTCCAAATCTTAAAAATGACAATTCAATCATTTTATATCCGAGTCTTTGCTTTTTTGAAGGAACTATCGTTAGCGTAGGACGAGGTACAACAACACCATTTGAAATTTTTGGACATCCAGATTTTCCTGAAACGGGGTTTTCATTTACACCGACTTCACAAGTTGGTGCAACAGACCCAAAATTGAAAAATCAAAAATGTAATGGTATTAATTTAACTGAAAATGACGAGCGTTTCAAGAAATTAATACCATTACATTTTTGATTTTTCAAGAAATTAAGCTTGGATTATTTATTCCAAGCCAGAGATATTTTGCATCCAAAATATGGAGATAAATGGATCGATAGAACTCGTTTTTTCAATCTTCTTGCAGGGAATGACGAATTAGCAAAACAACTTAACTCATTTGTTAGTGAAGATGAAATTCGTGAAAGCTGGGAAGAAGACATTAAGACATTCAGAAAAATCCGAAAAGAATATTTAATCTATCGATAATAGAAACTGAAAGTCTAAGTTAAATCAAGAACGATCTTCCTCGTGAAGAACTTTTGTATAATGTTTTAAGGATCTCAAAATAAAAGTAATTGAGAAAGCTACAATTAACACGATCAAATGTGATTTTCTCCATTGAACTTCTCCAGAAGTAAACCAAACACGTAAAAAGTCTACAAATACAAATCCTAAAATTGTAGCTGTAATTCCAGAATACTCACGTCTTAATGTTGTCTTTAGTGAAAAAGGTATTTCTGAACTAACCTTATTTTTAAAACTTGGAATAAAAGCGGGCACTTTCAACGACCAATTCACGTAATCATCTCCAAATTTTCTTTCTAAGAAACGTTCTTCGGCAAACATAATTCGCTCGTAATAAAGCCAAAACAACAAAGAAACAATGATGATAAAGTAAATATTATAAGTATACGCAACGATCCCTATCCACATCAGGTAATTCCCTAGATACAATGGGTGACGAACTGTAGAATAAATTCCTTTTGTATTTAAAGCTTCTGCTACTTGACCTTCTTTCGTATTTCTACCTGAAGTGTGTTTATTCGCTGTACCAATAGCTATCGACCTGATTGCCTGTCCAATAAAAGAAATTATTGCACAAGTTATCAACAAACCTAAATCAAGTGATGGATTACCATCAAAGCATTGATAATTAGTGAAATAAACCACAGGAATGGCTAATAAAAATAAAATTACAGGTATTTGTCCTCTATATCTGAACAATTTATTACCACTTGTCTCAAAAGAATGTACTAATGCCATTTAAAAGAATTATGTATATTGCAAAAAATCTGTTGCGAAGTTAAAATAAATAACAACAAATATGAAAGTTAAAAACATTTTTGAGTTGGAATTTGTTCTAAAGACCTCACCGAAGGTCCTCAATAATATGCTTTTCACCGCGAATGGCTTGGCGGAATGGTTTTGCGATGATGTAAATGTTAAAGAAGACATTTATTATTTTAATTGGGACGGTTACATTGAAGAAGCTCGATTATTGAGTTCAAAACAAGGACAATATATTAAATGGCAATGGATTGAAGATGAAGAAGAAGGTCTTGACACTCAATTTGGCTTTAAATACCATATTGATCCAATAACAAACGCTGTCATTTTAACAGTCATTGGTTCATCTACAGAGGAGGAACTTGCAGAATCAAAAGCGCTTTGGGAAAGTCACATCAATGATTTACGGAAACTAATTGGTGCGTAAGCACAATTAAAAATCTATCAACTTTTTCTATTGTCAAAAAGAAGAATATACTTAATGGGATGGATCACTTTGATTATCTTTCCAATTCCCGCTTTTCTATTACTTTATTTTTTTGAAGGTAAATCACTTTCAGATTTTTTAGAAATCAATCACATTGATTTTAATTTGATTTTATGGGGTATACTAATTGGCTGCATCTATGCTTTTTTTGCCAATGCCCTTCTCAAATTAAAAATATTCGATTCTATACCATTACGAGTAGATCAACTTGT
>DAIOWV010000042.1:2535-15109 GCA_036758285.1 Taishania sp. | reverse complement strand
CAGATCAATGAATTTGTCTGTTTTTGATGCTATTTTTCTTTCCTTATGTGCTGGAATTGGAGAAGAACTACTATTTCGAGGTGGAATGCAATTTTATCTTGGTCCATGTTTAACTTCAATTATTTTTGTTGCTCTACACGGATATTTAAATCCCTTTAATTGGAAACAATCACTTTATGGCATAGTTGTTTTACCTCTTTCGTTCATTCTCGGCTATGGCTATGAATGGTATGGATTATGGTTCTCTATTGCTGTTCATTTCTCTTATGACCTCATTCTTTTCATTTCTTTTTTATTTGAGGAAAAACAAAATAAATAATTTACACACTACTTTCTCGTGATTTTTCACTTCAAGAAAGGCTAAAAAATGTATTTTTACTCTCAAAACAATATAAAATGAAATTGATAGCATTTATATTATGTGTCTCTTGTTTGACTTTTATAAGTAAAGCTCAATCAAATTACTTTGATTCCATTCAATCCATCAGAACAGAGCATTACAATGATTTATTCAAACCAGACAATCTGGTATTGAACAATGAAGAAAAAGAGAAAATTAAATCATTAGATTATTTTCCAATTGATACTATCAACAAATTAAATGCTGTTTTCACTTTAGAGATAGGCAAATTATTTGCACTTCCAACTTCTTCAGGAACGGATAAAGCTTATAGAAAATATGGATATTTGTCATTTACATGGAACAATGAACCTCAAAAACTATATGTCTATCAAGATATAAAACTCTCAAAAAGAAAAGGTTTTGAAGATCATTTGATCATTCCATTTAAAGATGTTACAAGTGCCAAAGAAACTTACGGTGGCGGAAGATACATAGATTTCAAGATACCAACCACGACGAATGTAGTACTAGACTTCAATCTAGCTTACAATCCATATTGTGCGTATTCTCATCGTTTTTCATGTCCAATTCCTCCCAAAGAAAATCATTTAAAAATTTCGATAACAGCTGGAGAAAAAACTCCTATAGAAAATGAATAAATTGGTGAATATGATTACCTTTGAATTATGAGATTTGTATATCCTGAATTTCTATGGGCTTTATCGTTACTTGTAGTACCGATTATCATCCATTTATTTAGTTTTCGAAGATATAAAACACTTTATTTCTCTAGTCTTCAATTTGTACAACACGTTGAACAACAAAACAAATCAACTCAAAAGTTAAAAAACTTACTAATTCTAATTTGTAGATTACTCGCCTTAGCTTTAATAATTTTTGCTTTTGCGCAACCATTTTTCCCTAAAACAGAAAATACACAATCTTCAAATGTTCCTGTTTTGAGCATACACATTGACAATTCTTATTCAATGTCGATGAAAGGGGTTGAAGGAGAATTGTTATCCGAAGCTGTTGAAGCTGCTAAACGACTCATCAATAAAGCTCCACTTAATACAAAAATTCAATTATCCACAAATACAATGGATGGAATTGAAGCCCGAATTTGTTCAAAAGTTGATGCATTAGAACGTTTAGATAGAATTCAATTATCTCCAATGACCAGAAGTTATGACGAGGTTATTAAATGGCAAAAAAACAATTTGAAAAACAATACTCAGATTGATAATTTCAGTCAGACGCAATTTATTTACCTTTCTGATTTTCAAAAAAACACTCAAAAATTTGAAAATTTAGAAGCAGATTCGATTAGTAAATACATCCCAATTCGATTGATAAGTCAAACAAATGAAAATCTAAGTATCGACTCTGTTTGGTTCAACTCCCCTCTTCATAAAATTGGAACAAACAATGAATTGTCTATCAAAGTCTCAAATCATGGAAATACTGATTTACAAAACATTCCGATTCAATTTCAATCAGGTGATGTAAAACGAGACCTTTTTGTTGATATTCCTAAAAATGGAGTTACCACAACTTCATTAACCTTTGCACCTAAAAAAGCAGGTATTCAAACTGGAGTATTGACAATATCAGATAAACAATTCTACTCTGATGATGAGTATTTTTTCAGTTATACAGTTGCAGAAAAATCTTCTATTTTAATAATTAACGGTTCTGATGCCAACAAAAGTGTTGGTGATATTTACAGACTTGATAATTTCTATACTGTAACAGAATCTGACCAAAGTGCTTTCACACAAGGATTGTTAAATGGTATCAATTTAGTGGTCTTAAATGGATTAAATGAAATTCCATCAGGATTGAATTTAAACTTATCTGACTACTCTAAAAATGGTGGAACAATTGCTATTTTTCCAGGAAAAAACATAGATAAAAACTCATTTAACGCCTTACTTTCCCAAATCAAAATGCCATTGATTTCGAAAGAAGTCGTTCAAACAACACGTATCAGTAAAATTAATTACAAAGATCCATTTTTTAAAGGAGTCTTCGAAAAAGAAAAGGATAATTTAAGTCTGCCAGGGGTTACTAAATTCTATTTAACAAATGAAAATAATTCGAGTGGAGCATTGAGTATTGTTCAATTACAAAATAGTAAATCTTTATTGTATAGAAATAATTCAGAACAACAATCATTTCTATTTACTAGTGTTTTATCTAGCGAATATGGTTCATTTACATCGGATATTTTATACACGACTATTCTTTTAAGAATTGGAGAGTTATCACTTCTCAACCCTCCTATTTCTGTAACAATTGGTACAACTTCCAACTATCCTATTTATTCACAAACAGATATTAATCAGCCTATTTTCATTAAAAATGAATCAATCGAATTCATTCCTGAGAAAAAAACTTCAGGTAATGTTACTTATCTAGATTTAAGTGGAAACGCAGCAATTACCAATTTAAAATCAGGAATTTTTGATATTATTTCACAAGGAAAATCAATTGGAAAAATTGCAGTCAATTACAATCGAAGTGAGTCAAAAATTGAAACATTGAGTGAAGTTGAAATTGAAAATGCATTGAAAAATGCGGGGATTATTGATTCAAAAATTGTTAATGTTGATAAAGGCATAAGTTCTGTAAATTTAAACATCGAAAAACCTTACCCTTACTGGAAATTCTTCGTTGTATTTGCATTACTTTTCGTTCTCGCAGAATTGTTTATACTGAAATTTTGGAAAAATAAAACTTCAAACTGATGAAATTACTGATAAAAAAAGCGCTAATAACAGACCCTTCATCTTCATTCTTTAAACAAACAAAAGACATTCTTATTGAGAATGATCGAATTACAGAAATAAATAATGAAATTTCTGATGATACAGCAACAGTAATACAATTTGATAACTTACACATTTCCCAAGGTTGGGTCGATTTAAAATCTCATTTTTGTGATCCAGGAGAGGAGCACAAAGAAACGATTACATCTGGTCTAAATGGAGGGTACACACATGTAGCTATTCTTCCCAGCACACACCCTGTTGTCGATGGAAAAACGCAAGTAGATTATTTAATTCGAAAAAGTGAGAATCATGTCTGTACACTCCATCCAATTGGTTCTATTACAGAAGGATTAAAAGGTGAAAATCTAGCCGAAATGTATGATATGTTTCAATCAGGTGTTCGTTTGTATTCGGATGACTTACAACCTGTTTCTTCAGGAATTATGTATAGAGCTTTACTTTATTCAAAAAATTTTGGAGGTAAAATCATAGGTTTTTCGAGAGATTTCTCTTTAGCAGGAAAAGGAATGGTAAATGAAGGTGTTGCTAGTACAAGAACTGGACTTAAAGCTGACCCTTCAATTGCAGAAATAATTCAAATTGAACGGAATATCAGACTTTTAGAATATACAGGAGGAACAATCCACTTAACTGGTATCTCTTGTAAAGAAAGTGTTGATTTGATTCGAAAGGCCAAAGCAAAAGACCTTTCAATTACAGCAGATGTACATATTGCAAACCTCATTTACACCGAGAATGAAGTTTTAGGTTTTGACTCTAACTTCAAATTCATGCCTGTTCTTCGTAGTGAAAACGATCGAAAAGCATTATGGGAAGGATTGAAAGATGGAACAATAGATACTATAGTTTCAGATCACCGCCCTCATGATACAGAAGAAAAAGAAGTTGAATTTGACAATGCTTCTTTTGGAAGTATCCAACTTCAAACTGTATTTGGAAGTTTGGGTAATTGTAATGAATTTGATTTAACTACAATTATTGAATCATTAAGCATTCGTTCAAGATCAATTCTTGGAATAAAAACAAATCCTATCGAAGTTGGTCAACTTGCTGATTTAACGTTGTTTTGCCCTACGAATAGATGGATTTTACAAAAGCAAAAAATTCATTCAAAAACATATAATACTGACTTAATTCAAAAAGAATTGACTGGAAGTGTACTAGGTATTATTAATAATAGTAAATTCGTCACAAACGATTAACTTTCAATGTCTGTAAATAGAAACTTCAGAAAACAATTTTGGGAAAATAAAAAGATGATTGGTTCGATGACTCCAAGCTCTCGTTTCCTTACAAAAAAAATGCTAGAAAACATTGACTTCGAGTCAACTAAAACAATTGTCGAACTTGGTCCTGGCAATGGTGTTTTTACTGAAGAAATTATCTCAAGAATGAGTAAAGATGCAGTTTTACTTGTCTTTGAACTCAATGAAACACTTTACTTAGATTTAACAGAAAGAATCACAGACAATCGAGTACATTTAATACATGATTCTGCCGAAAAAATTCAAGAATACTTAAAAAAATTCAATATTGAAACTGCAGATGTAGTCGTTTCATCTTTACCTCTAGCCGTTTTCCCTAACGAACTAAGAAAAAACATTTTAAATGCTGCTGAATCATCGCTAACACATTCAGGAAAGTATATTCAGTTTCAATACAGCTTACAATCAAAAGAAATATTAAAGAAAATGTATAAAAAAGTAAAAATTGGTTTTACTCCCTTAAATTTTCCTCCAGCATTTATTTATACATGTTACAAATAAAAAAATAAATAGTCTTTTATCGTCATTTTTTTTACCTTTGTGAATCTTTTATTAATAGAAAAATGAAGCCCTTTCAGTACACTACAAAAATATGTTTCCACAAAGTGTTTTGGGTCTTTTCTATTCTGTTCATTTTCATTTGTTCATGTACAAAAAATAAAAATGCTCAAGAATTAGTTAGTCATTCTGACTTAGAAGATTATTATGAATTTCAAGGATTTAATTTATCAAAAAATGGAATTCCGGCAACTATCATGCTGCCAGATGAAACAGCTAATATTGGTGCATCAACAACTCCAGAAGTTGCACATTTAGAAAGTGATTTTTATTGGAATATTTATGTTGGACAAAATTTTCATCTTCATATTGAAGATTTTGGAGATAATACAAACCTTGTTCAAGATCATAAACAAAAAATTGAAAATACACCATTTTATGAGGTTAACTACTTGCTAGATGAGAAAGACCTTATTGTTTATGAAATAAAATTAAAAGTTAGAGGTCATGCTAAGGCATCTAAAAGTGTTGGTGTTGAACACATTTCTTATCATGTATATGGCGAAAAAGTTATTGATGGTATTCATTATGAATTAAGAAGTCGTGATGAGGGTTTCAGTCAACAAATTATTGAATTAATGGCTAAATCTATTCGCTCATTTAAAGATATTTCAAAATAAAAACTACCAAATCTCATTCGAGATATGTACAGTTCCTTTAAAAATTGAAATGATTTTTTTATCTTGATTGTAAATATTTACTTCATAAATACCAACTGTTTTTCCTCTATATTTTTCTATTGCAACAGCTTGAAGTGTATCATTAACTTTCGTAGGTCTCAGATGAGATATAGACGTTTCTAAACTAACACATTTAGATCCTCTAGAATTTGCTGCAAATGCAAGAGCAGAATCTGACAGTGAATAACTAATACCACCATGTGTAATATTGAAACCATTCATCATTTCAGGTTTCACTTTCATTTCCAAAACACATGATCCTTCTTCAATAGTTAACACCTCCAGATTCATCCAATTACTGAAAGCATCATTCGCTAACATTAATTGGACAATTTCAAGAGGTGTTTTCATTTTTTTACTCCGGAATAGAATTAGATAACAATGTGATTACTGCCAAAGTAACAATAAATAATTGAGTTGCAGTTTCATCATCAAGTTCAGTTCCATCAACATCTGGAGTAGAAATCTCCATAGACATAAACTGCACCAAATGAGGTTGATCGGTATACTCTTCTAAAGCTTCCATATTATCCGTTTGGAAAAAATTATCCAACGCATCAAAAAATGGCTCTTCAAAATCATCGACATCAGATTCTTTAATTTCATTAATTTTCAAACCTTGCTGATTGAACGCTTCAATTAACAAACAGAAATAATAAATCAATAATCCCTGTAAACTTTCATTTTCATATTCCTCAGCGGCTGACATAGCATACCCTAACAATACAGGTTGTGATAATGCAAATGTTTCTGCCACTCTATCTAAACCATCTTCGTCCAGATTATCAATTTTTGCAATTGATTTTTCAATACTTTCTAGGGATATTTGCTTCATTTTGTTTTTTTGACAAATCTATATAATAAGAAAGAAATAATACGAATTAATCCTTAGTTTTTATAAAATGTTTTCATTTTCACATTCATCTAAAAAATAATACGAAAAGTACCTTAACGTAATAGGTTGACATGCCCAACATATTCTTTCTTTTCATTAGAGCTTCTTCGTTTTAGCATAATTTTCCAAGTATAAGTACCATCTTGGCAATCATGTCCATCAATTCCATATTTTCCTTCCCAACCAATATCTGCATTATGGGTTTCAAAAATTAATTCTCCCCATCGATTAAAAATCAACATTTCAAAACCTTGTGTATCAAATCCAGTTGAAAATACCGGTTTAAACATTTCATTTTTATA
The DNA here is from genome assembly GCA_036758285.1 of Taishania sp. Taxonomy (GTDB): domain Bacteria; phylum Bacteroidota; class Bacteroidia; order Flavobacteriales_D; family Crocinitomicaceae; genus Taishania. The sequence continues at coordinate 8,271 of DAIOWV010000042.1, read as the reverse complement.
ATCAGCATTTGGAGTAAATGTATTTGGAACATAAAACAACAATTCTTCTTTCAAGTTAATGATTGCTGTCGCAGTATCTGAACATCCCGCATTTGTTGAAGCTATTAAAGTTATCAAGTAATTTCCTGCAACATCATTTGGAAAAGCATGAGTAGGAGAATGTAACGTACTTCCGGCTGTACCATCACCAAAATTCCAAGAATAATTTGTAGCTCCTATCGATTCGTTGACCATTTGAGACTCCCATTGATAAGTAGACAATTCTTCTGGAGTTGGAGTAAATTGAGCAACTGGCATACCTTCCACACAAACATAATCTTTCAATGTAAGAGCGTTTTTACATCCTTCAGGCGTTTCAACTTCTAAAGTCACATCAAAACATCCTACATTTGGAAATACACTTGAAAAAGTTCCACAATTATTTACAATTTCTCCATTACCCAAATACCAAGTACAGTTTGCAAGGTTTCCAGTAGAATTATTTGTAAAAATTGGAGTAACAGGTTGACAACCATATAGATTTTGACCAATAATATCCATTACAGGAATTGGTATAACATTAATGGTAATTGAATCTAAATTCCTACATCCATTATGATCAGTTCCTATTACAGTATAAGTTGTAGTTCCACTCGCAGAAGGTGTAAAAGAATGACCATTTACGATTCCATTGTCCCACGTATAAGTTTGTGCTCCATTTCCAGATAAAATAACTGGTTGACCTTGACATATAGAAAAATCTACTCCGGCATCAATTATTGGAAGAGCATGAATTGTTACAGCAGTTGAAAGATTTTGATTCTGTTGACATCCTAAAATACTTCCTTCTTGAACGTGTGTAATAGAATAAATGAACGTTCCTATCGTATTCGTTGAATGTTGTAATACAAAAGAATTTCCAGTTGAATTAACTGTTTGACTTGGTCCACCATTAATATTATAAGTAAATAAATATGGGCTATCTCCATTTAAACCTGTGAATTGAACTTCAGGAAGCAACGTATCAAAATAACACCCATTAATTGGTGGTGAAATTAATGCAGATGGCAGACGTCTTACAACAATCGAATCAATTGAACTTAAACTCACATTACACATTGTTAAAGGATCCATTACATTTATCAATTCGTAAATAAAAGTTCCTGGTACTGTAGCAGTTTGAGATACAGTTGCAGAGTTTCCTCCTGAAGAATTAACAATTTGTACTGGACCTCCATTTATAGTATAACTAAATGTATATCCACCAGAACTATTATTACCCGTAAAAGTAATTAGCTGATTGGGTGAATTTTGGCAAACTGAGACCGTTCCACTACTTGTACCTGTTGGTGTAGGATTAATTGTTAATACAGCAGACCCTACTTGAGATTGAGAACATCCTGTCAATACATCTACAACTGAAATTAAATTGTAAGTATAAGTGGTTGCAACTGCTGTTGAAACAGCTATACTTACAGTATCAGCTCCAGAAGTTTGTATAGTCTGTGGAGCTCCCCCATTTATTGAATATGTGAATCTATAGTCTGAAGTTCCATTTAACCCTCTGAATCTTACGCGAGGAGCTGTATCATTTTGACATAAAACAGTAGTTCCTGTAATTACTGCTGTAGGAATTGGATTAACTACAACGACTTGCGTTTCATTGACCAATTGAGTACAGTTAGTCAACGGATCAGTAACACGAACTAGCTCATAAATAAATGAACCAACAACATTTGTTGGGACATTAATTGTTACAAAGTTACTTCCTCCTGTTGTTGTAATAGTCTGATTTGCTCCATTATTAACTCTATATAAAAATGAATAACTCCCTGTACTATTAGACCCTGTAAATGTAATAACCGGCTGACTATCATTTCTACATACCACTACCCCACCTGTTATTACAGCGTCTGGTGTTGGATTTACTGTAATAATTGCTCTATTTCCTGGCGCTCCAACTGTTTGAATACAACCTGTAGCAACATCCTGAACAGTAGATAAGAAATAATCATAAATTCCTGCTGTAGCTGTTGGAATTGTATATGTCACACTGCTAGTACCTCCTACAGTCGTCACAGTTTGTGGAGCACCTGAATTCAGAGTATAAGTAAATGTATATGTTGACGTGCCTCCTGTACCTGTAAATGTAACAATTGGAGAAGCATCACCTTCACAAACAGCAGTAGTTGATCCAACAGTTGCATTTGGCAATGGATTAACTAAAACAGACTGTGTTTGATTTATTAAGCTGAAACAACCTGTAACTGGATCTGTAACTCTCAAAAGTTCATAGTTAAAAGTACCTGCTACATTTGTAGGAACATTAATAGTTGCAACCGTTCCAGAAGTGACTAAAACAGTTTGAATTGCTCCATTATTCAATCGATATGTAAATTCATACGTTCCCGAACTATTGGAACCAGTGAAAGTAATAACAGGTTGAGCATCATTTTGACAAACTACTGTAGATCCTGTAATTGTTGCTGTTGGTGTTGGATTTATTGTAATCAAAGCGGAATTACCTGGTGCTGTAACTGCTTGTGAACAGCCAGTTACAACGTCTTGAACCGAAGTTAACACATAATCATAAACTCCTGCTGTAGTTGTCGGTATCGTAAAAGTAACTGAATTAGTACCTGAAGTTGTGGCTGTTTGAGGTGTACCCGAATTTATCGAATATGTAAAACTATAATTAGAGGTTCCATTTGCACCTGTTAGAGTAACTATAGGTGCCGCATCTCCTTCACAGACTGTGGTTGCTGTTCCAATTGTTGCTGTTGGCAATGGATTAACTAAAACAGACTGTGTTTGATTTATTAAGCTGAAACAACCTGTAACTGGATCTGTAACTCTCAAAAGTTCATAGTTAAAAGTACCTGCTACATTTGTAGGAACATTAATAGTTGCAACCGTTCCAGAAGTGACTAAAACAGTTTGAATTGCTCCATTATTCAATCGATATGTAAATTCATACGTTCCCGAACTATTGGAACCAGTGAAAGTAATAACAGGTTGAGCATCATTTTGACAAACTACTGTAGATCCTGTAATTGTTGCTGTTGGTGTTGGATTTATTGTAATCAAAGCGGAATTACCTGGTGCTGTAACTGCTTGTGAACAGCCAGTTACAACGTCTTGAACCGAAGTTAACACATAATCATAAACTCCTGCTGTAGTTGTCGGTATCGTAAAAGTAACTGAATTAGTACCTGAAGTTGTGGCTGTTTGAGGTGTACCCGAATTTATCGAATATGTAAAACTATAATTAGAGGTTCCATTTGCACCTGTTAGAGTAACTATAGGTGCCGTATCTCCTTCACAGACTGTGGCTGCTGTTCCAATTGTTGCTGTTGGTAATGGATTGACAACAACTATTACCGTTCCTGTTTGAGATTGTTCACACATTGGAGCACTTGGATCAAGTACATATGTTAAATTATATGTATAAGTACCTGCTGGGCTTGTTGGGACTGGAACAGTAGTTGACATACTTCCTGATGCTGTTGTAACAAATTGATCAGGTCCTCCATTAACATTATATGTAAAAGTTAATGGTCCTGAGGTCAAACTACCTGTAAATGTAACTACTGGAGATGAATTATTTTCACAAACAGTAGTACCGCCTGTAATGGTTGCTTCAGGGCCAGTTACGACATTTATTGTATGCATAGTTGTATCTGTACAGCCATCCGTAGAAGAAGCTATCAACATAATATTATGCCCTCCAAGGGTATTAAAAGTATGGATATTACTTCCTTCATAACTTCCCGATGTTTGGGAGACTCCAGTTATTGCTCCCATTCCAATTGGAGTACTTATTCCATCAGAATACCCCCATTGATACCCTGAAATAATTGATCCTGGTTGTGCAGTCGAGGTATTCGTAAATTCAATATCTCCCCCAACACAAATTGTAGGATAATTAAATGTGAAATCTGCAATTGGATTTGGGAAAATTGTTGCATTAATTGACAATGTCGCTGCACAATTTGAGCCATAAGGGGTAACAGCAACAGTATAAATACCTGGAGTAGTTACTCTGATTGATGGGCTCGTTTCACCTGTACTCCAAAGATAAGATTGAAATCCTTCAGATGGAGCTTGTAACAACGTAGAACTACCTTCACAAACTTTTTCAATTTCGGCAAAATTATCACAAGAGACATCAACATAAGCGTATGCCCAATGTCCTCCAGCCGCAACAAAACAATCTGAAACAGTGAATTCCAAAGTTACATTTTGTCCTATATAACTATCAAGTGGAACTGCAATTGTAGTCCAATCTCGATAATAGCGATTTCCTCCTGCATTTATCCAACCAGCTTGTCCATCATTTGCAGTTGCTGAATACTCAGCACAAGGATCTGAATTTCCACTAACAAACAGTTTCACTGAAAAAAAAGGTTGTTGAGCTGGGGTATGCCCACCATCAAACAATACAGCAGCATAATTATAAATGAGTAGTGTGTTACTTGGGTCTACGAAAAACGTCTTACTCAAGACTGCTGCCTGATGCTGAGGATTATTCGCTTGAGCTCCATTACCTAACATTGCAGAAACCCCACCTTGAAAAACTCGAGAAAAACCACCAATTGCATCATTTCCCCCAGTAACAAGAGAATGTTGCCTTGGGCTACCTGCTGGAGAATTACATCCAGTAAGATCTGGATTGTAATTTTGTCTATTCACAACAGCAACACCATTTGTCGCTGTTGCACAAATTGTTCCCCAACCATTCCAAGTAGCATCTTCAAATCCAGCATTTAAGCATTGTAATGTTTTAGGTGTACCATCATCTTTTTTGTCTATAGGATTATAAATATGTTTACTAAAATAATAACGATCTACTCCATGATTTTTAGGTATTTCAAATAATAATTCATCTTGCTTTTTAAATCTATCAACAAGTTCAAAATATTTTTTAATGAGGTCTAAATCAACTTTTTTAGTTTTACTATCAAATGTTTCATACACAATTTCATGTTTAAAGAAGTCAATGTAATAACTATTCACTTCTATAAAGTCTGAATATTCAAACTGATAACGATTAAGAAATTCTTTTAAAAATTGATTATTTTTTTGGAGACCGTCTATGTCCGATTTAATTTTTTCAGAATAATCAGCATACCCTATTGGTAAACAAACGTCTGAGTGTTGATGACTCTGTTCTTGAGAGACAACTATATCAGCTAAAAAAACACAAAAGATTAAAAATAAAATAATCTGAACAATTTGATTATTAATCAGCTGGTTATAATATATATGTTTGTTCATAAGCTTAGGTAATAGTAATATGTAGTAGTGTACTTTCGCTACCTAAATATACACTATTAACTTCAATTAACTTATACGAGAAGCATCTAAATTAACATATGACAGTAGTAAAAAAACAAAACAACAATCTCAACGAAAGATTAAAAAAAAAAGTAAATCAATTAAAAAAACATCATCTTTAGTTGATAAGAAAATCAACTACTTTTAAAAAAAACTGCTGTATAGATAAATCTATACAGCAGCAGTTAAAAAGAATATTGAAATAGAAACTAAATAGGTGTTTATATACTATAAAATCAACATTTATCTTAATAAATTGACATGTCCAACATATTCTTTTTTATCGTTTGAACTACGTCGTTTTAATTCTATTTTCCATGTATACGTTCCATCTTGACAGTCTTTCCCATCAATTCCATATTTTCCTTCCCAACCAATATCTACATTATGTGTTTCAAACACCATTTCTCCCCATCTATT
>DAIOWV010000042.1:0-2525 GCA_036758285.1 Taishania sp. | reverse complement strand
ACTGGTTTAAACACTTGATTGTTTTTATCATCATTTGGAGTAAATGTATTTGGAACATAAAACAACAACTCTTCTTTCACATTAATAATTGCTATTGCTGTATCAACACATCCAGCATTTGTAGAGGCAACAAGCGTTACCAAATAACTTCCTTCAGTTTCATTTGGAAATTTATGAGTTGGTGAATGTAAACTACTATTCGCAGTACCATCTCCGAAATTCCAAGAGTAATTCGTTGCTCCAATTGTTGTATTTACCATCTGTGATTCCCAATCATAAGTAGACAATTCTGCAGGTTTTGGTGTAAATTGTGCATATGGAGTACCTTCAACACACACATAGTCTTTTAATGTTAATGAATTTTTACATCCTTCTGGAGTCTCTACTTCTAATGTAACATCAAAGCATCCAACATTTGGAAATACGCTTGAAAAAGTACCACAATTATCAACAACTTCACCATTTCCTAAATACCACGTACATTTAGCCAAGTTACCTATTGAGTTATTGGTAAATATTGGCTCTAAAGGTTGACAACCATATAAATTTAATCCTGAGATATCCATTATTGGAATTGGAATAACATCAATAGTTATTTGATCTGTATTCTGACATCCATTGTGGTCAGTACCTATTACTGTATAAGTTGTACTACCAACTGTAGTTGGTATAAATGACTGACCATTAATAACTCCATTGTCCCAAACATATGTTTGTGCACCACTTCCTGTAAGAATTATAGGTTCTCCAGCACAAATTGGAAAATCGTTACCTGCATCAATAATCGGTAAATTATTAATTGTTACGATAGTCGAAACATTCTGATTTTGTTCACAACCTAACAAGCCCCCTTCTTCTATATGAGTAATGGTATATACAAAAGTACCTACAGTATTTGTCAGTTGTTGAAGAGTTACTAAATTACCCGTTGATGTTGCAAATTGATTTGCTCCTCCATTAATGTTATAAGTAAATGTATACGGGGCATTTCCATTTGAACCTGTAAAATGTACTTCAGGAAGTGCGGTGTCAAAATAACATCCTCTAACTGGAAGAGAAATACTAGCTACTGGAAGAGGTCGAACAATAACCGTTTCAGTTAAACTTAAAGTTGAATTACATGTCGTGATAGGATCCATCACATTGATAAGTTCATAAATGAATGTATCAGGTATGTTTGTTGCTTGCGAAACTGTAGCGGAATTTAATCCTACTGATGAATTAACAACTTGAACTGGTCCACCATTAATTGTATAACTAAATGTGTAGTTTGCCGAACTATTATTCCCAGTAAAAGTAACTAAGGGAGGTGTCGAATTCTGACAAACTTCAACACTACCATTTGTAGAGGCTGTTGGTGTTGGGTTTATCCTTACAATTACAGAACCAACCTGATTCTGCATACATCCGGTTACTATATCAGTAACTGAAAGTAAGCTATAAGTATAAGATGTAGCAACAGTAGTTGGAACAGTAACAGTAACTGAATTACTGCCACTTGTACTTACGACCTGTGGAGCACCACCATTTATCGTATATCTAAAAGTATAATCAGATGCTGGAGCTCCTCCTATACCTGTGAAAGTAACCAAAGGACTTACTCCATCTTGACAAACTTCTGTTGCTCCAGAAATAACAGCAGTTGGCAATGGATTCACAACAACACTTTGGGATTCATTTACCAATTGCGTACATCCAGTAATTGGATCTGTTACTCTAAGAAGTTCATATGTAAAAGTACCTACAACATTAGTTGGTACATTTACAGTTGCAAAATTATTCCCACCTACAGTTGTTATTGTTTGATTAATACCATTGTTAATTCTATAAGTAAAAGTATAGCTACCAGTACTATTAGACCCTGTAAAAGTGATTACAGGCTGTACATCATTTCTACAAACTACAGTAGCTCCAGTAATAACGGCATCTGGCATTGGATTTACAATTATTAAAGCGGAATTCCCAGGTGCTGAAACTGCTTGATTACAACCTGTAGCAATATCCTGAACATTTGTTAACAAATAATCAAATGTACCTGCAACAACTGTAGGAATAGAAATTGTTGTCGTATTAGAACCAGTCGTTGAAATCGTCTGGGGGGCTCCAGAGTTCAGAATATAGGTAAAACTATAATCAGATGTTCCATTAGCACCTGTAAACGTAACAATTGGTTCAGCATCACCTTCACAAACAGTTGCTGTTGTTCCAATTGTTGCTGTTGGCAATGGATTAACCAATACAACAGCGCTTCCATTTTGAGGTTGTTCACACATTGGTGTACTAGGGTCAAGTACATAGGTTAAATTATATGTATAAGTTCCTGGAATAGTAGTAGATACAGGTACATTTGCTGTTGTACTACCTGCTGCTGTAGTAACATATTGATCTGGACCTCCATTAATATTGTATGTAAATGTAAAAGGGCCAGGAGTTACAGATCCTGTAAAGGTAATTACTGGAGAGGCTGAATTGGCACAAACGACATTATCACCTGCAATTGTTGCCTCTGGTCCCTCAACTACATT
>DAIOWV010000041.1:2823-27364 GCA_036758285.1 Taishania sp. | reverse complement strand
GTGTTAGGCCTGCCGCTAGCGTTCATCCTGAGCCAGGATCAAACTCTCCGTTGTAAAAAACTTTGAATTTTATTCCTGTATATTGACTCGAGGTGTTTATAATTATGTAAGTTATATTCTTACGCTGTTTCCTTTTCCTTCCCAATAATTCAAAGAACTTCTTTTGTTCAATTAAAAACCAATCACTAATTCTTAATCTCTTTTACTTAACCACTCTTCGTTTAAAGCGGGGTGCAAAGATAAGCAGATATTTTAATTCTGCAAGACTTTTTTAAAAAATTTTTATTTTTTTTCAAAACCTCTTTTTAACCTCTCAAACCCTTTTAAAAACGCTTCTCGTTAGAAGCAAAGCGGGTGCAAAGGTACACACTTATTTCATTTCAACAAGCTTTTTCCAAAGTTTTTTTTGAGTTTTTTTGATGATTTATCATAAACATCTGTAAATAACATATTTATAAAATTATTTATTTTTTATAATTCTTTACAAAAACAAATTTGTGCTTATTTCATCTTACTTTCCAACCTCCAGATTGTTGTTGAATCGTCCATAGATTATAATAAGTTCCTTGTTTATTTAATAATTCAACATGATTTCCCTTTTCTAAAAGTAGGCCTTCATTTAAAACAATTATCTGTTGAGCGTTTTTAATTGTTGCCAATTTATGTGCAATTACAATGACTGTTTTTGATTTTACCAGTTCCTGAATGGCTTGTTGAATGAAAATTTCGTTTTCAGGATCCAAACTTGCTGTCGCTTCATCCAATAAAACAATGGGAGCATCTTTTAATAATGCACGTGCAATACTAATGCGTTGCTTTTGTCCTCCGGAAAGTTTACTACCTCCCTCCCCTACCATTGTTTGCATTCCTTCAGGAAATTCAGAAACAAAATTGATGACTTGTGCTTTTTCTGCTGCTTGCATTATTTCCTCATCAGAAGCATTGGGTTTTCCTATTTTTATATTATTATATATAGTATCATCAAAAAGGTAGACTTCTTGAAACACTTCACTAATCAAACTATAGAACTTTTCCTGCTTTATAGAACGAATATCGACACCGCCAATTTTTATACTTCCTTTATTAACATCCCAAAAACGAGCAATGAGAGAAGCAATGGTTGTTTTCCCGGAACCTGAATGTCCAACCAATGCCAACATTGATTTTTCGGGAACATGAAAACATAAATCCTGAACCGTTAATTTTTCCTGATACCCAAAACTTACATTTTCGAAGCAAATATCAAATTGTGTTGGCATCAAATCGTCTTTTGACTCCATTGTAGATGTTTTCAACACATCAATAACGCGACTTAAACTTTCGTTCATGTAACGCAACACTAAATAATCAACCATTAATATCTTGAGTGGTGAATACAATTGGTAACCCATGATTAGAAATGTAATCAAAACTGGAATGGTGATGGAATTTCCATTGAGGTAATAAAGCCCCAAAGCAATCATGGATAAAAAGCCAATTTCGAAAACAATACTTGCTGTTACTATAAAAGGACCAGGTACAGCTTCCATTTTGATACTTTTTTGACGTAAATCTTCAAAAGCATCCTCCAAAACCTTGTGTTTTTCACCTGTCAACCCATAGGATTTCAAATGGCGGATTCCTTGAACGTATTCCAAAAATTTAGCGCCAACTGTATTTCGTGCTAAAATTTGTTGTTTTCCCAATTTTCGAACAAAATAATTTGCCAGTAATAAAAAGGGATAAATCAAGGGAAGTGCTAACAACAAACAAACGGTCAAACGCCAATCGTAAAAGAATAAAAATGTTGAAAGTGTAATGGTGCTAAAAATTGCAGCTGTAATGTTTCCGGCACTGTGTCCAAAAATACCTTCAAAAGTTGCCACGTCTTGTAAAACAACCGAGGCAATTTCTCCTGGATCCCGTTGTTTGAAAAATCCCAAAGAGAATTTTTGAATGCGATTTCCCAAGCGAATGCGTATTTTCGTAGAAATATCATACGTAAACACATTGGTTTTCACCATCGTTTTGGTTGCAACAAACAATTGAACAACCAAAAGCACTGCCATCAAAATGATTACTCCCCAAATACGTGAAATATCTGGCCGTTCAGAAAACAATTCCCAAATAACGACCAAAAGAAAACCAGTTGGCATGGCAATCAACACATTGTGTAGAATTTCCCAAAAAATCACCTTTTTCGTTTCTTGTTTATTGAGAGAAGTAACGTAATTCAAATTTTTAATCATCTTTTTTAAATTATAAGTTGCAAAACAGCATCATTTCAAAATTTCTTTAATTTTTATTGTATCGACATCAAGAATGACGTCTTGCAAGCCAGATTTTCCATCAACAAGTTTCAAATCGGATACATCTGTAAGCAAATGGTTCAATAATTTCACATTGAGTTTTTCTTTTCCAACAACCAAAGTGGAAACTTTCGATACACCATTCGGATGTTCGATGTTTTTCGGTCGAGGATTTGGCGTATAAGCTGACATCAAAAATGGAAATTCGATGTCTTTTGGCATCACCAGTTCCCATCGCAAAATTTGCCCGTTTGCATCTTTGCGTTTTGTTTTTTGAGACTTAAATGGAATTTCTACTTCTTTAAAAACTGATTTCAGTTCATTTAAATTAGCTACAGTTGACTCCAACGACCATTCGCACCAACCGTTTTCAATTTTCGACCACTTGTTCAATCGATCCAAAACAGATTGATAACCAATAATTTTAAACAACCATTTTGCAATCGTTGGCAACTCTGAACTTGAATAAATTTCAATAAAAACTCCTTCTTCAAACCATATTATAGCATTATAAGCTTTTTCATGTTTTGTTCCGTATTCAACAATAAATCCTGCATCTTGAAGTTTTTTGACCGATGCATGCAAATCTTTTACGCGATACAGGACATGGCTGAGTTGTATTTGATTTTCCATCATTCTTCTTTTTCTTTCTGGCGATCTGTAACTGATTTGTCTTCTGCCACTCCTGCTTTCCAATAAGAATACGCGTACAGTTCTTCTTGTTTCCATTGCTTTTCTTTTCGCAAGTAATTTCGGATTTCTTTTACAGATGAAAATTCAGCAGCAACATAACCTGAACGAGAAACTTCAGGTAAAATTTGCTGTTTTACCGTTTCTGCCAATCGGCTTCCTTGCTGCGGATGCTCGTTGTGCAACCAAATAAATTTGATATCTGCTTTTGTGGTCAATATTTGCTCGTCCTCTTTTCCATGCACTTCGATGATACAAATTCCCTTTGCTGATTCTGATAAATCTTCCAAAATAGCAGCAAAAACAGGGATTGCCGTAGCATCTCAGACCAATAAATAATTTTCTGCTGGGGTATACAACTCTTTTTTTCCATCTTTCATCAATACTCCCAACACATCGCCTTCTTTAGCAGCAATAGCCCAAGCTGATGCAGGTCCTTCGTCACCGTGTGCAACAAAATCAATCCAAATTTCGTTTGTTTCGAAGCTGATTCCGCGATGCGTATACGTTCTCACGCTCGGTCGAATGGCATCATCAAGTGGTTTCCATTCCATTTTTTCGTAATCAAATTCAGGAAAATAGACTTTGTCTACTCCTTTTGGTGGAATCAATACCTTATTATTAACTCCAATTGTTGTATTTTCAATCAATGGTACGTTTTCACCTGTGAGGTAAATGCGAATATAGTGCGGTGTGATATATTCTTTTCTGGAAACGGTAAATTCTGACTGAATAATTTTTAAATCTTGTTTGCTCATTTTCTTTTATTTATGTCTATTTCAAATTACAAATTCTTTAGCTCGTGTATGCGCATTCCACATACGTTCGTACAATTTGCTATTGTTAACCAAAGATTCGTGAGTTCCCTGATCAACCAATTTTCCTTTATCAAAAACCAAAATAGAATCGGCTTCAGTGATGGTACTCAAACGGTGGGCTATAATCAATACTGTTTTATCTTTGATCAATTCACTGAAAGCTTGCTGAATTTTGTGTTCATTTTCGGGATCGGAAAAAGCCGTGGCTTCGTCCAAAATCAAGATGGGTGCATTCTTGAGAATTGCTCTAGCCAATTGAAAACGTTGTTGCTCGCCTCCACTCAAATGAACTCCCGATTGACCAAACAAGGTATCATACCCATTGGGAAGATTAACAATCAATTCGTGAATTTGTGCTGCTTTTGCTGCGTTTTCAATTTCCTCTTTTGTTTTGTCCATTCCCATTCGAATGTTTTCATACATACTTTGCTGAAACATAAAACTATCCTGAAAAACAAAAGATACGAATTTCATCAATTGTTCGGTTGGATAATTTCGAATGTCTACATTTCCAATGCGGATTGTTCCTTTATTGACATCCCAAAAACGAGCAATCAATTGTGCAACGGTACTTTTCCCTGCTCCCGAAGGACCAACAAGTGCAACAATAGATTTTTCTTTGATTTCAAAACTGATATCTTTTAGAACCCAATTATCATTGTTGTAAGCAAAATCAACTTTTTCGAATGAAATCGCGTAATTTTCTGGTTTAACTTCTGTTGTCGTTTCTTGCAAATTTTCTTTGTTCAACAATTCATCAATTTGTTCCATTCCACGGTTGATAATCGACAACTGCATCCCCATATTGCTCAACACAAAAAGCGGTTTGATGTAAGCTGTTCCCAAGATCAAGAACAACAAAAGTGTTGCAAGCGTCACCCCATTCTGAAAGTACAAATACAATCCGAGAGCCAAAACTGGCAACAAAGCATTGCTTGTGAAACTTATAAAAATTGCGAATGCTGGAGTACTACTTTTCACCCATTCGGCAACATAATCATTGAAGCGATGCACGGTTTTTCCATATCTGTCAAATGTTTCAGCTGTTTGACCAAAAATTTTCATAACAGGTATCGCACGAACGTATTCCACAATTCCTGCATTCATTTCTTCCAATGACTGATGGTATTTTTGAATGAGAGTTTTGTTTCTCCCACTGTACATTTTTGGAATCAAAATTCCTAGGAAAATCAAAGGGACAAAACTAATGGATGCCAATCGCCAATCTTGCGAAAACAGAAAAATAATAGTAGCAATAGGCAAGGTTATTCCTTTCACGAAATCTGGAATTTGATGCGCAATAAATCCCTCGATTCGCTCCACATCATCAGAAAGTACTTTTTTCAATGCTCCAGAATTTCGATTATTGATGTATCCCATTGGCATTTTACCAACTTTATCGGCTATAAATTTTCGCAATTCGAACAAAATGTTAAACGCTGCGATGTGTGAAGCAATACCTGAAATGTACAAAACAAGCATACTGATGATTGCTGCAATCACTGCATAAACAAGGTAAGATTGAACGAGTGAAAAATCAACCACCTCTTTTGTTAACTCACGAATGATGTAGTAAACCAACACATAAGGTATCAAACTCAAAAATGCGTGGACAATAGCCAGAAACCCTGATAAAATCAATAAACCTTTTTTACTACCTGCTATCTCCAACAAACGGGATATTCCACTTTTTCTTTTTCCTTCCATCGCTTTATTATCAAGAATGATTCTAAATAATTTTTATCTTTGCAAAGATAGGGCTACAAAACAGCCATATTTTACGCCAAAAGGAATAAAAAAGCCGTAAAAAGGAATTTATAAGCAAAAAAACAGATTGAAATGGCACTAAACTTATATGCAACAGACATACCTGAATTAGTTGTACAACGTGAATACGATTTGGCATTTCCACAAGATGGTTTTAAAGAACACTGTCTGGAATTGAATCACAAACAGGTAAAAGGTTTTTACAAAGAACTATTATTTGATGGTGTTCACATTGGATACGGAAATCTGGCTTTGGCACAAAAAACACTCATTCAATTTGACACCGACTACGAAAGTATAGAAATGCATTTTGCATTAAACGGAAGCACTGTTGCTCTATCTGAACACATGCAACACGAAGTAGTTTTCAGACCCAATCAACACAACATCATTTATGCAAACAATTTCCGTGGAAAAATGGAATGGAGTGGAAAAGATTTTCAAGTGTTTGAAATCAATATGACACCTGCTTTTTTCAATCAATATTTGCCCAAAGACAGTCTGATTTTCGAATTATTCAAACGCAATATTGTGGAAGGTAATTCTTCTTTAATCAGTCAGCAAAACAACCTTATCAACCTGCAAATGTTTCAAATCATTCAAGACATTATTCATTGTGAACGAAAAGGATTGTTCAAGAAAATGTTTTTGGAAGCGAAGGTGATTGAACTGTTGTTGCTCCAATTGGAACAAATCTGCGATGATAATGTCACTAATTCTAGCATCAAGAAATCGGAAATTGAGAAAATTTATGCTGTTCGCGACTATATTTTAGACAATCTGACACAAAATTGCTCTTTGATTGATCTAGCGCACAAAGTTGGAACCAATGAATTTACCCTAAAAAAAGGATTTAAAGAATTGTTTGGAACGACTGTCTTTGGTTTTTGGAACGATGCCAAAATGCAGGAAGCAAGAAAAATGTTGCAAACAAAAGAGTTGAGTATTGGTGAAATTGCAGATGTTATCGGTTATAAAAACCCACAACATTTTACTACAGCATTTAAACGGAAGTATGGAGTTGTGCCGAGTAGGATTTGAGTAACAAATAGTTTTGGGAAAAAGAGTCACCCATCCTAACCTTACCTTGTAGCTTCCGCACTACCGTTTTTAGCTACTACGTCTTCTCAAGCAGTACTTGTTCTTCTCAAGGGAAGGAACAGATTTTACTCCAAAGATTTTTCTCTTAATTAGTCAACAAAGTAGACTTCCATTTATTCCAATCACTCAAAAAGTAATCAAGTACAACTGGATGATCTATTGTATTAATCTTAGTTTTTACGATAGCAATATCTTTTGGCATTTCAAACGAACTAACAAAAGTAGAATTGGTTAAATATTTCAAATTTTGAGGTAATGACCTAAATCTTTCTTCATTTATTTCTGAGTTTTTTGCTAGTGTATATCCCCAATATCCAAAAGAAGGAACATAAACCTGATAAGTTTTCACATCCGAAAACACAGCATTAACCGTGTTTTTTATACAACTAAAAGCTGTGTTAGAATAATAAACTTCACCAGACTGTGTTACAAAAACCCCATCTTTTTTCAGACTTTGCTTCGCCAAACCAAAAAACTGCTTGCTATATAATTTGGAGATTGCATCATTTGAAGGATCTGGTAAATCAGAAATAATCACATCGTAAGTCGCCTCATTATTAATCAAATAAGTAAAAGCATCATCATTTATCATGTGAACACGTGGATCTAAAGATGCTCTATCATTAATCGTTAATAAATCTTTATTCGTTTTAGAGAGATAAAACATCATACTATCAATATCAACAACATCGATTCTGTCAATATTTGGATGTTTAAGAATTTCTCGACTTGCCAAATTCTCTCCTCCACCTAATACAAGTACACGTTTTGGATTTTCATGTAATAATAAAGGAATATGCACAAGCATTTCATGATAACGATATTCATCAGTAGAACTAAATTGAATGGAACGATTTAAAAACAATTTCACTCCATCTACGTTTTTAGTTACTACAATTTTTTGATAAGGTGTTTGAATATTTCTACAATAGGGCTTTTATAAATTCGCTCTTCCCAAACTTTAAGAATGGATCCTGTATAAAATGTTAGCCCTATCAATAAAACTAAAACAACAATTCCAAAATAGAAGGTTTTATTGTGTTTTTTCAAAACGCGATGACTCAACCATAAACCGAGTAAAATATTCACAATTCCAAACATCAACGATGAATAAAAAATACCAACCAATGGTAATAACACAAAGGGGAATAAAAGAGTCGCAATCAATCCTCCAATATAATCAAGTGACAAGAAATTGGATAAATTGTCTTTGTATTCATCATCTTCATTCATAAAGGTTAATAATGGCACCTCCATTCCTGTCATCAAACCAATCATAAAAATAATGATAAGACAAGCAGCTTGTAGTACCGCTGGGCTTACATAAATGAAGAGGAAATAAAGAATAGGTACTGACAACCCACCTAACAACCCCAAAGCGATTTCAAGTCCGATAAAGAAATCCAACGATTTATCTTTAAAAAACTTAGAACAATATGCTCCAATACCCATTGAAAACATATATACCCCAATTAGAATTGAGAATTGGGTAACTCCATTACCTAAAAAATAAGTTGCTGTTGCACTAATTAGTAATTCGTAAATGATTGAGCAAACTCCTGCAACAAAAACAGCAAAAGAAAGCACTTTGACTTTATTTTTCAAAATATTATTATAAATTTGGGGGGTCCCCATTAAAAAAAGGTCAAATATGAAAAAAAATTATGTTAGTGTCTCATTATTGAGCAAAAAAATTCTCTTTGGAACTTTTGTCGCTGGAGCTTTGATTCTTCAAAGTTGTGGTGGTGACGGTGCTCCAAAAATTAAAGATGGTGTTTCAAAAACTGTTTTAGAATCATCTAAAGGAACAATTACGGAAGTAGAAGAAGTTGAGCCTGGTGACGATTTTAAAATCCTTGACGAAAAAATCATTGATGACAAAACACAGTCTACTGCAATCGTGCATTATCTTGATGGAAAAGTTGATACACTTTCACTTCAGAAGTTAAAATCGGATGCTTCGGAAGGAAATCATACTCATTCTGCTTTGAGAGGAGTTTTGATGTATTCTTTGGCTTCATCTTTTTTCAACAGAAACTTAGCGAACACACAACCGAATGCAGGTTTTTATAAAAATGCTGATGCCTACAATAAATCAACAAATTTAAAAAGTGATTTAGATAAAACTGCGACTTCAAGAAGAGTAACTTCACCTGGAAGTGCATCAAAAGGATACGGTACAGGTAAGTCTTTTAGATCTCATGGAGGATAATAGATTCCGAGAAATACGAAAGATAAAAAAGAAGGAAATGCCTGCACAATTACAATGGTTTGCAGGGCAAGACTACTTGTTTGAAGAATTGTTAGGTTTGTATCCTAGTGAAATTGAAAAGTTCAGACATGCAACTCAAGAGGCTTATGCTATTTTTGAAAAGGCTACTGATAAAATCATAAAGGAAAAACAACTTGCACTACTTAACATACCCTCTTTTTTTCACAACGTAATTGAAAAAACTTGGAATGATCGCCATAATCATCCTTTTTTATATGGCAGATTTGATTTAAATGGAGGAATAAAACAGCATGACATCCGCGTAATTGAATTCAATGCAGATACATGTAGTTCTGTTCCTGAAACCGTTCTTTGGCAAAAATTACAACTTGCGGAATTGGATAATGTAAAAGGTCAATTTAATTCACTTGAAGTGGATATCAAAGCGACTTTAGAAAAGTTACGTTCGACAATTTCATTTGATGACGCCTGTTTCATGGCTTCATCTTTTGGACATCCTGAAGATATCATGAATTGTAATGTTATCCTTGATGCTGCGAGTAAAGCTGGATTCAATGTTTTTTATAGTAATCTAGAAGATGTTGTTTTTTCTGATGAAGGCGTTTTTTATGAAATCGGTGGAGAATACCAACCTGTGGATGTTTGGTTTAAAATCATTCCTTGGGATTGGATGTTCAATGAAGAGGTCGAATTAGCAAGAAAACTTTCTGATTTAATCAGTAAAGATCTTGTTCGCGTTTTAAATCCACCTTTCACAACGATCTGGCAAAACAAACTTTTTTTGAGTTACATTACAGAACACTTTCCAAACAACTATATTGCGGAAACTTACAATAATCAATCCCAATTAATGGAGAAAGATTATGTTGAGAAACCGATTTATGGGAGAATGGGAGAAAATGTAAGGATTCCGAAAAAGAGAATTCAAAGTAAAGGCGATTACGAAACACAACAAAAAGTTTACCAACGATTTTACCCGTTGGAAAAAGATAGTGAAGGATATTTTTATCAATTAGGAATGTTCTACACACACCAACCTTCAGCGATTAATTTAAGAGCCGAAGACAATGAAATCATTACAAATGAATGTGAATTTATGTCGCATTATATTATTAATTTTTTAAACTAATAAAAATGAAAACAATTGTATTATTATTTACTCTATCACTAGCACTGTTTTCATGTTCTAGTAATAATGTTGACCTAGCAATTGACAACCCAACGGATATGTCAATCATTGTAAAAGTAGACACATTAACAGTTGAAATACCTGCAAACGAAGTTGTTTGGGTTGAAATGGGGAAAGGTGAACATAGTATCACGCTTGAAGATGGACAAGTTACTAAATTCAACTTCCAAGAAGCTGCTTACATGTTAAACCCAACGAAAAGTGAGTATTTGAAATTTGAAGAATTTTTTGGTAGCGCAATCTACGAAAGTTCTTACACTAGTAAAATACCTTACCAAAAGGTTAATTATTATGGATTAGAACTTGAAGGGAATTATGAAATCATAAAAGAGTTAATCAATCCTATCTCTTGGGAATATGGTCCTCGTGAAGAATTACCTTCAATGATTGAAACAGATGCCAATTATGAAGTAATGGCGAAATTACTTGATGTAAATGAATTTATCAAGTTGATGCAGCAAAATCTTCCTGAAACAGATGAATACATTGAGGAAGAGACTGTAGAAGTAGAATAATTAGAAATAAACTTCTTGCAAAATATTAGGGCTAGTCATTAAATTGACTAGCCCTAATATTTTTTATCAATCAATGATTGAGATTTTAATTCCAATTATTTATTCTCCTAAATAAAATTAACCATAATGGACAATACACCAATGTAAACTTGAAATAGTTTAATAAACGATCTTACTGATTAAAATTACTTTATTGACATTAAATAATCATGTAAAAAAAGTAGGGTTAGCCAATAATATTGACTAACCCTACTCTTTTGTGTTCAATCTAAAAACAACTTCTTTATGCTATTTCTTTTTGTTTTTCATTTGCTCTTGTTGCATTTTCTGCATCGCTTCTAAACGCTCTTGAAACTTAGATTTCTTTTTCGGTCCAGCTGTATTAGCATTCGCTTTCTTTTCTGCCATTTTTGCTTTCAATTTATCTTCATCAACGAAGATATTTTTAATTGCAATCATCATTAAGATAGAAATCAATGTAGAAATAAAGTAATAATAACTTAATCCTGACGCATAACTATTAAAGAAGAAAATCATCATAAAAGGGAAAATGTACATAATCACTTTCATATTCGGCATACCTGGTTGTTGTGGTGTTTGCATGTTACCACTATTGATAAATGTATAAACCAGTGTTGTACCAGCCATTAATAATGTAAATAAACTTACGTGATCACCATAGAACCAAATATTTACGCCTAAATCCATAATTGAATCGTATGACGATCAATAGAATTGGCATCTGTATAAGCATTGGCACACAACCTGACAATGGGCTAGCACCTGACTCTCTATAAAGTGTCATCATTTCCATTTGCTTTTTCATCGCATCTTCTTGTTTTGGAAACTTTTTATTCAATTCATCAATTTCCGGTTTTAGAATACGCATTTTAGCTGAAGAAACATACATCTTCCATTGAATAGGCATTAATATGAATTTGATAATCAATGTCAATAATAGAATGGCTAATCCAGCAGAAACTGCAAACGATTGCGTTAGCATTGAAAACAATGGCTGAATTGCATAAACGTTAATCCAACGGAAAAGTCCCCAACCATAATTTAAGATATGATCGTAGTCCCTATCATAAGATGCTAAAACGGTGTAATCATTTGGTCCAAAAAACCAATCCATTGACATTGATGAATTATCTGTATTCGATAAATCCAACATTAAAGTGGAAGAGAAGTCTTTCAAATTTGTCCATTCTCTATCATGGCCTGCTGAATACGTTTTAACCTCAAAATCAGTCCCTTTCTTTAAAAATGGTTTTTCAGGGTGAAGAAAAGATGAGAAATAGCTTTGCTTGTAAGCAACCCATTCAATATTATCTTCAGCTTCTACATTATCAGCTGCCATTTCACTCAAATAGTCGAACCCTTCTTTTTTGTAGTTCATACAAATAGTAGAAACTCTTCGTTGTTCAACAAATAAGCGCTCTGTTTTTCTGTATGCTACATCCCAGTTTAATGCTACATTTTTCGGATTAACATCTCCTCCTAACCCTTTGAAATTCACAGTATAATTTAAATCATACGTATCATCAGAAAGGGTATATTGGTTTTCAATCGTTTTTCCAGGAGCTAATTCTGTCTCAAAAATAATAGCCTTATTCGTTTGCGTTTTAATAGTAAATGGCAAGCTACCAGTTTTGATTTTTTTACCATTCATATCAAAAACTAGTTGATTAACGGCGTCTCCATCTTTAAACAATGCAACTGGAGTTAACTTTCCATCATTTTTTGCATAATCTTGATAAGATTCGTATTCTTTCAACCAAATTGCGGCAACGATTCCACCTTTAGTATTAAACGCAACTTTGTACTTTGCATTTTCTAAATAAACCAATGAATCTAAAGCAACTGTTTGTTTTGTTGCATCAACAATCGTTGTTGATGAGTCAGCAGGATTCGTAGCTTTAACTTCTTGCTTTTTTTCTTTTTCCTGCTCTTCTTCAATTTTTTCCTTTTCTTTCAGTAAGGCTTGCTCTTTTTTAATTTGTTCAGCTTGTTTTGCCCTATCTTCTGCTGATGGCTGATTGAAAATTGTAAAAATCGAAAAAATTGATCCGATCAATACAAGGCCAATTATGGTATTTCTATCCATGTAACTTATTTCTATTTATTGTTTATTTTCGATTGCTGCTTTTACAAAGGCCACAAATAAAGGATGTGGGCATGCAACAGTACTTTTATATTCTGGGTGATATTGAGCACCAACAAACCATGGGTGATTTGGAATTTCAACGATTTCAACCAAACCTGTATCTGGATTTTTTCCAGTTGCGATCATTCCTGCTTGTTCGAATTGCTCTAAATATTCATTATTAAATTCATATCTGTGTCTATGACGTTCATTGATAATGTCTGTATTGTAAGCTGATTGTGCTTTTGTATTTGGTTTTAATTGACATTTATAAGACCCCAAACGCATTGTGCCTCCCATATTCGAGATGCTTTTTTGCTGTTCCATCATGCTGATTACCGGGTAATTACAATCTTCTGCAATTTCTGTGGAATGAGCATCAGCCCAACCAATAACATTTCTAGCAAATTCAATAACAGCGCATTGCATTCCTAAACAAATACCTAAGAATGGAACTTTATTTTCTCTTGCAAATTTTACCGCTTGAATTTTCCCTGAAATTCCTCTAGAACCAAATCCTGGTGCTACAAGAATTCCATCTAAACCAGCCAATTCAGTATTAATGTTTTCCTCCGTTAACTTTTCTGAATGAATCCATTTTACATCTACTTTACATTCATTTGAAACTCCTGCATGAATAAACGACTCAGAAATAGACTTATACGAATCTTTTAATTCAACATATTTACCAACTAAACCAATTGTAACACTAGTTTTAGGATTTTTCAAATGCGTTAGAAAGTTTTTCCAGCTATCTAAATTAGGGGTACTTTTTGTTGGTAATTTTAATTTTTCAAGTACAACCTTGTCTAATTCTTCTTCTTGCATCATCAAAGGAACATCATAAATTGTCGATGCATCCAATGATTCAATAACCGCATTCATACTTACGTTACAGAATTTAGCAATTTTTCTACGAAGATTTAAATCCAATTCATGCTCAGTTCTACAAACTAAAATATCTGGTTGAACTCCTAATTCCAATAATTGTTTTACAGAATGTTGTGTCGGTTTTGTTTTTAACTCACCTGCTGCAGCCAAATATGGTACTAAAGTCAAGTGAATAACAATACAATCACTATCAAACTCCCATAACATCTGACGAACAGCTTCAACGTAAGGCAACGATTCAATATCTCCAACCGTTCCTCCAATCTCAGTAATAACAATATCAAAATCACCTCCTTTACCAAGCAATTGGATTCTATCCTTAATCTCATCTGTGATGTGAGGAATAATTTGAACCGTTTTTCCTAAATAATCACCTCTTCTTTCCTTTTCAATTACTGATTGATAAACTCGACCAGTAGTAATATTGTTTGCTTGAGAAGTGGGAACATTTAAAAATCGCTCATAATGTCCTAAATCCAAATCCGTTTCTGCACCATCATCGGTCACAAAACATTCACCATGTTCGTATGGATTTAATGTTCCTGGATCAATATTAATGTATGGATCTAATTTTTGAATGGTTGTTGAATAACCTCTAGCTTGTAATAACTTAGCCAGAGATGCTGAGACAATCCCTTTTCCAAGTGATGATGTAACACCGCCTGTTACAAAAATGTATTTTGTTGAATTCGACATGATAAATATAGTAACTACGGGGGGCAAAGTTAATAGATTCTTTTAAGAAAGAGCTATAATAAAAGTATAAAATACAATTTAGACCTGTCAAACGGACAAATATGCAGGTTGAACCTTACTAACTTTGAATTTACTACAAGTTGATTTTTAAGTAAAATATACATTCTAGCTTCTTTCGTCAAACAGGAGGAATAAATGGAAATGATTACCTTTGGGAAAAAAATATATGTATCGTTTAGTCCTTTTTATTTTCTTGGCATCCTTACTAAACTCTTGTATGAAGGGGCAACATGCTGATTTAATTATTCATAATGCGGTGATTCATTCCATGGACGAAAAACTAACAGTTTATGAAGCAATGGCAATTAAAGATGGAAAAATAATAGAACTAGGTCCTGAACGCCAGATACTCAACAAATATTCTGCAGATGAAGTTATTGATGGAAGAAGTCGTGACATTTATCCAGGTTTAACCGATGCTCATGTTCACCTATTACTTGCTGCCAAACAAAGAATGGGTATTGATTTGAGTTCCACTCAATCTTTTGCTCAATTACTAACTGATGTTGAAATTTATCAGCAAAGAAATAATAAAAAAATAATTATTGGTCAAGGATGGAATGAAGGGCTTTGGAGAGACAACACAATGCCTGACAACAAACGATTAAATGAATTATTCCCAACAACTCCTGTATGCCTTTTCCGAAATGATGGCCACACTGCTCTAGTAAATACAGCAATGTTCGAATTAGCTGGAATCAATGAGGAAACGATTATTGAAGATGGTGAGATTAAAAAAAGTAATAATGAATTAACAGGAATTATTACTGATGGAGCAATGGAATTGGTAAAACAAAAGCTTCCTACCTATTCTAAAAGCGAATTAATTGAAAAGGTCATTGAGATTCAAAATGAACTTTTCATGTATGGAATCACCAATGTACATGATGCAGGATTGGAAAGAAATGAAGTTGATATGTACAAGGAAATCATTGATGCTGGGAGATTTAAATTAAATTTCTACGGAATGCTTTTACCAACTGAAGAAAACATTCAATTTGCAAAGAAAAATGGTATTTACGAACATAAAAACCTAACAATCAGAAGCTTTAAAGTCTTTACAGATGGTTCATTAGGAAGTCACGGTGCGTTTATGAAAGAAAATTACACAGACGATCATCACTCACACGGACATGCAACTATAAATTCAGAAGAACTAAAAAAAATGACCAGTTTGTGTTTGGATTTAGGTTATCAACTTAATGCTCATGCAATTGGAGATGCTGCAGTTAAAATGGTACTAGATGCTTACAAAGACATACATGAAATCAATCCGGATCATAGATGGAGAATTGAACATGCTCAAATCATTTCAGCAGAAGATTTACCTTTATTTTCCCAATATGGAATCATCCCATCTGTGCAACCTTCTCATGCCGTAAGTGATTATCTATTTGCAGAAAAACGCATAGGCCCACAACGTTTAACTGGAGCTTATGCCTATCAATCGTTATTATCAACAACAGGTCTACTTGCAATTGGAACAGATTATCCCGTAGAGGATGTCAATCCTTTCAAAACTTTATTTGCTGCATGCATGCGAAAAAATGATAGAGGACTTCCAGAAAATGGTTTTTTACCTCAAGAAGCAATTTCATTCGATGATTGCATGAGAGCAATGACTGTTTGGGCATCGTTGGCAAGTTTTCAGGATCAAAAAATAGGTAAGTTAGAAAAAGGAATGGATGCTACGTTTGCAATTTTTGAACGTAAAATAAATGTAGGAGAATCTTTTCAGCAAAACTTTGCTCTACATACGTATATAAAAGGATTGGAAGTTTATTCTGCGGAATAGCACAAACTAAAACAAGTTATTTCAATTGTGTATTGAACAAAAAATCCTGATTAATAGTTAATCAGGATTTTTAATAAAATATAATAAAGTTCTTTAAGAGAATCTTTAATTAATCCAAGATACTAGGATTATCTGAAATCTTAACACCTTTGTAGTCTTTTGGCAATATTGCTAATTGATTTTTAAATCCATTTGATTTAACCCAATACATGATAAATAACACCAAATTAGCAATTGAGCACAAACCTCCAAGAATTGGAACAATAGAACAAATTGTTAAAATTGACATTGCAAGTCCAATACTTTTCAAATAATCACCCGATTGTGGTCTTCCTCTACTTTCAAATTCTCGTTTAATCGATTCACTGATCTTTTGATACATAATAAATTGAAAAACGATGTTAAATAAAGGGATTAGCATTAACCAAACATTACCAGGAGGTATTTGTTGATTATCCAATGAACATTCCTTCAAAAGGTTTTGCAGATTTAAAAGATAAAAAATTGCAATGACAATTCCAATTAAACCTGAAAAGAAAATAATTGCTTGATCTTGTACCATAAGTTTTATTTTATTTAGTTTTTCGCTAAAATATAAAAAACTAAATAAAAGAACATAAATCATTGATTTAATTATATTAACATCTTTTTATTGCAATTATTAAATCATAATTTTTTATTTCTACCCTTTCAATCAAAAATCGTTTAACTTCTTATTGTTTTAATGCTTTTTTCACCTCAGGAATGATTTTCGTTCCATACACTTCAATTGATTTCATCATCTTACTGTGATCAGGGCTTCCAACATCCATGTGTGCTGAAAAACGTGTCAATCCAAATTCTTCAATCAACATGACGATTTTTTCAATTGCTTGATTCGCTTCTCCAACAACTAAATGGCCATCTTTACCTGTACCGTAGTTGTATTGCTCCACCTGATAAGGCGACCAACCTCTTGAACGTCCTATGCGATTCATTTGATTGGCATAGTACGGATAATACCACTCTTTAATGGCATCGTCTTCACCGAAGAAGGAATGCATGTGTACACCTACTTGAAAGTCTTCCATTTTGTGACCGTAAGCAACCCAAGCTTCTTTGTAATAATCCATCAAGGGAGTGAAATTTTTCGGATTTCCTCCAATGATTGCAAACATAACAGGCAACCCCAAACGTGCTGCTCTAAGCACTGATTCTGGTGTGCCACCAACTGCAATCCAAACTGGCAATTTCCCATTGTTTGTTGCACGTGGATAAATCGGTTGATTATTTAAAGTTGGGCGGTGTTTTCCAGACCAAGTGACAACAGCATTGTTATTAATATTCAACAACAAATCCAATTTTTCTTCAAAAAGTGTTTCGTAATCTTTCAAATCCAAACCATAAAGTGGAAATGATTCGATGAACGATCCACGTCCGGCCATAATCTCTGCACGGCCATCAGAAATTAAATCCACGGTTGCAAAATCTTGGTACAATTTAACAGGATCTGCAGATGAAATCACCGAAACAGCACTTCCTAACTTAATATTTTGAGTAACACTTGCCGCTGCTGCCAAAACAATTTCAGGTGAAGCTACTGCATAATCATCTCGGTGGTGCTCCCCCATTCCGAAAAAATCGACTCCAACCTCATCCATCAAACGAATTTCGCGTATGATTTCCTGCATTCTTTTTTGTGGTTCCTGAATTGCTCCCGTTGTCGGATTGACTTGCAAATCACCAAACATTCCTATACCAAATTCCATGACTTTCCTTTTTTTGTTGCTACAAAGTTAAAGCGAATTAATAAACTGAAAATTGATGTAGGTTATTTAATGAATTAAGAGCCTATTTATTCATCGAATATGATGACAGTGATTTGGGATATTTCATTATCAGAAATGGAAAACCGATTTGCGGTCTCAAATTTTACAGCACGTCAAGATCTAAAAGTATTGGTAAACCTAGTTCTTAAAGGAAATCAAAGTGAATTTGAAGAAAGTAAACTACATTAAATCTGAATCATTTGATTCAATTATTAAGAGATAAAAATAAATAATGCGAGATTATCGCAAAATCTCGCATTGTTTATTATTCAATCTTCCAATCATCAATTTGCAACTTGCAATTTTCAATCTGTAATTTGAAATTTAGTTAATATCCAAATGATACCCTTCCTCATCATTCCCTTTGATCTTTTTTCGAAACAACGACCATTTTCTGAAATTCATTTTTCCATAACTGTGATTGAGAATGAATAATGCAACTGGAATGAACAGCCAACAAAGCCAGCCCATCATCGTTTTTCCGGATGCTAAAAGTGCTCCAATTTGCATCGAACCATAACCACGTATTGCTGCTGGTCCCATGAGGTTGATGTCCCAATAGTTACTCATGTCGGTCAAACTTTGTAGTTGCATTTGGTACGAACCAAATCCCATAACCGCTCCAGCAATACCTGTAACAAGAAAGGTACGGTATGCGAGTAATATCCCAATTACACCAAGACTTGCCATTGCTGGTAGACTATTGGTTGCATAAAACCAAATACCGATGAAAAGGATGACCATTCCGAAATTGCGTAGCATCACTGGAAGGTAAAACATTTCAATATTCATGTTTGGTTGAATAGTGAGATAAATCAACAAACTGTGTAAGAAAAATGCTCCGAATCCCATCAAAATAAAGTATTTAATGTTCCATTCTTTTTTGAAACCAATTCCTCCCAAAATTCCACCTAATATCAAACCAGGCAAGCCCCACAATCCAAGTTTGGCATTCACCAAACTGTTGTATCCCAGAGCTCCCATGTTCCATTGCATGAATACACTTGTGCTGCTCAAATAGAATCCTAGAAAGATTAACAATATCATGCTGTGTTTCACACTTGACAATTTGAACCCACTGAAATCAATAAACGGGCGTTTTTTACCTTTTTGACGAACGACAAGCCAAATGAATGTTAAAATAGAAACAATCAATGTCCATTGGATGGATAGAGAATTGAGCCAATTTTGTTGACGCATAAATACCAAAGCATAATTCATGCACATAAAACTTACTGTCAACAAAAGCATGGACAACCAATCCACTTGATACAACGGCATTTTGAAACTAAAACGCTGATTGTGTTGAAAAATCAGTGACAATACAGCCAGCCCCAACATAATTGCAGCAATTAAGTAATAAGCACTTGTAATTCCGTAATCAAAAATCAAATCGCTTAAATAATAAAACATCAACGAACTTGATCCGATTGCAATCGGATAAAAAATGGAGTAAAATTGCTTTCTATCACCAGTTGGAGAAAGGATAAACATAACTACGATGACAATTTCCAGTGTTGCAAACATTTTAAAGAAACCTATCAATAAATTTCCTGCAACAAATACAGCGTAGTTGTGCGTTGTTCCACACATTAAAACCAAGGCTGCAAGTGTTACACAGCAAGTCACCATGATTTCTTTTGTTCTAAAACGCATTTTTACACGCATCAGAATTGGCATCGCTAGCATCATTCCAATTGTTGCGGCATTGTTGACCATCGTAATGTGCTCAGTATATGCTCCCATTACTCCTGAAATGTCTCCCATATTGTTTGAAAAAACTCCAGAAACACCAAGTATGGGAAACAAAAACAAGATGATCAAAAGGAGCATCAAGGGTTTGGGAACCCAATCTGCAAAAGGACCTTTGTTGTACATAATTGATTGTTTTTAAGCGTTGCAAGAATTGAAGCCAATTCTTGCAACAGCTTGTTACTTAATAAATACTTCGACATTCATTCCCGTACGCAATGCTTCAATTGCTTCTTTCGAATTTTTGCTTGTAAACTCAATTCGAATCGGAATGCGTTGTTGTACTTTCACAAAATTTCCAGTTGAATTATCGACAGGAATTGCCGAATAGCGTGCTCCCGTTGCACCTGAAACTGCTTTAATTTCTCCTTCGTATTCTTTACCTTCCAATGCGTCCACTTTGATAGTCACCTTCTTCCCTACTTTTACTTCGTGCATTTGCTTTTCTCTGAAATTTGCTGCTACCCATTTTGTACGTGAGTCAACAATTGTTGCAACTTGTTGTCCAGGCATTGTTAAAAGTTGTCCTTCGTTGACAGCTCTACGTCCCATAACTCCATCATGTGGCGCAACGATGTAACAATAACTTAAATTCAAGCGTGCCATTTTCAATGCGTTTTCAGCTCGTTGAATTTCAGCATCGTTCATCAACAAACGCGAACGTACTTCATCAACCGTTAATGCAGATGTCCCTTTTGTATTCGTTGATGCATCGTATTGTGCTTTTGCAGCATCGTACTCTGCTTGCATTTGGTCAAATTGCTGTTGCGTAATAGCAGCTTGTTTCAACAATTCCTGATAACGTTTGTAATTTTGCTCCGTATTCCAAAGACGTGCTTTTGCTGCATCGATATTGGATTGTGCCGTATTGATGTTGTTACTTGCTGTACGAACACTGTTTTCCATTGCACCTCTTGAAGCCAATGCGCTTTTGTAAGCAGCTTCAGCTTGCCCGACTTGTGTCAAAATCTCTCTATCATCCAAAATAATAAGTGTATCACCAGCTTTTACTTGTTGGTGTTCCACAAAGCGAATTTCTTTAATGTAGGCAGAAACACGTGCATTTACCGGGTTGATAAATGTTTCTATTTGAGCCGAATTGGTGTAATTATCCGTACCGATGTTCAAATAAGATTTGATGACCCAACCCAATCCTAACAATACAATTATCAATACAACCGCATTTACAATGACTGTTTTTGCAGTTGATTTTTTCTTCGTTTCTTTTTCTGTAGACATTATTTATATGTTTTAATTTTGTTTTTACTAATTACAATTGCCCTGTTTCCTTCAATAATTTGAAGTAGGCAAAAATGACATTAACTTCTGTATTTGCATATTGCAATTCAGCATCCAATTTGGAGTTACTCGCATCTAATAGATCCAAAATAATCACCAATTGATTGTTGTATTTGTTTTCCATGATTCTGTAATTCTCATTTGCTAGTTCCTTATTAATAGCAAGCGTGTTACTCTGAACTACAGCCTCATTGTGTTTGATATAAGCTGCATCTACAGCAACTCCAATCAACAACTCCACTTCTTTTGTTTGTGCTTCTGCTCGTTGTACTTCCAATCTTCGAAGGTTGACAACTCGCGTGTTTTTCCAAAGTGAACCAAGGTCGTAACTAAACGCAACTCCAGCATTCCATGCATGGAAGTACATGTCTACAGGTGTTCCTGACGTTACTGGTCTGTTCAAATTATTCCCTGCAAACAAAGCAAGTGAAGGATACCAGTTTTTCTTTGCCAATTTGAGTGAAGAATTGTAAATGTCTACACTTTTGTGTGTCAATAAAATACTTGGATTACAATCATTTGCTTTTTGTTTATATCCGTTTAATTCATCTAAAACAATACTTGTTTGAAGTACTTTCTCATCAGGAACAATGATTGTTTCACTAGGAAGTCCAATGGCGACATTTAACTGTTTGTTTAAAATCAGAATGTTGTTGTCTACGACCAATTTTGCAAGATTTAAGTTGGAAACTTGTAATTCTGCACGTATCAAATCGTTTGGAGTCACCATTCCTTGGTCTGACATTGTTTTGATATTTTGCAAACGTTTGTTGGCCAACTCAATATTTTGTGTGTACACTTTTGACTGATTGTATAATTTGTACAAATCCAAGTAGTAACCTAAAGCAGCTAATTTCGCTTGTTGCTCTGCTGAAGCAAACTGCAAAGTGGCAATTTCCTGCTGCAAAACGGATAAATTAACTGACTCTCGAACTTGTCCACCTTTCCACAATAGCTGCTGTGCTTCAACCCCATAATTATTTCCAAAATTTGGCAAATCTTGTTTTATGTGCGTTTGAAAATCAGGTGAATACAAATCTATATTTCCCAAATAAAAAGCACTTACACTGGCTTTTGCTGTTGGTAAATAATTATTTTTTGCCACTTGAACTGCTTGTTCAGAAACATTTACATTAGCTCGTTCTACCTGCAAAGTTGGATTATTTTCCATTACCAGTTCAAACAAGCGGTCAACACTGAGTGTTACTTTTTCTTGTTGCGTATATCCAGAAAGCGACACTCCAAAAAGTAGAAGTCCACCAAAAATCCAAGATATACTTGTTTTAAATTGCATAATCATTTCGTTTTTGTTTATAGTGCAAATTTCAGTTCTATTAAAAAGGTTTGAAAGTTTCAAAAGCCTCAAAAAATGTCCAAATGGTATCTAAATCACATTTTCAAATAAAAAAATGTAATAACTCAAAATGATAGTTGGAAAATTCATTTAAAGTGTATATTTGCCGTATGAACAGCAAAGACTTACTAGATAATTTTCAGCGTATAACAGCGGATCTGAAAGACATTGATTTCCCATTGGATTTTGAGTTCAAAATCACAACGATACAAAATGATTTCTTGGTGAAAGACAAACATAAAAATGTACGTGCTTACGTGCGTCAAAAAATGTTTCGCTTTAAAGAAAAAGTTGTTGTTTTTAGTGATGATTCAAAAAAGAATGAGCTCTTTCATATCAAAGCGGACAGATGGATTGATTTCAACGCCTTGTACAACATCTTAGATGCAAAAACTGAAACTCCAGTTGGAGCAATTGGTCGAAAGGGAATGAAATCTATCTGGAAAGCTAGTTATTCGATTTTCAATGAAAACAAAGAAGTCATCTATGATGTTAAGGAAGAAAATCCCTGGGCAAAAATTGGAGATTCTTTAGTTGGTGAAATACCTGTTATTTCTTTTTTCACAGGTTACTTGTTCCACCCCAAATATGGAATTAAAAACAAAGAAGGTAAGCTTGTTGCTCGTCTATCCAAAGTTCATTCTTTTTTTGGAAGAAAATTCAAATTGGAACAATTGGATGAAATAGACCCAGTTGACAAAAACATTATCATGCTTTCAATTATGATGATGGTATTATTAGAGCGTCAACGCGGATAAGTTTATTTTACATTATATAACTTTCTAATGCTTTTCTTCGATATTCAGAAGGAGAAATCCCCATGTTTTTTCGAAAAAATTTAGAGAAAGCGTATTGATCTGAAAACATCAATGTTTCAGCAATATCTGCAATTGCATTTGTTTTATCTGTCAATAAAATGCGTGCATCATACAGAGACAATTGTGCGATAAAATAAGTCGGAGGATGATCGGTTGTTTCTTTAATACAGATGGAGAGATACTTGATAGAAATGTGAAGTTTATCTGCATAAAATTGTAATTCTCGCTCTTCTCTGTAATTTTCAAACAAAATTTCAAAAAAGGCAGTTGTAACCTCTTGTTTTCGATTGTTTTGAGAAAAAGATAGTGGCGTATTAATGGACTCCAATTGTCCGATTACCGAATAAATTAATGCCGTTTGCAAACTTACTAATATGTCCTTTTGGTATTTATGTGCTGGTTGTTTGAATTGAGTATAAATGTTTTCCAGCAATGACCAGATTAATTCAAATTCATTTTCTGGTAAAGAAATGGCATTTTCACGTTCCACTACTATCAACTTAAAAAGCTCAAAATGATTGAAATTGATATTCGGCGACTTAAAAGAAAATCGATTACTTCGAGTAATGTATAATTCTACATCTTCCGAAATTTCTGAAGCTGAATAGACATTTCTATTTGAAATGAATAACATCTGATTGGCGCTACATGTCTGTAATTTTCCATTTACGATGAATGAAATCTGACCTTTTTTGATGTAAGCAGATGCCGAAAATTTTGGTCGAAAATTCGTTTCCGTCATTCGATTGTAGATATCCTTTTGGTTGTAAATCTCAATCGGAAAATCGTGCTCTTCAATTGGTGTTAATTTCGTCATTGAACAAAGTTACATGTTATAACAAAAGAACAAAAATTGTGGCAAAAAAACATAAAAACAAAGCCATTTTAGATTAAATCAACTGAAAATAAAACGGTTATGATTGAAATATTAAAAAAATATTTATATTCGTGTCAAAATTATCATCTTATAAAAACGTCGTCAATTCCTCCAAACTGGATGGATTGGTCTCATAAAATGAGATGTGTAAATAAACTAGGCGTTATACTGTGACACCTAATACTAACGAACATGTAGACAAAATAAATGAATAGACCTTACACACCATTTGACATAATTTGGACAAAAAATGTAACCAATTCTGACGCAGGTCAAGCTTATATGGACTTGACAAGTGAAGAGTTTACTCTTCACTTTCCGACACATCATAAAGGAAATGTTTTAAGCCCAAAAATCGGAGAAATTATTGCAATCCATCAAAACATAAATGGACAAAAAGTTTTTACTCATTTAGTTTCACCAGTTGACAACATAATACTTGAA
>DAIOWV010000041.1:0-2773 GCA_036758285.1 Taishania sp. | reverse complement strand
TAGAGAAAATTTCAAGTACGGAAGAAAAGTAAAATTAATTGCCAAAACTGATATAACAAATGTAATTCCTGTTTCATCAACATTGTGGGACAAAGTAAACTTTCAAGGCATAAGTCAAGGAAATGCCTGTGAAATTGCGAACATTTCAAATATTGACAATTACGACATTTTACTTCAAGACATTTGGAACAGGTTTGCTACTTTTTTCAGAGAGGAATTCATTTCATCAACAATTTTTACCGAGAGTATGGAAGCTGAAATTAAAAACGTTGATGCTTCTATTTCTGTAACAGAAGGAAAATTAAGGTTAGTAACACACTATGCCAGAGAACGTAACAGAAGTATCATAAGAGCGAAAAAACAACAAGCACTACAAAACAAAAGTTTAGAATGCGAAGTTTGTGAGTTTTCATTTATCGACAAATTTGGAGTAGAATTTATTGAATGTCATCACAAAATTCCAATTTCTCAATCAGGTGTTGCGGAAACCAAATTGGATGATTTGGGTTTAGTTTGTGCCAACTGTCATAGAATGTTACACAAACAATTTGATGGATTTTTTTTAACAATGGAAGAATTAAAAGAAAAAATAAACACAAACGCCTAACAAGGTATTGCCAAAAGCTCGGCTGAACGACTTCGATTGAACTTTTGTACTCAAAAACACCACTGCCTTCCGCAATACCCTAAAGAAACGTTATACACAGTATATATAGTAAAAAACATAATGGACGGATTAACATTAGGACTCACACTAGGTGGTATTATTATTGGTGCTATAATAACTTACATTGTTTCAAAATACTTTTTCAAAAAGAGTATCAAAGAAAAATCACTAACTCCTTTCTTACAGTTTTCAAGTAGACTTTTTTCTGAAATCGACCCTGAATTGAAAAAAGAACTGATTGTAAACTATAAGAATATCAAAGTTGACAATATTACGCAAACTCAGTTTTTAGTTGCTAATGACGGAGACATTCCGATACGGGACATAATTGATCCACTACAACTTTCTATTCCTAAGAAGAATAAAATATTTAGTGTATCCATAATTCATATAGAACCAGAAGGTAGAAATATAGATTACAAAATTATTAAGACAGATACAGAAAATATTATTCAATTCAGTATTCAATTGTTGAATGCTGGTGAATATTTCGTAGTAAAAATACTATTGCAGGATTCTTTTCCGACAGATGATAGAGAAGAATTAGAAGAGATTAAATATTCATTTACTATTACAGTAGATGACTTACAACCAACTTTAGAAATTAATAGACTTCCATATTCATATTATGAACAAGAGAAAAAAAAGAAATATGATTGGTCAGGATTTTGGGTTGGTTTAATTTTTGGAATTTTATTATTTACTATTTTTGGTGTTCTACATGCATTTAAAGAAACTAAACAAGGACTATATCTTTTCTCCTTAAGTGAGTTTTTTAGCAAGAAAAACTTTAGCTTATACAGCCTCTGTATCATCCTATTAGCACTTATTGGAATCATATTCTTAATACTTACAATTGTTGGAATTGCGCAAGCAATTTCAGAATTAACACCACATCCTAAACCAAAGTTTAAAGTACCAAATAAACTGAGAAAAGAAAGAATACCTCCTTATCCATTTGATTTTTTTGAAAAATAAATACTGTGTCTAACAGATGTTTGGTAACACTCTACAAATAATTCCGCTTAAATATGAACAATGATAAAATTCTAAAAATAATAGAAAGTTGTCACTTCAATTTTCTAATTGGCTCTGGTGCATCTAGAAATTATTTAGAAACACTATCAAATATTGAGACATTATTGACTGAACTTGACAAAGAATCAAACGAAATAAAATCTCATAAATGGTATAAAGTCTTAAATGTGTCAATTAAAAATTGGTACTATGAAAAATGTATCAAAGGAAATACTAGATTAATTGATAAAGATTTTGAATTAGAGGAAATAAAACAATCAGAATTTGAAGATACTCAAAAAAACTACGAAGATTTTTTACAAGCATTAAACGTTTTGATTTTAAAGCGTAAGAATAAATTACTTCCAAAAGAAGTAAACATTTTCACAACGAATATGGATTTATTCTTAGATGTAACTTTAGATAGATTAGGTTTAGAATTCAATGATGGCTTCAGTGGTAAATTCAATCAAACTTTTGATACTTCTAATTATCAAAAGTCATTTTTTAAAAATAGTTCTCAATATAATTTAAGTTCAGAGTTACCTTTGTTTAATTTATTTAAATTGCACGGTTCTGTGACTTGGGACAAATCATCTGATGCCGAAATAAAATATAATCAAAAGTGCGATGTCTTATTTAACTTAAATAAAATTGATTTACCCTCGGAATATTTAATTCCTTTAACAATAGAAGAAAAAGACGGCGAAAAAACCAACATTACTTCAAAGGAGTATAAAACATTAAAAGAGGATTGCTCTAATTTAAATTTTGATAATTTTATTGATGATCCTTTTGATCAATTTATTTCAGAATATGATAAATTGGTTATGATTAATCCTACAAAAGAAAAATTTGAAAACACCACTCTACGTCTTGAATATTATGAACAAATGCGAATGTATTCTAATATTCTAGAACGTGAAAACTCAGTTCTTTTTGTCACGGGTTTCTCTTTTGCTGATGAACATATTAAAGAAATTACAAAAAGAGCATTGAATTCAAATCCAACATTATTAGTAATTGTCTTTAATTATAGTGAATCACAAAAAATATATATTGAAGAACTATTTCCTCAATTGAAGTATA
>DAIOWV010000040.1:1517-27659 GCA_036758285.1 Taishania sp. | reverse complement strand
CAATTTATTGAGATAATCCAATAAAAAATGTTTTTTTATTTATTTACCAATATAATATCAAAAAAAATCCTCAAACGTAAATGTTTGAGGATTCAAGATTATTCAAAAATAATTTATTTCTTTTTAAACTGATTGATTGCATTTACAGTAAAATCACTAAGAACTAGTTTACCACTCATACCTGCTCTTTCAGTTAAAAGTGTATCCCAATGTTCTGTACCTTGCCAGAAAACCTGTTTTAACATTGCCATTGCTTCAGGATTTGATTTTGCCAAACGATTTGCAAGAGCATCAATCTCTTCGTCCATTTCATCAACAGTTTCAAAAACGTCTGTAAACAAACCTTTCTTTTGAGCCCATTGCGCTGAGCGCCATTCTGTAGCGTTTATTGCCAATTCACTCATTGCAGAAAGTCCAATTTTACGTTCAACGGCTGGTCCAACAACAAAAGGTCCAATTCCAACAGCCAATTCAGATAACTTTATCTCTGCTGATTGCGCTGCTAAACAATAATCAACAGCTGAAGCAATACCTACTCCACCACCTACAGCTTTACCATGTACTCGTCCAATAATAAATTTTGGAGCTTTTCTACATGCGTTTATTACTTTAGCAAACCCAGAAAAGAATTGAGTTCCAGTTTCTAAATCCTGAATTGCTATTAATTCGTCAAAACTTGCTCCAGCACAAAATGCTTTCTCACCTGAAGATCTAATGACAATAACCTTTACATCATCATTAGTTCCTAATTCAGTTATTGTATCTGCAAGTTTTTGAAGAATTTTTCCAGGTAATGAATTACTCATTGGGTGTCCAAATTCAACGATTGCAACACCATTTTCTGCAATTGAAAATTCTACGTGACCTTGGTTAATAATTGTTTCTACTGACATCTTTTGATTTTTTAATCGTTATCTTCAGTTTTTCGAGTTACCCTTTCTACTTTTTCGTAACGTTTCTCACCATCAGAATTTGTCTTTCTTGGTCTCATGACTCTTTCAGACGAAGATGATGATGGAGGCGTGTAAGAAGATATCCTCTCCCTGTTACCATAATCCCCACTACCTGAACGAGAATTACTATACTCATTCCCACTCGCTCTGTTATTATAACCTCCTTCAGAAGACCTGTTGTTATTATAGTTTCCTCCTCCTTTATTGTAACCAGATTTATTATATCCAGTTCCTTTATTATAAGGTTTCTTTTCAAACTTTTTCTCGACAGGCTTCTCTTCCTTTTTAGGACGATTCGCTTTTGGTGAAGCAATTTTAACATCGATTGCTCTTCCGTTAATCTCCATTCCATTCAATGCTGAAATTGCAGCAATTGCCGCTTCGGCACTTTCCATTTCAATATAACCGTAACCTCTCGAACGCTTAGTATCTTTTTCAAATACAACATGCGCATAATGTACATCACCAAATGATGAAAAGGTAGTCTTCAAATCTTCAGACGTTATTGTCCAATCAAGATTTGCAATAAAAATATTAACCATCTAAACTAAATTAATTATACCTAAATTCTTTCTTTTTATTTCAAAGTAAAGCTGTCTTTTCCAATCATTTGTCCGTCACAGTAAATTTTTACTGTATAATTTCCTTTTTGTGCTTCTTCCCCTCTAAGGTCGTAATAAATTGCCACGTTTACTGCCTCTCCCGTATAATCTACATCTTTCTTATCTGAATAAGCTACAGATCCTTGTGAAGTAGAAACTACATTTGATGTTCTACTTTGAAAAATAGTTCCATCAGGTTTTGAAATTTGCATGTAAACAGGTTTATTTCCTTTATCAGAAATAGGATTTGCACCGATTGTAAAAGCAGATTTAATTTGAACTGCATTTTTTGCTTTATCAGTTTCAGTTGTAGTGCTGTTCATTTTTGATCTCAAAGCAGCAGTACTAAATCCGTAGGCTTGAAGTTTACTTCCTTCTTTCACTCTAGCTGCAGATTCTTCAGCATTTTGCTTATAGCTATCTCTTTCAGAAGACGTTGAAGAAAGTTCAGTTCTAGTTTGATCTAAATCAGAAGTTAACTTTAAATTCAACGTATTTAAAGAGTCAATTTGGTGAACATACCCCTTCATAATACCTCTCAATGTTTCATTTTCACGACGCATTTTAGCTAATTCAGAAGCAGTCCATTTACCTTTTTCAACTTTATCTAATAATTCTTTAATTTGAGATTCTTGTTCTTCAATTTTTTCTTTTTGAGATGGATCTTCTTCTTTCAATGCTTTATAAGTTTCAAGCATGTTTTTTAAATCAGACTGCATGTCTTTAGAAACATCTCCAGAATACTGAGAAATCATCTCATCAAGTGATTTTAACTGAGCACTAAGTTCTTCTGCCTTAAGATTACTTTCGCT
This sequence comes from Taishania sp., assembly GCA_036758285.1. Lineage (GTDB taxonomy): Bacteria > Bacteroidota > Bacteroidia > Flavobacteriales_D > Crocinitomicaceae > Taishania. Next base: position 25,292 of record DAIOWV010000040.1, on the reverse strand, counting down.
CAATTGAGATTTAGTTGAAGACCAAAGATAAGTCATAACACCTACTCCGGCTAATAAAAGGATAATTATCAATGTGTTGATTCCACCTTTCTTGTTTTGGTTTTGTTGTTCTGTCTGTGACATAGTTTATAGTTTTAATTTACCTAAAAAATTTACTTACCGTTTCAAAAATAATTTTACTAATGATAAGAAACAAAAAAAGCGTAAAAAAATTGTCTGACTTTAACAAATTTTATAAAATTGTTCTAAATCAAGTAAAATTAATTTTACGCTTTTTAGTTTTAACTAACTAAAATTCAAATGTTTCCATGAATTTAGTTGTGAAGTTTCCTTTTCTAAAATCTTCATTCTCCATCAATTTTTGATGGAAAGGGATTGTTGTTTTAATTCCTTCAATGATATATTCATCCAATGCTCTTTTCATTTTAGCAATAGCTTCGTCTCTTGTTTGAGCAACAACTATCAATTTTGAAATCATTGAATCATAATTTGGAGGAATTGCATAACCAGAATAAACATGCGTATCGATTCTCACACCATGTCCTCCTGGAGCATGATAAGAAGTAATTTTCCCTGGAGATGGTCTAAAATCTGCATAAGGATCTTCTGCGTTTATACGACATTGAATCGCATGCATTTGAGGATAGTAATTATTTCCTGAAATTTTTTCTCCTGAAGCAATTTTAATTTGCTCTTTAATCAAATCATAATTTACAACCTCTTCTGTAATCGTATGTTCAACTTGAATTCGTGTATTCATTTCCATAAAATAGAAATCTCTATTTTTATCAACTAAGAACTCAATTGTACCAACACCCTCATACTGAACAGCTTTTGCAGCTTTAATCGCAGCAGCCCCCATTCTCTCTCTTAATTCATCAGTCATAAAAGGAGATGGAGTTTCCTCAACTAATTTTTGATGTCTTCTTTGAATTGAACAATCACGCTCAGATAAATGACAAGCATTACCATATTGATCACCTGCAATTTGAATTTCAATATGGCGAGGTTCTTCAATATATTTCTCCATATAAATACCGTCATTTCCGAAAGCTGCAGCTGCTTCTTGACGAGCAGAATCCCAGGCATTTTGAACATCTTCTTCTTTCCAGACAATTCTCATCCCTTTACCACCACCACCAGCAGTTGCTTTTAAAATTACGGGGTATTTAATTTTTTTAGCTACTTTTTTAGCATCTTCAACGTCTTTTAGCAAACCTTCAGATCCTGGAATACAAGGTACGCCTGCAGCAATCATTGTAGCTTTAGCACTTGCTTTATCTCCCATTGAAGCAATTTGTTCAGGTGTAGCACCAATAAATTTGATCCCACTTTCTTGACAAACTTTTGAAAACTTTTCATTTTCAGATAAGAAACCATAACCAGGGTGTATTGCATCTGCATTTGTAATTTCTGCTGCAGCAATAATATTTGGAATACTTAAGTAAGACTTACTACTCAAAGCAGGTCCAATACAAACTGCTTCATCTGCAAATTTCACAGGCAAACTATCTTTATCTGCAGTAGAGTATACAGCCACAGTTTTGATTCCCATTTCCTTACATGTTCTTATTACACGTAAAGCAATTTCACCTCTATTGGCAATTAATATTTTTTTAAACATAATTTTCTCTGATTGATAAACAAACAAAAGGAGACAATTAGACTCCTTTTAACTTTTATTTCAAATAAATTCTTAAGCTGGTTCTACCAAGAATAAAGGTTGATCATATTCAACTGGAGAAGCATCATCAACTAAAACTTTAACGATTTTACCACTCACTTCAGCTTCAATTTCATTAAACAATTTCATTGCTTCAATTATACAAACTGTATCACCTTGATTAATTATCTGTCCAACAGAGATAAAAGGTTCTTTATCTGGCCCCGAAGAACGATAAAAAGTTCCAATCATTGGAGATTTCACTGTTATTAAGTTTGCGTTATCTGTATCCGAAGTTGAAGTTGAAACAGCCTGAGGTGCATCTGAAGTTGTTGCAACTGGCAAAGCAACTTGTGCTGGTGCTGCAATATGCTGAACTGGTGCTGCCGCTTGAACTAAAATTTGTCTTTCTGTTTCTTGAGCTGCTTTGATAGTAATTTTAAAATCTTTTTGCTCGATTTCTACTTCTGTAACTCCTGCTTTTGAAACAAATTTAATTAAATCTTGTATCTCTTTAATGTTCATTTTCGAATAATTTAAATGATAAATATAGCTTTTTTTATGAATTGTACGCCCATTTTAAATACACAGCTCCCCATGTAAAACCTCCACCAAAGGCAGAAAGGATAAGCGTATCCCCTTTCTTTAATTGTTTTTCATAATCCCACAAACACAAAGGCAAAGTTCCGGCTGTAGTATTCCCATATTTTTGGATATTTACCATCACCTTCTCTTTAGGTAACCCCATCCTTTCTGCTGTAGCATCAATAATTCTTAAATTCGCTTGATGAGGAACTAACCAATCGACATCTTCACTTGTCAAATTATTTTTTTCCATAATTTGAGCAGATACTTCGGCCATGTTAGTTACTGCAAATTTAAAAACCGTTTTACCTTCTTGTTTAACGTAATGCATACGTTTTTCAACAGTTTCTATAGAAGCTGGATTTAGAGAACCACCTGCAGGCTGTAAAAGATAATGTCTTCCTGCACCATCAGAATGCAACATAAAATCTTTAACACCTAAACCTTCTTCATTTGGCTCTAACAAAGCAGCTCCACCACCATCACCAAAGATAACACAAGTTGTTCTATCTTGATAATCTAAAATTGCTGACATTTTATCAACACCAACCACAATAACTTTTTTATACTTTCCAGTTTCAATAAACTGAGAACCTGTCGACAATGCATAAATGAAGCCAGAACAAGCCGCATTTAAATCAAAACTCCAAGCATTTTTAATTCCTAATTTGTCACAGACTACATTTGCTGTACTAGGAAAAGGATAATCAGGAGTTACAGTTGCAAGAATTAGCAAATCAATTTCTAAAGGATCAATATTTTTCTTTTTCAAAAGTCCTTCAACTGCTGCTGCTGCTATATCAGAAGCTCCACCTTCTCTTAAAATCCTTCTTTCCTTTATTCCAGTCCTAGAAGTTATCCATTCATCAGAAGTATCAACAAATTTTGCTAAATCATCATTTGTCACAACTTCATCAGGAACGTACCCATGAATTCCTGTGATTGCTGCAGTAATTTTTCCCATATTAATTAAATGCTTCATTTATCTTAGAAGACAAACCAGATTTGGCTACTTCGTAAGCATGAATAATCATATTTTTAACGGCTATATCATTTGAAATTCCATGACCGATAATAACATTCCCTTTAACACCTAGAACAGGTGTACCTCCGTAATTTTCGTAATTAAATCGATTAAAGTATTCATCATCATGAATACCTCTTTTACGAAGTAAACCATACATTCCTTCAGCTTGTTTCAAAACAATATTACCTGTAAATCCATCGCAAACAACGACATCTGCTTTTCCTACAAATAAATCTCTACCCTCTACATTTCCAATGAAATTAATGTCATCAGATTCAGCAAGTAATTTATGAGTTGCTACAGTCGTTAGATTACCTTTTGTTTCTTCCTCACCTATACTTAGTAGAGCAACTCTAGGTTTCTCTATACCATAAACATGTTTAGAATACAACGAACCAACTACAGCAAACTGATACAATACATCAGGCTTACAATCTGCGTTAGCACCTACATCGAGTAAGATTGATTGGGTTCCATCTATAGAAGGTAAAACTGAAGTAATACAAGGTCGAATAATACCTGGTATAGTATTAATCTTGTACATTGCACCTACTAACATTGCACCGGTATTACCAGTACTTGCAAATGCATCGATCATTTTATTTGCTAACAAATCAAATCCTACGGCAATACTACTATTGGGTTTTTGAGGAATCGCTCGAGTTGGGTGATCATGCATTGTAATAACATCAGGTGCATGAACAATTTCGTACTCGTCAGGATTTTCATTCAACGCAGAAAGGCCACTAAAGATCTCATCTTTGTCGCCTATCAAAACCAAAGTTGCATCGGACGGAAGTTCTTTCTTAGCGAGGACAGCCCCAGAAACATTAGCATCTGGAGCAAAATCGCCTCCTAAAATATCTATTCCAATCTTCATAAAGAAGTATCTTGGTTTAACAGTAATTAAACTGCAACTTCTTTTTCTGCTACAACTTTTCCTTTGTAATATAATTTCCCCTCATGCCAGTATGCATGATGAAACAAATGAGGTTGCCCTGTTGTTGGACAAGTTGCAATATTATCTGCTAACGCTTTAAAATGCGTTCTTCTTTTGTCTCTTCTTGTTGTAGATACTCTACGTTTAGGATGTGCCATTTTACTTTATTTTATAAAATTTTCAATTCAAATTTTTCAACATTGACCATCTTGGATCTATATCTCCATCTGGTTCATCATTTCCTTCTTCCGATTCATCTTCATCTTCTGAATCATCTTCGTCGTCCCAATCCTCATCATCCCAGTCTTCTTCGTCAATATCTTCATCATCTTCTGGATTTAAAAGATATTGATTTAAAGCTTGGACCATCTCTTCATTACACTCCCCTTCATCATGAATAACTCTTGTAGGCATAGACACTGTAATTAGCTCGTATATATGCTCTGCAACATCTAATTCATATGCTTCCGGAGGTAAAACGATCAATGATTCGTCATCAGTAACATCAGTACTTAGCTTGAAAACTAACTGAAATGCTCCTTCAACAAAAACATCAATTGGATCGTTACATCTATCACAAAGCGTTGAAACTTCTCCTTTACAAGAGAAATTACCAATCATCATTGTTTCTTTTTTTTCAAGTATCAATTGAACATTCACGTTTCCGTTATGTATAATTGAATACTCAAAACCATCAAAGAACGAATCTGTAACATCAAACTCAAATGCGTGACTACCAATCTTTAAACCTATGAAAGGTATCACAAATTCACGTTTATTTCTCACCACTTTATCAAAAAATTGGATGGCAAATGTAATCAATTAAACTTAAAACACCACATTTTATTGGTATTTTTTATATTAATTTTCAACAATCGTTGGTTTGATACTTTTAAAATGATAAAATAAAACTTCCATAATTAACTATTACCAACTCTTTGCATTTGCCAATACCCTCTATCAAATATTAATTCAAACTCGTCATTGTTAATTTTCACTTGTTCAATCAACACTTCCCATTCACCTTCCCAAATATCTTTTTTCTTATTATAAGTTCCAATATACAAAACTTCATGTCCGTCTTTGGATTCATCAATCAAGATACTTCCATCATCATTTTCATCAAATAAAAATGGATATTTTACTGAAATATGAATTTGATCAGACTCTACAAAACCATCAACAATTACTTTTTTATCAGTCAGACCAATTAATTCATCTTCTAGAATAAAACCATTAAATTTTTGCTTTTTAAAGTCTACATTGATTTCAAAACCAAATCGCTCATCAATTGGGGTAAGCGAATAACAATAAAAACCTTTCCATTTTACTTTCATAAATCAAACATAATCAGCCATTTCACCTTCAACTTTTCGAAAATAAAACAAACTTGAAACAAATAAAACAATAACCATTACTATCGACAACCAAAAATATCCATTTGGAGGGTCACCACCGAACAAAGACCATCTAAAACCTTGAATAATTCCTGCTAAAGGGTTTAGATAATACAATGTTGCTGCCCATTTAGGCAATTTTTGAATTGCAAATTCAGCTGGATAGGCAACAGGAGTAACATATAGCCCAATCTGGATGACAAAAGGAATTATATGTTGAAAATCTCTATATCGAACAGTTAATGCACTTAGCCAAATACCAGATCCCAGGGCTGTTAACATTCCAATAACTATAAACACAGGAGCCAACCAGATATTAGCTGATGGAGTGACTCCATAATAAAACATTACAACAAGTAGAATTAAAAAAGTAATTCCAAAATCTATCAAACCAACTACTGCTTTTGAAAGTGGAATTATTAATCGAGGGAAATAAATTTTCTTTACCATCCCTTGATTTGTAATAATTGAATTGCCCGAATTCGTTAATACATAAGAGAAATAAGTCCAAATACTCATCCCTGAAACGACGTAAACCAAGTTTGGAACTGGAGTTTCAACACCTACAAACGTTCCAAAAACCATTGAAAGTATCAGAATTGTAACTATCGGTTGAACAAATACCCACAATAGACCAATCGTCGTCTGTGCATACCGCACTTTAAAATCACGCCAAGAGAGTGTGTAAAATAAATCTTTATACTTAATTAATTCGGAAAAATTTGGGAGAACAGATTGTTTCCCAGATTTAATTATTGTCTTTTGCATTCAATCAAAATAATCGTAAAACTACAGAAATCATATTTAAAAAAATTAACTTTGTGATAAATTTATTTTGGACAATGTTTGATTTAAGAACAGTTACTGTTACCCAATATATTACACCATTAAGAGAAGGAGGTTCTCTCCCTGCACTTGCAGAAGCTGATGATGAGTTCAAATATGTGTTAAAGTTTAGAGGTGCCGGACATGGAGTTAAGGCTCTAATTTCCGAACTATTAGGAGGATTAATTGCAAAGTTCCTGGGTCTACCTGTCCCTGAAATAGTTTTTGCTGAACTTGACGAAAGATTTGGACAAACAGAAGGAGACGAAGAAATTCAAGATTTATTAAAATTTAGTAAAGGGCTAAATCTAGGTCTTCATTATCTTTCCGGATCAATAACTTACGATGTAGCAAGTAATGATTGCGATCCGTATTTAGCATCCAAAATAGTATGGTTGGACAGTTTTATTACGAATGTTGACCGCACCTTTAGAAATACAAATTTATTAATTTGGCACAAGGAACTGTGGTTAATTGATCACGGAGCATCATTCTATTTTCATCATTCGTGGGACAACTGGGAACAAACCTCAGTAACGCCATTTAATATGATTAAAGATCATGCGTTAATTTCTAAAGCTACAGAATTAGATCGAGTTCATCAGGAATTCACTTTAAAACTTAATGATGAAGTATTACAATCAATCGTTAATTTGATTCCTAATGAATTTTTAAATTGGGAAGAAGGCCCAAGTAATGATGAGATACGATCAATCTACTTTCGATTTTTATCAAATCGCTTATCCAATGCCGAAATATTTTTAAAAGCCGCTCAAGATGCAAGAACAAGTCATATATGAATATGCCGTTATTCGCGTTGTTCCTAAAGTTGAACGTGAAGAATTTATCAATATTGGGTTAATTTTATTTAGTAAAAGAAAAAGATTCATTCGATTTGAATACCTCATTCACGAGAATAAAATACGTTCATTCTGTACTGAATTTGACATTCTACAATTAAAAGAAAATTTAGAATCATTCAGAAAAATCTCTAATGGTGACAAAAGCGGTGGACCTATCTCCACTCTGGAGGTTGATGAACGTTTTAGATGGATCACAGCCATAAAAAGTTCAAGTATTCAATCATCAAGACCTCACCCAGGAATTTCTTATGATTTAGATAAAACTTTTGATAAATTATTTAAAGAGTTTGTACTCTAAAAAATCACTGATTGATTTTTCTGAAAATATTTTTTAATTCAAATTGAATTTCTTCTCCATCATTTAAATTATACCATTTTTGAAGTCCAATACTTAACTCATCATTAGTAGCATTATTTTTTTTCAAATTATCATACACTGCTTGAGCACCTTGAGGTCTTGGTCCCCAAACAACTAAATCATTTTGATTTTCATCTCTGATAATTAATTTCGGAATGGCCTTACCTCCATTTGTCAAGTAATTATCGATCAAGAAAGGTTCCTTATCTCTTAATTGTATTTCATATGAAATAAGAGGTGAAACTTCAGCAATACGAATAATGAATGGAACAATATGGGCTGCATCACCACACCAAGGTTCAGATATAATGATCCAATGTTGTTGGATTTTATTATTTTCTATCAATGTAACTAACTCACTGTCTAATTGAAGATGTTTATCCCATCGTTTCAATCTCGCCTGATTCATTTTAACGTAATTGAAAAAAAACTCATTATCATATGGAGCTATTGGAGCTTCCGACTTTACAATTTCATCAAAAAAACTCTTATATTCACTGTAATTCATAACCTAAACCATTGTTTAACAAAAAAATCCCTCTGAATTTACTCAGAAGGATTCTAATATTTAGAATAAAGTATTTATTATTTTCTTGTATGACGTCCGTAACGAGTTTGGAACTTATCAATACGACCAGCAGTATCCACAAACTGAACAATTCCAGTAAAAAATGGATGAGATTTATGAGAAATATCCAATTTAACTAATGGATATTCATTTCCATCCTCCCAAGTAATTGTTTCTGATGAAGTTGCACAAGAAGGACATAAAAACGAATATTCGTTAGACATGTCTTTAAATACTACTAATCTGTAATCTGTTGGATGTATATCTTTTTTCATTTTGAATTATAATTATCAATTTCTCCCAAAAACGGAGTGCGAATTTAACTATTTTTTTTTAATTACCATACATTTTGTACAAAAATAAAATATTTAACAATTGTTTTCGTTATTTTTACATCGAATCGTATGAAAAAAATGGGTCAAAACAAAACATCAAAGCAATTAAGCTATTCATTAATTGTTTTACTATTACCGTTAATAGGTATTATATCATTAAACACCTCGTGTAAAAAAACAATTAATTTTTCAAAAGGAAACTTAGAATTCTCAAAAGACACTGTTGTATTTGATACTGTTTTCACTACGATTGGCTCAACAACTCAACAATTAAAAATTTACAATAAAGAATCACGTACGGTTTTGATTGATGAAGTAGAACTTATGGGGGGAAGCTCCTCCCCTTTTAGAGTCAATCTTGATGGGTTACAAGGTACACGTTTTTCAGAAATTGAAATTGAATCCAAAGACAGTCTTTTTATGTTTATTGAAGTAACTCTGAATGTCAATGGTGGAACACTGCCCATGGTCATTGAAGATTCCATTCGATTTAGAACAAATGGAAAGGATCAATACGTCATTTTAGCTGCTTGGGGACAAGACATCTATTACCACTACTCTGATTTAAGTGGTCCATCAAGTGATTGGGATTATAATTTTGGAACGTGGGCAAATGACAAACCACATTTAATTTACGGAGGAGCTTTTGTAGATGAAGGTCATCAATTAATCATTCAAGCAAACACTAAAATTTATCTCCATAAAAATGCATATCTATATGTCTACAAAGCAACATTAAAAATTGAAGGTACTTTAGGAAATGAAGTTATAATTCAAGGAGATAGACTTGAAAGTGATTACGACGATGTGACTGGACAGTTTTATGGTGTTTACTTTAATCAAGCTCAAACTTCAACAATTGATTATGCAATTATTAAAAATGGAATTACAGGGATTCACATTGAAAAGGATGGAGCAAATGGTAGTAATCCAACGGTAATAATCAAAAATACAAAAATACAAAACAACGCTAGGTACGGGATTATGAACTTTGCTGGAGGAAAAGTTTTAGCAGAAAATTGTGTAATTACAAACAATGGATTTCACGCTTTCATTAACCTAGCTGGGTCCGGTTTTGACTTCAATCACTGCACATTGGCAGGTTATGCAACTGGTCAGACTCAACAACTTCCTGCTGTTGGTGTGAGTGATTATTACAATGATGGTCAAAGTATATTAGTAACCGATATAACTGGTAGAATTAGAAACTCCGTTATTTATGGAAATCAAGATGGAGAAATTGCCTTTAACTTAGATAATCAGGGAAGCAATTCGTTTACAATTGATCGATGTGTTATAAAATTAAACACACCAAGCACAGAAAGTTTCTACACAAATATCAAATGGAATTCAGCTCCACAGTTTAAAAATCCACAAGAATTTGATTTTGACATACTAGGAGGTTCGTCATTAATCAATTATGGAATAAATACAGGTATTACTAAGGATATCAAAGGAAATAACAGAGATCTATTAACTCCCGATTTAGGAGCCTATGAATTTCAATAGTTAATTAAAAATACCAAACGTATCCCAAATTAATATTGAAGTATCTTAATGGCGTTTTATAAACTTCTGCTATTTTATGCTCATGAAGCGAATTGTTCGAAACATTTATAAATTCTAAAGTTACATCACGATCAGCAGAAACCTCATGATGCTGATGCCCTCCTTCATACACTCCATGAACATTCTCATTCATGTATTTTGTATTGATATAATCAACTTTATTAAAACTTCCTAAATAGGATAAAGACATAAATAATCTACTATTTGTAAATCCATCTATTTTTATCAATCTAATTACATCTAATTCAAAACCAATTTCAGCGCCATAGGTTAGCCCCCCTGATTTATGTGCAATTCTATTTTCTAAAGGTTGACAATCATCTTCATCTAATGGATCTGCAACTCTTATTCTAGATCGCATGAAGTTATAACCAATTTGTGGGGTTACATATCCTCTCATTCTACTATAAAAATTAGTCACATAAATCTTTGTTCCAAATTGCAGCTTATGCATACTGCTTTTAAAGGAAACATCAGTAACTGTTGTAGAATTATCATCAAAAATGAATGTTTCTGTTGAAGTTCTATAATCATACATTCCAAGATTACCTTTCAATTCTAAAAATACAGGTATTCTATTAATTGGTTTATAAGCAACATACATTCCTAAGCCATAATTCACACCCATTTTAGGCATTTGTGACTTAATTGGAATATCACTTACCCCAAACAAAGAAAACTGAACATTATACTCACCTTGTGAATAGAGCGAAAATGAAGAAAAAAAGACGAAAATTAAGTATAGATTTTTCATAATAACATGATTGATTGAAATAAAAATAAGCAAATTTTATGCCAATCAATCTAAATACGAAGTTATTTTTTCAATTATAAAAAAATAAATCAACTAAAAATCAATCTATTAACATCTGATTATAAGACAAAAAAAATCCCCAAATAGCAACAAACCATTTGGGGATTTTTAAATATTCAATTTTAATATTTATACCTCTTTTTGTGGGTAAGGATAAATAGTATCAAAGCTCACTGGTTTTCCTGCTAATTGTTTATTTATCAATGAACGTTTTAAATCTTCTAATGATTTACAACCTGCAGCAGAAAATAGACCTAAAAAGTCTTTCAATGTTTCATTTTGATAGTTTTTAACTCGTTTCCATTTATCTTCAACAACAAGTCCTTTCACTTTTGAAGGCTGATTTGTAGCTACCCCTGCAGGACATGTATTTTTATGACATGCTAATGCTTGAATACATCCCAAAGACAACATCATTCCTCTTGCAGAATTACAAATATCTGCACCCAGTGAAAGAGCTTTAAAAATGTCAAATCCATCAACAATTTTAGCAGATGCAATAACTCTAATTTCTTTCTTTAAATCATATTTAATTAACGTGTCCACCACAAATGTTAATGCGTTTTCCATTGGCATACCAACGTGGTCAGAAAATACAATTGGTGCAGCACCTGTTCCACCTTCAGCACCATCAACCGTAATAAAATCTGGTTTTAACCCAGTTTTAATCATCATTTCACAAATTTCTTCAAACTCTTTTGTATTACCAATACAAATTTTGAATCCAACAGGCTTTCCATTTGCCAATTCACGCATCCTATCTATAAACTTCAACAAACCTTCAGCATTAGAAAATGCTTTGTGTCCTGGAGGTGAATCTACAGTTGTAAAAGGTTCAACACCACGAATTGCGGCAATTTCAAGATTATTCTTCGCTGCTGGAAGTATCCCTCCGTGCCCTGGTTTTGCACCTTGAGATAATTTCAACTCCACCATCTTTACTTCAGGATAGTTTGCTGTAATAATAAATTTTTCTTCATCAAAATTACCATCAGCTGCACGACAACCAAAGTAACCTGTACCAATTTGATAAACCAAATCCCCTCCCATTCTATGGTAAGGTGAAATACTACCTTCTCCAGTATTGTGATAAAAACCTCCAGCCTGAGCTCCTTTATTCAAAGCCATAACAGCATTTTTACTCAAAGATCCGTATGACATCGCAGAAATATTGAATAATGCAGCATCATAAGGCTGTGTACATTTTTCTCCACCAAATCGAACTCTTGGAGCTTTATCTAAATGATGTGAAGGATAAATTGAGTGCTGAATCCACTCATTTCCTTCAATTGACAAATCTAACTCTGTTCCAAATGGATGTTTATCATTTTGAAGTTTTGCTCTGGAATATATATATGTTCTTTGTGTTCTATTCAAAGGTTTCCCTTCTGTATCAGACTCAATAAAATACTGACGAATTTCAGGACCGATTCCTTCTAACATAAATCTCAAGTGACCAATAATTGGAAAATTACGTAAGATTGTACGCTTCGTTTGCGTTACATCGTATATTCCTATAATTGCAAGGAAAATACAAATTGCAATTAGCATTGGCCACGTTTGGAATACTAATAAAAACAGCACAATAACTAGTGCTAATAATGAAGTGATAAAAACAATTACAGGTTTCATAACATTTTTTTTGGGGTACTTATTTCAATTATACTATTTAAAAAACAAAAGTTTAAGATGAGTAAAAACAGCTGACTAAAATTTAATCAGCTGTTAATTCAAATTAATTTTATTTAATTACAAATTTGTTGTTCTGTGACTTTTAAGATAACTCTAGCTTCTTCCAATGTGGGAGCTTCAGCATAAACTCTTAATACAGGTTCCGTTCCAGATGGTCTAATCATTACCCATCTTTCATCGTCCAAGAAGTATTTAAAACCGTCTATCGTTTGAACTTCTTTTATAGAATATTGACCAAAAGAATTATAATTATTCTCTTTACAATTTTTAATTATTTGTTGTTTTAAATCTTCTGTAATGTGTAAATCACTTCTTTCAAATTTAAAACTCCCTACAATTTCATAGATTTCATCAACTAATTGATCCAATGTTTTTCCAGACTTAGCCATGAATTCCCATATAATCAATCCCATCCAAATACCATCACGTTCAGGAATATGACCTTTAACAGCAATACCCCCCGATTCTTCACCACCAACGATAACATCCTCTTCAATCATGATACCTGCAATGTATTTAAATCCGATTTTTACAACTTCAAAAGGAAGGTTGTAATGTTCAGCCATTTTCCCAACTCTTGGAGTTGTACTAAATGCCGTTGCAACTTTCCCTGTTAATCCTTTATATTTTGCTAAATAATGAACTAATAAAAGTATAATATGATGTGAATCAACGAATTCACCTTTTCCATTATACAAACCGATTCTATCTGCATCTCCATCTGTTGCTAAAGCACAATCGATTGTTCCGTTTTGTTTAATAAAACGTTCTAATTCTTGCAAGTTTTTAGCAATAGGCTCTGGAGCAACTCCTTTAAATGTTGGATTGTGTTCGCAATGTAAGAAATGAATTGATGGTAAAATTCTTTTAAGAACATTTTGCCCCGCTCCATACATTGCGTCATACACCAAATTCAATCCAGAATTTGCAATTGCCTCAAGATCAAAGTTTGCTTTTACATGGTCTACATATTCAGTCTCTAAATCAACAACTTCTACAAGTGCGTTATTTGCTAATGATATATTTCTCCAATCAACTTGAATCTCGTCTTGAATGATGTCTTCAATTTCTTGAACTTTTTCAGGAGAAAGAGGACCACCATGATGTGATTTTAACTTAAAACCATTATATGCTGGGGGATTATGACTTGCAGTAATAACTACCCCAAGTGAACAACCTTTTTTAACAGCAGCAAGAGAAACCATTGGCGTAGAAACAAATCCTTTAGCCATTTTCACGTTTACACCTTGAGAGACAAAAACTTTAGTTGCAGTTTCCACAAATAACTCACCTTGGAAACGGCAATCATGACCAATAACAATACTTGGATTATCAAAATTCTTTTTGACCCAATCAGCAGTTGCTAAAGATACACGAGCTACATTTTCAACGGTATATTCATCTGCAATAATTGCACGCCAACCGTCTGTTCCGAATTTTATTTTTGTTGCCAAAACTTCTATTTTCTTATTTTAAGTGTACAAATATACTCAATTTTGTAGATGGGCATTGAAAAATCAATTAAATGCTGTTTTATCAAAAAAACAACTTATAAAAATAATCAACCTCAAATCAACAATTAAATATAAAGATTTGATTTACAATTAAAAGAAATCCAAACTACCTCTTAATAAACTTCTTAGTGACATTTCCAGTAGGATAAATTAATTCCAAAAAATAAACTCCGTTTGTTAAATTTTGTACATTAATTTTTTGTTCTGTAGTTTGTTTTACAATTGCACCATTTACATCTCGAATTATAGCAAGATCAATTGGTGTATTTGTATCAAATGATAATACATCTGTAACTGGGTTTGGATATATTTTGACATCAAATGAACTTAACTCCTTTACAGAAAGAGGATCTTCTTTTCTAACATTAAGAGAATCTAAATAAAATTTAAACCCATCGATGGATCTCAAAACAAATGCAACATGGACTACTTGGTTATCAAAACCTTTTTCAGATAAATTAACTTCATAATTCTTCCAACTCACCCCCTCATTTACCACTACAGCAAGTGTATCTGTAAAACTCGTAATTGAGGCATCGCTTATAGAAGCTAAAACCAAATAATTTTCGGCATAAGAAGCGTCATGTGACCTAGCTGACCAAGATAAAACATTTCCAAATGCACCCAATGACAATGATGGAGTCACCAACCATCGATCAGCCAATCCTGGTTGATCGAAATAAGAAGTTGAAGATGCGACCACATTTGTTGAATCTAGAGGATCCACTTTTGAAATCCAAGCATTTACATATTCAGAAACACTAGCATGAGGCGTATATCCATCATTGTTGTGTAAAATAAAATTTGAAGGAATTCCTGAATCAAAATTTTCGTTGAGGATTTCAATTTGTGAGTTTACTTCTTTAGAAAATCCAACACTTAAAACAAGACTCAATGTAAATAAAAAATTTTTCATGCGATAAAATTACATATTTGTTTTACTATTTCTATTTATCAATCCAATAATTGTATCAGAATATCTTTGTATTCTTGATAAAATCGATCAAAAGCTTTTAGTTTGGACTCAAAAAAAGCATAAATTTCAGGCACATCTGACTCATTGTAATAATTCAAATCATTTCTTTCCCAAGTGATTCTGGAAATTTCCATTCCATTTGGCAATTCCAACGACTCAATCCATTCACCTTCTTCTACCATTTCAGAAAGAAGAACCATTTTCAACTCCCCCATTTGTTCCCAAACTACCTCCCGAACACCTTTATCTTTACTTTGGATATCGAAAGAAACGGAACAAGACTTACCAGTTGCCTGCATTCTCAAATACAGTTCTTTTGTTTCAGTTGGATAATTCAACCAATTGATTCTTCTACCTGTACTTGACATATTTTTTTTCATTTTGGTTTTAAAATCTCCCCAAAACAATTCATTCTTTATTTTTTGTTCGCCCTTTGGTAACATTGATTACAAATATATCTTGTCAAAGTTACTATTAATCCCTTAATCTACAATTGAAAAGTTCTTAAGAAAGGTTAAGACCTGTAAATTAGGTGCAATTCACAGTTAATACATCATTAATTAAAGGTATTACTAAATAATTCAACCATCAATAAAAGAAGTCTATTGCAATTAAAAAACATCCATAAACGTTGAAATGTGTATAACAATAATTGTTTTTCATCGTTTTATCACTTATTTTTGTTGAATATATTTATTTTGATTTTGTACAAAGCCGGTCCATATTTAGAACAAATAACAATCCCTAAAGATTTGAGAGAGAAATTTTCAATTGAAGATTTACCTCAAATTTCCGATGAATTACGTCAATATATTGTTGATGTTATTTCAGAAATTGGGAATAGTCATTTTGGTGCAAGTTTAGGTGTAGTTGAACTTACAGTTGCACTACACTATGTATTCAACACACCTGAAGATCAATTGGTTTGGGATGTTGGACATCAAGCTTATGGGCATAAAATTTTAACTGGAAGACGAGAGGTTTTTCATACAAATAGAATCAAAGGCGGAATCTCAGGTTTCCCAAAAAGATCTGAAAGTGAGTACGATACATTTGGTGTTGGTCATTCTTCTACATCAATTTCTGCTACATTAGGGATGGCAGTTGCGAATAGATATAAAGGAGAAAGTAAAAAACAACACATTGCTGTAATTGGAGATGGGGCAATGACTGCAGGAATGGCATTTGAAGGCCTAAACCATGCTGGATTTGAAAAAGATGCCAACTTATTGGTAATCTTAAATGACAATTGTATGTCAATCGATCCCAATGTAGGAGCGCTCAAAGAATATTTAACAGATATCACAACTTCTCACACTTATAACAAAGTTAAAGATGAAGTTTGGAAATTATTGGGTAAAGTTTCACACTTTGGACCAGATGCACAATCAATAGCTTCAAAGATATCGAACGCTTTAAAAGGATCAATTCTAAAGCAAAGTAATCTATTTGAATCATTAAACTTTAGATATTTTGGACCAATTGACGGTCACGATTCTATTGGAGTTGCAAAAATTTTAGAAGATTTAAAAGATATTCCTGGACCAAAAATTTTACATTGCGTTACAAAAAAAGGTGGTGGATATAAATTTTCAGAAGAAGGAAATCCAACTCAGTGGCATGCACCAGGCATTTTCAATAAAGATACTGGAGAAATTGTAAAGGTTATCCCAAAATCTCCTCAACCACCCAAATATCAAGATGTTTTTGGACATACGATCGTAGAACTAGCAGAAAAGAATACTAAAATAATGGGTATTACTCCTGCAATGCCTTCTGGTTGTTCTTTAAACATCATGATGAAAGCAATGCCTGATAGAGCATTTGATGTGGGAATTGCAGAACAACATGCAGTTACTTTTTCGGCTGGTTTAGCAACACAAGGATTAGTTCCTTTTTGCAATATTTATTCTTCTTTCATGCAACGTGCTTATGATCAAGTTCTTCATGATGTTGCTATTCAAAATTTAAATGTTGTTTTTTGCTTGGACAGAGGAGGATTGGTAGGAGCTGATGGTGCTACTCACCATGGAGCTTATGACATGGCGTATATGAGGCATATCCCAAATATGATTGTTGCCGCTCCTATGAATGAGCAGGAGTTACGAAACTTAATGTACACAGCTCAATTAGAGAATAAAGGACCATTTTCGATAAGATATCCAAGAGGAAACGGGGTTATGACAGAATGGAAAACTCCTTTTGAAGAAATTGGGATCGGAAAAGGTCGAAAAATTTCAAATGGAAATGATCTTGCAATACTAACAATTGGACATCCAGGGAATTTTGCACAAGAAGCAATCGAACAATTAAAAACATCAGGAGTTTCTATTGCCCATTACGATATGAGATTCGTGAAACCTTTGGATGAAGTTATGTTGCATGAGGTTTTTTCAAAATTTAAAAAAGTAATTACAATTGAAGATGGTTGTCTAATGGGTGGATTTGGTTCTGCTATTATAGAATTTATGGCTGACAATCAATACAATTGTGAAATAAAAAGATTGGGTATTCCCGACAAATACATTCACCATGGTACATCTGCTGAACTTTGGGATGATTGTGGCTTTGGAACAAAAGGGATCATTGAAACAGTTGAAAAAATGATGCACTTGGACACTAAAAGCATAAAAAAAGCATCTAACATCTGATATTTTTCTATAAAACATTCAAGATTTAACGTTTAAAAAAATTCGTTGATTTATTGCAGATTGATTTTTTTTATTAAACTTGCTAAGTAGAACGAAACTTATGAACCGAATATTATTATTTTGTTTACTGCTCATTTATCTATTCAGTTGCTCAGAAAAAAAGAGTTTTTTTGAACATCAGGGTGGTACTATTCGGATGTGTTTGGAACATGAGCCAATTAACTATAAAACAAGTGAAATAGCGGACTACTATTCAACCACAGTATTTTCACAAGTGATGGAAGGTTTGGTTGGGATTGACCCAAAAACGTTGAAAGTTAAAAATCAAATTGCTTCTTCTTGGAAAATAAATGACGATGGAACTTCATATAGTTTTACTATTCGTGATGATATTTATTTTCATCCAAATAAAATATTTTCTAATTCAAAAGATAGAATTTTAAAACATGAAGATATTATAGCTTCATTTGAAATGATGTGCACTCCTTCCTCAAAAGGTAAAGCTTCTGTTGCATATAATCATCTTTTAAAAGATTTAATTGTTGGAGCGGAAGATTATTTTGAAAAGAAAAGTAAAACAATAACAGGAATTACATCTGAAAATGGAAAATTGATAATAAAATTATTACATCGTGATGATAATTTTTTATTTAAACTTTCTCAAATTCAATTGTCGATCCATTCTAAAAAAATTATTGAAGCCAATCTTTTGAAAGAAATGGTTGGAACTGGACCTTTTATTTACAACGCGATTGATAAATATGATGATATGCCTGCATTTTTACTTGGAAAAAATGAAGAGTATTATGAAACTGACGAACAAGGAAATGCACTTCCTTATTTAGATTCAATTCATTTTTATATCCAAAATAGTCAAATAGCTCAATTAGATCTTTTTGAGAAAAAAGAAATTGATTTTATTCTCTCATTACCTACAAGTAAAATCACAAAAATGGTTGAAGGTAGATTATCTGATTTCAATTCCTCTCCTCCAAAATTGATTTTAACAAAAAATGCACTTCTTCAAACGCATTACTATTTTTTCAATATGAATGAAGAGCGTTTTAAAGACCCTAAAGTTAGACAAGCATTTAATTATGCAATAAATCGTGAGAAAATTGGTCGTGATATTTTAAAAAATCAATTTGACGAACTGGGATTTTATGGAATAACACCTCCAATTAATAAAATCTTTAAAGGCTATAACTTTGATGAAATTAAAAAATTTGGATATGAATATAACCCCGAAAAAGCCAAAAAGCTGTTAAAAGAAGCTGGTTATCCCAATGGGGAAGGATTTGGTAGTGTCAATTTAAGATATCATATTGGAGATGTAAACTCTGCCGTAGCGAATGAATTTGCTCAACAAATCTATCAAGTTTTAGGAATTAATATAAATATGGATGGTTCCGATTATGACCAATTTACAACTGATGCGATCAATGGGAATGGGGATTTATTTAAAAGTAGTTGGATAGCTGACTACCCAAATCCTGAGAATTTTTTATCAAGCTTTTTCAGTCAAAATATACCCAATTTAGATCATAGTTCATTGGGGTTAAATTATTCGAAGTATCAGAACCCTATTTTTGACGAATTAGTTAATAATGCCTATCAAGAAAATAATGTTACTAAAAAGTTCAATTTGTTTTCAAAAGCTGAAATAGAGTTAATGAAAAACCCTCCTTTAATTCCTTTGTGGTACACTGGAGATTTACAAATCATACATTCATATGTTAGGAATTTTGAATTCAATTCTATGAGTATGTTTAATTTTAAAAATGTTTATTTGAAAGAATGGACAGCTGAAGAATACCAAAAAGAAGTTACTAAGAAAAACTAAAATATAATCTGTAAATTTCATGCTTAAAATTATTACTTTATCATCATTTTTATTATTTTCTATTGTTTCCTTTGCCCAACCTTCACAAAATGTAAGAGGTCGAGTAATGGATTCAGATACTCACTCTCCTATTTATGGAGCAAAAGTGAAAGTTTCAACTCCAGATACCACTAAAATTTATGGTGCTATCACTGAAGATGATGGTACATTTATAATTCCAAGCGTACCTGTAGGGAAACATCAATTATCAGTATTCATTGTTGGATATGATGAAAAAATTATGACGGTTGATGTCAATTCTGGAAAGGAAACGGTATTAGAGATTCCATTATCAGAAAGTTTCTATAAAGAAACTGAAGAAGTAGTTGTTAGTGCAAGAAAATCTGGTGAAGTAATCAACGAATTGGCACTAATTTCAGCAAGACAATTTAGTGTTGAAGAAACAGACAGATATCCTGGTTCTCGTTCGGATCCTGCTCGTATGGCATCAAATTTTGCTGGTGTACAGGGAGCTGATGATTCTAGAAATGACATCATTGTAAGAGGTAACTCACCTTTGGGGGTTGTATGGAAAGTTGAGGGAATTGACATTCCAAACCCATCGCACTTTTCTGTTTCCGGTAGTACAGGAGGTCCTGTATCTATTATTAACAATAAAATTCTTGGAAATTCTGATTTCTTCATGAGTGCGTTTCCTGCTGAATATGGTAATAGTACAGCAGCTATCTTCGATTTGAAACTAAGAAACGGAAATAATAAAAGTCATGAATTTACTGGACAATTCGGTTTTCTAGGAACAGAATTACTTGCTGAAGGGCCAATGAATAAGAGCGGAACTGCTAGCTACTTAGTTATGGGTAGATATTCTACGCTTAGTATGTTTAAAACAATGGGTATTAAAATTGGAACGGATGCTGTACCAACATATGGAGATGGTGCTTTTAAATTTAATTGGAGATTAAAAAATGGAGGTAATTTATCATTTTTTGGAATCGGTGGAAAAAGTAAAATTGAAATATTAATTTCTGAACAAAAAGAGTATTCAACGGAAATGTATGGAGAAGGAGATAGAGATCAATATTTTGGTACTGCAATGATGGTTACTGGATTAAACTATAAAAAATCATTGTCAGAAAAAACGTTTTTCTCAACAACTTTAGCATATAGCTACGAAGAACAAAAATCACAACATTTCTATTTAATTAGACAATTAGATACATTAAACAAAGGTGGATCTGACGAAACATATAGAATTTCTGTAGATTCAATATATCCGATGATGGGGTATAAGTTTGCAACTCATAAGATATCTCATCATATGGCTTTTACTCATAAATTTAATACACGTCATTTAATTAAAGCAGGTTTAAATACTGACTTATATTACGTTGTTCAAAATGACTCAGTATTACCATTACTAACGGATACATTTTTTCAACAAAGATGGGATTTCAAAGGTGCTTCAATACTAGTACAACCATTTGTACAATGGAAATGGAGAGCTTCTGAAAACATGGATGTAACAGCTGGATTACATGCTCAATACTATTCACTTAGTAATAGTTTAAGTCCTGTTGAGCCTAGATTAGGATGGCGTTTAAAAATGAATAATAATCAAAGTTTATTCGCTGGTGCTGGTTTACATAGTCAAATGCAACCATTATACACATATACTTATAACCGTTTTGATGCTAATGGTGGTAAAATCTACCATAATAAAAACATGGACTTCACAAAAAGTATACATACAGGAATCGGATATGATAAAAGCTTTAAAAAGAGTTGGAATTTAAAAACTGAAGCATACTATCAGTATCTTTATGGAATTCCTGTAACGATTGCTCCTTCTTCATATTCATTAATAAACATGGGAGCTGGTTTTGCTAGATTTTTTCCTGATTCAATGGAAAATACAGGAACTGGAACAAATTATGGAATTGAAGTTACAGTTCAAAAATTCTTTGATAAAACATTTTTCTTCTTAGTAACTGGATCTTTGTATGATTCAAAATATATTGGTAGTGATGGTATTCAAAGAAATACCTCTTATAATGGAAATTATGCTGTGAACGTATTATCAGGAAAAGAATTCAAATTAAATGAAAAACAATCAGTTTCAGTTGGTTTTAAAGCAACGTATGCTGGAGGAAGAAGATATGGATATGTTGATGTAGCTAAAACAGAGTTATTTCATGAATTGTATTTTAAAGATGAAGGATTTAACACACGTCGATTTAGAGATTATTTTAGACTTGACTTAAAAGTTAACTGGAAATATAACGCTAAGAAAACAACGCATGAAATTGGTTTAGACTTGGTAAATGTATTGAATACAAGAAATATTCTTTCGTTGGCTTATGCACCAAATTTGGCAAATCCATTAGCTGAACCAATTGCAGAGAAAAATCAATTAGGTTTTTTACCTTTATTCTATTACAGAATCGACTTTAGATTTGAAAAAAAGAAATAAGAATATTTAAATAAAAAGTCAAATATGCGTTAAGAATTATCCTTATTTTTGTAACTCAAAATGAAAATTTGGACAAAACAAACGACATAGAATTTGATATAATAATTATTGGAGCAGGCATTAGTGGTTTAATGTCTGCTTCTTTATTTTCCAGATTTGGATACAAAGTTTGTATTCTTGAAATGGATGCTCGTCCAGGCGGATACATTGCAGGTTTCAATCGCTTGAGTTATCGTTTTGATTCTGCCATTCACTGGCTTAATCAATGTGGAGAAAATGGGCTAGTAACACAAGCTTTTTCTTTTATTGGAACTGATTTTCCAAAAGCAGCGATTCAACATAAGATTAGGAAATATCAAGTTAATGAATACGAATATTTAGTTACAACAGATTTAAATTCATTTAAAAAACAACTTCAAACCGATTTCCCAGAGGATAAGAAAGGAATCGAACGTTTTTTTAGAGATGCATATCGAATTAGTAAATCATTTGAAAATTTCAGATTTATTAATCGAAACATGTCAACGATGAATTTATTTGAAAAAATGAATCGTGGAATTCAAATGCTTCGGTTTGTAATTCCATTTATTCCACATGTTTTTTATTCAGGAGAAAAAGTCGAAAAAGGATTAAAAAAATACTTCTCAAATCCTAAATTACTTGAATTATTCAGTTCAGAACCAGATTTGCTTTCATGTTTAATTCCAATAGCATGGACCAAAATAAAAGATTATCAAACACCGCCTAAAGGTGGAAGTCAAACATTTGCAGAATGGTTAGAACATGTTATTAAGAACTATGATAACGAAATAAGATTCAGAGCAAAAGTTTCAAAAATATTAGTCAAAGACAATTTAGCATACGGAGTTGAATATGAAACTAGAGGACAAATTCATCAAGTTTATGGGAAATATGTAATTGCTGCTTGTGACGTTAAAAATCTTTATGAAAAGTATTTGCCACAAGGTATAGTTAAACCAGATTTTTTAAAACGTTTAGATGATGCTGAATTATATGCTTCAGCATTTACCCTTTCAATAGCATTAGACTGTACAGGAGAGTCTTTAGGTTTTGGAGAAGAGATTTTATATATTGCAAATCCTAAATTAAAAAGAGAACAACTTGGAGATGGTAATCCAGAAACAAGTGGAATACACGTAATTTCTGGTTCTGTAAGAGATAAAACATTAGCTCCGGAAGGAAATGGAACGCTAACTATTTTTATCCCTTCATTTATTGAACAGTATGACAATTGGGGAGTAACATTAGATGAAAAAGGTAATTTTAATAGAGATTCAGTATACAAAGAAACAAAACAAAAGGTAGCTGACGTATTAATAAGTCGAATAGAAGAAGTATTAAACATTGATATCCGATCTCATATTGTTTATCTGGATATTGCAACACCAGTTACTCATCAACGTTATACGGGAAATAGAAACGGAACAATGATGGGAGCACGTCCAGGGAAGAAAAATATGCAAGCAAAAATTGCCCACTATAAAACACCTATTTCTAATGTTTTCTTAAGTGGACATTGGGCAGAATTAGGTGGAGGAATCCCAGTTGCAGTTAGAGCAGCTCTAAACTCAACACTTCTCGTGTTAAAAAAAGACAATAAACCTGCTTTTAAATTATTAGCGAAATATATGGATGGAAAACTAACTGTCGAAAAGGCAAATAAT
>DAIOWV010000040.1:0-1432 GCA_036758285.1 Taishania sp. | reverse complement strand
ATTAAATCCTATTTACTCACAAAATGCGTATATTTACGAAAATTTTTAACAAATATTCGCATGAAATTAAATTTACGATGGTTTTACGTACCCCTTATTACGTTAATTGTAAGTAATTCATTTTCTCAAACCACTTTGTATGTTTCCTCGACAGGATCGGACTCTCCAAACGACTGTCAAACACCTGGAAATCCATGTAATACAATTGGTTATGCACTTACTCAAAGTGTAGCTGGCGACGTTATTAAATTATCTCCTGGAACTTATAACTTAAGTGCAACATTAAACTTGAATCAAGAGATTGTTTTAACAGCCTTGGACCCTGCAGACAAGCCAATAATTATGTCAACTGCTTCTGATATCATTAATATCAATAGTGATGACGTAACTATTAGTAATTTAAACTTTCAAATGGGGTTAACAGCCTCTACAGGTATGAAAGGAATTGTTGCAACTCAAAATTTTGATAATGTTAAAATTTTGAACAATAAATTTGAATCAACAAATCCAATTACTGGTACACCAAATGCAAACATGGTTTGGAACTCATATGCTATTTCATTGTATTCAGATGCTGGAGACATTCAGAATGTTGAAATTCGTAATAATGAAATCATTGCTTCTAACAGTGCTAATATATTTGGCCGTGGTATTTTTGTTGGTAATGGTAGTTTAGGAAAAGATGCACCTGGAGGAATTATCGAAGGAAATACTGTAACCGCTTATTACACGATTCAATCCGCTAAATTTTCAAGTGATATAGATATCTCCAATAATACGTTAAACGGTATTTCTATGATCAACGCGCCTAAATCAGGTGTAACAGTAACAATTGATAATAACACTTTTAGTGGTAATACACAAATGACCCCTAGTAGTTTATACGCTTTAGTTGAACTTAGAAGTATCAATGATGCAAACGTTATTTTTTCTAACAATACACTAAATAACTACTCTAATATTGGATTCATTAGTGAATCATCAAAAAACGTAACTGTTTCCGGAAATACATTCAACCCTGAAACTAGTGCGAACAATTTTATTTCATTGATGGTTAATACTAAGTTTATGACAAATGGTGCGCAAAACAATACGTATGCTGATGAAATTTCAATCACAGGAAATACATTCAATGCAGGTGTTGTAAATACTGGTACTGCTATCATATTCGCAGATCATTATGGCGTTAATACTCCAGCATTTGGAAATGTTACTATTGGTGGACCAGTTGCTGCTGACAAAAATATTTTCAACGCTAATCTAGGAAAATACATCATTTTAGATGACAATACTGGAGCTAGTACAACATATCCATTATGGGCTTCTTACGCTAGTACTACAATGAAACCAGTTTCTCAAGGCTTTACAGCTCTTGCGATTCACAACAATTACAATCTGGTTAATTTTTCTGCAATAGAAGCAAAAATGACAG
>DAIOWV010000039.1:0-28046 GCA_036758285.1 Taishania sp. | reverse complement strand
TTATTTTTTCATTGATTTTTTTGATTAAAGTAAATTCTTTAAACAAAGAAAATCCTTCAGACTTTTTGAAAAATTGGAAATATTTTTTTATTTGGTTTGGAATTACATTTTTACTAGGAGGTTTTGGACATCTTTTGTATAATTACACTGGGATTTATGGGAAAATTCCATCTTGGTTTACAGGCTTGTTGTCGCCTTTTTATATTGAAAGAGCAATGATTTCAATATATCCTGATGAGGAAAAAAGAATTCGTTTTTATAAATTATCATTCATAAAACTTATTTCATTTTTTGTAATCGAAATTATAATGCTTAGTTTGTTTGATATTGCTGCAAAACCAGAATTAGGTTTAATTCCTCCAACACTTTCTTCAACTTTAGGATTGGTTATTTGTTTAGGTGTGTTGGGAGCATATTATCAAGGAAAAATTCATTCTTCGTTCAAATATCTATTTTACTCAGTTTTTATATTATTGTTTTCAGCTATACCTCAGGCTTTGAAAATAAATCCTTTCCAACTTTTCGACCGTAACGATATCAGTCATTATTTGTTGATAGTATCTATGTTTTTATATTATCAAACGATAAAGGAAAATAAAAAATTTATTCTTTAATTTTATTTTAAATTATTGATTTACTGAATCTTGATTATTGTTTTAGTTTGTTGAATTAAAAAAATATTATTTTTTCATTAAGTTATTAAAAATTATATCTAAATTCAATTTAGAATTGTTATTTACTTCATAGTTAGTGCTGTAAGTTGATTCTTTAAAGTTTTGCATTTACGTCTTCTACACGGTGCATCAATAAAAGGATTGTAGATTATAGGTTTATTTTTTTTACGGCTTATGAAATCTTTTGCGTCGAAATTAATTCTGATTTCTTCTGTTTTTTTTCAAATTGTTTATGGGCAAACATTTACTGAATCCATGGGGACTGTTACAGCAACTACTTCAATAGCAGCTCATGAAACTGCTAATGGGTTTAATAATGTTGGTTTTACTATGTCAGGAACAGCTGACTTAAGGAATAATACATTTTCTAGTGGATATACAGGTGCGTCTGGTGGGGCAAATGTTTTAATTAATGGTTCTCAATATTTTCAAATTGCTGGTGTTTCTACTGATGGATGTAGTAGTCTTTCGCTTTCGTTTGGTGTGTATAAAGGCGGTGGAAGTTTTTCAAATCTCATTCTTTCATATAGTCTTGATGGAACAACCTTTACACCGATAACATACACAACAGTGAGTGCCGCAAATACTACTTGGACTTTAGCAACGGCTACCATTCCTGCAGCTGCTCAAGGACAATCAAGTATTATTTTGCGTTGGTTGCATAGTGGTTCAATTCAATACAGAATTGATGATGTCGTATTAAGTGGTACTTGTGTCACAAATACGATTACAACAGGTGCGGTTTCAACAGCTCCATTTACAGTTACATGTAGTACAGGAACTGCTGGTTCAGTGTCTTTTACTGCTACAGGTACTTTTGCTTCTGGCAATGTCTTTACAGCTCAACTTTCAAATGCATCAGGGAGTTTTTCTGTTCCAGTAGCTATTGGTTCTTTAACTAGTACATCACCAGGAACAATAAACTTCACAATACCACCAGGAACAGTATCGGGTAGCAATTATCTTATTAGAGTTGTATCAAGTTCACCTATTTCAACTGGCTCTAATAGTTTACCTTTTTCGATTAATTTATCTGGAGGTCCTTGTGCTTTAATTCCACCTCACATTACAAGTTTACTTTATGATGGCTGTAATTCAGGTAGTTGTAGTAATGAAGGTGAGTCGGAAATTGTTTTTGCCACAACAGGAAGTTATAGTTTATTAGTAAATTCCGCCAACATTGATTTAAATTATACACCAGGTTCCTATAATTTGTTAGGATCTATTGTCAATGTTGCCGCTAAAACTACCGCTATTAATACTGCCGCAGGATGTAGTGGGCTGTATCAAAATGCCTTTAATCAAACATTGCCGCCTAATTCTAAGATTTTATTTGTTTCAAGTGATGTTTGTGTTGGTGTTTTTGATTGGGCTGCATTATGTGGTAATGGTCCAATTTATATTGTTTATGGTCAATCTGGACTCGCAACTAATGATCGTTGGGTTGCAACAGGAAATTTTGGTAATTCAGGGGGAGCTAAATCGTTTGAAACTGTGATTAGAACAACAGACAATACAACTCATACTATTACCTATAATTACACGCCTTCTGGAGGTGACGGTGCCTATGCAACCTATGGTTCTAACCCTCCCGGTGGAGCACCTGCAACTACAGGTGTGTTTACAAATTGTTCAATAACACCAGTTGTTTTATCAGAGGAACTTACCGAATTTGTGGCTAATGCGGAACAATTTGAAAATGTATTGAAATGGACAACAGCTTCTGAAAGAAATAATAGTCACTTTGTTGTACATCATTCTGTTGATGGGGTTAATTGGGAAGCCATTGGAGAGGTTGTTGCATACGGGACGACGAATGAAATACATCATTATTCATTGGTTCATTCAACTCCACCTAAAGGAATTAATTACTATAAGTTAAGTGCAATTGATATTTATGGTAAAGACACATATAAAAAAATAATTCTCCTAGAAAACAAAAAAAATTACGTGTTTTACAATGAAAACACCAAAACTATTCATTTGCAAGAGATTGCGGATGTCGAAGTTTTTTCAAGTGATGGAAGATTTGTTTTATCATCTTCAGGAATGACGACTATACCTATTCAGACTTCTAGTGGGATATACTTGGTTCATTTTAAAAAGACAGGTAATATAGAGCGTTTACTTATTAAATAATTAATATTGTAATAATTGTAACTTAATCAATTTTCTTTCAAAATAGAAGATTTTTGAAGGTCTAAATGTAGAATGTAAATCAGTGTTTACATTTCTTTCATTGCATTAAGTTATATGAAAATCATAGTTCTACTTTCAATTGTTATAAGTTCATTAATGATATTCACATCTGCTGTTTTCGGGCAATGTGCATCAGAAACATTTTCATCAATTCCAGCTTCATCAGGCTCTTATTCATCAAATACGTGGGTAGGGAACAACTCAGTTAGTTGGACAGCAAATGACTCTAGAACTGATCAGGTTCTTAATGGTAGAGCGATAGCATTAAGAACAAGTACGTTGAAGAATAACACTTCTATTCCAGGAGGCTGTGGGGTTATTTCATTTGATTATGAAAGAGTTTTTAGTGGAAATTCTATTTTAAAAGTTTTTGTAAATGGAACGCAATTTGGAGGGGATATTAATGTGACAAGTACATCTACAAGTACGTTTACAGCAACTGTTAATGTAACAGGTAATATTAATGTAGAAATCAGAAATAGTGGAAATAGGGTAATTGTAGATGATTTGAAATGGACTTGTTATACTATTGCAACTCCTTGTACACATACAGTTACGTCATTTTCACCAGCCAATGGGCCAGAAGGTACAATAATTACGATCAATGGAACTGGTTTTACATCCTCTTCAACAGTTGAAGTAAATGATAACTTATTGAATACAACCTTTGTTAATTCTACAACACTAAAAGCTGAAGTTGTAAATGGTACAACGAGTGGGAATTTAGTAGTCAAAGAAAGTGGTTGTGTCGTTGCTACAGGTGTTTTTACAGTTAATATTCAAGAAGGAACTTGCTCTACTTTTGGGGTTGGAACAGATGTTTTTATCTCAGAAGTTTATGACAGTGATTCATATAATAATTGGTACATGGAATTGTATAATCCAACTAATTCACCAATAAATTTAAGTAATTATCAAATTAAAAGGTATGCAAATACTAGTACTTCAACGGTTTCAAGATTGATTAATTTGTCAGGTACAATCCCTCCCAATAGTGTTTTTTTATTAAACTTAGGGGATCAAAATGAATGTGGCTTATCGTATGATTTTGTGCAGTCAGGAGGAGGAATAAATGGAGGTAATAAATTAGAGCTTGTAAAAAATAATGTTGTTATTGATGTTGTGAATACACCTTCTGGTACAGGCTATACACAAATTCGAAATCCATCAGTAACCAGTCCAAATTCTACATATACTTCAAGCGAATGGACGAATAGAAACAATGAAAGCTGTAGTGATTTAGGTACACACAATTACTCGTCATTTACGCCATTAATTTCGCCAATCACTGATAATAGTATTTGTTCATCAATAAGTTATTCTTTTACGGCATCACTTGGAAGCAACCCGATGACTTATCAATGGTTTTTTAATGATGGAACTAGTACAAGTTGGGTAGCTGTATCAATAGCTAATCTTCCCGGATTTTCTATATTAGGTGCAACATCTAATAATCTTGTAATTAATTCCAATACGTCCTCTGTGACTACTTTGAGTAATTATCAATTTTATTGTAAAGTAACAACAAGTGGATGTTCATTTTTTACCAATGCAATTAGTTTTCAATCAAGTCAAGGTAGATTTTTTAGAAGTAAAACTTCAGGAAATTGGAATGCAATTGCTTCATGGGAAAACGCAACATCAATTAGTGGTCCTTGGATTGCAGCGTGTGACTATCCAACGGATGTAAACTCGGATTATATTTCGATTCAAAATAGCCATACAATAATAGTAAATCTTACTCTTTCAGCTGATCAAATCATTGTTCAGGCGAATGGGGTGTTGCAATTGAATGAAAAATTAACAGTGCCAAATGGTAATGCAACAACTGAAGATTTATTGGTGTTAGGAACACTGAATGATTATGGAAGTTCAACTAAAGGTATTGATTTTGTAGCAGGAGCGACTTGGTTACTTGGAGTAAATGGTACAATTTGTAAAACATGGAGTTCTTCAGTTAATAAATACAGAGATAACTATTTTGGTGGTATTTCAACTATTCCTGCAACAGCAAAATGGATTTATCGATACAATACAAATGATAATGTCGTAACATCAACTATTGGAATGTATTATCCAAATTTATACTTCGAAAGTAGCAGTGGTCACCATGAATGGGATGCAAATCTTGAAGTCTTGAACGGAAGTAGTAATACTGCTGTAATAAAAGGGAGTTTATATGTAGGAATGACAAATACAGGTACTGTTGAAGTGTATAACAACAATACAAATTCAAATACGATTACCGTTTTTGGAAATGTTTACATTGGAAGTGGAAGTAAATTGTTAAACACCAATTTATCATGTACGAATTGTGGTAATGGTACCGGTTTTGAAATAAAAGGAGATTCTATAGTTGTTAATGGAGTTTATCAAATTGATAATGCTGGAATTGGAAAAACTATTTTATCTGGAACCAATCAACAGCATATTGTATCAACAAGTTCTACAGGTATCTTTAATGCTTCACACTTTGAATTGAATAATGGTAATGGTGTTAAGATTAACCAAATCGACATCAATATTAGTTCCAATTTAGTATTTGTAAATGGAATTATTTACACAGACATTTTACAAACGGATAAAGTGAATATTACAAATAATTCACCAACTGCAATCGTAGGTGGAGAGGCACAGCTAGCTACTAATAAATATGTTGATGGTAAGCTTCAGTGGAATGTGATTGTAGGAAATACTTATCGTTTCCCAATTGGCTCAGACAGAAGTATGTACGGAGCTCAAGGGTTTGAGTATGCACCAATTTCAGGTAGTGGACAAATACTTTCTTACTTAGAAACCAATTCAACTACATTAGTTCATAATTATGCATATTGTGACATTGAAAAACATTTAGGGGCAGGTATCGTGAATGTTGGAAATGGCTTACCAGGTTATGATGGCATTTTGGATCAAATGCTATTTGATTTACATTCTCCTTTACAATGGAACATTACAAATCCGGCTGGAGGTATATCGAATTATAATATTACAATGCTTGCTTCTGGAAATCAAGATATAAGTCCAGTGGTTTCTGCAAATAATTTACCGATTCGCTATTTGATGAAAAATGGTGAGCCTGGTGATGCAGGTGTTGCGACAACAACAGCTGAATTTACAGAGATAGGTTTTGATAAATGTCCCAATCAATATACATTAACAGGTCTTACATCTTTTTCAAGATTTACATTAGATGGAGCAACTCAGGGAGCAACAGTTCTACCAGTTGAATTAATAGTATTTGATGGTGAACTTTTGAATGATTTTTCGGCAAATTTATTCTGGCAAACAGCAACAGAAATAGATAATGATTATTTTACTTTAGAGCATAGTTTAGATGGATATAATTTTGAATCAATAGCCACTGTTAAAGGAGGTGGAAATACAATCTCAACGAATAACTATGATCATGTCCATAATCGTTTGTCAAATGGGAATAATTATTATCGCTTGTGGTCAACTGATTATGATGGTAAAAGACATTATCGGGGTATTGTAGTTCTTTCTATTCAAAAAACAGAATCATATTTCAATTCTATCACCAGTACAATTGAGTTGTCTGAAAAATCAGATGTTGAAATCTATTCACCTGAGGGAAAACTTGTGATGTATTCTAAGAATTCAAATTCAATACCTTTTAATAGGAGGGGGGTGTTTTTAATACATCAAATAAATAACGGAACTACAGAAAGGATTTTAATAAAAGATTAATAACCTGAATGTAATTTTTAATCGAACTCAGGTCAATATTCAATATCTAAATTGAAAGTGCTTTTAAGCGCATGAAGATTAGGAAACTTTCTTGCTAACATTGTAAATTTATCTTTTCCAGTAAGATGTTTGACGTCCTCCTCTTGGTTTTGAGTTACTTTAACTTCAATGAAAACGTCATAGTTCTTTAGTGATTTTCGCATAAATGAGGTTAGATTCTCAAGGTCAGCATTGATTAAATCTACTTGAACTAAATTGTCTACCTCCATAACGAAATGAGTATCAGTAGTCGGAAGAGGATTTCGTTTAATCATTGCATTGTAAAACGTTTCCCTTCCTTGTTGTTTCATTTCATTTGCAAAACGTCTCCAAATCATTTTCACATCATCAAAATGGAAAGGATTTCTCGGTAAGTCTGCCCCAGAAAGTCCATGTTGTTCGTTTCCATCATTTTGAGGATTCATCAATTTTTTAATTGATAAATTGGTTGAAACAACACGATCTCCAGCTGATTGCAATTCTTTTGGCTGGGGTTTCGCTAATATTTGCTGTGAAATTGACGGAACTGACGGTTTAGAAGTTGTTGCCGCAGGACTACTTGGTTGCTTATCACGTAATGATTGTCCAGGAAAAGGAATGATTTTTACAGGATCAGTTAAGGATTTTTTTTTTCGAACTCTTGCTTCAGAGAACATAATTGCATCAAAAGAATTTCGACGAGCAAGCGTTGATTTTTTGATTGCTTATAATCCACATCACCTTTGGATAAAATCGCCAGAGCTCTCATTATCGTGGGTGAATCTACTTCTTTAGCTTGTTGAATATAACGATTTTCTGCTACTTCACCAACCTCTAATAAATTGGCAGT
The DNA here is from genome assembly GCA_036758285.1 of Taishania sp. GTDB lineage: Bacteria > Bacteroidota > Bacteroidia > Flavobacteriales_D > Crocinitomicaceae > Taishania. The sequence goes on along the minus strand of DAIOWV010000039.1, from coordinate 20,597 downwards.
TCGAACATCTTTACACACTAACAAGTTTCTATAGTGATTCGATAAACCAATAATGAAGTTATGTGCATCAAATCCTTTTTCCATAATTTCATTAAATAATAGTAATGAATTTGGAATATCCTCTTTTTGAGAAAAATCAACTACTCGAAAATAATAATCGTAATCTAAAACATTTAAATTGTCAATTACATTCTGATAAGTTATGTTGTTTCCAGCAAATGTTACGATTTGATCAAAGATAGACAAAGCATCACGAAGTGCACCATCTGCTTTTTGAGCAATTAAAAATAGTGCTTCAGGATCAGCAGTAATGGATTCTTTTGTTGCAATATTCGCTAAGTGATCAGCAATGTCTTTTACTTTTATTCTGCTAAAATCAAAAATTTGACATCGAGATAAAATCGTAGGGATAATTTTATGCTTCTCAGTAGTTGCAAGAATGAAAATTGCATGTTTAGGTGGTTCTTCTAATGTCTTTAAAAATGCATTAAAAGCACTATTTGATAACATGTGAACCTCATCGATGATGTAAACCTTATGAGTTCCAAGTTGTGGAGCAAGCCTTACCTGATCAATTAAACTTCGAATATCATCAACAGAGTTGTTTGAAGCTGCATCTAACTCATATACATTCAGTGAAGCACCTTCATTAAATGATTTGCAAGATTCACAGACTTCACATGCTTCAATTTCTTCAGTTCTGTTAAAACAGTTAATTGTTTTTGCTAAAATTCGAGCTGTCGTAGTTTTACCAACCCCCCTAGATCCACAAAATAAAAATGCCTGAGCGAGTTGATTATTTTTTATTGCATTACGAAGTGTAGAGGTTACAGATTTCTGTCCTACTACTGTATCAAATGTTTGTGGGCGATACTTTCTTGCTGAAACAATAAATTCTTCACTCATTATCCTACAAAGATAAGATGATTTTTTGGTTAGTGAAGTTGATGTTGAAAACTTTCCGTTTAAAAAATATTTTTCCGACTTCCCCCCCCTTAAATTTCAATCTATACGTTCCTACATAGACAAACGTATAACGAATAATTGAAGAAATAATAATTGACTTAAAATCTGAAACGAAGAATAATGATATAAAACAGGATAGATTTTAATGTTTTTTTTATTACTTCGTTAAAATATTTGAAACTGAATTTGTTTGAATTAACTACTGATATTGTTACTGCTGTTCAAAAAGGCGATCGAAAAGTTGTTTTGGAATTATATAAACATACTTTTCAGTTGCTAATGGGGAATGCTGTGCGATATACAAATGATAAGGAAGGACAAATGCAAATTGTAAATAATACATTTATGAAAATAGTTACAAATATTGATAAATTTCAGATTGGAACAGCTTACTTTTCATGGGTGAAACAGATTGTTAAAAGGGAAATAATCGATGATTTTAGAAAGAATAAAAAATACAACGAATTATTTCAATTTAATGATGATTATAAAAACGATGCTTTAACTACGGAACCAGAAATTGACAAGGTTTTTGAATCAAGTGAATTGCTATTGTTGCTAGATACTCTTCCTCCTGCAACGAAAATGGTTTTTAATCTATATGCAGTTGATGGTTATACTTCAAAAGAAATTATGGATGAACTTCAAATTTCTTATGAAACTGTAAAATGGCACATCAAAGAAGCAAGAAAACGATTAAGAGCTAAGCTGAGTATAAATCAAATTGAATTACGATCATGATGGAAGACGAAAATAAGATCGATAAAATATTTGAGGATTCTTTGAATCAGCAAGTATTTGACATTCCAGATGATTTCTTGAGTGATCTCAATAACCGTTTGGATGCACTAGAAGAAAAGAAAAAGAAAAGAGGGATTATTTGGTGGTTTTTTACTTTTCTTGGATTTTTTGGAGTTGTTGCTGTTTCTTTCTATTTGATACAAGCAAATAATAATCACAAACCACAAAATAATAAATACATCACAGAAAATTCTTTTAATGAGAATCTAGAACTTGACTCATTAAATAACATACAATTATTTAATCAACGATTGAATGATAGTCTTTCTACGAATGAAGATGATTTAAAAAATAGTCAGAGTACTGTCGTTAATGAAAATTCAAATGATGAGCATAACAAAGTTTATTTGGGGATTAATGAGAAACACTCTAATCTGAATAAATCGAAAAATGTTAGTAGTAAAAAAGGAAAGACAAAGAGAAATGCGGATATAAGTAATCATCAATTAGATTTAAATTCTTCAAGTAATAAAAAGAATAAGGATGTAGCTGTTGGAGGTGAAAAGAATAAAGTCAATACTAATTCTGAAGGGATCCAAAATAATAAGGAATCTCACGATTTGGATTCTAAAGAAATCAATGAAAATAAGAGTAAACAAGATATAAATAAAGAGCTAGCTAATCAGCCTAATGATGAGCCAACAAAAAAAGATGAAACTAAGAATGAAACTCCTCCTGCGGTTTCTAATAATCTTTCCAGTGGAACGAATGATAAATCCAAAAAAGAAGTGAAGCCATGGGAGAAGGAATTGCAGTTATATGTGGGAGCGGGTAAAAATTTTGTTAATGAAGGTGTGGCTAACTATATGATCGAGAATAAAGTATTAAAAGAGCAAGAATTACCTTTGACCCCAACTTTTGGAGCTAACTTAAATTTATATAAGAATAATTATAGTTATTCATTGGGGGTTTCTTTTAATCAGATTTCAGAAAAATTTACTGCTCCTGTAAAAGAAAAATTTCAGAAGGACACAGTGGTGTACGATTATACTTTCGGAGTAGATACTGTTTGGACATTTAATGACACGACTCAAACTTGGGATTATTATTTAGATGAATATGTAGCTGACTCTTTTGCTAACACTTCAACTCTAACAAAAACAAAAACAGAATTGCAAAATTTTCATAACCGCTATTCATGGGTTACAATTCCTTTCTCTTTCGGTTACAAATTTGAATTTGGAAATTATGCTTTGATTCCAAGAGTTGGCTTCCAGTTCAATATAGGCATGAGGAAAGCCGGTCGTTATCCATGGCCTCATGAATATACGAATTCTGTAGGAGTTATAGATGTTAAACCCGTGCAGGTAAATGTTTCTTACATGCTTCAATTCGAACTTAGAAGGACTTTTAATAACTGGCATGTATTTGTTAATCCTTATTTTAAATCGATGCTTTCTAACGCGATTTATGTTGATTCAATCGTAAGAAGAAAATATTCAACTATCGGAGTTCAGGCAGGTGTAGGTTTACGGTTTTAATTGAAAAAGAATTGATGGGATTTTACAATCTTAATTAGTTGCAATCTTCATCAATATTTCTTTCAAATTCTCATGATTGTTATCATAATATTGAATGTCTAAAAGTTGTATGTAATCCTGAATTTTGTCCTTGTTTCCTTTGTTTTTACCGACATTTATAAAGCAAATTCCAATATTGTTCTTTCTTAGCTCCTTGATTATTTTCATGGTTTTTTTTGCAATCAAAAATTCTCCATCAGAAATTATCAAAATGGTGTTTACCCCATTTGGAATAGTTTTCTTTTCATTAATTAAAAGTTGTTTGGTTGTCTTTAATCCCTTGTCAATATTCGTTTGACCTTGAGCTTGAATTTTATCAATTTTACTATTTATCAATTGTTTTTGATCACATGATATTGCATCAATAATAATTTCAGAATTATTAGCAAATGTTATCATGGAAATTTTGTCAACTTCTCGTTGAATATTAACCAAATACTTTGTGTTGTTTTTTAATTCCGTCAACTTTTTAAATTGATTCATTGAAGCAGACGCGTCTAGAAGGTAAACAAGATGATGAGGTAATGCCAAACTAATTTTTTTCTCATCACTAAGTTTTTCTGAAGGTAGTACACTTGTGTTGATATCGATTTCTGATTCTGATGGAAGGGGGTGTTTAGGGGTGAATTCAAATTTGTAGAGTAATCTAGGCTTGTTTAAAAGGACATTTACAGTTGTGTCGCGTTCATATCTTTGAGGACAGCAAACTAGTAGGTTTTCATAAGTGAAACCATCTGTAAGAGTTGCGTAACGATTGTAATAGCCCATTAATTGATTGTAACTCAATAAAAATTCGTTATAACACTTTTGTGATTTCTTCATGAAAGCTTCTGTTTGATGGGTAGAAGTTGCAAACCAATAAATTGTTGATTCCATTGATTTGAAAAGCGAATTATAGATCGTATGAGCCCATGATCCATCACTAGGGTAACCATATCCCTCGGTTTTGTATAATAGAATTGAATCTTTTTCTAATGCAGTATCATGTAGAAAACGAAGTTCTTTATCGAATTCTTTGTCTTGAGTAAGGTCTTCTGAATAAAGTGTTTTTCTCCAGTTTTCTAGTAAAGTTGTAGTTAATTCAATTTCTCTTAAACCATCTTGTAATTCTGAAAATGATTTATAAGGAGGTAGTTTTCTGTAATAGTAGTCACGAAGAATGTTATCGAGTTTCAGCGAACTTTCTAGACAAGTTTTAAACCAATGCTGAGAGGCTATTAAGAGTTCTTCTGCTTGTGTTTTTAACGAATCTATTTTGTGTGTTTTGTCATGTACATAGTCATTTAATCGTTTGTGTACGATAAAAAAACTGTCAGCTGATGTCATGTAATTAGAAAGATAGGGATAAATTTCATTATTAATTTTTCCTTCTTTGATTAGTTTTTCCATTTGTTCTCTTTCCGATAACCAACGATAAAAATTCGAATAATAAGAAGGAATCATCCCTTTACTATCAGGTTTGATTTCAGGTATTAAATGATAAAATTCTTCCATTCCAGTGTAATACCCCAACATCCTTATTGAAGTTGTTTTGGAACTATAGAGACTATTTTCAGGATACTTTAATTCATTAACATTACTGTAAAATGAATGAAGATTTACGGCGTCGAAATATGCACGTTGGTTGACTACCGAAAATTCATCCATCATTTTCATTATTTTATTCATTACCATTACTTCTTCATTTCTATTTTGAGAAAATGACTTATTAGTTGTGCATAATAGCAAAGTGGTGTAGAAAAAAATAACTATTCCAGATTGTAAGTAATGTTTAATATTTTTCAGAAAATTTAAATGAAACATTTTATTGACGTTTTCGATTTGTTTTTTCAAATTTAATAAGAAAAATTACTTTTGTTATGTACTCTATTACTAAATGAAATAGAAGTATTAATTTTACATGAAATGGACAATTTAAAGCAATACATTATTCAACGCTCGTTTGAACTTTTTCAAAAAGTTCGAGGTTATAGGGAGCATCTACACCGTAATCCGGAATTGTCTTATCAAGAATTTGAGACAATGAAATATGTTTCAAGTCAATTGAGTGAAATTGGTATTGAACATATAGTTGGAGTTGGTGGAACAGGGGTTGTTGGGCTTATTCAAGCTTCTCATCATACATCCGATATGGAGGTTGTGGCACTTCGAGCTGATATGGATGCTTTACCCATTCAAGAAGAAAATGATGTTGACTATAAATCACTTGTTGACGGAGTTATGCATGCTTGTGGGCATGATGTACATACTTCTGTCTTATTAGGCGTGGCTGAGATTCTTTTTGAGATTAAAGAGCAACTACCATTTCCTGTAAAATTAATTTTCCAACCAGGTGAAGAAAAAAATCCAGGTGGTGCTTCGTTAATGATAAAAGATAAGGTACTTGAAAATCCTACCGTTAAATCTATTTATGCGTTGCATGTTTTTCCTGACTTAGAAGCTGGGAAAACAGGATTTAAAACAGGGCTGTATATGGCAAGTTGTGATGAAATTTACATCACTATTCATGGAAAGGGGGGGCATGGTGCTACACCGCATCAATGTATTGACCCTATCGTAATAGGTGCAGAATTGATTTTGAATTTACAAACCATTGTAAGCAGAAAGTGTGATCCTAAAATTCCGTGTGTATTAACTTTTGGTCATTTTGAAGCATTAGGTGCAACAAATGTGATTCCTTCAAAAGCAATACTGAAAGGAACATTTCGGACAATGGACGAAAGTTGGAGGTCAGAAGCACTTGCGTTAATTGAAAAACAAGCAACAGCAATTGTCGAAGGAAATGGAGGTGTACTTGAAATAGAAATTAGCAAAGGTTATCCATTTTTAGAAAATGATGAACAATTAACGATTGATTTAAAACAAAAAGCGATTGACTTATTAGGAAATGAAAATGTAGAAGACCTGCCAATTCGTTTAGCTGCAGAAGATTTTTCATTTTATGCACAAGAAGTTCCGGCATGTTTTTTTAGAATTGGTGTAAGAAATGAAGAAAAAGGTATAAAATTTGGTGTTCACCATCCACGATTTGATATTGATGCTGAAGCATTAAAGGTGGGAATGCAAATGATGTGTTTGGCAGTAATTTAATTTGAAATGAAATATCTTTTACAAATAGTATGTTTTCTTCTTCTGATTTCTTGTAAAGAAAAGTCAGAAGAACTTCCTAAAACTGAAATTTATAACATACAAGATTTAGGGACTCTCGCAACAACAGAATATACTTTTGGTAAAATCATTTATTTGAATGATAGCAAAGATTGGTATAGATTCGGAGATCGAAAAATATTAATTAGTGTAAAAGCAAAGGTTAAAGCAGGTGTTGATTTGACAAAGGTAAATAAAGATGATATCGTTATAAGTGAAGATAATACGAAAATAAGTTTAAAACTTCCAGCTCCTGAAATTGTATCATTTGATATGAATCCGAATGATATTAAAACGGAAATGAAAGATGTTAATGGATTTAGATTTGAATTTACACAACAAGAAAAAGTCAAAATACTTCAATTGGGTGAAGAAAATATCAAGCGTGAAATGCTACAAAGCTCAATTTTAAATGATGCTAAGAAAAATACCCGAATTTTCTTAATAGACTTTTATAAAGATATGGGATATCAAGAGGTTGATGTTGAATTTAATACCTTAAAATAAAATGTTTAAAAGGATTAAGAAACAATATGTTCGATTGATAATTAATGTGTTACTATTAATTGTAATAGTTTTTGCTATTCTATTTTTGGTGAAAAAATGTAAATCCGATTCAAACTCCGAATGGGAAATTGAAAATACACCTCTCAAAATTGAAAATATTCGAAAAATTGCAGAAATATCTACAGTTAGTTACTCAGATGAGGTTGTAATAGACACAATTGAATATTACAAAGGATTAGGTGAACAAATTACTGGTAATATGTCAAAATTATCGGATCTTGATAATTGGAAATATTCAATTAGGGGTTCTAGCATAAAACGAAGATTGACGTTGATAATTGGTGGGGAAGTGCGTTATGGTTTTGATTTGAATGATCCCAATTTTAAATTATCTGCTAGTCAAGATACGTTGTTTGTAGTTGTCTCACAACCAAAAATATTAGATGTTTTAATTGTTCCTTCTAAAATTCGTGTTTTTCAAGAACATGGAGAATGGAATGATAGAGCGAGGCAATTAATGCAAAACGAAGCAAAAAAAACATTTATTGATAGGTCAAAACAATTGGAGTTAGAGAAAAAAGCGAAGCAACAATTGGAGTTACTTTTGACAAAAATGATTGCAAAAAGAAAGGTGTTAATAGTAAGTTATATATGAAGCAGATTTTATTTTTTTTCGTTTTATCAACAGTTTTATTCTTTGCTTGCTCAAAGGAAAATCAGACCAATCGAAAGATTGATGGTGAATGGAAGCCTGTAACATTTTCATTGTTTGACTACAATGGAATGAAACAAAACATTGATTGTACAGGAAAAGTACTTTTTTCAAAAGATGGAAAAGGAAGTAAAACTGGTAAGTATGTTTTTCAATTATATTTTGACTTTAATGGTTCGCCAATTAATTTGATAGAAGAGGGAACTTACACTGTTGAAAATAAATTCAATATTCAACTTGTATCAAACACAGGAGAAAAAACATATTCAAATATCGTTTATATGTCAAAAGGTGATATGATTTATGAAATTCCCAATAAAGCATATTTAGGTTATTATTTTGTTCTTAAAAAGTAGAAATTTGCTTTCGAATAACTTATATTTGAAAAAACTACTCCTATGAAAATATTTTACTTACTACTAGTTGCGTTAATTGTTCCAATTTGTTTATTCTCTCAGCAAATATTCGGTTGTACTGACACACTCGCGTATAATTTTAATCCAAATGCAACAGACAATAATGGAACTTGTAGTTATAGTACTACAACAATCGTTCCCATTACAAGTGTTCAATTACCTTTGGTAATGCAGGAAACTTCCGGTTTAATTTTCTTTGATGATTTTTTATTGACACACAATGATGATATAGATACAAATTTGTATTTGTTTGATGTCACGAATCCGACAAATTTCACAACAATTCCTATTCCAAATGTTCAAAATATAGATTGGGAAGAAATTTCGGAAGATGAAGAATTTATTTATATCGGAGATTTTGGGAATAATGCATCTGGAAATAGAACAAATCTTAGGATTTATAGAATTAAAAAGGATGAACTGCAATCGAATCCTATTATTGATACAATTTCGTTTTCTTATGATTTACAAACAGATTTTTCTGCACAGCCTGGTAACAGTACTAATTTTGATTGCGAAGCATTTATAGTCACAGAAAACAAGATTTATTTGTTTACAAAAGAATGGATTACCAAAAAAACGTCAGTGTATGAATTAGATAAAAATCCAGGTAATCATATTGCAGTATTTAAGGAAGTGTTTGATGTCCAGGGATTAATAACTGGTGCGACTTGTTTTGAAGATAAAAAACTCATTGTTTTAACGGGATATACTCAAATTCTTCAACCTTTTATCTATCTATTGTACGATTACAATCAAACTGATTTTTTTAGTGGAAATAAAAGGAAGTTAAATTTAAATATGATGTTTCATCAAGTAGAAGGAATTGCTTCAAAAGATGGTTTGAATTATTACATATCTAATGAACGATTTGTTAATGCGCAGATTAATGTATTAATTGAACAGCAACTACACCATTTGGATTTAACTAATTATTTGTATAGATATTTATCAAGGGACTCAATCACTCAACTATCTGTTTCTAATAATTTCATGAATCATTTTGATATTCAGTTGTTTCCAAATCCAACTACTAGCTCCTTAACAATTGATATACCGGAACAATTGGATGTGAATGAATTAAACCTTCAGATTGTTGATAATTTGGGTAGATATGTTTCTGAAATTCAGTTGACAAATAACATAAGTGAAATAGACTTGCAAGCAATTATCCGAGATAAAGGAATCTATCAATTAATTATTCTTGATAATAACGGAGTCATTTTACAAACGAAGCGATTTTTTTATCAATAATTCCCTAATCTATTGATTTATTGATGTTTTTTTATATTTGCAGTTAAGCAATTAACTATTGTTGTATGAAAACCATCACTGATTCTACGCTATTTTATTGGCTTTCTTTTTTTATTACTGGAATTTTGTGTTCATTAGTAAGCTTTAATTTTGAACTATTAACTGTCAGCATTATCATTCTCTTTTCAGGAATGCTATTGTTTTTCAGGTTTGAAAACGTTGGACTTTCAATCGTCTTTACTTCAATGTTTTTTATATTAGGTTTTGCTTCAATGGAACAAATTTTTCCAGAGGAAAATAAAAACTTAACTGCTGGTCAGAATTTTTATGTAGGAAAAATAAAAGAACAACTAACAGTTGGTAAAATTTGGACCACAAACTTAATCGAATTAGACGCAGGATTAGATAAGAATCAAAAATGGAAAAGCACAAAGGAAACAGTTTTGCTTATAACTGAAAATGATGAAACACTGTTGCAAAAGAATGACTTAGTGTTGTTTCAAACGAATTTCAATAAGATTGAATTACTCAATAATCCGGGTGAATTTAATGCGAAAACATATTGGCTGTCTAAAGGAGTTCGTTATCAGTGTTTTGTCACTTCAGATAAAATTCGATTGATGAAACATCAACCATTGTCTTGGTTTGATCAATTATTGGTTGATGCAAGGAATTATTCAACAGTTGTTTTAGATCGTTGGGTAGGGGAGAAGGATGCGCCATTGATAAAAGCAATTTTGTTAGGTGACAAAAGCGATTTGGGAATTGAAATTAAGCAAACTTTTACAAATACTGGTGCTATGCACATGTTGGCTGTGTCAGGTATGCATATTGGCTTAATTGTTTTGTTATTGAATAGTTTATTTAAGTATTTGTTTCTTTATCGAGGGAGAGTGATAGCAGCTTGTTTAATGATTGTTCTTTTGTGGTTTTATGCCTTTTTAACGGGTTTTTCTGCTTCAGTCACTCGGGCTGTTGTAATGTTTACTGTTTTAATTGTTGCAGGTTTATTAAAAAGAGGCTATCAACCAATTAATTCGCTTTCTATTGCTGCATTTTTTATTTTTCTTTGGGATCCAATGTCGATTTTTGACATTGGTTTTCAATTATCATTCCTTGCAATGGTTGGGATTTTTACGGTATATCCGATGTTGGAAAATGCATTCGTATTTGAATATTCTTTATTCAATACGATTTGGAAAGGAACAGCTATAGGATTAGCATCTCAGGTGTTTACAGTTCCAGTTTCTATTTATTATTTCAATCAATTTCCAAATTATTTTATTTTGACAAATTTTGGTGTTATGTTGTTTTCAGGAGTCATGTTAGCCTTAGCCATTGGAATAATAGCTTTTGGGAAGTTGGCATTTCTTTCAATTCCAATAGGTTGGTTTTTGGCTTTGTGTTCTTCTTTGTTAGTTGGATTTATCGCTTTTGTTGAACAAATTCCAGGAGCATTATCCGTTGGATTTACTCCAGGTTGGTTATGGGTTTTATTATTGTATTGTGTACTTTTTCCAATAATTATATGGATGGAAAAAAAGAAATGGATCCAAATTTTACTTTGTTTATTCCCTTTTATTCTTTGGTTACAAATAAATCGTTTGAATAATCTTTATAAAAAGGAGTGGTTGGTTTTTAACTCAAATTATCCAACAATATTATTGAATAACGGTCATCATCAAGTTTGTTTTTATTCTGCTTTCAATGAAAAAAGTATAATACATGCCAATAAGTTGGTTCAGGATTATCAAAAAATTCACCCTGGGAATATAGAGTTTATCCCATTCTTAAACGAAAAGATGACTGTTTCAAATCTGGGAACTATTTTTCAAATTGAACGCATGAAAGGTTGGTTGAGTATTCGAAATGCAAATCAATATTATGCAATCATAACATCTTCTTTTGTTGATTTTGAAGAATTCGATTCAAAATACAAGATAATCTCAATGAATCAAGAAACTTCAGGAAAAGTCTATGATTTAAAAGAAGGCGCTTTTAGATGCGATTTAAAATGATTAAACAAGTGTTTTTTCGTAAATCTCGGACAATTTATCGATAGCAAAATCTATTTCGGCAATTGTTGTATAACGAGAGAAGGAAAATCTCACATTTGGTCTAGATAAATCTGCATTAATACCTGCTAATACATGAGATCCTTTGTTGGCTCCAGATGTACAAGCACTTCCGCCACTCGCTGCAACTCCTTTCAAATCGAGTGTGAATAGAAGCATTCCAGATTTTTTTGTCGCAGGTAATTTTACATTTAATACTGTATAAAGTGATTTTTCTGGGATGATACTTCCATGAAATCCAACTTCTGGCAATATTTCTTGTAAACGATTTATCATGTGTGTTTTCAATGATTGAACATGTAATTGGTGGGATTCTAAATCTTCATAAGCAAGTTCTAATGCTTTTGCAAGTCCAACAATTCCATATAAATTCTCAGTTCCACCCCGAAAACCTCTTTCTTGACTTCCTCCATGAATTAAATTCTCAACTTTTACTTTTTTGTTGCAGTATAAAAAACCAACGCCTTTGGGTCCGTGGAACTTATGTGCAGCACATGTAATGAAATCAATATCCAGTTCGCTTAAGTTAAAAGCGTAATGTCCCATCGTTTGAACAGTGTCTGAATGAAAAAGAGCATCGTGTTTACGACATAATTCACTTACTTTTTTCAATGAAATTAAGCTGCCAATTTCATTGTTTGCATGCATTAATGAAACCAATGTTTTTTTAGAAGTATCTGCAAGTAATTCTTCTAAATGTTTTAAATCTACCAAACCATCTTCATCCGTTCTAACGGATACAGACTCAATATTTTCTTTTTTCTCTAAAGACTCGATTGTGTGGCCAACAGCATGATGTTCTAAAGGTGTCGAAATGATACGTTTTACACCAAATAAATGAACAGATGAATTGATGGCCATATTATCAGCTTCAGTTCCACCACTAGTAAATATGATTTCTGAAGGTTCGCAATGAAGTAATTTTGCAACAGTTCTACGTGAATTTTCTAATAATGCTTTCGATTTTCTTCCAAGTGCATGGGTAGATGACGGATTACCAAAACATTCTGTCATTACAGAAGTCATTTTTTCTGCAACCTCTTTTGCAATGGGTGTAGTGGCGGCATTATCTAAATAAACGTACTTCATTTTATATTTTTTTACAAAGTTAAAATTACTAATTCACTTGGCAAATTATTTACGATTTTAACAAGTGATACAAGAAGCTTTATGGATTATGTTCTTTAAAAAATAATCCAATTTTTTTGATAGCATCCGTATATTGTGCTGGTTTAATTAAGTTTCCTTGGTTTGGAATTGAAATAAATTCAACCGGCTTACCTAAATTAGTAAGTGAGTCTTTCAATGCAATACTTTGTGTAATAGGTATTAATTCATTAGTTGCCCCATGAATTAAAATGGTTGGTATACTTGTTGAAAGATAATTTATTGGGCTCGATTCTGCGTAGATAAGAGGTTTTTCAGATGGTGTCCCACCTGTGATTTGCTCAATTATTGTTTTGATAGATTGAGGATTGTCAAAACCTTCCGCAAGATTTGTAATAGGAGAAAATGCACCAACTGCTTTGATTGTTTGGTCCGTATTGTGTTTATATGCTTGAATTAAAGCTAAGTGAGCTCCAGCATCGATTCCAACTAAAGTTATGTCATTCGAAATATCCCAGCTTGTTGTTTTTGACTTGATGAAATCCAATGCGAGTTTAACATCTAATTCTTGAGTTGGAAATTCATTTTTATATGGGTCATTCGAAAATAATCTATAGTTGAGAGAGATAATGGCATACTTGGGCAATTCATTTATAAAATTTTGAGTGTGAACGTTGATGTTTGTTTTATTTCCTGAAGTCCAATTTCCACCATGAATGAAAACCAAAATTTTTGTTGAATCAATACTTCTGTTTTCAGGTAATCGAATATCTAATGATTGTTCTGGTTCTGGCCCATAACTGACGTTGTATGCTGAAGTAGCAGGTTTGAAATTAGGGTCTTCTTGCGGGGTTTCTTTTTTACAAGAAACAATTATTAAAAGCAAAAAAATAATTGAATACCCAATTTTAAAAATGTTTTTCATTGCTGATTTTTTTGTAAAAATAATAAAAACATAAATCATCTAGAAATTTGATTTTTATCCAAAATGAATTGGAAATGTTATTAACCTGAATGTAATTTTTAATCGAACTCAGGTTATTAAACTAATCTGAAGTTTTAAACTGTTTATCAATAAAAAATTGCATATTTGTAGAATAACGAATTTCCTTTACGATTCATATCAAATGAAAATATATCCATTAAACACAGGTAACTTTAAATTAGATGGCGGGGCTATGTTTGGAGTCGTTCCAAAATCGATGTGGTCAAAAACGAATCCTGCTGATGCAAACAATATGTGCGATTGGTCAATGAGAAGCCTACTTATTGAAGATGGTGATCGATTAATCTTGATAGATGCTGGTATTGGTGATAAACAAAGTGAAAAATTCTTTTCTCATTATTTTTTAAATGGAGATGATTCGCTTCATGGAAATCTTAAACGACTTGGCTTTCATGCAGATGATATCACAGATGTATTTCTAACACATTTGCATTTTGACCATTGTGGAGGTGCAATCCAATGGAATAAAGACCGGACAGGATTTGAACCAGTATTTAAAAACGCAATTTATTGGAGTACTGAAAATCATTGGAAATGGGCAACGGAACCAAATCCTCGTGAAAAAGCTTCTTTTTTAACTGAAAATATTTTGCCAATTAAAGAAAGTGGTCAACTACAATTTGTAAATAGAATAGGTGATTTTACCAAAAATGTTTTTTCAAATATTGATGTGCTTTTTGTTGATGGACATACTGAAAGTATGATGATTCCACACATACGTTATCAAGATAAAACCATTGTATTTATGGCTGATTTATTGCCAAGTACGGGGCATATTCCATTGCCATACGTGATGGGGTATGATACACGTCCATTGATAACTTTAACTGAAAAAGAGAAGTTTTTAATAAATGCAGTTGAAAATAATTATTATCTATTTTTAGAACACGATAGTGTAAACGAAATTTGTACCATTCAAAACACAGAAAAAGGTGCTCGATTAGATAAGACCTTTGCGTTTAATGAATTGTTTAGCTAATTAAAATAACTACACTTATGCATAACTATTTAATTGATTTTTTTAAAGAAGAAAATACGTTAATTATTCCAGGTTTTGGAGCGTTAACTGTCGTTAGTAGGTCAACAAATGAATTAATGTTTATGCCATTTCTTAAACATAATGATGGTTCGCTTGAAAAAAAAGTGGCTGAAATTGATGGCGTAGATATCAGTGTTGCTAAAGATAAAGTTCAACATTTTATTGATGAAATTAATTCTGAAATTAATCAAGGAAGAAAATATGTAATCAATCAGATCGGTGTTTTTAGTAAGGATGGGAGTGGAGATGTATTGTTCTCTCCAATTACTTCTGAAACAAAAGAAGAAGAGGCACTAATATCTGTTGTTGAAACCACTCAACCAATAATTGAAGAAGTTGTTGAAGAGATTAACGAGGAGAAAATTGTTGAAACAATAACACCAATAGTTGAGGTTCCAAAAATTGAAGAAGAAATAAAGGCAGATACAATCGTTGAAGAAACAAAAGAGATTGTTGAAGAGGTTTCGCCTAAAGTAGAGGAAGTTGTTACCCCTATTAATATTGAAATTCCGGATGAAAATAATATAATCAATACTATTGAAAGTAATTTACAAGAACAAGCTACAATTGTAAATGAGAAGATAGAAGTTTCTAGCGAAGAAGAGCAATGGAAAGATGATTTAGATCTTCCTCCTTTGAATTATAAACCTGAAAAACCAAAGAAACCTATTTTAGAAAAAACTAAAAAAGACAAAAAACCACTTAAATTAGGAAGACTTGTTGGCCTTTTATTGCTTTTTTTACTTATTGCAGGAGTTTCATATATCGGCTTTAATTACAAAGATTTTCAATCGAAAATTCCTTTTTTAGCTGGAGGCAGTAAAAAAACAGAACAGACTACATCTTCAATATCAGAAACGAAAGAAGAAGTTGAAAAAACTCCTGAAGAAAATATTGAAAAGAATGAAGGTGAAGTTATTGAAAATCAGGAGGTAAAAAATGATATTCAAAAACCAACTGAAGTCGTTGAGCAAAAAACGGAAGCAAAGGTTTCTAAAGGTTTACGAGTTGATAAACATTTACCTATTCAAATAATTGTGGGTTCATTTGGAGAAGAATCAAATGCCATTAAATTTGTTGAAAAATTAAAATCTGAAGGTTTTCCTGCTGAGATTATTGGTGTTTATGGTGGTTTACATACAATTAGTGCCGCTTCATTTCATACGATGGATGATTATACAATGAATCAAGGAGCTGTACAAAGTGTAGGGAAGTTTTGGATAAAAAAATAATAAATCTAATAGGTACATTAAGAATTTCTCAGACAATAATAAGTAATTGCTAAATTCGTAATCTAAATTTTTAAAATGGAGTGGACAACAATCAAAGAATACCAAGATATTACGTTCAAACAATGTAACGGTGTTGCAAGAATTGCTTTTAATAGACCTGAAGTTAGGAATGCTTTTAGACCTAAAACAGTTTCTGAATTATTAGAAGCATTGATTATTGCTCATGAATCACTTGAAATTGGTGTTGTTTTGATCAGTGGTGAGGGGCCTTCGCCAAAAGATGGTGGTTGGGCATTTTGTTCTGGAGGCGATCAACGTGTTCGATCAACAACTGGTTACAAAGGTGAAGATGGAGTAAATCGATTTAATATTTTAGATGTGCAACGTCAAATTCGTTTTATGAATAAGGTTGTAATAGCGGTTGTTCCAGGTTGGGCTGTCGGTGGCGGACACAGTTTACACGTAGTTTGCGATCTGACTTTGGCCAGCAAGGAGCATGCGATTTTCAAGCAAACTGATGTGGATGTTGCTAGCGTGGATGGCGGATTTGGTTCAGCATATTTAGCTCGCCAGGTTGGACAAAAGAGAGCACGTGAAATTTTCTTTTTAGGTCGATCATATACTGCTCAGGAAGCTTTTGATATGGGGATGGTTAATGCTGTTATACCTCATGAAGAACTGGAGCAGACTGCTTATGATTGGGCACAAGAAATTTTAACGAAGAGTCCAACTGCTGTGAAAATGGCAAAATTTGGCTTTAATCTAATCGATGATGGTTTAGTTGGTCAACAAGTATATGCAGGTGAAGCCACTCGTTTGATTTATATGACGGAAGAGGCAGTTGAAGGACGAAATGCTTTTTTAGAAAAACGTCAAAGAGATTTTTCTAAATTCCCGAAATTTCCTTAAGAATAAATTTTTTCGGAGTATATTATAGATTCGATTTAATATCAAAAACACTCATTTTTATTGAAAAATGAGTGTTTTTTTGTTATAACCAGTCAAAAAATAGGTTTTTAAGTTCTTTATGTTAGTTTTGTAATCTTAAAAACAAGAATAAATTCATAATGAAAAATCTAAACTCTGAAAAAGTAAAACATGTTTTTTACTTACTCTGCTTCTCTATAATTTCGTTTGCATCTTTTTCTGCTGATTACTATTGGGTAGGTGGAGCAGGAAATTGGAGTGATATTAACCATTGGGCTACAACATCTGGGGGTTCAACTCTTCATCCTGTAGTGCCTTCTCAAAATGATAATGTTATTTTTAATGGCAGTAGTGGTTTTACTGTAGGTAGTAATACTGTGACAATAAATGTAACTGCAAATTGCCACGATATGACTTGGGTTGGAGCATTAAATACACCAGTCATTACAGGTGGTAGTTTAAATCCGTTAAATATTTTCGGTTCGATTACCTTACAATCTGGGATGGTTTATACAGTTGATCAAACACTTTTCAAGTCTTCAGATTTGACAGAAACCATTACGACTAATGGTACCCAGCTGAATGGTTATATAACTTTCGATGGTATTGGAGGTTGGACATTGCAAGATGATCTTCGTACTCGAGATGGTGCATCAAGTATAGCCACTATAAAATTAACTAAAGGAACATTTACTACCAATGATAGAACTGTAACAACGGCAAATTTTGCATCAGGAGGTATTGGCTCAGGATCAACAGAAATTCGTTTTTTAAATTTAGGTAGTTCTACGATCAATATCATGTATGCTAATTACCCTTGGTCTTATAACAATACTGGAGCTACTTTAAATGCAGGGACAAGTCATATTATTTTTCATGGCAACATGACCCATAGTACAAATGGTGCAACTATGTACACAAATTCAGGTCATGTTTATCATAATATTTCTTTTGTGAATACTTTAAGTCCTTCAGCTGGATTATCGGGAGGGTTAACAGCCAATAAAGTTACTTTTGCAGGAGGAGGTTACCTTTATAATAGTAATCAGGTTTTTGATACTTTGATTTTTTCTGCAGGAAAAGCATATACTTTAGAACCAGGAGGGATCAAAACAATTAATAATTTATTTGAAGCTTCCGCACCTGTTTGTACAGGTCTAATTCAAATCAGCTCTTCAAATAGCAGTCAAGTAACGATGGACTTTACACCTGGAGTTTTAGTTAGTTTAAATAATACTTTAATTTATGGAATAAGAGCAACAGGTTCTGTTCCTGTGGTTGCTAATAATTCAGTTGATTTAGGAAATACATCAAATATTAGTTTTCCTCCAGCAATTGGACGTACTTTATATTGGGTTGGTGGAGCAGGAAATTGGAATGATGTAAATCATTGGTCTTTACTTAATGATGGTGTTTTTCCGCCTGTTGGAGGTGGATGTATTCCAACGCCAATAGATAATGTAGAATTTAATGCTAATAGTGGTTTTTCTTCTGTAAATCAAATTGTTAATTTAAATGGAGTAGGTCATTATTGCCATGACATGACTTGGGTTGGAGCATTAAATACGCCAGTTATTACAGGTGGTAGTTTAAATCCGTTAAATATTTTCGGTTCGATTACCTTACAATCTGGGATGGTTTATACAGTTGATCAAACACTTTTCAAGTCTTCAGATTTGACAGAAACCATTACGACTAATGGTACCCAGCTGAATGGTTATATAACTTTCGATGGTATTGGAGGTTGGACATTGCAAGATGATCTTCGTACTCGAGATGGTGCATCAAGTATAGCCACTATAAAATTAACTAAAGGAACATTTACTACCAATGATAGAACTGTAACAACGGCAAATTTTGCATCAGGAGGTATTGGCTCAGGATCAACAGAAATTCGTTTTTTAAATTTAGGTAGTTCTACGATCAATATCATGTATGCTAATTACCCTTGGTCTTATAACAATACTGGAGCTACTTTAAATGCAGGGACAAGTCATATTATTTTTCATGGCAACATGACCCATAGTACAAATGGTGCAACTATGTACACAAATTCAGGTCATGTTTATCATAATATTTCTTTTGTGAATACTTTAAGTCCTTCAGCTGGATTATCGGGAGGGTTAACAGCCAATAAAGTTACTTTTGCAGGAGGAGGTTACCTTTATAATGGTAATCAGGTTTTTGATACTTTGATTTTTTCTGCAGGAAAAACGTATACTTTTCAAAGTGGTAGTACTTATACGATAAACAACCGCTTATATACTTCTGGTAATCCATGTTTTGTCACATTTTTACAATCTTCGGTTGCAGGTACACGTGCAAATTTAAATGTATTAGCAGGAAGTGTTGATTATGATTATGTGAATATTCGTGATATTGATGCAACAGGTTCTTATTCTACTTTACAAATGGGATCTCAGAGTACAAATGCGGGAAACAATTTGAATATCAATTTTGCACCACCAACGGGAGGAACAATTGTTGGTTTAGGCCCTGATTTAACAGTTCCTTGTCCCATTACACCCTTTGTTTTGAAAACAGATGGTTTCTATCCAAATCCTTACACTACGTTTTTATGGAATGATGGTTCTACAGCAGATTCATTATGGGTAACCAACTTTGGAACTTATAATATTAGAGTTAATTATGGAGATGGTTGTGTTGTAGATGATACAATAATGATTTCTCCTATAGATAGTATTCCTCCTGTTTTTACAGATGCACTTCCTTTAGATTACTCTGTTTCTTGTAGTTCAGATGTTTTACCTGGAGTAGCACTAAATGCAGTTGATAATTGTGGGAGTGTTACTTCAACAGTAACCGAATATGAAATAGGATTAAATGATTCGATTGTATTGGGATATTCAAATTATTTTTGGAGCCCTTCAAGTTATGGTACATTTACATGGTCTCCAGAAAGTGTTGGAAAGATCATATTTAAAACAGGACCTGTAATGACAAGACTTGATGACATTACTTTTGTTGCTGTTCCAGGTTCTGCTACTGCTACAGTAAGTCTTCACAATGTTAATGCAAATGATTCTACACCAGGAACTTTAATAACCACATTGGGTAGTTTTACAGCTTCAGGTTCTATTGCAGAATATACATTAAGTGATGCTAATCATACAATTTTGCTTCCCAATACTTTATATGCATTTACAATAAGTTCTCCAGGTACAGTATTATTAGCCGCAAGTATTGGATATCCTACAAGTATAGTATCACCTATGCCTATAGATACATTTACGACAAATGTTGGCTGGGAAGATATCTACCATAACTCGGGAACGTATTACAGCGGTGATTATTCACGTTTTATAAATAGAGTTAGAGTTAGTGCATATGATACAGCTCTTTGTGATAATAAAAAAAATGTAGTTCGATTATTTTCAGCAATAGATGATGCTGGAAATGAAATTCAACACGTACAAGTAATTGAGGTGAATGATTCAATTGCTCCGACTTTTTTGACTTGTGTTTCCGATACGATTCTTTTTGCAGATAATTTATCTTGTGGTGTTACATTACCGAATTTTGTTAATAACCCCAATTTGGATGTTGTCGATAATTGTGGTGGGGTTGTAACTATAACACAATCAATTGCACAAGGAACGTTAATTTCAAACGATACGACTATTTGGATTTATGCTACAGATGAATGCGGAAACATCGATTCATGTTCATTCACTGTTACAGTAACAGATAATACAAACCCAGTGCTTACGGCATGTCCATCCAATATCACGTTGAACAATGATCCAGGTACATGTGGAGCGGTTGCAACATGGACAGCTCCAACAGCAACAGATAACTGTGGCACACCAACCATTACAACTTCTCATGCAAGTGGCTCAACATTTACTTTGGGTACAACAACAGTAA
>DAIOWV010000038.1:25883-29061 GCA_036758285.1 Taishania sp. | reverse complement strand
CCACTTTCACCAACGACTCCAAAGACTGTTTCCTTTTGAATATCAAAAGAAACATCTTTCAATGCCCAAAAATCTTCTTTCGTTTTATTTTTTTTCGTAAAAAAGGAAGATAAAGTCTCACGAAGACTCCCATCTTTTTGTTTCCCAATAGTATATTTTTTAGAAACTCCCCTAACACGAATAGCAACTTGACTCATATATAAAACAAATGTAGTTTATTTTGTGAAATTAGCATATTCCTTCACTTTTGTTTAACGAAAATTTATTTCTTAATATTCAGTAAAATAGTATTTATTTAATACAAATAAATTGTTGCTCCAAATAGCAATTTTGATTTTTTTCCTTGTATTTTTGTTTCATGGAAGTTAATATTGCTAAAATACGAATTGATCAACTTATCGAAGAGATAAACCATCATAATTACTCATATTACATTAATAATGAGCCTACTATTTCGGATTATGATTTTGATGTTTTACTGAAAGAATTAGAAGATTTAGAACTGAAATTTCCACAATTTGCATACGATTACTCTCCTACTAAAAAAGTAGGTGGAGACATCACAAAGAAATTTGAGACTGTAAAGCATGTATTTCCAATGTTATCTCTTTCCAATACCTATTCGGAGGAAGAAATTACAGAATGGGAAAATCGACTAAAAAAGTTGGTTGATGACCCCATTGAATATGTTTGTGAATTAAAATATGATGGAG
Source organism: Taishania sp. (assembly GCA_036758285.1). Taxonomy (GTDB): domain Bacteria; phylum Bacteroidota; class Bacteroidia; order Flavobacteriales_D; family Crocinitomicaceae; genus Taishania. The sequence continues at coordinate 28,348 of DAIOWV010000038.1, read as the reverse complement.
TTGCCATTGGTATCAAATATGACAATGGAATTTTCACACAGGCGATTACACGAGGTGATGGAACACAAGGTGAAAACGTTACTGCAAACGTGAAAACTATAAAATCTGTTCCTCTAAAATTGAAAAATAATTTTCCTGAATCTTTTGAAATTAGAGGCGAAATCTTCTTTCCTCTTGAAAAATTCAAATCACTTAACAAAGAACGAGAAGATTTGGGTGAAGCAACATTTGCAAATCCAAGAAACTCAGCGTCAGGCACATTAAAATTACAAGACTCAAAAATAGTTGCTTCACGTGGCCTCGACACATATCTTTATGGTGTATATGGTACATCTGGATACGTAGATGGGCACTATGAAATGGTGCAGTTAGCGGGAAAATGGGGGTTAAAAGTACCACCTACAGAGAAAAGATACATTGAAAAAGTATCTTCAATTGAAGGCATCATGAATTTTATCCATTACTGGGATAAAAATCGTGAAAACCTGCCTTTTGAAATTGATGGTGTTGTCATTAAAGTCAACAATTACAGACAACAAGAAGAATTGGGTTTCACTGCAAAATCTCCAAGATGGGCGATTGCATTTAAATTCAAAACCGAACGGGTTGAAACAGAAATCATTTCAGTTGACTATCAAGTCGGAAGAACGGGAGCAATTACACCTGTTGCAAATTTGAAGCCTGTACATTTAGGTGGAACAACAGTCAAAAGAGCTTCTTTACACAATTCTGATCAGATGGAGAAATTTAATCTTCATCAAAATGACACTGTATATGTTGAGAAAGGTGGGGAAATTATCCCTAAAATTGTTGGAGTAAACATTGAAAAAAGACAAAAAGACTCAATTCCTTTTACTTTCATTTCAACTTGTCCTGAATGTAATGCTGAATTGAATAGAACGGATGGCGAAGCACAACATTTTTGTCTAAATGACACAGCTTGTCCTCCTCAAATGAAAGGAAAGATTGAGCATTTCATCAGTAGAAAAGCAATGAATATTGATGGACTGGGAGCAGAAACCGTTCAACTTCTATTTGACAATAACTTAATTAAAAACAGTGCGGATTTATACGACCTAACATTTGATCAACTGTTGACTTTAGATAGAATGGGGGAACGAAGTGCGAATAAGTTATTACTTGGTTTAAAAGCTTCTAAAGAAGTACCTTTTGAACGAGTTTTATTTGCCCTTGGAATCAGATATGTTGGTGAAACTGTTGCAAAAAAACTTGCAAAACACTTTAAATCTTTACTTAACATTAAAAACGCTAATGAATTGGAATTGATACTTGTTGATGAAATTGGAGAGCGTATTGCTCAATCCGTTTTCAACTATTTCAATTCAAATGAAAACATTGCTTTTATTGAGAAACTAAAATCAGTTGGATTACAATTTGAAATCGAACAAAAAGAAGTTCAATCAAATAAATTTGAAGGGAAAACATTTGTTGTTTCAGGTGTTTTTAACGCATTTTCGAGAGACGAATTAAAAGCTGTTATTGAAGATAATGGTGGTAAAAATGCATCATCTATATCCAAAAAGACTGATTATGTCATCGCTGGTGACAATATGGGACCATCTAAACTACAAAAAGCAACAGATTTAAATGTTTCTATCTTATCAGAAGATGATTTTATTAAGTTATTAAATGAATAGTTGACAGCAAATTATATTCTCTTTCAAAGTTTATCTAATTTTCTATAAATATTAAACAAATAGTAAATTACACCTATTTCTAGCAGTAATCTGAAAGCATTGAGGACATTCCAAAGTTTTCCATAAAAACTTCCTTCAGATGGATTTTCGTAAAATCCTGACCCAAACATTTTTGATAAGACTAAGCTGACAATAAAAGAAGTTAATATCGTAATAATAAGAACCAATACACTTGCTATTCTATATTCCCTTTTTACTATATCGATTTTATTCGTAAACATTAAAATCCAAATAGAAAACGTCGCTAATAATGTAATCGGAATAAAATATGCTGTAGGACTAGAATTGACAAAAAAAGCATTCAAATATCTTAAATGATCAGGATTTTCAATTATCCAATTGGGACCAAATACTATCGCCTCATATAAATTACCAAAAAACCAATAAGCTATTCCGAATAGGGAAAATAAAGTCCATGTTTTTTGTTTACTGATATTCATGAAGTACTATATTTAAAATAAAACTAAATTATAAGAAGAATATTTTTTGATTTATCGAAGTAAAATCTCTCTCACTTCAACACTTCCTCCAGCAACTAATATAGGATTAGATATCGCGTGTTTTTTAGCTGCTTCTAAATCTTCAGCTTCTATAATTAAGAAACCTGTTAAGAAATGTTTTTCTTCCATAAACGGACCTTCCGTAATAGAACCATCAGCAAAAATTGAAGTTGCCATTGGAGAAATCGGTGGCATTGTTCCACCTAAATACTTCACAATTCCTTTAGCTTTTATGTCTTCTAACCAT
>DAIOWV010000038.1:0-25873 GCA_036758285.1 Taishania sp. | reverse complement strand
TGCCTGCTGCCGCTGCCGTACGTAAAATGGTACCCAGATTGCCCGGATCCTGCACCGCATCCAATACAAGCAGCTGCTTCAAAAGCTCTATCAGCTACTTCTTTTGGATCTGTAAACGCACCCGAATCCATATCGGTATTTGCTCTTAGCAATAAAACAAAGTTCTTCATTTTGTTTATTAATTTTAAAGGTTAAATAATTCTTTTAAAAAGTCTTCTATAGAAGCTGTTGGTCTGCCCAAAAGTTCTTCTAAAATATTACTTTCTATTTCGTATTGTTGTGTTTTAACATCGTATAAAGTACCAGCATGTAAGTAAATCGCAAAATCTGGCAAACCTATTTGCTTCAAAAAGTTTTTTAAATTATCTTCAGAGATGTCATTGTAATTAATTGTTTTTCCACTTAATTTAGAAAGTGTTTCTGCAACCTCCTTATATCCAAAGCTATGAGAACCTACAATAGTATAGCTTTTATTTTCATGGCCATCTTGTAACAACAAATTAGCTGTAGCTTCTCCCATTTCTCGGCGAAGCGTATAAGGTACTTTCCCACTACCACCAGGCAGATTAATATCGTGATTCAATACATTCTCTCCCAAAATTTGTGTTAACGCATCAGCATACATCGTATTTCTTAAAATAGTATACATTAAGCCACTTTCTTTTATATACTCTTCTGTTTCAAAGTGACTAATCATCAAGTCTTTCACACCTGAGGTTTGAATATCTTTGATAGCCAGACTTGTGTAAACGATGTGTCTTACACCTTGTTCTTTCGCGATGTCGATGACATTTTTATGCTGTATGAGGCGATTTTGATCCATTGTTGAAATCAATAATACTTTATCGATTCCTTTGAAAGCATTTATTAAAGTATCTTTTTTAGTAAAATCAGCTAATCTTGCCTGTAATCCTCTAGCAGCTAATCGACTGACACCTTCTTGTGTACTCGATGTAACAACAAATTGATCACTTGTTCCTTTTTTCAAAAGTTGATTTACTACACTCGAACCTAAATTTCCAGTTGCTCCTGTTATTAATATCATAACTTATATTTTTTATTATAAACCGCCAGCATTACCACCATATGATTCAGGAGTAGCAGAAGATGCAAATTCTTCCATTTTAGAAATCAAACCATTGGTTACTGTATAAATTTGCACCCATCTGTTTTTCATTTCAACACCATTCTCTTTCGAAATAAAATATTCATTTCCTAAAACGATTAACTTATCATCACCTGTTTCAATAAACTCATTTGTATTAAAATAAACCACTTCTAGTGCATTAATATTATACTCAAAAAACATACGTACGCCTTCTTTCCCTATAAATTTAGCACTTGGCATTATTTGCGTACCATGATGAATTAATATAGCATCATCCGAAAATGTGTCAATAATTGCATTAATATTTTGCTGAGCGAATACCTCAAACATTTTCTCCACAACTTGTCTTGCATTTGATTTCATAACTATTTTTAATTTTATTTTTGATATTGTACAAAGTAAGGCACAAGTAACTTATTGATTACTATCACTTCCTTGCAGGAAAGTAGTTCCCTGTAGGAAAGTAAATAGCTATTATATATATTAGTATCTTTGAAAAAAGATAGTATGAGACCATTATACGAAGAACCTAAATTTTGTAGATTTAGAACTAATGCTGTAAAAGATAGCATGGAGCTATTAACTGGCAAATGGAAAATACATATCCTCGGAACGTTGATATATGGTGGAAAAATGCGTTACATGGATTTGCAACGAGAAATTGAAGGGATAGGCTCTAAAATGTTATCTAAAGAATTACAAGATCTGGAGATGAATCATATTATCACCAGAACTGTTTTAAATACTAAACCAATTACAGTAGAATACGATTTAACTGATTTTGGTAAAACACTTGAACCTGTTATTGATGCTATTGCACAGTGGGGCATTGATTATAGAGAAACTTTATTTGGGAAAAAACTTTAAAATATTAATAAATCTTGGTTTATTTCTGTTTTTCTTTTCAAAGAATAGATATAGATTATTAATATCATAAATTTAAAGCAAAAGCTGTTTCCGTTATACCTATCTAATTATTCTACAATATGTTATTTAAAGAAAATAAGTGAAAAAATTAAAAAATTCTCCACTTACCTTTCGTCATTGTAGTTCGATAATCATCTAAAAGATCATCTACTCCTTTCGATTTTAGTTTTTGAAAAAACTTAAACGATCCTTTGACCTGTTTGAAATCCATTTCTTCAGAAAAAATTGGAATAATAGTTAAAAAATGAATGTTTTTACCATCAACTAAAACTGGTTGTAATTCATTTTCTAACAAGATTGGATCTGATAGAATAAGGTGTGTTTGAAGCATTGTTTTGGAATATGTCGGCAAGTCTTTCCCACTAGGAATAGTATGACCTGGTCCAAACCAAGTTTCTTTCTCAATTACGTGTTTAGCCAATTTTTGAATCCATGTAAAAACCCAATTCATATTTGGATTTTCTAAATCCTCCCATTCCCAGTAACTAGGTAAACAAAAACATAATTCATTGTATTCTCTACCTATAAGCTTTTCTGGAACAGGCATTTTATAATCAGACAATCCATTTGTTGAAATCACAGTAACCTGCGATCTTGATTCAATGTCTAAAGCAATTAAAGGAATTTCATTCTCTTGAACAGCTATATCAAGTACGCGATGCTCTCCAAACCTATTAATTAATTCTTCTTTAAAACTAGACATATTAAAGTATATTAAAAAGGCTGTTTAAAATAAATAAACAGCCTTTAATTTATTATTCAATTATTTTTTACTCCACTCTTTAATTGAAGCATCATTCATTTTAACGTATTCATCATTATTAGCTTTTTTAGCAGCTTCAGATGACAATTTAGCTGTTTCAATAGCTCCTTTAAAATCTTTTAAACTTGCTTGAATCAATGCTTTTTTACGTAAAAAATAAAAAGGAACATTATTCCCACTCAATTCAATTGATTTATTAATCCATTCTAGAGCTTTTTTCATATCTCCATTTGAATTAGCATAATAATCAGCAGCACGGTAATAATCTCCAGCTGTAGGTCCTCCTAACGTTTTTGAAATACTTGCTTCAACTTTTGGTCCATTAATCACTTTAAAAGGAACAGAAACAGCAACTTTATCCCAAGCAAATGTCAATGCAGCTCCATCTAGCTCTACATTATCATAAGAAATTGTAAAAGTTTCAACAGGATTTACACTTTTAACAGGAGCATTTACTTTAACAGCAACTAATTTATCATCCCAGTTCTCAGGTGTTCCCCAATTTTCTGTGTTTTTATAAAAATAAACTGTCCAATTGCTAGCTTCTGGTTTAACAAAAATCGAATATGAACCTGCTTTCAACGTATCTTTTCCAAACACTAGATTATCATCAACACTAATGATAGAATTTTTGTTAGCACCTGCTCTCCAAATTGCACCATAAGGAACCACATCAGGGAAAACTGTTCTTTCTCTTTTACTTGGTCTAGAATATTCAATACTTACATTCGTTAAACCAATCGTTTGCTCTGTCTTTGCAAGTGGGCTAAGTGCAGGAGTTTTAATTTGAGAATTCACTCCAAATGACGCCAATAAAATGGTCGCAACAACAATTTTTTTCATTTACTTTATTTTTCTAAAATTTTCATCAAAGATACCCAAAATTCTTTAGCAGATGGAACACATCCTTGTTCAATCAATAAGTGAACCTCTTCTTCACGGGTTTTATGATGTTTTTTTGTTGTAGTAAACAACTGAATATCTTTTGAATGATTTTTCAAAGTCTCATGTATCGACTCTACCGTCAATAAGTTAGCTTCAGAATTTTCATTTAATTGAAGAGAAATCAATTCTGTTTCAGAATCTTTAACAAAGAAAATAATGCAGTTTTTTTCAGAACGAAATTCAACATATTCGATTTTGCTATAGACTTTTTCAAGAACTGTATCTGAAAAAATTTCTACAAGCTGAAGTGCTTTATCAGGTTCGTTTACATTGATTTTCTCCCACTCAGAACCATCTACACCATTAATTACTAAAAAAGCAATTAAATCCTTTTCTAACACACTTAACTCTTCGTTTGTTAACAGACGAAATCTCATTAAATAAAATTATTTTAAAACCCAACCAGACAATCCCAATGAATTTGCTTTTTCAATCAACTGATTCAATTCACTTTGAGAAGTTACTTTACCTAACGAAACGCGACTTAATCCATTCGCCTTATCTTTGACAAATGCACTAAATCCTTTGGCATTCAACTCATTTACAAGTGTTTTTGCATTTGCTTCTTCAGAAAAACATCCTACAATATAATAAATTGAACCTGCAACATTTGTCGTATGTTCAACTTTAGTAATTGGCTCTTGCTGTTGTGTTACTTTACTTTCAGCTTTATCAATTTCAACTTGAACAAAAGTTTTTTCAGTTAAATTGTAAGAGTATGTACTTTCTGACGTTTCTACTGATTCCAATTGTTCCTCAAGTGAAACAAATTCACTTTGTTGAGGCAACTTAGCTATTGAATCAATTGATTTTTTTGAATAATCAGCATTTTCCTTATTGTGAAAAGGATTGAAATCTTGAAATGAAATTATTTTAGACTCCAAAACATCCGTTTTCATTGGAATCCACAAAGAATAAAAAATAATAGGCAATAGGCATGCTACTGCTGCATACTTCCAAAAAGACGTTTTCGAATTTGAATAAACATTTTGCTTTACAAATATATTCTCTTCTTTAACAACTTCTAAAACTTCTTCCTTTTCAGTAACAATCTTATCTATAACAATAGGAATTGACTGTTCAAAAATCGTTTCGTGTTGTTCCTGAGTTTCTTTCAGTTCAATTTTATGTTGAACAATAGAAACATCTTCCTGAGTTAAAAAATGAACGCTACCTAGACCAAACGATGAAAGAAGTAAATTAAAATAGCGATCTTGTTCAAAACAAATATTCCTCTCCTGATCGTAAAACAAAAAACCAACTCTATCAATGGAAATACGATTTCCAGCACTCAATTCTAAAGTCCAATTGGAAATTAATTTTTCAATAGTTGAAATGGATTCTTCGTATGAAATATTATTTTGTTGAGCAAATTCAGAAATCAACAAACCATCATTGTTAATCAACTGACGATTAAACAATAAAGACTTACTTGGAGGAGTCATCAAACCACTCTTGTAATCAATTTTTGAAGCATTTTTTTTAGCTACAAAACCTCCAAAACCTGGAATGATTACACAATTGTGCTTTAGCAGTAAATTCCCTATTATTTCATCTACTTTCATCATAGTAGCACAAAGTTAATTATTTCAAGCGTAAATAACATTACTCCAGTTATTTATTTTAAATTATAGGTTACATTCATACTATCTAACATCTTGATAACATTGTTATTAATGTCAATTTTCACATTCTTAGAACTCATAGAAATTTCTATCTCATCTACAGGATCATACACTAAGAAATTAACAGGACATGTACCTTCATTTTCTAAAAACAACTTACTCAAATCAGTGATTAACCTCTGTTCCAATGACCTAACTGGAATTTTCAAATTAATTGAATTTACTTTTTTTTCCCTTAAATTTTGTAATAATTCAATTGAATGTATAGTAAACTCCGCCTGACTTCTTCTTGGAGGAATTTCAATTTTGCCTTTTACTGCAACAAACATATTGGGATTTAAAAAATGTTTGAATTTCAAGTAATTTTCTCTCCACAAAAATAATTTAGTTGAGTGCGTGTAATCTTCGAGTGTAATTGTTCCAAATGGCTCTCCTTTAATTGTAAAACGATGTTCAGCTTCTGAAACCACACAACCAATTGTTAATTCCATTCCTAAATTAGCGTCCAAATTGGAAAGCATTTCAATATTTCCATTACAAAATGAGGTTAACTCCAACTTATAATCGTCAAGTGGATGTCCTGAAATATAAATTCCAACAACCTCTTTTTCTTTCGTCAATTTTTGCCAACTCCCCCATTCTTCTGATTTAGGAATCTCTGGTTCCGGCATTTCAACTTCAGAATCACCTCCAAAAAGGGAAACTTGAGCTGAATTTTCACTTTCTAGGAAGCTTGAACCAAACTTCATTAAACTTTCTAAGAATGTTCGTTTATTGGCATCCTCCTTAAAGTATTGTGCTCTGTGAATGTTTTTAAATGAATCAAATCCTCCTCCTAAAATCAAGCCCTCATATGCTTTTTTGTTACATTCTCTTGAGCTTACACGTTTTGCAAAATCAAAAATTGATTTAAAACCTCCGTTAGCATCTCTTTCTGTTATAATTGCGCCAACCGGACCAGATCCTAATCCTTTAATTGCCCCCATTCCAAAACGAATATCTCCAATCTTGTTTACCGTAAATTTCATGTGAGATTCATTTACATCTGGACCAAGAACATTGATTCCCATACGCTTACATTCTTCCATGAAAAATGAAACAGATTTAATATCATTCATATTGTTAGAAAGTACCGATGCCATGTATTCTGCAGGGTAATTGGCTTTCAAATATGCAGTTTGATAAGCAATCCAAGCATAACATGTTGAATGTGATTTGTTGAATGCATATGATGCAAATGCTTCCCAGTCTTTCCAAATTTTCTCTAAACGATCAACAGCATGGCCGTTTTTTGAACCATTTTCAAGAAACAATGGTTTCATTTTATCTAAGACATCTTTTTGTTTCTTTCCCATTGCTTTACGCAATGTATCTGCTTCACCTTTGGTAAAATTGGCAAGTTTTTGAGAAAGTAGCATTACCTGCTCTTGATAAACGGTAATACCATAAGTTTCCTTTAAATATTCTTCACAATCATCAACATCATAGATAATTGGTTCTTCTCCATGTTTTCTTCGAATGAAAGAAGGGATGTACTCAAGCGGCCCTGGTCGATACAAGGCATTCATGGCAATAAGATCCGCAAAAACAGTCGGCTTTAGCTCTCTCATGTATTTTTGCATCCCTGGAGATTCATACTGAAAAATCCCTACTGTTTCTCCACGTTGAAATAATTCGTATGTTTTCTCATCATCTATTGGAAATGCATCTGGATCTAAATCTAAATCATGCCTTAATTTAATATTTCTAACAGCATCTTTAATTAACGTAAGTGTCTTTAAACCAAGAAAGTCCATCTTCAACAATCCAGCAGATTCTGCTACTGAGTTATCAAATTGAGTACACCACATTGATGAATCTTTAGCAACCGCTACAGGAACAAAATTTGTGATATCATCAGGTGTAATTATGACCCCACAAGCATGAATTCCTGTATTTCTAACAGAACCTTCCAATTGCCTAGCTTGTCGAACGACCTCACCAGACAAATCATTTCCTTGTGCAAGAGATTTTAATTCCTTTGCTTTGTTTATCGCTTCCGTATTATTTTTTAATTTATTTGCTAATGTATCTTCATCTAAATTAAAAATATTTGCCAAGGAAGTATCCGGAATCAACTTAGCTATTCTATCTGCCTCATTTAAAGGCAAATCAAGCACTCTAGCTGTATCTCTAATTGAGGACTTAGCAGCCATTGTACCATAAGTAATAATCTGAGCAACTTGATTGGACCCATACTTATCAATAACCCAATTGATAACATCTCCCCTTCCTTCATCATCAAAATCGATATCAATATCGGGCATTGAAACACGATCTGGATTTAAGAAACGTTCAAAAAGGAGATCGTATTTTATTGGATCAACATTAGTAATACCAATACAATATGCAACAGCAGATCCAGCTGCAGATCCACGACCGGGACCAACTGAAACCCCCATATCTCTAGCCGCTTGACAAAAATCCTGAACAATTAAGAAATACCCTGGATACCCAGTCCTTTCAATCGTTGCAAGTTCAAAATCTAAACGTTCTGTTATCTCTTCCGTTATTTCTTCGTATCGTTTTTTAGCACCTTCATAAGTCAAGTATCTTAAATAATTATTTTCACCTCGCTTACCGCCATCACTAATATCTAATTCATCTTGAAATTCGGTTGGTATTTCAAAAGCAGGCAACAATACATCTCGTGCAAGTCCATAAGCTTCGCACTTATCAACTATTTCTTGAACTGATTCAATTGCATCAGGTAAATCGAGAAACAATTCTTTCATTTCCTCTTGGGATTTAAAGTAATATTCCTCATTTTCCAGTCCAAAACGAAATCCTCTCCCCCTTCCTTTTGGCATACTAACCAAAGCTGAATCTTTCACACACAACAATACATCATGCGCTTGTGCTTCCGATTTAGAGGTATAAAAAGTATTATTCGTTGCTACCAATTTAATGTTATGCGTTCGTGAAAATTTGATTAACGTTTCATTCACCCTATTTTCATCAACTTGTCCATGACGCATAATTTCAATATACAAATCCTCACCAAATTGTTCCTTCCACCAAAGTAAAGCTTCTTCCGCTTGTTTTTCTCCAAGATTTAGAATCATATTGGGCACTTCACCATAAAGATTTCCTGTCAATACAATTAAATCTTCCTTGTATTTTTCAATTTCAGCTTTATCAATTCTTGGTACATAGTAGAATCCTTCTGTATAAGCAACAGAAGCGAGTTTGATCAAATTGTGATAACCATTCCTATTCTTAGCCAGAATAACAACCTGATATCCATTATCCTGTCCAGACCTCGCTCTTAAATCTCTACATACATTGAATTCACATCCAATAATTGGTTTTATTTCTTGTCCATCAAAAACTTCACCATTTTCTTCAGCAGCCTTCTTTAATTCTTTGATTTTTTTATTGTGAGAAGAAACTTCCTTTTCAAAGTGGAACGCTGCCATCATATTCCCATTATCAGTTAGTGCAACTGCTGCCATTTTGTATTCAGCAGCCTTTTTAACCAATGCAGGAATTTTAATTGTTGATTGAAGAACTGTAAACTGGGTATGATTATGTAAATGAGAAAAATTTACACTTTCTAACCTAGTCTTATTTTCATTTTGTGTTTCAATAGAAATAGAAGTATCCTCAACTATTTTTAATTTTTCACTTTCGGATTTAAGATTTAGGTGTTTTAATCCAATAACTCCAATTGGTTTCGGATTAAATGATTTAAAATCTTCAATGTATGAACCTCCCTGTTGTAACTGTTCTTCTGTAAACAGTTCAATTCTAATCAATTCTAAGAAACATCTTGTTGTTGCTTCAACGTCAGCTGTTGCATTATGTGCTTCGGAAAATGGTTCTCCAAATAGATGGCTATGCAATTCTGTTAGTGTTGGTAATTTAAATTTACCGCCTCTACCACCAGGCAACTTACACAATTCCGCTGTAACCTCAGTACATGTATCCAAAACGGGCATCGTTGTCATAGCTGTTTCTTGTCCTAACCTGACAAATTCACAACCTAACACATTGATATCAAAACCAATATTCTGACCAACAACAAACTTTGCTTTGCTTAAAGTATTATTAAATTCATTTAATACAAAGCTCAAAGATTCACCATATTTTTCTGCTAATTCAGTTGAGATTCCATGAATACGTTCTGCATCATAAGGAATATCAAAACCTTCTGGTTTAATTAGAAAATCTTTATTTTCAATAAGATTCCCCATTGCATCATGAAGTTGCCAAGCAATCTGTACTACCCTAGGCCAATTATCTGTATCAGTTATTGGTGCATTCCAGTTCTTTGGTAATCCAGTGGTTTCAGTATCGAAAATAATATACATAATCTTGTGAATTTAGCAGATTATAAAGTTAAACAATAATAGGGAGATTATAAATGATTAAACAAAAAAATCCCCAATCAGTTTGATTGGGGATTTCAATAATTTAATTAAAAGATCTGATTATGCTTCATCATCATCATCACTTGAATCATCAACTGATCCACGAGCTCTTTTAACAGATACGATAACTGCATTTGCTGGATCTAAGATTGTAATTCCTGGAAGTTGAACATCTTTGATACGAATTGAATGACCAATTCTTAATCCTGCAATATTTAATACAATTGCATCTGGAACATCTTTCGCTAAACCAACAACATTCAATTTTCTGAATACTTGTAACAATTTACCTCCTGCTAATACCCCTCTAGCTGAACCTTCTAAACGAACTGGCAAACCAATTTTAACTGGCTTTGTGTCAGTTACTTCTAAAAAGTCAACATGCTGAATAGTATCTTTTACAGGATGTTGTTGTAATTCACGGATAATTGCGTTTGCTTTTTTTCCGTCAATATCTAATTGAATATTGTATACATCCGGAGAGAATACAATTTTTTCAATATCAATTTTCTTTACAGAAAAGTGAGTTTGCTCACCTGTACCATAAAGCACTCCGGGAACACGTCCTTCTCTTCTTAGAGTTGCAGCGTCCTTTTTCCCTACGTTCGCTCTAACCGAACCGCTCAATTGTGCTGTTTTCATTTATTTATTTATTTATTTAAGATATTACAAAATGTGAACTAATTGACTGATTGTTTACCATTTTCTGAATTACATCTCCAAATAAATCAGCAACAGACATCACTCGAATTTTGCTGCTTTCTTTTTTCAAAGGAATTGTATCAGTAACAATTAATTCTGTCAAATTAGACTGTTCGATTCTTTCATAGGCTGGCCCAGAAAGAACTGCGTGTGTACAAAACGCTCTAACAGATTTAGCGCCCTTTTCAATAAACAGATCGGCTGCTTTTGTTAACGTTCCTGCTGTATCACACATATCATCAATAAGGATGACATCTTTTCCCTCAACATCACCAATTACAGTCATTTCTGCAACTTCGTTGGCTTGTTTTCTATGTTTATGACAAATTGCCAATCCTGTATTTAACTTCTTCGCATATGAATTCGCTCGTTTAGCCCCCCCAGCATCTGGAGCTGCCATGATAAAATTTCCATTATTTAATCGCTCCATTTCTGGAAAGAAAATAGTAGAACCATACAAATGATCTACAGGAACTTCAAAAAAGCCTTGAATTTGATCTGCATGTAAATCCATTGTCATAATTCGATCTACACCAGCAGCCATCAACATATTCGCTACTAACTTAGCTCCGATGGCAACACGAGGTTTATCTTTTCTGTCTTGTCTAGCAAAACCAAAATAAGGGCAAATTGCTGTAATTTTTCTTGCTGAGGCACGTTTAGCTGCATCAATCATCAATAAAAGTTCAAATAAATTGTCAGCAGGAGGCATAGTTGACTGAACAATAAAAACGTCCATTCCTCTAACTGTCTCTTCAAATGAAGGCTGAAATTCACCATCACTAAAATCTACAACTTTCACATCACCTAGCTTAACACCATAAGCTTTAGCAATTTTTTCTGCTAAAATCAGAGATGCTCTTCCTGCAAAAATTTTAATTCCAACTGACATAACTTGACTCTTTATGAGGGCACAAAGATAGATATTTTTTAGTCAACTTTCATAGTGTTTGAAAAAATCTTTTTGCATTTCACTAACGATTTAATTAAATCGTAAATTTGACAGATGAAATTAATTAAACAAATATTAGGTTTCCCTTTAATTTTACTAGTGAAAATTTACCAGTGGATTATTAGCCCCATCCTTCCACAAAGTTGTAGATACACTCCAACTTGTTCTACATATATGATTGAAGCGATAAAGATTTGGGGTCCAATCACTGGAACATGGCTTGGTATAAAACGAATTGCTCGTTGCAATCCATGGGGAGGTTGTGGACACGACCCTGTACCAACCAAAAAGTAAACTTTCTTAATTAATGAGTCGTTTTAGTTTAGGACAACTTTTAGAATCCTTATAAACTTCCTCCATTAGAAAATACCACTTCTGACCGTTATCTTTTGAAATCGCATACAATCCTTTTTTTAGTCCAACCTTCTCCCCCATTTTATCATCGACTTTCAACTCATAAAAAACATGAATTTCATCTTTCTGTTTTTCAATCTTTCTGAGTGTAGGGTCGCTATAAAAAAAAGAATTTTCTAATTGAGAATTAGTACAATCGATTTTACTTAAGAATGTGCTATCTCCTTGCTCTTTTAATTCTTTGATGTATTCTGGATAAGTAAAACCAACAACCCCAACTAACATACACTCATTTTTAGCTCTTAAAAATTTAGTCAAATGTTGATTTAAAGAAGTCTCTTGTTCTGAATTCAAAGAACAGGAAGTAATGACTAACAACAAAATAGAAATCGGTAAATAAAAAAACAATCGCATAATTTAAAAAAATTAGAATGTTATAAATTGAAAGTAAAAAACTTAATAACATTAATTTCAATATCAAATTGGCAATTATACGACACATTTAATTAAAAAGCTATTAAAAAATGAGTTAGAAATCAATTTATTTTCTTGAAAATATCTTACTTTGCATCTATGAAAATCACATTTTTATGTATTGGGAAAACGGGAAAGAAATTTCTAGAAGAAGGAGAAGAAGAATATTTAAACCGTTTAAAACATTATGTTAAAATTGACCGAATAGAATTGCAAGATTTAAAAAATGCTAGAAAATTAACCAAAGAACAAATCAAAAAAGAAGAAGGAATTCAATTTTTGAATAAAATCCCTAAAGGAGATGAATTAATTCTTTTGGACGAAAGAGGTAAGCATTATTCATCTATCGAATTTTCAAATTTTCTTGAACGAAAAAATGTAAGTGGATTAAAAGGAATTACTTTTTTAGTCGGTGGTGCATATGGCTTTTCTGACGAAATTTATAACCGAGCTAATGGGAAAATCAGCCTCTCAATGATGACTTTTTCTCACCAAATGATACGGATGATATTTTTCGAACAACTATACCGTGCGTTCACAATAATCAAAGGTGAACCATATCACCATGAGTAGTTTACATTCGAAAGACTCATTACCTACAAGCAATAAATTCTATTTAAAGAATAAATTAGAATTAAAAAATAGATTAAAATATACAGTATCCTAACTAAAAAATGTAATTTCGCCGAGTAAATAAATGCTATTTTAAATCGAAATTATGACGAAAACAATTGTCATTGGAGCAGGAGGACAAATTGGAACCGAACTTGTTTTAGCTTTAAGAAAACAAAAAGGTAATGATTATGTGATTGCAGCAGACATTAAAGACACCCCATCTTTAGAAATTGCAAATGGACCATATATTAAAATGGATGTCTTAGATAAAACATTTGTTCGAAATTATATTATTGAAAATCAAATTTCAGAAGTTTATTTATTAGCAGCCTTACTTTCAGCTACAGCAGAAAAGCAACCGGATTTTGCTTGGAAACTGAACATGGAAAGTCTGTTCACCATTCTTGATTTAGGAAAAGAAGGATATTTAACAAAAATATTTTGGCCTAGCTCAATCGCTGTTTTTGGTCCAACAACTCCCAAAGTAAACACTCCACAATTCACAGTCATGGAGCCTTCAACAGTTTATGGAATTTCTAAACAAACAGGAGAAAGATGGTGTGAATATTACTATAACCGCTATGGTGTTGATGTAAGAAGCATTCGTTATCCAGGTTTAATCTCGTACACGTCTTTACCAGGAGGAGGAACAACAGATTATGCTGTAGATATTTTTTATCAAGCAAAAAAACATGGACATTACGATTGTTTTTTAACGGAAAACACTGCTCTTCCAATGATGTTTATGGATGATGCAATCAGAGCAACACTAGAGTTAATGAATGCACCAAAAGAAGAAGTTAAAGTTCGTTCTGCCTACAACATTTCTGGTTGCTCGTTTACTCCGCTTGAACTTTCAAACGAAATAAAAAAACACCTCCCAGATTTCACCATTTCATATCAAACAGACTTCAGACAAGCAATTGCTGATACATGGCCTGATTCTATTGATGACTCAACTGCTAGAAAAGATTGGAAATGGCAAGAAAATTATGACATTAGCACATTGGTTGATACAATGTTAAAAAATGTAGACCCCTCAAAAATTGACTAGATATTACTAAAATATTCATTCATAATTCAAAAATAAATAAATTGCTTTGTTAGGTTGATTTTTATATTTATCTTTAGCAAAGTAAAACGAGTTTTTACACTTATTTTTTATGAATACACAACTACACAAAATACTTTTACTGTTATTTTCAAGTCTATTTTTTGGATTTGTTCACTCTTCTTCATTGCATGAGCAAGACGGAAAGTCTAATCAAAAGGATTCAAATGGAAAAAAACAAGGTAAATGGGTGTATTATGGAAAAGATAGACCATCTGAAGGTTTTCCAAATGAAGGTAAGGTTGAAGAAGGTCAATACAAAGATGATCGTAAAGAAGGGACTTGGATAAAATACTACACTGATGGAATTACACCTAAATTAAAAGGTGAATTTAAAAATAATCGACCTGAAGGAGAATACATTAAACTCAATCAAAAAGGTATTATTATTGAGAAAGGTAATTTTACCAAGGGAAAGTACATTGATTCTTTGGTTCGTTATAATTCTGATGGTTCAATTGCATATCAAGGTTTTTATAATGAACTTGGGAATGAAGAAGGAAAAATTCGTCATTATTTCCCCAATGGTCAAATTGAATTTGAATACACTTCCGGAAACGGTGTACCAGGAGGGAAAGCTGTAAGGTATTATGAAAATGGTGATATAAAAGAGGTTCTTCAATTTGGAGAAAGCGGTTCAGTGATCAATTCTGAGAAAAAAGAAATGGTAAATCCACCTGTTAAAGTGAAAGATTTAACTGTTTCAAAAGAACAAGCCCCACCACTTGGAACTCCAAACACTAAAGGTGCTAAATTCTTACCGAACGGCTATAATAAAGTTTACAACTCAAATCATGAAATATGGCAAGACGGTGAGTTTAAAAACAGCCGCTTATGGGATGGAAAAGTTTATGAATACGACAAAGATGGAATCTTATTAAAAGTTCGTGTTTTTAAATTGGGAATCTATCACTCCGATGGTCAATTAAATTAATCGAATTTAAAAAATCAGATTCAAGTTACTTGTTTAAATGTTATTCATTGGTTTTAAAAAACTATATTTGAATAAATATTTACTTGATGTCGATTATCAATTCAAATACTTCTTTTTTATTACTTGTAAATTGGGACGGGATTGAAGACGTTTCAAAAATTAAGGATTCTTTTAAAACTTGTTTTAATGAAAAGCAATATTTTGAAATATTACTCCTAACATCCGTTAAAAGACCTAAAGAAAATTTCAATTTACCAAGTAGAGCTCAAGTAATATCTTCTACAGATTTCTCACTTTTTAGAAAGTTAAAATCAAAAAAAATCTTACCATCCGAAAATACTTTTTTTGATATTGTAATGATTTTAGAAGAAATTCCTGAAAAATACAATCAAATAATATCACTTTTAGAAGGAAAGCACGTTATTAGTTTTGGTTATGAACTAAATTGTGTGGATATAAACCTAGTTTATTCAAATCCCTTATTAATTGAAAAAGTTAAATTTGCTAAAGATATACTTACTAAAATTTCTGATTAGATGAAGAATATTTTCAAAGGAGCGGGAGTTGCTCTTGTTACTCCATTTAAAAATGACAAATCTATCGATTTTGAAGCGTTAAAAAAATTGGTTAAACTTCAAATTGATGGAAAAACAGATTTCCTAGTAGTTCAAGGTACTACTGGAGAATCACCTGTTTTATCATGGGAAGAAAAGATCGAAATTTTACAAACAGTTATTAATGAAAATAATGGTCAATTAAAAATTGTATTTGGTGTTGGTGGTAACAATACAACTGCAATTGGTGAACTATTAAAAAAACTGCCGCAAGGAGTTGATGGGATTCTGTCAGTTTCCCCATATTACAACAAACCTATTCAATCAGGAATAATTGAGCATTTCAAATACATATCAAACTGTACAGAACTTCCAATTATCTTGTACAATGTTCCAGGAAGAACAGGTTCAAATATGTTAGCTTCGACAACTTTGGAATTGGCTAAAATACCTAACATTGTTGCGATTAAGGAAGCTTCAGGAAATATGGAGCAAATTATGGAAATTATCCGTTTAAAACCTGAAGGATTTGATGTTATTTCTGGCGATGATGCAATCACTCTACCGTTAATTGCAACTGGTGCTGCTGGTGTGATTTCTGTAGTGAACAATGCATTTCCTGAGAAATTCAATAAAATGGTACATGAATCGCTTGTAGGAAACTTCAATTCCTCTAGATTCGATCATTTAGATTTGTTACCGATTACAAAATTTTTATTTGAAGAAGGGAATCCAGCAGGAGTTAAAATTGCTTTAGAAACGAGAGGAATCATAGAAAGTAACCTGAGATTACCATTAGTTCCTGTTTCTGAAGATTTAAAACAAAGAATTATCACTGAAACAAAGCGATTAGTAAATGTTTAATAAAAAGTCCATAAATTTTCTTTTTATTGTTTTCCTTTTTGGAGGACTACTTTCTTCTTGTTATCAGAAAAAGGGGCAAAAAAATGAAAAATTAATATCAACATATGAAGACAATTTCCCTGATGACACTTTAATCAGTGGAATAGATACTGACTCTGTTGTATTAATTGATACATTTGAATTGATGCCTACATCGATTATATTTTCAAAAATTCAAGGAAATTCCAAAAAGAAAAAAGTATATAAATTACCCGTATTAAAAGCAACTGATTCTTTAGAAAATTATGAATTCATTGAACAAATTGCTTTAACTAATATTTATACTTCAATTGGAAAATTGAGTAGTAATACAAAACTTTATCAAACTTCATTAGCTGAAAATCAAGAATTATTTTCAAAAATTATTGAAGATTCTATCGAATTTCCAATTAAAGCTAGTGTTGATTCACTAAATAAATGGACAGAACAAACACTAATTGAACAAACAAGCCAAAACGAATGGGTTTATTATGAAGCTATTCAATGGCTCGAAAATCTATATCTAACGATTGAAAGTCCTACCAATAGTAAAAACGCTAAAAAATTAGAAGAACTTGTAGCTTTACAATTAGACAATGGAACAGAAATGTTAGAAAGATTATCTCTTTATCAAGATTATCAACCAATTGTAAATTATAGTAATTACTTAATTGACATTTTAGATTGTAAATATTTCACATTTGATGTAACTCAGTTGAAAAATGAAGTTATAAAAGCAAGAGAAGATCTATATATTCAAAAACGAAATTAATCAATGATTATTTATCAAAAAATAGTTGATGCTATTCTTCATTCGAATAACATTGTTATTACAGCACATAAATCTCCCGATGGGGACTCAATAGGTTCTTCAATAGGGCTTTATCGTTTCATAAAAAAACTAGGAAAGCAAGTAACAATATGTCATCCCGACAGATGCCCTTCTTATTTAAGTTGGTTAGAAGATGTACAAGATATTCAAGTTTTTGAAGAATCACCTGAAACGGTAACTAACGTAATATTTAATGCCGATTTACTAATTTGTTTAGACTACAACAACTATTCTCGGGTAGGAGAACAAATGCAACAAGTTTTAGAACAATTTGATAAAAAAATCATCTTAATTGATCACCACCTATCACCTGCTCCAATAACAGATTTAATATTGAGCAATACAGAGGTCTGTTCAACTTGTCAATTGATTTATGAAGTAATTATTAATTCGAATCAAGCACATTTAATTGATTCCTCGATTGCAACTCCTTTGTATTTAGGAATAGTAACAGATACCGGATCGTTTAGATTTCCTTCAGTAGAAGCCAGAACACATGAAATTGTAGCACAAATGTTAGCTTTGGGTGTGGTGCACTATAAAGTACATCAAAATACATTTGACAATAATACAATCGACAGATTGAAATTAAGAGGCTATGCAACTAGTGAAAAACTAGAACTTGTATTTAATAATAAAATTGCAATCATTTCCCTATCACAAGAAGAATTGAATAAATTCAATTACCAAAAAGGAGATACAGAGGGGCTTGTAAATGTTGCATTATCAATTGATGGTGTTAAAGCAGCAGTTATGTTAACTGAACAAGATAATCTGATAAGGATGTCATTTAGAGGAAAAGACGAATATGAAGTAAATATCATTGCTAATCAAGAATTTGGTGGTGGTGGTCATAAATATGCTGCTGGAGGTTCAAGCACTTCTTCACTAGAAGAAACGATAGTAAAATTAAAATCAAAGATTCCAGTATACTTCTCATGAAACATTTTATTTTCAGCATTTTAATTATAGTATCTTTTTCTTATTCATGTACCGAAAAGGAAAAAAAAGACACCTCAATTGATTGGAATACAAAGAGGTCAACTGAAATGAATAAACAATTTTCTACTGAAGAGGACTTAGAAATCAATTTATTTTTAACTCGTAAACAAGAATGGAAAATGTTAAAAACAGGTTCTGGTTTGCGATACTATATTTATGAAAATGGATCAGGAGAAATGCCTCTCCCAGAAGATTATGTAGACATCGAATATTCAATAACTTTATTAGACGGAACTGAATGTTACAAAACCAATGAAGATGAAGTTGAAGAAATAAAAGTCGATAAAGCACAAATGGAATCAGGTATTCAAGAAGGAATAAAACTAATGAGAGAAGGTGATAAAGCGATTTTCATCATCCCTAGCCATTTAGCACATGGAATTGTTGGTGATTTGTCAAAAATCCCACCGTTAAGTCCTTTAATTGTTAAGATTTCATTGTTAAAGCTCTATCGAAACCCTAAAAACATTAAATAATTTAAAACTATTTTTCAGATGAATTACAAATTTCATTTAATTATTCTTTCCATTTTCACGCTAATTTCCTGTAAAACAGAGGGGGTTAAAAAAGAAAGCAATGAAGATAAAGATACTGAAATTACACACCGTGTAGATTCACTTGAATTAAATTTACCTGTAAAAGAAGTCCTGAAATTAGACAATGGTATTGAAATTACCTGGATTGAAAAAACAAACGGTGAAAAAATAAAAGCTGGTGAAGTTGTAATGATTGATTACAAAGTACGACTTGTTGATAGTACAATAATTGATGGAAATCACCTGTTAAATAAAAAAACATTGCCTTTTATTGTTGGTTTTGGATTCCAACCAAAAGGATGGGATATTGCTTTCTCTCATTTAAGTATTGGTGATTTTGTTAAAATAAAATTACCTTCAGAATTTGCAAGAGGAAATAAAGGAGTTAAAAATTTAATCCCCGAAAACGCAGATAATTATTTAACAGTAAGAATAATTAGCAAAAGAAAACCTGATAGAGAAATCGATGGCAATAAAGTTTGGGTTTTAGAAGAAAACAAAACAAACAAAGTATTATTTGATGAAAATCATACGATAGAATTCCATACTTCAATTAGTTCACCTAGCTCTCCATTTTATTATAATTCATTTGCAAAAAATCAACCATTTGAGTTGAAACTTGAAGATCAAGGAACTATTCCTGGCTTGAAAAAAGCGTTAATTAATGCTAAAAAAGGTGATCGCCTGTTTATTTATGTACCATCAAAAGAGGCCTATGGTACAAAGGGATATGTTGATTTAGTCAAACCGAACGAAGACCTTTTTTACAATCTATTAGTAATGGATGTCTATAAATAATAAATCTTTTAGTAGTATATTTGTAAATCTCAATAATAAATAATAAAAATTTAAAGTAATAATGTTCAAAAAACTCGCCTTATTTTTGCTAGTTTTCCCAGCATCAACGCATTCATTTTCACAAGAAATCATCGATACTTTATACACAAGTCATGGTACTGTTTTAGTTTATGAAAATAAAACTTGGCAATATTTAGAAGATTTAAATTTTGATGGCATTATGAACGACCATGTTCATTGTTTGGTATCTGATCATCCTGATTTACACTTCAAACAACCTTGGGACAATCAAGCAACATTTACCTCAGGAAGAACAAATGATGTTTCTCAAATGAAAGATACACTTTGGATGTGTGTATTAAAAGATATAGATGATGAATTTGTAATTCCTGTAAAAGGTGTTGTAACTTCAAGATATGGCTACAGAGGTCGTAGACATCACAATGGAATAGATTTAAATTTAAATACTGGTGATACAGTTGTTGCTGCATGGTCTGGAAAAGTTCGATATGCAAAATGGAACGATGGTGGATTTGGTAATCTTGTGATTATTAGGCATGAAAATGGATTAGAAACTTTTTATGCTCATCTATCAAAAATAGATGTTGCACCAAATCAAACAATTAAGGCTGGAGAGTCAATTGGATTAGGAGGAAACACAGGGAGATCTTTCGGAGCCCATTTACATTTCGAAGTACGTTTCTATGATTTACCATTAAATCCTGAAGAAATAATTGATTTTGATGTTAAAAAACAATGTAAAGATGCAAATTTGTTTGTTCACAAAGACTTATTCAGACAAGGAGCTAAACCAAGTTCTACAGTTAGTCCAAATTCAATAACAAATACAGCGGCGCCTGTTGCAGTTACAAATACTGCAAATAGTAGTACGAATAAATATTACAAAGTAAGAAGTGGTGATACATTAAGTTCAATTGCAGCAAAAAACAGAACAACATTATCAAAACTTTGTCAGTTGAACGGAATAAAACAAACAACAATCTTACAGGTAGGTAGAAACTTACGTGTAAGATAATACTATATTATTACATTTGTCTTTATGAAATTGATTATAAATTTTCTCTTCTTGATTTTATTTATTTCTGTAACAACTTCTTGTTCTGATTATAATAAAACATTAAAATCAGAAGACTACAATAAAAAATTTGAGTTAGCGAATAGTTTGTTTGATAATGGAAAATACATTCAGAGTGTTGCCCTATATGAACAAGTATATCAACGTTTTCCGAAACAAACAGAAGGTGAAATTTCTTATTTTAGACTGGGAAAAGCATACTATTTAGATAAAGATTACTACATGGGAGGATATTTCTTAGGCCAGTTTATATCGCGTTTCCCATACAGTACAAAAGTTGAAGAAGCTACGTTTCTATCTGCGATGTGTTCTGTTAAGCAATCGCCTGAAAAATCACTTGATCAAACAGATACGGAAGTAGCAATAAATAGTTTACAACAATTTATTGATCGTTTTCCAAATTCAAATTTAATTGACACAAGTAATACAATCATGGACAATCTTCGTTTCAAGTTGGAGACAAAGCAATTTGAAGCAGTTAAATTATATGCCAGAACGATGAATTACAGAGCTGCTGTTACATCATCTGAAATATTTATAACTAATTATCCTACGAGTATTTACAAAGAAGAAGCAGGATATCTTCTTGCAAATAACTCTTATTTATTAACAAAAAATAGTATTGATTCTAAAAAATTAGAGCGAACTGCTCAAACATTGGAAAGATATCGTACTTTTGTAAATGAATTCCCAAATTCTAAATATGTAAAAACATTGAAATCTGTAAAAGATGAAATGGAAAAAGAATTGGAAGTTTTAGAAAAATTAGAAGCAGAAAATTAATAGTATGAGTTTTAAAAACAGCACAGCAGAAAGATCTACAATTACAAGAGATACTGTAGATATCGAAGCAAAAACAGGTAATATTTATGAGTCAATTGTTGCTCTTTCAAAAAGATCAAATCAATTAAGTGTTGAATTGAAAGAAGAATTAACTCAAAAATTACAAGAATTTGCATCTTCTATTGACAATTTAGAAGAAATTTTTGAAAACCGTGAGCAAATTGAAATTTCTCGTTTCTACGAAAAATTACCTAAACCGGTTGCTATTGCAATTGAAGATTTGTTACAAGATCGCGTTTATATCCGTAAAGAAGACGTAATTAAATAAAAATGCAAAATAAGCGCATACTCCTAGGAATTACAGGAGGTATTGCAGCATATAAGATTGCATTCCTGATACGATTATTAAAAAAAGAAGGGGCAGAAGTCAAATGTATTATGACTCCTGCCTCTTGTGATTTTATCAGTCCGCTTGTAGTTGCAACACTTTCTGACAATCCTGTCGGAATTGAATTTTGGAATAAAGCTGATGGTTCTTGGACCAACCACGTTGAATATGGTCTTTGGGCTGATTTATTTGTCGTTGCCCCTGCTACAGCTAATACATTAGCTAAAATGGCAAATGGATCATGTGATAATCTATTATTAGCAACATATTTATCCAATAAATCTAAAACAATGATTGCCCCTGCAATGGATTTGGATATGTATGCTCATCCTACAACAAAAAGAAACTTAGATCAACTTCAACAGGATGGTGTAAAAATAATCCCTGCGGAAGCCGGTTTTTTAGCAAGTGGACTAGAAGGAGAAGGACGTTTAGCTGAACCTGAAACCATTCTAAATGCAATTAAACAAGAATTGACTGCTACAGATGAACTTCTTGGTAAAACAATATTAGTAACAGCCGGTCCAACCTATGAAGCAATTGATCCTGTTCGTTTTATTGGAAATCACTCATCAGGAAAAATGGGATTCTCAATTGCTGAAACTCTTGCAAATAAAGGAGCTAAAGTAATTTTGATAAGCGGCCCAACAAATTTAACAACATCCAATCCATCTATTGAATTGGAAAAAATTGTTTCCGCTAAAGAATTATTGGAAAGAGTTCAAACACATTGGTCTACCGTTGATGGTGGTATATTTAGTGCTGCTGTAGCAGATTACAGACCAAAGGATATTGAACAACAAAAAATTAAGAAAAAGGAAGAAGAATTAACACTTCATCTTATCAAAAATCCTGACATTCTAAAATGGGCTGGAGAAAATAAATCTGATAAGCAAACACTTGTTGGTTTTGCATTAGAAACAACAGATTCTTTAACTTTTGGTAAAGAAAAATTAAACAAAAAAAACTTAGATTTTATTGTTATTAACTCCCCTATTTCTGGTAAAACTGGGTTTGGTTCAGAAACAAATGAAGTTACTATATTGGATAGAAACAATAAAATGACGAATTTTGAGTTAAAATCTAAAAGCCATGTGGCGGAAGACATTGTAAATTATTATATAAATTACAAGAAATGAAACGTTTGATTATCCTGACAGCTATAAGTTTGTCATTTAACATAATATCAATTGCTCAAGAATTAAATTGTCTTGTAAGTATTGTACCTAGTAATAAAGTTGAAGTCAGCACAGTTGAACAAGAAGTGCTTAGTCAATTAGAAGGTGTGATTCGTCAGTTTATGAACGAAACGAAATGGACAAAAGACAATTTTAAAATGGAAGAAAGAATCAATTGTCAAATTCAGTTTCAAATACAGGCAATTCCTCAACCTGGAGTTTACGAAGGAATGTTTCAAATTCAAAGTTCCAGACCTGCTTATAACTCAACCTACAATACCTTGGTTTTAAATTATGCAGATCAAAATGTATCATTTGCTTTTTCTAGAAATGCAATGCTTAATTATGCTCCCAATCAATTTAGAGATAATCTAACTTCAATGCTTGCATTTTATGCATATTACATCATTGGAATGGACTATGATTCATTTGGATTAAAAGACGGAGGGCAATATTTACAAGAAGCTCAAAATGTTGTTCTTAATGCTCAAAATTCAGGGGCCCCTGGTTGGAGTCCAGATCAAACTGGAAATAAAAATAATCGCTATTGGGTGATTGACAACGCATTACATCAATTATTTGAACCACTAAGAGAATGTATGTATGAATATCATAGATTAGGACTTGATAAACTTGTTGAAAATAAAGAACAAGGTCGA
This sequence comes from Taishania sp., assembly GCA_036758285.1. Classification (GTDB taxonomy): domain Bacteria; phylum Bacteroidota; class Bacteroidia; order Flavobacteriales_D; family Crocinitomicaceae; genus Taishania. The sequence continues at coordinate 2,243 of DAIOWV010000038.1, read as the reverse complement.
GCAGCAATGTATGAAGCATTGAATAAACTTGCGAAAGTAGTTGCCTCTAGACCAAATACAATTAATATTACTACTTTTATTCAGGCTAAAAGAAATGAATTGAAACAAGTTTTTTCAGATGCACCTACTCCAGAAAAAACAAAATTAGTGGCTTTGCTAAAAAGATTAGATCCTGTTAACTCAGAAAAATACGACGAAATCTTAAAATAATGCTCAAACAACTTATCGTTAAAAATTTTGCACTCATTCAAGAGGCGAATATTAATTTTGAAGTCGGATACACTGCTATCACAGGAGAAACAGGTTCTGGAAAGTCAATCTTATTGAATGCCCTAAATCTCCTTCTTGGCGAAAGGGCTGATTACAAAGTTATTGGTAGCTCTGGTGAAAAAGCTGTTGTAGAAGCTGTTTTTACAATTAAAAAAGAAGAATTTCAAGATTTTTTCAATCTAAATGATATTGATTTTGAACCAGAAACGATAATAAGACGAGAAATTACAACACAAGGTCGTTCAAGAGCATTTATTAATGATATTCCTGTTCAGTTAGCAACATTAAAAGAATTAACTGAGAACTTAATATCAATACATTCTCAATACAATACCTTGGAGTTAAAACGCAAAGAATATCAAATTCAAACATTAGATATTTTAGCCGACACTAAGAAATTACAGTCTGATTATGCACTATTATTCGAAGATTCAAAGCTATTACAAAAAGAAATTGAATCAAATAAAGAACAATTAGCTCAATTAGAAAAAGATAAAGATTACAACGATTTTCAATTAAAAGAATTAGAAGAATTAAATCTCGAAAAAAACAACTTCTCAGATTTAGAAAAATTACTTTCTAAAATTGAAAATTCAAATGAAATTCTACAGTTACAAAACAACATTGTCAATGGACTTGGAAATGAAGGATCTGTAATTGAACAAATTCAATCATTGAAAGCCTATGCTTCAAAATTGACAAAAATTGAAGACTCCTACTCTACTATAGAAGAACGTTTACAATCGTCAATCATTGAATTAAAGGATCTTGTTGAAGAAATTTCTACAGCTATTGAGCAATCAGAAAGTTTAGATGAACTTCAAAAAAATACCATTTCAGAACTGTTAGACAAATACAATCGAGTTTTAGTAAAACACAAGTGTTCATCCGAAGAGGAACTGAAGGCATTGTACAACAAACTTCAAGATTCTAATGCTGATACTGAAAGTTTAAGAGTAAAAATTGAAAAACTTGAAGTCGAGTTCAATCAATCAGTTAAACAACTAAATGTAGTAGCGAACCAACTTCATGCGTCTAGGTCTAATGCTATTACGAATATAGAAACGAAAGTTCAAAACTTGTTGGCAGAATTAAAACTTCCTGATACACGTCTTGAATTTAGACTTGAAAAAAGTGATCGTCTACACATTTATGGAAACTCAAGTTTATCACTTTTCTTCTCTGCAAATAAAGGAATAGCACCAGTAGAAATCGAAAAAGCTGCAAGTGGAGGTGAATTGTCACGAGTAATGCTGGCTTTACAGCAACTTATTTCTGAACAAATCAAACTCCCTACAATTTTCTTTGATGAAATTGACACAGGTGTTTCTGGAGATGTTGCTGAAAAAATTGGCCTTTTATTACGTCAAATGGGTAAAAACATGCAATTGTTTGCTATTTCTCATTTACCTCAAGTTGCTGCAAAAGCTTCGCATCACTTGAAAGTTGAAAAATCATTTGTCAACGAAAGAAATCAAACTTCAATATTGACTTTAAATCAAACTGAACGAATTGAAGAAATTGCACGATTAATGAGTGGTGAAAAAATAAATGATGCTGCCATTTCTAATGCAAAGGCTTTAATGAATTAATTATTTGACAAACTCAATATTCTTTTATCATATTTAAAAGTTTTTAAAAAAGTTGTATCTTTCGTTCATTAAGATGAGTTCATGGCATTAAAAAAAATTTCATTCTACATTTTTTCATTTCTATTAATACTATCAATATCAATTGGTTGTTCATCTAAAAATGAAAATAATGGAGATAAAACTGACGAAATTCCTGAATCTGTAAAAGATTATCAAAAAATAATTGAAAAAGGAAAGTTAGTCATTTTATCTGAAAATAGTTCTACTTCATATTTTGTTTATCGTGGAGAGAAAATGGGATATGAATATGAAATTTTGCGAGAGTTTGCAAAAGACTTAGGACTGGAATTAGAAATAAAAACCGTCGCAAATCTTGATAAC
>DAIOWV010000037.1:21669-29104 GCA_036758285.1 Taishania sp. | reverse complement strand
ATTTTATATTTAATTCTATGTAATCCATTAAAATGAATTGATAATTTGTTTAAACGAATCTGATTTAAGCGACGCTCCGCCTACAAGTCCTCCATCAACATTTGGACAAGAAAATAACTCTTTTGCATTGTTTTCGTTACAACTTCCTCCGTATAAAATGGAAATCGATTGAGCTACTTCTTCACCATATTTTTCAGAAATAAATGATCGAATTGTAAAATGCATTTCTTCTGCTTGTTTACTGGTTGCAGTAAGTCCTGTTCCAATTGCCCAAATAGGTTCATATGCGATAACACATTTTTGAATATCTTGAGCAGAAAGATGAAATAAACTTTCTTCAATTTGTTGAGTAACAAATGTTTTTTCTGTATTTGTTTCTCTAATTGATAACGGTTCACCACAACAAAAAACAGGGGTGATTTCTAGCGAAAGACAAGCATCTACTTTTTCTTTAAGAAACTCATTACTTTCATTAAAAAATTCTCTTCTTTCACTATGACCAACTAAAACATAAGATACTCCAATACTTTTTAATTGTGCAAATGAAGTTTCACCTGTAAATGCACCACTTTCTTTTGGATAACCATTTTGAGCTCCTACTTTAACTTTTATTTTCCCTTCATTTAATAACGTATAAATGAAAGGGGTAGAGGGGAAAATGATAACTTCAATACTTTTATTGTCAATTGATTCAAATGAATTGTATAATGATTTTGCATCATTAATAGTTAAATTCATTTTCCAATTACCAGCAACAATTTTTTTTCTCATTTTTTGCTAAATAAATTTTTATTTAACCAATCAAATGTTGGTGTAGATCTGTGGGCAAATTTCCCTGTTACAATTCCTTTTTGAATAACCATCATAGAAGGATTACTTCTCGCAATTGCTTTGATTTCAATTTCATCATTCGTGAACATTGGGATATCAAAGTTGTGTTTCTTTCTGAAAGCTAACATGTCCTCTCTACTTGCACTACAAAGCATTACCATTGGGATACCTAATTTTCTTGATTCTGCTAAGATGCTTTTATATCGAGCGATTGCCTCCCAATTAGCTTTTTCAATATTTTTTGATGTTAAAACGATGATATTGTCCGATGTTGTGATAAAATCACGAATATTGATTTCAGTAACTTCAGGATTAACTTGTTTTAAAGTGTCAACAATTTGATAGAATTCAGGAGTGTATTCTTCTAACGTAAACTCTTCCATTGGTACTTCATAGATATCATTAGAACTTAAATTTTTTACTCGAACAATTTGAATGTTGTTTGAAGCAATAAATTGGTTAATGTAATCTAATTCTTTCTCACTAGCAGTTAAATCTTTTGTTTGAATATATGGATTGAATTGTTCCGTTATCGACGCCAGTTTTGTTGGTTTAATAACTTTTTGAACCATTTCCTTATATTCCCAATCTGTATTCTCCCAAATTTTTGAATCTAAATATTCTTGTGAAGAAGAGTCAAACAGTTTTTCTTCTTTCGTTTTCTTATTTACATATTTCAATAAATTTTGATAAACACCTTCTTCACCATTATTCATTAATTCTACAAGATTTGAACCAAGTGCATATGGTCTGTAATCTTTCATTGGTTCATAACGAAGAACAAAGAAGATGAAGATTGCAGAAATGAGTGTTACAAAAAGTGATGCTCCCCAATAGTTTCCTAGTACCTTTCCACCTATACGTAACATCCATAGAGAACCAACTATTCCAATCAATGCAAAAAGTAATGGGAAATACCAAGAAAAAATTCCAGAGAAAAATGCAACAACAAGCAGCGATGTTACACTAAAAATAATGTTTTGTTTTCTATTATTTGGCGTAATAATCCATTGAGCAATGAAAATCCATATTCCTAAATATAGTACGATAATATCTTTCCAAAGTGATTCTTTTGGAGTTAAAGAACGACCTATTGATCCTTTCATTGCATCACCAAAACATCCACAATCATTCACACATTGAGGCTGTTTCATCTCTTCAATTACAACTTCGTTTGAATTTTTACTGATGATTTTCAGTTCTTTATCGGTTTCTGCCTGCTTTATTTTTATAACAGCCAATGGATTTGACATTTCATAAACATCTCGATCTAAAAATTTCTTTCCAGCATCACAAGTTGCAGTATGCCAAGTTAAAAATGTAAAAAATGCCATCATCCCAACCAAAAGGTAAGAAACCAATTTAATTTTCCCACCGATGATCAAAAGAATACCTAAAACAATTTCTAAAATACAGATTAATACACTTAAAGTCAATGCATGTTGAATTAAAAATTCAAGTGAAAAACCAGGAGCACCAAACCATTCTTTGATTCTGTAAGCAAGAGCACCATCTTCAAAGTATTCTTCTAATTTATACGCAAAACCAAGTGGGTCATTTGCTTTTACTAACCCAGATACAATGAATAATCCCCCAATTATTGAACGAGCAACATTTGCCATCATTAATCTACCTCTGAAAATAAGAAGCCCAGCGATTGATACTAGTAAAATTCCAAAACCTAAAATTTTGAAAAGTGTTTGATTTCCTGAAAAACTATCGTGATAAGCAATTGTTACAAGCGATAATCCAACCAAATTTGTTAATACAAAAAGCAAGTTGAAAACAAAAGATCTTCCTGCAACAGAGATGTTCATGTTTTTTTGTCTCATAAGAATTTATTTTTCGTTGTTTTGTGTTAAGTGAATTAAAGCAAATACTGCATAATTCAACATGTCGTAGTAGTTGGCATCAATTCCTTCACTGACGATAGTATTACCTTTGTTATCTTCAATTTGTTTGACACGCAAAATTTTTGTTAGAATTAAATCAGTTAAAGAACTTACTCTCATATCACGCCAAGCTTCGCCATAGTCGTGATTTTTTTTAAGCATTAACTGAAAAGCTTCATTGTAATATTTTTCATAAAGTTCATTTGCTTGATTTTCTGATAGTTCAAGATCTGTTAGTTGAACTTCATTTAATTGAATCAAAGCCATGATGCAGTAATTTACAATCGCCATGAATTCACCCTCTATTGTTTCTCCAACCCGATTTTCTCCAGTTTCTTGAATGGTTCGAATTCTTTGTGCTTTGATAAACAACTGATCAGTTAAAGAACTTGGTCGAAGTATTCTCCAAGAAGTCCCATAATCTTTGGTTTTTTTACTATAAATCTCTTTACAGATATTTATAACTTTCGTATATTGTGCGTCTGTTTGACTCATTATTTAATCGAATGCATATTTCAAGCGTTGAAGATACACAATTTAACTATAATCAGATTAAAATTAACGGAATTTTAATGGATTTGTCTATTCCAAAAATCATGGGAATTTTAAATGTAACAGAAGATTCTTTTTTTGAAGACAGTCGACTAAAATCAGATAAAGCGTTAATAGATAAGACAAATCAATACCTTTCAGAAGGAGCAGAGATTTTAGATTTAGGAGGTTTTTCAACTCGTCCAAATGCAAAGTTAGTAGATGAAAAAGTTGAACTAATCCGAGTTAAATCTGCACTTAGAACTTTAAAAAATAACTTTCCGAATGCAATTGTTTCTGTAGATACATTTAGAGCCAGTGTTGCTCAAATGGCAATTGACGAAGGAGTTTCAATTATTAATGATATTAGTGGCTTTCAGTTTGATAAAGAACTATTAAATGTATTATCAAAAAACAATATACCTTACATTTTAATGCATGTAGAAGGAACTTTTGAATCGATGCATTCTCAGTCTTTAGGAGGAAATATTTTAGCAAAAGTTAGTGATTATTTTACTCAAAAAATTTCGATATTAAAAGAAAGTGGAGTAGAACAAGTTATTTTAGACCCTGGGTTTGGGTTTAGTAAAACAATTGAAGAGAATTATGAATTATTACACCGATTAGATGCGTTTAAAGTGTTTCAAAAACCAATTTTAGTGGGTGTTTCCAGGAAATCAATGATTTATAAGAAATTAGAAATTACACCAGAAGAATCATTAAATGGAACAACGGTTTTGAATACTTTGGCAATTTTGAAAGGGGCTGGAATAATTCGTGTACATGATGTAAAGGCATGTAAGGAAATTATCGATTTGATTGCTAAGTGATTTAATTTCATTTGATTGAATGAGTAGGTATATTTTCTATAATTCATATCGTATTGTTTAATCACTTTTATTCTTACATTTTCACTTGTATATTTAATATCTATGAAATAAAAACCAGTTGGTAAATGTTCAATATTTATTTTTGAGTTTTGATCGTTTATCCATGTTGAATGAATTTTTTCTCCAATAGAGTTGTAAACTTCAATTTGATAATCAGTTGTTTGTGATTTTTGGTTGTCAATATGAATTATTCCTTTTGTTGGATTTGGATATATTTTTAAATCATTTGATTTATTTTCAATGCTTAAACTGGAAACTAGATCTTCGTGACAATACGTTAATTTTCCATTATCGAAATTGGTTTTAGCTGCGTTTTCTCCACTTTTAAAAATTGTTGGTGTTCCAATTAAAGGAAATTGTGCTGCTTGATTTAGAAAAGTAGGTTTTGAGTTTAGATAATAAGAAGAATCACTTAAAAGGTTAGTTCCTGTTGGGTTGATAGTTCCTTTAATATTGTTTCCATGTAAAAAATGATCTGTCCCAAAAATAAGATTGAGTCCGTAAGTGAATCCAGTGTTTGTAACCTCATTTCCAACTATGTTTTGAGAGTCTGATGCAGGATTGTTATTCATGAAAATACCATATAAATCCAATCGATTTCGGAAAAAAGTATTATAAGGGCCGTTTTTCCCATGTGAATCATCAATAACAATTTGTTGCCCAATATTTCCTTCAAAAAGATTCGAATACGTGTAATTTCCATGTAAACATAAATCTCCTGCAGAGTTTGCTGGAAGAGAAACTTCGGTCCAATAAGGATCAATTGAATAATTGTAACCAAAAACATTCGCATTCGCACCAGCTTGTAAAATCATGGAATGACGTAAATGCTTGAATATATTATTTTCTACTAAACATTCATTGGAGGTTAAATGAATCATCACGCCATAACCTTTACCGCCATTTCCATAGCTATATGCATCATGAAAATAGGAATTTCGTATTTCTATATTTGAACTGTTTGAAATTGCAATATGAGCATAGTTACAACTGTCACTTTCGATACCTTTCATCCAGCTTTCGACTGCATATTCAAAGGATATATTGTTACTTTGATATGAATCGTTTGTACCACGAAGAATTTTTAAACATTCAATTCCTACGTTTTTTCTAGGATTCATTTTTGTAATCCACGGATTGAGAGAGGTTGGATAATCCAATCTCAATGGACTTGAAAGAAATAATGTGTCTGAAGAAACTGATTCAATTTCAATTATTTGCCCTACTGTTCGTGTAGCCCAACTCGAAGTAATTAGGTTTTGATCATCTAAAGTTAAATGAATATAATCTCCAGCAAGTATGTTATGATTTGAGGATAAAACCAAATGATTTTGATTTTTTGACGCATCAATAAGAGTTGTATGTTTTTGATTATCAATAGTTCCTCCGATTTTAATTAAATCTCCAGTTGCAGGCGCTACAAATTTAAGTGTTGTAGAATCAGCTCCTTTTCCTCTTAAAATTAAATTGTCTGGGAGATTTATTGTTGCATCAAAAACGTAAATGCCTTCTTCAAAATAAATAACTCCAGGTAAATTGTTTAAAGCATTAATTGCAGATGTAAGTGCTAAATTGTTTGAAGTTAACCCATTGGCTATTCCTCCATGATCATTTATGTTTACTATTGTATTATAATTAGGTATTTCATTTTTTAGTCCTGCTAATGACCAATTAACTGTTCTGATGGAAGGTATAGTTTGAGCAAAACTACTAGATATATAAATGAAAAATACATAGTAAGTGATGTGAAAGTGTTTCATGTTTTCGTTTTATGTGGAATAATATTCCGAGCTTGTAGTGTACTAAAATTACAATTTAATTTGAAATTTTGATATTAATTTTTAAAACAGGAGTATTTTTGTGTCATGAATTCAATTCAGGGACGTAAAATAGTAAGAAGAGGATTAATCATTTCCCTATTTACAATACAATTTTTATTTTTATTACTGATTGTAATTGAACAGAAAGCACCGTTTGTGGTAATTGCAGGGACAGTTATCATTCTTTTTTTTGTTTTGTATTCTTACTTTAGAAGACCTTTACATTTACCAACTATTCAAACTGATTCTCTGAAAATTGTTGTTTGGTTACCAATTGGTGCTTTGGTGTCTTTTTTTATCAATCAAAAATTGGGACTTGGACCAGTAATCGGAGGAGCATTAACGGGGTTTATAGCATCTTTGATTCCAGAAATTAATAAGAAATCATTTTATTTATCAATGTTACCTGAAGTTATATACTGTGGAGCATTTATTGGAATGACGGGAACAAATGTGACAGGTAGTTTTGGGTTTGTAATTGTTGCCAGTGTGTTTACATCCATTTTTTTTATGTTTTCTAGAACATTGTTACAAGGAGTAGGTGGGAAGGCTGGTACGCTTGCTTTTATAGGAGTTTGTCTTGCTTCGTTAATTTTTCAATTGGTGTTATGGATGAATTGATTTTAATAATTTTCGCGTTGATGGGTTCATTTTCAACTCATTGTTTAATACGATTTAGAAAGTGGCACGGTGTAAAAGCATCTTCTTTTTTAAGTTTATTAACGGCTTTAATTTGTCGTTTTTTTATCTCGGAGCAAACATATTTAGTTGAGACACTTCCAATTATTTTTATTGGAGCAACATTTATTGGAATGGTTTCATTCAAGCAAACATCGAGCTTTGTAGGTATTGCAGCAGCAACATTGATTTATTGTGTGTTGTTTTTTTACTCCAGTACTTATTTTCAAGGGTATGGAGGAGTTTTGGGAACAACTGCATGTGTTTCTCTTTTGGTGGTATTAAGTACGAGGTATTTTTCTTCTGACAAAAAATTACGTGTCGGAGTTCGAAAAATTGAAAATAAAGTAAAAGAATCGACTTATTATTTCTCAAAAAGAAAGAAGAAATAATTTATTTAAATAATTCAATTATTTCATTTTCAGTTACTTTTCCAAAGTAGTCCGTTAGATTTATTGTAGATAAGATATTTGTAAGGGTATCAATATCATGATTTTGACCAATAAATTTTTGTTCCAATTCTTCAATCGGTTTTGATGCAAAAAAATCACCAAAAATTTTCACTTTATCAATTTGTCCTCCTCTAATCACGTCCATGTGTAATTCAATAAACCCAGCAGGGATTTTAATTGCTTTTTTGAAATTATAATCTGGAGAAAAACCAAAATTCCAATCCCAAGTGTCATATTTTTCAGCAACTAACTTCTCAATTCCTTTAATGTCTTCATCGCTTAATTTATAAATTTCTACTTTTTCATTTTTAGTAGACATTTTATTGATTAACAATTCTTTA
>DAIOWV010000037.1:6309-21563 GCA_036758285.1 Taishania sp. | reverse complement strand
CATTTGAGAATTGATTAATAATGTCCCATGTTGAATCATTTTTCCATTTCTTGCAAGTTTGGCATTCCCACTGAATTTTTTTCCATCTACAAGTAGATCATTTCTTCCTTCTAATTTGGCAGGTACATTTAATTCATTTAATAAGTTTACAACAGGTTCTGTAAACTTAGAAAAGTCCATAAAATCATTTGTACCAAGTAGGGTGTGAAATGAGAAATTTAAATTTCCAAGGTCATGATAAACAGCACCTCCACCAGACATTCTTCTGACAACTTTAATTTTTTGTTCATTCACATAATCAAGGTTAATTTCTGCAAGTGTATTTTGAAATTTACCAACAATGATAGAAGGTGCATTCACATATAATAGAAATATGTCTTCAGTTGGGTATTTGTACAGTAAATATTCTTCAGTTGCAATATTAAAAAATGCATTATTTGAAGGAGAATCTATGATTAACATGATGTTATAATTCGTTGATGATTAATTTTTTAGGGTCAAAAAAGTGATTTAATGGGCCATTTCCTTTTCCAATAACCAAATCTTTGCTAGTGATAATTGCTTGTTCGATATAGAATTGAGCTTTTTCAACACTGATTTCTAAAGAAAATCCTTGTGCAAGATAGCAAGCAATAGCCGAAGACAGTGTGCAACCTGATCCATGTGTATTTTTAGAATCAATTTTCTGTGATGTAAAACTACTAACAGCTTGATTTTTTTGTAATAAAAAAGAAATTAATTCTTTCTGCTGTAAATGCCCTCCTTTTACTAAAACGGCATTTGTCCCCATAGTTAAAATTTCTTCACCAGCACTCTGCATTTTTTCAACCGTATCAATCTTTTGGCCAACTAAAACACTGACTTCATCTAAATTTGGGGTTATCAAAGTCGCTAATGGGAAAAGTAGTTCTTTACATGCTTCAATCGTTTCATCTTTAATGAGTTGATGACCACTTGTTGAAATCATAACAGGATCAAAAACAATTGGTCCGTGATATTCTTTTAGTTTTTCAGCTATAATTTCAACCAATTCAACACTATGAACCATTCCAATTTTTATTGCATCCGGATAAATATCATCAAGTATCGAATTTAGTTGTTGATCAATTGCATCTGTTGGTATTTCAAAAATTGCCTGAACACCTTGAGTATTTTGAACTGGCAATGCAGTAAGTACGTTTGTTGCATAACAACCCAAAGAAGAAATTGTCTTTGTATCTGCTTGAATTCCAGCACCACCACTTCCGTCAAATCCAGCAATACTAAGAACAGAAAATGGTTTGTATTGTTTATTTTGTTGCATTATAAATTATTTTTTTAAAATCCTCTGCGGCTTTTTTAGGTGAATGACTTCCACAAATTGCAAAAACAACCGCAATGCTATCTGCTCCAGATTCAATTATTTTTTTTACATTATGATGGTTTATCCCGCCAATTGCAATTAATGGTTTATGCGTCATTTTTTTTATTTGTACGATACCATCATATCCCCATTCTATAATCGTGTTCGTTTTTGTTGGTGTTGAAAATACAGGACTTATCCCCAAATGATGAACATATTTAATTTCAGGATTGGTTAATTGTTCAATTTCCTCTAATGACCAACCAATGTAGTTGAATTTATTCTGTAACTTGACAATATTTGATGGGGGCATATCAGTTCTTCCAACATGAACACCCCATGCTCCAATTTCATTCGCAATATCAACTGAATCATTGATAATTAAAGGAATGTTATATTTATCTGTTAGCGTTTTTAACTGGATAGCTTTTGAAAGAAAGTCAGAATAGTCCGCAGTTTTTTCTCTTAATTGAATTATATCAACTCCACCTAAAATTGCTTGTTCAGCAACCTCTAACATAGGCATATGAATACAATCTTTTTCTGAAAGTACAAGATAGAGTGGATATGGGAAATCTACGTTATGCATTTATTTCTTTAATCTTGATGTTGTCTAGGATTATTTGTTCATCAAGATTGTAAAGCATATCTAATAATTCCATTTGCAAAGAACCTGGGCCTTTAGAACTTTTGAAGGCAATTTCTCCAGCTAAACTAAATAATGAAACACCACTAATTGCTTCAATCATCGGATTTTTATTCAATGCAATGAATCCGCCTATTACAGCCGTTGAAGAACAACCAAGACCTGTGACTTTTGTCATTAATTCATGGCCGTTTTCAATACAAACAATTTGATTGTGTCCAATGATATAGTCATTTTTGCCAGAGATGCAAATGATGGCTCCTGTTTCTTTTTGTAGATTAATTCCAGCCTCAATTGCTTGATCACTTGTGTTTGTACTATCAACTCCTTTTGATTGAATTGCAAATTGATTCAATTCCATAATTTCTGAAGCATTTCCTCGAATTACAGTGGGCTTATTTTGAATTAATTGGTGTAATATATCATTTCTAAACGATGAAATTCCAGCCCCAACAGGGTCAAGTATCCAAGGTTTATTGATAGTGTTTGCTTTGTTACTTGCTTTTAACATACCTTCTGCCCAATATTCATCCAAGGTACCCACATTGATTACCAGTGAATTTGCAATTTCAACTGCATTTTCCACTTCATTGTGACAATGAATCATCATCGGAGATGCTCCAATTGCTAATAAAGCATTAGCAGTATTGTTCATTACAACAAAATTGGTGATGTTATGTACAAGTGGATTTGTTTTTCGTAATTCAATTAAATTCTCTATGATTTTTTGTTCCATCGATAATCACTTTAATACAAACAAAATTAACTTAGTTTTGATATTAATAGACTATTAAATTAGGAGAATTGTTGATTAAACTGTATTTATCTGATTTTTTTATAGAGTAGGCTGTTAAGTATCATATAAGATTCTCTGTTTTTAATCGTATCATTTCCAATAATTAGTAATTCATGAGATTCAATAGGATAGCTATTGATGTTAAAATTCTCATTTTCTACTTTATTATAAAAACGACTAAAATATAAGTTGTTACCTTTTATAAATCAACCTCTAGATTGAGTGTCTTGATGACCATAATGAATATTTTCTCCACGAATACTTCCTCTTCCATTTGATTGAATATCAATAAAATGGAATCCATTTTGTTCAGAGAAATAACGCCATTCTCCAATCATTTGAGGTTGTTTATTTTTTATACATTCATATTTGTTGCATGAAATAACGAGTAGTATTAGAAGAAAAGAAATAAGTTTCATAATTGTTTATTTAACTTTTTATCTCTTTTTCAAAAAACTGCCATAAATTGTCATTTGGTACAGGAGCAATTATTTTGATTTCTTCTTTTGAAGTTGGGTGATTAAATTTTAGACTTCTAGCGTGTAGATGAATAGATCCGTCCGGATTACTACGTTTTGCACCATATTTTAAATCACCTTTGATAATACAGCCAATATTTGCCAATTGACAACGAATTTGGTGATGCCTTCCTGTTTCTAGCTCAATCTCGAGTAAATAATATTTATCAGAAGATGCAATCAAATGATAAGTTAGTATCGCTTGCTTTGCATTTTTGGTTCCTTCTTTTACAACGTATGATTTATTTTGTTGTTCATTTTTGGCCAACCAATTTACCAATCGTTCAGTTTTTTTTGAGGGTGCTTTCTCAACGATTGCCCAATAAACCTTTCCTGTTTCTTTCTCTCTGAATTGTTCATTTAAACGCTCTAGTGCTTTACTTGTTCTTGCAAATACAAGTGCTCCACTAGTGGGTCTATCTAAACGATGAACAACTCCACAGAAAACATTACCAGGTTTATCAAATTTTTCTTTTAAATAAGATTTTATACGTTCCGGAAGTGGCTCGTCACCAGTTTTATCACCTTGAACTAAATCAGATGCTTTTTTATTGAGAACAATTGTATGATTGTCCTCATGAAGAATTTCCAGATTGTATTTTTCTGATAAATTCATTTAGTATTGTTCTTCTGCATTAGGGAAATCACCAGATTTTACATCCTCTATATATCTTGAGAATGAAGTCATCATCTCTTCATATAGATTATTGTATTTTCTTAAAAAGCGTGGATTAAATTCATTATTAATGCCTAACATATCATGAACTACCAATACTTGTCCATCCACACCATTTCCTGCTCCAATTCCGATAATTGGAATAGACACTGATTCAGCTACTTTTTTAGCTAAATGTGCTGGTATTTTTTCTAAAACAATAGCAAAACAACCTGTTTTTTCTAATAATTTAGCATCTTCAATAAGTTGTTTCGCTTCTTCTTCTTCTTTTGCTCTAACAACGTAAGTTCCAAACTTATAAATTGATTGTGGTGTTAACCCTAAATGTCCCATTACTGGAATGCCTGCGGTTAAAATACGAGAAATAGATTCAATGATTTCCGCACCTCCTTCTAATTTAACAGCATGACCTCCAGATTCTTTCATGATTCGAATGGCACTTGATAAGGCTTCTTTCGAATTCCCTTGATATGAACCAAAAGGTAAGTCAACAACAACAAGTGCTCTGGTTACTGCTCTTACAACTGAAGAAGCATGATAAATCATTTGATCCAAAGTAATAGGAAGTGTTGTTTCGTGCCCTGCCATCACATTTGAAGCTGAATCTCCAACAAGAATGACTTCAATTCCAGCAGTATCAATTATTTTGGCCATTGAATAATCATATCCAGTTAACATGGTGATTTTTTCACCACGAACTTTCATTTCACTTAGAGTTTTTGTTGTTACTCGTTTAATATTAGAATGTACAGACATAATCTTATGTATTGTTATTATCACAAATCTACAAAAATTATACTATGAGCTCATGTTCTTGTATAAAAATTGAAATTGTAGAGTTGTGTACTTCATAATGTATATATATCGTTATTAACTAGGTAAGGCATTTTATCACCTCGAACAAATGCAATGATATTTTCGGCAGCTAACTGGGCCATCCCATTTCTCGCTTCAATTGTTGCTGAACCAATATGAGGTAATACACAAACAGTTGGTAAATTTAAAAGTTTAGAAGTTGGAAGCATTGGCTCAGGATTGGTAACATCTAAACCTACTCCCCAGATTAATTGTTCATTTACAGCTGTATAAAGATCTTCTTCATTGTGAAATTCTCCCCTTGCTGTATTAATGAAAATTGAATTTGATTTCATTTGTTTGAAAATCGAAGCATTGAAAAGTTCTTTTTGATTATTGGTATAATTTGCATGAACGCTCAATATATCTGCATCTTTGATCAACTGCTCAAATGGAACAAAAATTGCTCCCAATTCTTTTTCAGCAGCTTCATTTCGTGATCGATTATGATAAATGATGTTCATATCAAATGCATATTTACATTTTTTTGCAAATTCATATCCAATTCGACCTAAACCATAAATTCCTACAGTTTTACCATAGAGTTCTTGCCCCAAATTTGCCATTGGATCTAGTATTAACTCCCAATTTCCCTTTCTAACTCTATCATAATTAAATGAGGCCCTTCTTGCAACTGATTGCATTAATAAGAATGCCGTGTCAGATGTGGCTTTACTAAGTACATTTGGGGTGTTTCCAATTGCAATTTTTCTAGCTGTTGCTGCTTGTATGTCAACATGATTGTATCCAACAGAAAAAAGTGAAATGGCTTTTATTTGAGGACATTGTTCGAAAAAATATCTATCAAATTTGTTTTTTCCGACATTGATAATACCATCAGCTTGTTGACAGTAATACAACCATTCTTGATAACTCAATTCATTTTTATCAGGCTGAATAAGTTGTATGTTGTTGTCTGCTAGTAATTTCATTCCGATTTCTGGCAGTCTTCTATTGAGGAAAATTTTCATGATTTGATTGTTGAATTTTTATTTAATTTCCTTCACTCGATTAATCTGAATTTTGTTAAACAAGTTCTAAAAGTGCTTTTTTAGTTCCTATTTTAACTGTGATATAATCTTTTTCCAATTTTGGACTTCTTGCAGGAGAATATTCTCTTCCGTAAAAAATGATCTGTAAATGCAGTTTATTCCATTTCTCCATAGGGAATAATTTTTTTGCGTCTTTTTCAGTCAGATCAACATTTTTCCCTGACGTAATTCCCCATCTTGTTAAAAGTCGGTGTATATGAGTGTCTACAGGGAAAGCAGGTACTCCAAATGCTTGAGCCATTACAACAGATGCTGTTTTATGTCCAACTCCTGGAAGTCGCTCTAATTTTTCGAAAGACGGAGGAACTTCTCCATTTTCTTCATTAATTAAAATATGTGAAAGATCAAAAATGGCCTGAGATTTTCGAGGCGATAATCCACAAGGTCGAATGATTTCTCGAATTTCTTCAACAGTCAATTTTATCATATCGAAGGGATTGTCTGCTCTCTTAAATAGAATTGGTGTGATTGTGTTCACACGTGCATCTGTACACTGTGCAGAAAGTAAAACTGCAATTAATAAAGTAAATGGATCTTTATGGTCCAATGGAACAGGTGTTTCAGGATATAATTTCTCTAATTCATCAATGATATAGATTGCTTTTTCTTTTTTTGTCATTTTAATAAACTTTATTAAGAATTTGATTCATCAATTTTTGAAATTGATCTTTACTTGGTAGTTCGCTTTTTACGTATTTACTAAAGGAAGATGAAAAATCAATTAATGGATTTTCTATTGGTAAATTTTTCTTCTTAGCTAATAAATAGTTGTCAACTGAAAGTAGAAGATAATGATTGGGAAATAGTTTCATTGCTTTATTGACTTCAATTCTTGTTGGTCTCAATTTTTGTAACTCAATTAAACAGTGTAATTTCAATAATGTCAGCTGAATAGAGTTGTTTGTAGAATTGTCAAATTGTTTTATTTCTTTTAGGGCAAAAATAAAATTGCTGTCTTGTATCAAATTCGCTATTTTCGTGTAATCAATCGTTTCAGACATAATATTTCAATTATCAATGCATAACAAAGTTACAGACTTTCCTCAGTATCGAATGATTTCAGGAAGAAAAGTGTATTATAAAATTACTTCTGATCTTCATTTTGTTGAATTATCCTGGATTGGTGAGAAGAAACTTGTTTTTGAAGTCAATGCTTTGCAATATCCTGAAAAGTTAAAAATTATGGATATGTTATCTTGTTTGCCTCCCTACGAATTGCTTCCTGGAGAGTTGATTCCCCTTTTTGATTAGGGATTTATTTCCCAGAAACAAACTGATATTCAACTTCTAATTGACTATTTGACTGATTTGGGTTGTCAATTAAAAGATAGGCAACATCTTTGTTCCAATTTGAAACATATGCTGTATTTACTTTTCCAGCTTTAATTCGGATGGATATGGCTGTATTTTTGGCATCTTCACTTAAATATAGTGTAATATTGTCAGATAATTTTCCTCTAATTGTAAGTTCTAATTTAGAAATCGACTGTTGTTCAGGATGTTTTTCGATTAAAATAGCCTTATCTGAAGACCTTAAATCAATTGTTGTTGTACTTGACATCAAGTTGAAATATCGATCTTTAAATCCATATCGATAACCAATGAAGATAAGTAAAACCAATCCAAATGTGATGATATAAAGGGTTCCTCTTGTTGTTGATCTCATTCTATTTTATTCAGAAAATTACTCAGGAATATTGTTTTGTGAACGATTTTTTCTTTCAGTTTTCGAATACTTTCTATAGGCAGAAATAGTTCCCCAAAAGTATCCTGTAACCAAGGAAATGACAATTAATACTGCCAAAGGGGTGTTGAATGTTTTTAAAATTAAGTTGAGTGGAACAGTTATCCAGTTTTGAAAGATGAGGACAATAATAAAGAAGATAAGTAAGGTAGCAAACCCAATCTTTATCTTATTCCATAACGAAATTTTTTCTTGTTGATTATTTTCCATGATACTTACTATTATCGTTTATCAAATGTAATAAAATTATTTTCAGCTTATTGGACTTTTTAGATTTTTCACCTAAAATGCTTAACATTCTTTAACACTGACATTTTGTACTTTTTTTTCAACTTGGCGTTATAATTGTGTTACTGAAATCAAACTATTAAAAACAAATGTCATGAATAATAATTTAAAATTTATCGGATTAGGTTTTTTAGGGGGATTACTTCCAGTAGGAATGTTTTTATTGTTTAATGGTGTTCCAAATGTGGGGAGTAACTATACTTCGCAATCTAATATAGATGTACCAGTGCATCGAACAAGTTTTTCTGCAACAGCAACACCAACAGATTTTGTTGAGGCATCTGAAAATTCGATTAACTCAGTAGTACACGTTACCACAAAAGTAGTACAGACAACATTTCAAAGAGACCCATTTCAAGAGTTTTTTAATGGACCAGGAGCTGGAGGTAGAGAATTAAAACGCTACGGTTCAGGTTCAGGTTCGGGAGTAATTGTATCCAAAGATGGCTATATTGTTACAAACAATCACGTTATTGAAAATGCAAGTGAAATTGAAGTTATTCTTAATGACAATTCAAAATATACTGCAAAAATCATCGGGACAGATCCTTCAACTGATATTGCGGTACTAAAAATTGAAGCTAAAAATTTACAGGCAATTCCAATTGGGGATAGTGATGGCATTCGTATAGGTGAATGGGTGTTGGCTGTTGGAAATCCTTTTAATTTGACTTCAACTGTCACAGCAGGGATTGTGTCTGCAAAAGCAAGAAATATAAATTTATTGGCAGATAGAAGCAAAAAGGAAATTGTTCCAATTGAATCATTTATTCAAACGGATGCAGCTGTAAATCCAGGGAATAGTGGAGGTGCATTAGTGAATACACGTGGAGAATTAGTAGGTATTAATACTGCAATTGCATCTCAGACAGGAAGCTATGCAGGTTATTCGTTTGCAGTGCCAGTTAATTTGGTTCAAAAAGTAATGAGTGATTTGATCGATTACGGAGTTGTTCAAAGAGGTTATCTTGGTGTACAGATTGCTGATATTACGCAAGAAATCAAAGAGAAAAACGAATTGCCAAATTTAAAAGGTGTCTTTGTTGGTGGTGTTTCTGAAGGTGGAAGTGCTGAAAAAGCAGGCTTGAAAACAGGTGATGTTTTATTGAAAGTGGGTTCTAAAGAAGTAAATTCTTCTGCAGCTCTTCAAGAGGAAATAGGGAAAGGACGACCAGGGGATAAAGTTGCTCTAACGGTACGTAAGAAAAATGGAAATGAAGAAGTTGTAAATGTTGTATTGCGAAATAGTGAAGGAGAAACGAAGTTAGTTTCCAAGGAAGAAGTGAAGAAAAACGTGGCATTGGGTGCAACATTTATTGACCTTACAAGTAAAGAGAAAAAAGAATTGAACACAGAAATTGGAGTTAAAATAAAAACACTAACTGCAGGGAAATTACAAGCCCTTGGATTGAAAGAAGGAATGGTAATTACAAAGGTTAACAATGAGCCAGTAAAAAGCATTGATCAATTAACTGCAAAATTGAATTCAGGCAATACGGGTGTGTTACTTGAGATATTAACAGAAGCAGGACGTAAGGAATATGTAGGGTTTGGCTTATAAACGATTTTGGTTTGATTTTTGATAAGAACGAGTACTTAAAATAAATCTTATCAATTATTTGATAATCGGATAATTTAGTCGTAACTTTGCAACCAAATTTTCTATAAAATAACACTCAAAAGGAGGTTTAAAGGAGCATGAGACAGCTTAAAATTACAAAGTCGATTACCAATCGTGAGTCACAGTCATTAGACAAGTACTTACAGGATATCGGTAAAGAGGAACTGATTACAGCAGAGGAAGAAGTAGAGTTGGCAAGACGTATCAAGCAAGGAGACCAGAGAGCCCTTGAAAAATTAACTAGAGCCAATCTTCGTTTCGTTGTGTCAGTTGCTAAACAGTATCAAAATCAAGGTTTGACGTTGCCCGATCTAATTAATGAAGGGAACTTAGGACTGATAAAAGCAGCTCAAAAATTCGATGAAACACGTGGATTTAAATTCATCTC
Organism: Taishania sp.; assembly: GCA_036758285.1. GTDB lineage: Bacteria > Bacteroidota > Bacteroidia > Flavobacteriales_D > Crocinitomicaceae > Taishania. Next base: position 11,637 of record DAIOWV010000037.1, on the reverse strand, counting down.
CTATGCAGTTTGGTGGATTCGTCAATCAATCTTGCAAGCTTTGGCTGAGCAAGCTCGTATTGTACGTTTACCATTGAATCAGGTAGGTTCATTGAACAAAATTAACAAAGCGTTTTCTCGTTTGGAACAAGAATATGAACGCCCACCTTCAGCAGAAGAATTGGCAGAACCATTGGAGGTTCCAGAAGATAAAATTAAAGAATCGTTAAATGTTTCAGGACGTCATGTTTCCATGGATGCACCATTGTCAACTTCAGAAGATGGAGGAACATTGATGGATGTAATGGCAAATTCAGATTCTCCTAAAGCAGATCACCAGTTGATGGCTGAATCTTTACAAAGAGAAATCGAACGCTCATTGAGTACTCTGACGGATAAAGAACGTGAAATTATTCGCTTATTCTTCGGAATAGGAATGAATCATGGTTTAACTTTAGAAGAAATTGGAGCAAAATTTAGTTTGACTCGCGAACGTGTTAGGCAAATTAAAGAAAAGGCAATTCGAAGGTTGCGACATACTTCTCGAAATAAGTTGCTTAAATCATACTTAGGATAATGATAAAACTACCTGCATTCGTGGGTAGTTTTTTGTTTTTATACAATTCAATAATCAATTTTAAATTTAATGTAAAAATGGAAACTTCATTGGGTTACGAAACCGAGTTGAAATCACACGTTGAAAGGGAACGTGCTGCCGTTAAATTGACTAGTAAAGTAGGTGAGTTACTTTACGAAAAAGGGGTAGAGTTAGTATTATTTAGAAATCACCTAACTGATATTACTCTTTCTGAAATTCTTAACTTACATGAATATGCCAGAAATGTAGTGCATAAATCGATTGATGTTTTTACAACTTCAGAACTAGCTGAAGAATTGTTGAAAATGGACTTGGCACCAGCAAAATTGGATATCGGTAAACTTGCAGCTGAATGGTTAGAAGAGAAAAATAATTTTACTTCTAAAGCTGAATTCTTAACTGTAAAATTAGTTGGATTTGAAATTGGTGCTGGAAATAAATTTGAACCAAGAGATGTTGTTTTGTATGGTTTTGGCCGTATCGGTCGTTTGGCTGCTCGTGAATTAATCAAACAAGCAGGGAAGGGGCAGCAGTTGAGATTAAGAGCAATTGTAACTCGTGGAGACTCTGACCAGGATATTATTAAACGTGCATCTTTATTGAGAAATGACTCTGTACATGGTGCTTATAAGGGGACTGTAAAAGCAGATATTGAAAATAAGGCAATTATCATCAATGGTCAAATCGTTAAAATGATTAGTGCTGATAATCCAGAAGATATTGATTACACAGCTTATGGAATTAATAACGCATTGATTATTGATAACACTGGAGTTTATTCAACTCGAGAGGCTTTGAGTCGTCACTTACAGTCAAAAGGAGCGTCAAGAGTTATTTTGACTGCACCAGGGAAGGAGGTTCCAAATATTGTTTATGGAATCAACCAAGAAACGTTGGATATTGATAATGAAACAATTTATTCTGCTGCTTCTTGTACAACGAATGCAATTTCTCCAATTTTAAAAGTTATTAATGATGAATTTGGAGTTGTAAAAGGACATATAGAAACAGTTCATGCCTATACAAATGACCAAAACTTGTTGGATAATATGCATAAAAAACCAAGAAGAGGTCGTTCTGCAGCAGTGAATATGGTAATCACTTCTACTGGTGCTGGTAGTGCAGTTACGAAAGTGATTCCTGAATTGAAAGATAAGTTGACAGCTAATGCAGTACGTGTACCAACGCCCAATGGTTCTTTAGCAATTTTAAGTTTGGAATTAAACAAAACTACTTCTGTTGAAGAAATAAATTCTGTTATTAGACATGCTTCATTAGAAGGAGAATTGGTAAATCAGATTTTTTACTCATACGATCCTGAAATGGTGTCAAGCGACATTATTGGTAATTCTTGCTGCTCTGTTTATGATTCTCATGCAACAATTGTCTCAAATGATGGAAAGAACGTGGTACTTTATGCTTGGTATGATAATGAGTTTGGATATACAAAACAAGTAATTCGCTTGGCTAAATATGTAGCTAAAGTTAGAAGAAAAATATATTATTAATCATTTCTTCTTCTCATTAGAAATGAGTGATTATTAAAGATAAACACCTATGATTCTTTTATGTATCATAGGTGTTTTTTATTATTTAAACTCGAAAAATTGAAATTAACTAAAGGAATTTCTTTCATTTCTTAATTTATTGATTAAAAAGATTGAATTTTAATTTAGTTCCATTAAATTTGTCGAGCATACAAAAAAGAATGTAAAATCAGTGTTTTTCACTAAAAATCAGATATAAAATGAGCAATAAATCAACAATTATTTACACAAAAACAGATGAGGCACCATTATTGGCAACTTATTCTTTTTTACCAATTTTAAAAGCATTTGCTAAAAAAGCAGACATTGATGTTGAATTAAGGGATATTTCATTGGCGGGTAGAATCTTGGCTAACTTCACTGATTATCCAGACGCTCTATCTGAACTTGGTGAATTGGCAAAAACACCAGATGCAAATATCATCAAGTTACCAAATATCTCGGCTTCTATTCCTCAATTAAAAGCAGCAATTGCTGAACTTCAAAATGCAGGGTATAAGGTTCCAAATTACCCGGATAATGCAACAACTGACGAAGAAAAAGAAATTAAGAATACATATTCTAAAGTTTTAGGTTCTGCAGTAAATCCTGTATTACGTGAAGGTAATTCAGATCGTCGTGCACCAAAAGCAGTTAAAAATTATGCAAAAGCAAATCCTCATTCTATGGGAGCTTGGTCAAAAGATTCTTTGACAAAAGTTGTTCATATGACTGAAGGAGATTTTTATGGAACTGAAAAATCAGTAACAGTAGATGCTGATTCACAATTTAAAATTGAATTTGTCGCAGTAGATGGTTCAACTAAAGAATTAAAAGGTTTATCTTCTTTAAAAGCTGGTGAAGTAATTGATTCTTCTGTGATGAATGTGAATAAATTGAAAGCATTCGTAGCTCAGGCTATTGAAGAAGCGAAAGCAGCTGGAGTATTATTGTCAGCTCACTTAAAAGCAACAATGATGAAGGTTTCTGATCCTATTATCTTTGGGGCTATTGTTGAAGTTTATTTCAAAGATGTATTTGAAAAATACGGTGAATTATTCAATGAATTAGGAATTAATAAAAACAATGGACTAGGTGAGGTGTATGCTAAAATTGCAGGAAATGCAAAAGAAGCAGAAGTGAAAGCTGCAATAGATACAGCGATTGCTAATGGACCAGCTTTGGCTATGGTTAATTCTGATAAGGGAATTACAAATTTACACGTTCCTTCAGATGTAATTGTTGATGCTTCAATGCCTGCAATGATTCGTACTTCTGGTCAAATGTGGAATGCAGAAGGTAAACAACAAGATACTTTTGCAATTATCCCAGATCGCAGCTACGCAGGTGTTTATGCTGCTACTATTGCTGATATGAAAGCAAATGGAGCATTGGACCCAACAACGATTGGAACAGTTCCAAATGTTGGATTGATGGCACAAAAAGCAGAGGAATATGGTTCGCATGATAAAACTTTTCAAGCTGAAGCGAATGGTGTAATTCGTGTTGCAGATGCTAATGGGAATGTCTATTTTGAACAAGCTGTTGAAAAAGGTGATATTTTCCGTATGTGTCAAACTAAAGATGCACCTATCCAAGACTGGGTTAAATTGGCAGTAAATCGTGCTCGTTTATCTAATACACCAGCTATTTTCTGGCTAGATGAAAACAGAGCTCATGATAGAGAAATTATTAAAAAAGTAAATAAATATTTAGCTGATTACGATACAAATGGATTAGATATTCGTATTTTAAATCCAGTTGATGCGACTATCTTTTCTTTGGACAGAATCAGAAAAGGTGAAGATACAATTTCTGTAACAGGTAACGTATTACGTGATTATTTGACAGATTTATTCCCAATTTTAGAATTAGGAACTTCTGCTAAAATGTTGTCAATAGTTCCATTAATGAATGGAGGTGGATTATTTGAAACAGGTGCTGGAGGTTCTGCTCCAAAGCATGTTGAGCAATTTGTAGAAGAAGGATATTTACGTTGGGATTCATTAGGTGAGTTTTTAGCTTTGGGTGCGTCATTTGAACATTTATCTCAAACTCAAAATAATCCGAAAGCTATGATTTTGGCAGAAACACTTGATGCTGCAACGGAAAAATTTTTAGCGAATGACAAATCACCAGCTCGTAGAGTAGGACAAATAGATAATCGTGGTTCTCATTTTTACTTGGCACAATATTGGGCTCAAGAATTAATGAATCAAACACAAGATTCTACATTGGCTAGTCAGTTTACTGCGTTGGCACAGGCATTAACTAATGGAGAATCAAAAATTAACGAAGAATTAATCGGTTCACAAGGAAAACCTCAAAATATCGGAGGATATTATTTTCCAAATGATGAATTAGCATCTAAAGCAATGCGACCAAGTGTTACTTTAAATGATGCAATAGATACACTTTAATAATTGTAAGTGATTAAATTTCAAAGGTCATCTAGTTATAGATGACCTTTTTTTATAAAAAAAAGTATTGATATGAGTGAAAACGACTTTAATCATGTTATTTGTCCGTTTCACCTTTTTTAACTTTGAATAACTTTTAAAATAAACCAACTTTGCATCGATTTTTATAGAGCAAAATGATACGACAAATTAAACAATTCGCATTTATTTTTATAATCTCCTCTTTTACAGTTGAATCTGTTAATGCACAGAGAACAATTACGCTTCAAGATGCTTTAACTTATGCACTTGAAAATAGTGAGGTTATGAAACAAGCAAGATTAGACATTGAAAGTGGACAGCAGAAAGTATCTGAATCACTTTCAAGTGCATTGCCTCAAATTAACGCAACTAGTTCCATAACTGGAAATCCAATTGTTCAAGCAATGCCATTACCAGCAGAATTTTTGGGAGGTGCACCTGGAGAATTTATAGCTTTGAGAGCAGGACAAAAGTGGTCAGCACAAACACAAGTTACATTTAGTCAACAGTTGTACAACCAACAAGTTTTCTCAGGATTAAAAGCGGCAAAAGGAAGTGTACAATACAACGAACTAGCCGCACAGTTGAGTGAAGAGAATGTTCTTCAACAAGTTGCAACGAATTATTATCAACTTGTTGTGACAAGAGAAAAAATGGGGGTTTTGGATGCAAACATCAATCGAGTGAATGCATTAGAAAAAATCGTTGCATCACAAGTAGAAAATGGATTAGTTACTAAAATTGAATTGAACAGAATTCGAGTAAATAGAACAAATCTTGAAGC
>DAIOWV010000037.1:0-6262 GCA_036758285.1 Taishania sp. | reverse complement strand
TATTCAAATGGAAAGTGCTTTAAAGTACTACATGGGGATGCCGATGGAAGAGCAAATTGTGATTCCTGCAACTGCAATTTCTGAAATGGAGAATTACGGAAAAGGTATTTTATCTGAAGAAAATGTTAATGTAGAAAATTTAGTTTCAATGCGTTTGATGAATAAACAAGCTGAATTGTTAGGATTACAAACAAAGGTTCATAAAGCAGGATTTTTTCCAAATTTATATTTATCAGGACATTATACATACAATACACAAAGTAATAAGTTTAACTTATATTCAAAAAATGCATTGAGTTTTGATATGTCTGCTGTTTCTTTGAATTTGTCTGTTCCAATTTTTGATGGTTTTGCAAAAAGATCAAAGGTAAAATCATCAGAAATCCAGTTAAGTCAATTAAGACAGGAAATGTCTAGAACTACAAATGCATTAACAATGTCTTTTAATAATGCAAAACTTCAAATTACAAATAGTTTAAGAACGATCGAAGTTCAAAAAGCGAACAGAGAATTGGCAAAAGAAGTTTTTGATATTTCTGAAAGTAATTATCAGTTAGGACTTGCTAGTTTAACAGATTTAATAAATGCAGAAACAGAATTTAGAACAGCCGAAAATAGTTATAACGAAGCTTTACTTCAATATAAAGTTTCTGAAATAGAATTAATTAAGGCAAAAGGGGAAATAGGTTCATTACTTAGTAAATAATTGTTGCAAAGAATAAATAATATGAAAAAGATAATCATTACAGTTCTTGTATTAGGAGTAGCAGGATTTGGAATTGGATATACACTAGTTAACAATAAAAAAGAAAATCAAGCGAAAGTTGATATTGTTAGTAAAGGTACTGGAGCTGTTCCAGTAAAAGTAATGACAGTGAAAAAAGAAGCAATCAATGTTGATTTTGGTGTTAATGGTAAGTTGGCTGCAAATCAGGATTTGATGTTAATTTCAGAAGTAAGTGGTCGAATTCTTTCAATAAAAGTAAAAGAAGGTGATCGTGTTTCTCAAGGTCAAGTTCTTGCAACAGTGGAAAGTACTTATAGTAGTTTGGATTTACAAGCTGCAAATGATGCACTTGCTAAATTAAAAGTCGATCAAGAAAGATTGCAAAAAGCGTTAAAAACTGGAGGTGTTACTCAATCACAAGTTGATGAAATTAATCTAGGGGTTAGAAACGCTGAAAGTCAGGTTGCACAAGCTCGTAAAAGAGTTTCAGATGCCTCAATCAAAGCTCCAATTTCTGGGGTTGTTAATAGCAGATTGATTGAAGTTGGATCATTTGTTGGAGCGGGAACGCAATTATTTAATATTGTTGATGTTTCAAGTTTAAAATTAAATGTAACAGCAAACGAACGACAAGTTGTACAATTAGCTGTAGGTTCAAAAGTTGACATTAAAGTTCCTGTTTTTCAAGATGAATCATTCACAGGTACGATTTCATTTATTGCACCAAAAGCAGACAACAGTTTGAATTATCCAATTGAAATTAAATTAGATAATGCAAAAGCTAAAAATAAAGTAAAAGCAGGTATGTATGCTTCTGCTGAATTCAAATTTGGAGATCAAAATCCGATCATAGCAATTCCTCGTTCAGCATTTGTTGGAAGTGTAAATGGAGGTGAGGTATACGTTATTGAAAAACAAGGTATTGCTACACTTAGAAAGATTGCTCCAGGAACAATTTTTGGAGATATGGTTGAAGTGTTAGATGGATTAAAAGAAGGAGATACAATCATTACGACTGGTCAAATCAATTTAATTGATGGGACTGAAATTGAGGTTATTAAATAAAATAGTCTAAAGTAAATTTAAAAGTAAGTAATACCAACTTGGTTAAATTATGCTCTAAATTAGAGTTTTAACTCAATATAAAGTATTGCTGATAACCTTTATAAATAAATATTTTTAATATGAAAATTGCAGATATTTCCATTAAAAGACCGTCGCTGGTAATTGTAATATTTACGGCGTTGACAATTTTTGGATTGATAACTTATTCAATGCTAAATTATGAGTTACTTCCAAAATTCTCTCCAAGTGTAATTTCCGTTTCGACTATTTATCCAGGTGCTTCTCCTTCAGAGGTTGAAAACTCTGTAACGAAGAAAATCGAGGAGGCAGTGGCATCCATGGAAAAAGTGAAAAAAATTGAGTCAACATCTTTTGAAAGTTTATCATTGGTCGTTATTCAATTACAAGATGATGCAGATGTTGATTATGCGATCACTGATGCTCAGCGAAAGATGAATGCGATTATGTCAGATATGCCAGAATCGATGAAAACACCATCATTAAATAAATTCTCATTTGATGATTTACCAATCGTAACAATTGCGGCAACTGCTGAAAAACTATCTGATGTTGAGTTTTTTGATTTAATTGATAAACGAATTCAACCTTTACTTTCACGTGTTGATGGTGTAGCCAAAGTGAACATTATTGGTGGTCGTCAACGTGAATTCCAAGTTAGTATTGATGCACAAAAATTAGAAGCTTATAGCTTATCATTATTACAGGTTCAACAAGCAATCTTATCAGCAAATATGGACTTCCCAACGGGGAGTATTAAGTCACCAGATCAAAGTGTATTGATTCGTTTAGCTGGTAAGTATGAAACAATAGAAGATCTACGTAATCTTGTAATTATTCAGACACAAGATAATGGTCAGGTTCGATTGAAAGATATTGCAGATGTTCAAGATGCTGAAAAAGATGCTGATAAAATTGCTCGTTTGAATCAAAAAGGGGCGATTGCATTGCAAGTTTTAAAACAATCAGATGCAAATGCTGTTGAAGTAAGTAAAAATACACGTGCAATTATCGGTAAAGTAGAAAAAGAGTACGAAAACTTAGGTTTAAAATTACAAATTGCAAATGATAGTTCACTTTATACATTAGAATCAGCTGATGCTGTAGTTCATGACTTAGTACTTGCGATTCTATTGGTTGCTGCGATTATGTTATTATTCTTACACAGTTTAAGAAATGCATTGATTGTAATGGTTGCCATTCCAATCTCATTGATAGCAACATTTATTGGAATGTATTTCTTAGGATTCTCATTAAACTTGATGTCACTTCTTGCACTTTCTTTGGTTGTAGGTATTCTAGTCGATGATGCGATTGTTGTGATTGAAAATATCTATCGTCATATGGAGATGGGGAAAAATCGTGTTCGTGCATCAATTGATGGTACAAAAGAAATAGGATTTACTGTAATCTCGATTACCTTAGTAATTGCAGTTGTATTCTTACCAATTGGATTGAGTACAGGGATGGTAGCAAATATTCTTCGTGAATTCTGTTTGACAGTTGTAATTGCAGTTGGATTAAGTTTGTTTACATCATTTACAATTGTTCCCTGGTTAACATCTCGTTTTGGGCGTTTAGAGCATGTAACAGGTAAAAACATTGGAGGTAAAATCATCTTGAGCTTTGAAAGAGGATTAGGTAATTTCACAAAATGGATTAGTGGAATTTTAGAATGGTCACTTCGACATAAATTTTTGACACTTGGACTAGTTACAGTTTTGTTGTTTTCTTCATTTGGATTGGTAATTGGAGGATTCATTGGAGCTGAGTTCTTTGCACAAGGAGATAGAGGAGAATTTATTGTACAAGTTGAGTTACCGAAGGATGTTTCTTTAGAAAAGACAAACCAGATGATAATGAAAGCTGAACAATATCTGGCGAAAAAACCTGAAGTTGTATCTCAAATTACAACAGTTGGACAATCTTCTGATGGTATGGCTGGTGTAAGTAAAACGTTGTACAAAGGAGAAATCAATGTTACTTTAGTTGATAAGTCACAAAGAAAGGATCCAACAAATGTTTTTGCAGCAAAATTGAAAAAGGAATTGTCGAAAGAATTAGTTGGAGCTAAGATTAAAACGGCACCTGTAAGTATGCTAGGTATGGCTGAAACGGCACCTTTGGAAATGACAATCCTTGGTTCTGATATCAATGAAGTATATGCTTATGCCGATAAAGTAAAAGACATCTTAATTAAAATACCAGGTTCTTCGGAGGTACAATTATCAGCTGAATCTGGTACACCAGAGGTCACTATTAAAGTTGACAGAGATAAAATGGCAGCCCTTGGTTTAAGTATGCAAATTGTTGGTGGAACTTTACAAACCTCTTTCAACGGAAATACGGATGGTAAATTCAGAAAAGGAGAATATGAATATGATATTAATATTCGTTTAGATGAATTCAATCGTCGTGATGTAAAAGATGTTGAAAATGTTTCATTTATCAACAATATGGGACAAGTAGTGAAGTTGACTCAATTTGCAGATGTAAGTATTAAATCTGGACCAAATAAATTGGAACGAAGAGACAAAACTGCTTCAGTAAAAGTTCAGTCTCAAACTATTGGACGATCTGTGAGTGAGGTTGCAATGGAGTTGGAAGCTGAGTTGAAAAAAGCTGAAAAACCTCTTGGAGTTGATTATGTTTGGGGAGGTGATATGGAAAATCAACAAGATGGTTTTGGATCATTAGGAATTGCTTTAATGGTTTCTGTATTGTTAGTGTATTTCATCATGGTAATGTTGTATGATAGTTTCGTTCATCCGTTAGTAGTAATGTTCTCAATACCATTGGCAATCATCGGGGCGTTCTTAGCATTAGCGTTAACAAACAACCTGTTGAGTATCTTTACAATCTTAGGGTTAATCATGTTGATTGGATTGGTTGCTAAAAATGCAATTATCTTGGTCGACTTTACAAATCAATTAAGAGCAGAAGGAAAATCGACTCATGATGCATTAGTACTTGCAAATCATGCACGCCTTCGTCCAATCTTGATGACAACTATTGCAATGGTTATTGGTATGTTACCTATTGCAATGGCTTCAGGTGCAGGTTCTGAATGGAAAACTGGATTAGCTTGGGTAATTATAGGTGGATTAATTTCATCGTTATTCCTTACTCTAATTGTTGTTCCAGTGGTTTATCAAATGTTTGATAATATATTAAACTTCTTGGGAATGAATAAACCACCACTTGATATAGATAAATTGGTTGCAGAACCATATGATCATAAGGAAGTTAAAGAATATTAAGAGCATAATTAAGTAGTTTCTAGTTTAGTAAAAAAGTCCGGTAGAAAATTTTCTATCGGACTTTTTTTATTGATTTGTAAAATGATGTTTATTTCATAGTTTATGAATTTTATAATTAAACTGCACAACGGTTAAATTCCATAGTTTTAGAGTCTGTTTAGCAATTAAATAGTCTTTTTTTTCACCAACAATTAATTTGTCTGTAAAAGACGGGTGAAATTTTGACCAATAATTTCCCTTTACATCGTTTAATAAAAAGTAGAATCCAGCATCACCAAATTTCTTTCCAGAAGAATCTAATATGAGTTCTTTTTGACCGCCAATACTTGGTTTCATTATTACAGTTGCGTTTCCTTTTGGTAAAGGGAAAACTGCCTTTATACATGTTACTCCTGATGGAAGTGTACAAGTTCCATATATTCCAGAATAAATAACTTTATCAGTTGATTTAAATTTTCTTAACCAAATAGTATATTTAACATCATTTTTAAGTGGGTCAATTAATTCAATTATTTCACTAATTAAATCTTCTGATTCGTGAATATTTTTAATCGGAATATTTAATTGGTTTATTCTTTGGCTAAATAATTTATTAATCAAAAAACCAAAGAACTTAAAGAATGGATTCCATTTTACATAAAACTTCAGTTGGTATTTTGAAGTCTGTTCGTAAAAATCCATAACAGTTTTTGACAATTTACTGATTTCATCTTCTGTTAGATTTAAGGCATTAATAGAGCTAAGTAATCCTTTCGTTTCTGATTTCCGTTTTACTATTAAAGATTCTTTTTCCGCTAATTGATAAATGAAATTTTCACCGATACCATTAATTTCGCCAAAAGGCCCCATTAACCATGGAACATCATTAGGTATAATTTTTTGTCCCCAAAGAATAACCCATTGTTGTGTAAACCAATCTTGAAATTTTTGTACTGTAAATGCTCGTTCCATTTAACTTATTCTTTTGATGGAAGGTAATTACTTTTATTTTTCCAATTGCCGTGCTCAGAAATAGCAATAAAGCGTAGTGTTGTAAATTCTAAGTGAAAATCTTTTCTACTTCGTTCTTTCATTGCATCAATATGACGTTTAGGTTGTGGTATTTTACTATGTCCATGTACCATATCTGTCATTTCTTTTTGTGTTTTCCAAATTGAAAAAGTTGAAACAGTTCGAGGAAATCTAATGGATG
>DAIOWV010000036.1:27205-30406 GCA_036758285.1 Taishania sp. | reverse complement strand
GTACACACTTATTTCATTTCAACAAGCTTTTTCCAAAGTTTTTTTTGAGTTTTTTATTCATCTGAAAGTAAGTTACTGTAAACCCAATGTTTATAGTTAAATATTTTTTTGATTTAAAATAAAAAAGACTCATTAATCAACGAAAAAAGGGAAAAAGATCTATATATGATATATATTATAAAGATGAATTAATATGATATTTATAGATTATCTGATATTATTAGATAGTAAACAAGCCGTATTAATTAATACGGCTTGTTTACTATGTATACTATAAACTAGTATTCTTCAGGAGGAATGATTTTTACTTGTTTTTCCTCGATTCTATTAATGACGATTGCAACAACAGCATCACTTACTACATTATTAACTGTTCGGCACATATCTAATATTCGATCAACTGGTGATATTAATGCAATCCACATAGGATTTAAACCAAGTGATGAAAGTACCATTATTAACATGATAAGTCCAGCTCCTGGTACTGCAGCAGAACCAAAGGAGGCTAGTGTTGCAGTAATTATAATACCCATTTGCTGTGTAAATGTAAGGTCTATATCGTGATATTGTGCTAAAAATATAACGGCAACAGCTTGATACAAAGAAGTTCCATCCATATTTAATGTTGCTCCAATTGGTAAAACTAAATCAGTAATTTTTTTAGGTACTCCCAATCGATTCTCAACGCAATCAATCGTAACAGGCAAAGCAGCAGCACTCGATGACGAAGAAAAAGCTAAAATCATCGCTGGGCTCATTTCTTTAAAAAACTTAACATATGGAATTTTTACTCCAAAAAACCTCATCAATGTTGGATAAAATATAAAAAGTGTAAATAGTAAGCCTATTACAACAACTAAACAGTAAAATCCTAAATCTTTCAATTGTTGAATTAACTCTTCTGATGAACCTGCTTTTTTAGTCAGTACACCAGCCATTAAGCAAAAAACAAAAAAAGGTGCTCCCTTCATTACAATTTGAACCATTTTAATAAATGTTTCATTGATTGCTTCAAAGAAATCGATCATTGGTTTTGAACTATGTACCGGAAGAAAACGTGCACTAAAGCCAAAAAACAAAGCAAAGAAAATAACTTGTAACATCAAGTTTCCATCACTTAATGATAAAACTAGATTTTCAGGAATGAAGTCGACCAACGGTTGTAGAGGTCCTCTTTCTTTGAAAGAAGCTGAACTTTCCGTGTTTTCAATCATTTCTAAATATTCTTTCGAGTTTTTCTTTGCATTCCAATTTGCATTTACTCTTGAAAGAGTGATACTATCAGCTGTTGCAAGCAAATTTCGACCATCTACAATATCGATTTTATTTTCATTTGCCCACATCTCATACTCCAATCTGTTTTCTAATCGTTTTGTTTCATCTTTAATAACACCTGGTTTGAAAATATTAACAACTGTAAGTCCTGTTGTGATAGCAAACATGGTAGTAAATACATAAAACCCCATTGTTCTGGCTCCCATTCTTCCAAGATTGGTTTCTTTTCCTAAGGTTGCAACACCGGTAATGATTGAAAACATTACCAAAGGAATGGCGATGAACTTTAAGCAATTGATAAAAATCACTCCAAAAGGATCAATCCAATCGGCAGTGAATTTTGCTAATCCCAATTCTCCCGAAACAAATGACCAGATAATACCTAGAAACATCGCAATGATGATTTTCCAATGTAGTGCAAGTTTTTTCATGTTGTGAATATAGGATTTTTTAGAAAAACTATTATTACTTGCTGAAAATTCATTTTTATTAATAACCGTATCTTGGAATGTAAATTAAGATTTTAGTTCTTGCTATTGGAGAAGTATACTATTAAATCCTTGTGAAAGATGAGAAGTTGTTATTTTTGTTTGTCCTTCAGAAGTAAAATGTTTGTCAACAAATGTTCTATCTATTACCTGCATCATTAAATACATCTTCGATTTACTTTGTTTTTCCTAACGTATATCTCATTCCAGAATATAAATTTATACCCAAAACTGAATCGGTTGATTTTTTTGTGGACGTACTTTTTCCTTGTTGAAAATTTAACATGTTCATTCCTCCACCTATATCCAAATATAAATTATTAATTTTAAAAGAAATAATTACTTGTTTGGAAACAATTGATGCCCACTTATGAAAAAGTTTATTCTGAGTTGGCTCATACTTATAACCATAATATTCTGTTGGTGTTATTTCAAATCTATGATTTAAAAACTTCCCCTTGACATTGGAAAATAACATTACTCCTATGTCATTTCGTAAAGATAAACTGAACCATTTTTTATTAATAAGACTATATTGTAAAATTAATGACAGGGGAATTGCTTCCAGTTTTTTAACCTGTTTATCATTTGTATAACGTGTATTCAAAAAACCAAGATTAACTGCTACATCCATTCTGTTATTCAATTGTATGCCTCCTGAAAATTGATATTTGTTTAATACAATTACTTGATTACTGTTAATGTTATGATAATAATTACTAAACTCAATACCTGTACCAATAATAGGCACAAACTTGCGCTCTTTATGTGTAATATTTTCAGAGTCTTGCCCAAACACAAAGCCATTTATTAATAATAGTAAAAAAAAGATGTTTTTTCATTACTTCACCAATTTAGCTTGAATTTCCTGGTTAATCAATTTTACAATGTAGATTTTGTGTATTTATTCTCGTACTGCCATTCTTAACGAATTCTTCCAAGATGTTTTTACCATTTATATCTTGGTTGTTAATAAAATTAAGTATTTTGATTAGTCATATTCGTATTTTTCCTTTGGATATGAAATAGTTATTTCAGAAGATGATTTATTAAATGAAATGAGTATGTAACGATTCTTTTTATGTCTAAATTTATCTGATTTTTCTATACCATTTATCATAACTGAAATATCATAACTCCCTGTAGGATAATCAAAAGTTAAAATTTTTGAATTCCCTATTGTATTGTTTGTGGTTACACTGTCAGAAAAGATTTGCTTATTGTCCAATTTAATTACTACGAAGTCATTTTGAAATTGTGTTCCAATATCAATTCTAAGTTCTTTCTTACTATTTAACTTTTTACAGCCAAATGTCATTAATAAACCAATTGTTAAAAGAAGAAAATGTGTTTTCATTTTTTTATGATTTTATGTGAAACTATATCAGTATCATTAATACATCTTTTACTATCAATATCGAAATAAACATCAAAAGGG
>DAIOWV010000036.1:21844-27195 GCA_036758285.1 Taishania sp. | reverse complement strand
AAAAATTATATTTGGATATAGGTGGAGGAATTAACGTATATCTCATTCCAGAATATAAATTTATACCCAAAGCTGAATAGTTAGAATTCGATGCCGCATATTTTATCTGAAAATTTAATATGTTAATTCCTCCACCTATATCCAAATATAATTTTTTAACTTTAAAAGAAACATAAGTTGTTTGGAAAAAGTCGATACCCACTTATGAAAAAGTTTAGTATTATAGTTATACGTATAGCCATAATATTCTGGTTGTAATATTTCGAATTCACTATTAATAATCCTCCCCTTAACATTGGAAAATAACATTACTCCTATGTCATTTCGTAATGATAAACTGAACCATTTTTTATTAATAAGGCTATATTGTAAAATTAATGACATAGGAATTGCTTCCAGTTTTTTAACCTGTTTATCATTTGTATAACGTGTATTCAAAAAACCAAGATTAACTGCTACATCCATTCTGTTATTCAATTGTATGCCTCCTGAAAGTTGATATTTGTTTAATACTGTTACTTGATTATCGTTACTGTTATAATAATTACTAAACTCAATACCTGCACCAATAATAGGCACAACCTTGCGCTCTTTATGTGTAATATTTTCAGAGTCTTGCCCAAAAACAAAACCATTTATTAATAGTAAAAAAAGATGTTTTTTCATCGTTTTTTTATTGAAAAAGTATAATTAAATCCCAATCTTGCATTATTTCCATACAACGAAAAAAACGTTTTTACATCAAAACCATTAAAATGTGAAACCCTGACATATCTGAAACTTCCACCAAATCCAAGACTTAAAGACAAGTTTTCCATTAGTTTAAAATCACATCCCACATAAAGATCTCCAATAAAGTCGGTAGAAACATATCTGTCTTCCGTGTCATATAAATCTATCTCCGTGGGCCACATAGAATCATCCAAATAAAAGTCAGAATATGTATCCCGAGGTGTCAACTCCGTTAGAGCATTAAACTGAAAGACAGGACTTATTTTTTTTTCTGAACTGAATATCCGGTAAGTCCCTCCTATTCCTAATGCAGAATAACGTAAGACATAAGGAGTAAGAACATAAGATGTTGAATTTTTAAATGGATGCACATAACCTCCAAACCGATAGATTGCATAAACAGCAAAACTACCCTTATGGGGAGTATTGAATAAACCTCCTAAATTAAAATCTGATTCTGAGAAAAGGTTCGAGTTGCTCAACCAATAATAGGAAACACCATGAGATAAACCTGTGTAAAGTTTAAATTTTTCCTGACTATATACCGGTTGTGCAATCAAAAAAATAAATAAATATTTGACAATTAGTTGTTTCATTGCTTCACTAATTTAGTTTGAATTCCCTGGTTAACCAATTTTACAATGTAGATTCCTTTCGATAGATTCTGTGTATTTATTCTGGAATTTCCTTTTGTTATGAGCTGGTCGTGGATAATCTTACCATTTATGTCCTGAATCTGTATAAGATCATCCACACGGGATTCTACAATCAAATAATTATCAAAAGGATTGAGATAAATAATCGATTGATCTTTACCAAAAGATTCAACAATTAAGTCGACCTCTTTCTGATTGTCGTTTATTTCTGCGCCTAACAACTCAAATGGTTCTCTCAAAATCAGATTTTCTTCAACAGGAACCATTCCAACCTGACAATTTTGCTGACGAACAACAAACCAGACCATTGGGCGTTCCACTTCATTCGGAGTTACAAACAGTTTTGGAAAACGCAAGACAAGCTCCCCATTTATTGTATTTCTGCAATCACTCCCCAGATACCAGCCTTCTTTGAATGAATACCAGTCTACCTGATAATTCGTGTTGTTTTTAAGCCCCTGTACCTTTAACCTACTACCAATTGGGCCATCGTCCCATGCAAAATTATATAAGCTATTAACAGGTATTTGATTAAAAGTATTTATCGTTTCCTGATGTTTTGGAACCTCAATAACATCACATTGCAAGTATCATTTGTTCGTTTGGTATGTATATTATAGCTTCGATTACGAACATATCCAACAGACCTTTCTTTATTCTGTGAAATATAGTATTGTAATTCTTTAATTTTTGAAACATGTGAACTATAAACCTTTTCATGTTGTCTTCCCTGTACCCATCCACCATTTCCATTACTCAATGTTGTAATCACATCTGTACCATTCATGTGGTATTGTGCCCGGATGGTAGCCGGCCATAAAAAATTTTGATTAGAGTCTCTACCTTCCCATAAATTGTAACCAGCTACTCCAGTAAATCCAGCTGACATAATATCAACAAAAGAGCCTGTATAACCAGAACAATTATGGATGTCGTCCCCATCTCCGAATTCGGAGAAAATAACAGGTTTATTCACCCAAGCCTGAAATTCTTTAACTGCACGTGCACGGCTATTTTCATCAGATTCAAATGAATTATTGTTACCATTCTTTTTTATAATGTATTTATGATACAAATACGTATAATCATTAATTCCGATAATATCAATGTTTCCATGGTGTAAGCTCTGATCCATTTTTATGTCGTTAGGATCAGTTTTCCAAACACCCATAGAATAATCAACTCCCAATAAATGCTCTGTATGATTCGTCTTTTCTTTGATGTACCAACTCAATCTACCATGGTAGGTTTCAATAGCATTGAATAGAGTTGATTGCTGTGTGGAATTAAAATAGGGTTGGTAACCTGTCTTACCATGTTTTCCAACATTGAATGGTTCACTCAAAAGTTCAAATTCGTAAATTTTTGTTGAATAACCATAACGTGCAATGTAATAACGCGTACGTTGTTCGTGGTATTTCAAATCGTTTTCCAACATAAGGGCTTCATAAGGTTGTTTTCCACCTATTTCCTGTGGGTTGTCATTGTAACAATAAACAAGATTCGTGTCGGTATATTCTGGTACTTTAGTTTCATAGTGATTAATCCATTTCCCCCAATCCCAATTATCTAAGTGGTAACTTCCTCTTTCTTCGAAAGAATGATGTATCATAAGATTGAACATCATTAAGGCATCATATTGTTCGCACAAGTCCAACAGTTTATCTTGTTCCCAAGCATAGTGCAAACGATCATAATAATTTCCCTTTTTCTCAAATTCAATCAAAGTACATCAAGGCACCTGAATAGTTCGTATGTACTTTCCTCCACTTTGAAAATAATTCTCAACTTTTGAATAGTACTTATCCCACACTAAGGTGTTTGATGCTTTTGTACGTTGAGTACCAAACAAATTATTTCCGATAGCACTCCCCACCCAAGCAGCACCGCCATCTGCTTCAAAAAAATTATGTCCAACCGGAAAAATCATGTTGGTTCCTCTTTGCAAATTTTTTCGATTTGGATGTACTTTCACATAACCAGGATCACCACTTTCAACGACATGAAAACCAAATTTTTCTGATTGGTATTCAATTAGTCCATTTATTTTGATTGTTATCTGTGCAATCCATTTTCCATTTTGAGGTGGTGCATAACGTATTCTGAAAGGATAAGCTGTTCCCACATCATCCCAATCATCTGTTATTGGGTTTTCAATATATTCTCTATGATAATAACCATCAATTGTTTTTACGGTTTGTGTAGCTGGATGAAAAAATGTTGCTTCAACATCTACATCCCATTCTACAAAAGGATTTAACTCATCTGGATAAGTTCCTTCATTCAATAAAAAATGATTCACACGTGTTAAAACAGCAGTTGGAAGTCCTACTCCAAATTCTAGTTTTTTATACCTTGAAACCTGATTTAACGTAGAATAATTAATAACAGCAACATCTAATACTCTGTAGGGTCTTTAACAACCAAACGCAATCCTCCTGATGCTGAAAAACCTCCCGCATAAAAATTTTCTTTAAGTTGAATGTCTTTTGATGCATAAACAGCTTTATTTGCACCTCCTGTAACATTTATACTCTGTGTTCCTGCAAGAGAAATACATGTTCCAAAATGTTCTTGTACTGCATTTAGTTCTGCTTGGGTTATTTGATTTGTATATGAATTACATTCAAATACGTTAATTTGCGCGGTTATTGTTTGTATAAATAAGCATACAAACAAAATAGAAAATAGTGATTTCATGTTATCGAGTGTTGATAAAAAACGTTTTTTAGGTAAAAAAATCAACTATTTTACTTATTTCATTTTCTCTTCCAATTCCTTCAATCTCTTATCCTGATTTTTTATTATTTCTTGTTGTTGAATGATATACAATGTCAATTCTTCTATTTTTTCAACCAATAATCTTGATGTTTCTCCTACATTCAAACCTTCTTTTTCAACCTCTGTTGCAGAAGGCATATTGGGTAATTTACCATTTTTTTGAATGTAATTATTCAGCTCATCAATTGAACGTAAATCATAGGCAGGTGAGAAAACATAATCTGGAAAGTTACTTGCAAGTCTCACATTTACTTCCGTGGCAAAAACTTTTCCATCTCCATATACACGGAAGACATCTTGAGAAAGATCGGTTCTTTGTATAACAAATGCCTTTTCTGTTGTATTAATTCCTTTTGTTATATGAGTTCTACTTATATAAAAAGAATTTGCCCAATCCCAATCATATTGATTGTTTGTACGGTTTACTAAAATAGATAACCCATAATCAGTACCACCTCGATTTGCATACATTAAAACTTTATTACCATTGTTAGATGCATAAATAGTATTTGAACCATTCATTTCGACATCTCCTTTAAAATATCCTGCTCTAGTTCCTTCACCAGTAGCTATTGCATACAATGCAAATGAAGTTGCTGGAAATCCACTACCTGCAGCTCCAGATCCTGAGCCTGTCACATTTGTATAAATACCGTATTTATTAGGAGACGGACCTGTCAAATAATTATAAATACCGTATTTAGTTCCTGTTGCTGCTGTATTACTCACATAATTATAAATACCATATTGTGTTCCTGTCAAGTTAGAAGTACTTTCATTATTAATTCCAAATATTCGATTTGAATTATTGATTCGAAGCCCTGAATTCGAAACTGGGACTGTACCTATCCCAACAGTTCCATTTGTGTGGGTAGATATCGTTGAACCATCCCATGTATTTTGAGCAGTGGAAATGATTGGAAATAAAGCAAGTGTGAATAATAATTTTTTCATAGTTTTGATGAGTTAAATATGTTAATATGTTTAAAGAAAATCCGCGAAGTAAAGTAAAATTATTTGATTTAAAATCAATTGTTTATTACTTATTAATTATCCTTCTAATAATAAGTTCGTTTTTTTTATTCTCTTCAGCATTTTATCCACTCGTCAATTCTGATATGGCTATCAATGTTCTGATTGCAGATTCTTTTTCATTGCCTCATGATATTTACTGGTGGAATC
>DAIOWV010000036.1:16300-21834 GCA_036758285.1 Taishania sp. | reverse complement strand
AGGATAGGTTAGGTTCATTCATACCTCTTATCAGCCAGCCATTTATTAAAATGGGGATGAGTCCTCTGTTAGCTGTTTCTATCTGCAATTATCTTGTTATTACACTAGGATTTATCGGATATTCAAAATTGTTCAAACATAAAACAACAATTCTTCTGTT
The DNA here is from genome assembly GCA_036758285.1 of Taishania sp. Lineage (GTDB taxonomy): Bacteria > Bacteroidota > Bacteroidia > Flavobacteriales_D > Crocinitomicaceae > Taishania. Next base: position 21,674 of record DAIOWV010000036.1, on the reverse strand, counting down.
TGCACTTGCATGGTTCTTTCCCTATCAACGTTTTATCGATTTAAATGTATTTCCGCTAGGATTGAGCTATGGTTTGTTGGGTTTTTCTTTACTATTTCTGAGAAGAATAAACCTGAAAGAATCTTTTTTAAAAAATCGGAAAAACCTTCTGAATATACTGGCAACTGCCTTAATCTGGTTTTGTGCCGTATGGATTTCCGACCTGATGTACATTACATTATTAACACTTGGTATTGCTACAGGTATTTATTTTTTCTTCCACAAAGATCTTAACTATAAAAAAACACCTGTTTTTCTTACTTACGGAATTGTCATGATCGCCATTATCTTAGTTGTACTAAAGTTGAAGACATATGCGACAGGAGTATCACAACAATTCGCTTCCATTAATACTTTATCAGAAATAAAGGAAGCTATTAATATGGTTATTGGGGGAATTATTCATCTTCTGGATTTCAGAGAAAACTTTTATGTTTGTGCCGGAGCTTGGGTTATGTTGCTCTTCTTTTTGCTAGCAATCGTTCTTTTGATTAAAAATATTCGTTCAATTATTACTTTTAAAGACTTTTGGCTGAATTTTTTCCTTGCTGATTTTACTGGAATAATGCTTGTAATTTTTCTTTCTCACTGGGTATATTTAAATCAAATGGGATATTGGTATTTTGTCGCTCCTTATATATCTTGTTTATTATTTATATTAATAAGTATTGATAGATCATCTATTTTAAATAACAAAATTGTTTTTATAGGTACTCTTCTTTGTACTCTTATTATTAATATCTCCCCTATAACTAAAATTTATTCACAATATGGTGAATATAGGTCTACAGCTTCTTATGTCCGGGAATTAAATCAACTTGGTGAAATTGGAATAATTGCTGATTTTTGGGACTCCTACAAATTGTCTATTGCCAATCCTAAACAAATAAAGAGTACCCCTCATCAGGATTCTGATGTTAAAAACCCTTCTATTGTTCATAGTGTTATTCTACAACCTAAACTATTTATCTCCCGTGATATGTGGATGGATTCATTTCCAGATACATTAAATCAATTTGGATTTTTATTGATTAAAAAAGGAAATCCATTTTCTCTTGCTGGATCCAATTTGTGTGAATACAAAGTTTTGTTAAAGGACGAAAAAACGAACTTCGAATTAAATGCAAACGAACTCATTCAAGTTGGAGGAGTAACTAACAAGGATGGAAGTATAACATTTAATAATCAGGAAAGAAGGACTAGTCATTCGATATTTGGTCCTGGTTATTCTTTGGGAATTGGAAAATATAAAATAGAATATTATTTATCAGGAATTGATATTGATCATCTAAAAAATGAAATAATAGCTGATATATCATACAATGCAGGGAAGAATGTATTAATTGCAAAATATCTTAACAAAGCAACTTATGATAAGCAAAAAGGATGTTTTTCTTTCACATTTAAGATTAATCATCCTACTTTAAATGCTGAATTCAGAATACTTGAAATGAAATCTATGAATTATACATTTCACAAAATAGTTGTTAATAAATTAGAGTAAAAATCCTGTTCTAAAGCTATAAACCCCATTCATCTTTTGATGTGAAATTAGCCCACTATTAAATGATTTTTTTCAAATTCCATTTAAAAACAAACCAACAAATAAGGAAAAAGAATAATTGTCCACCAAAAGCTAAAAGAAAATCTACTCCTGTGAATGAAGGTGGATTAGTATCTAAAAATAAAGCATCTGTCTGAAAAACCTGCCAATTACTTGTTACAACTAAAGCTGCAAATAGATTATTTGCGAAATGAAAGCCTATTGATAATTCTAAACCATCATCAATAATAGTAAGTAATCCAAGAAAAATACCTGTTCCAATATAGTAAACCAGTGCAATCTTCCCCAAGGTTTCAACTTCTGGATTTGATGCGTGTAAATATCCAAAAATTGCACCTGTAATAATTGAAAGAATCAATCCACTTGAAATTTTTGTCCCCAACCATTTTAAGAGAAAAGAACGAAATACCAACTCTTCTGCTGCACATTGGATTAGTAACACAATAAATGCAACAACTAAAAGTGGAAAAAATTTCTCGGGTTTGAAATTGGATAATACAAATTCGTTTTTAGATATAAAAAAAACAAGTAGTGAAATTATAAACCAGATCAAAAAGCCAAACAACAATCGCTTATAATCAAATTTTAATCGATTTGTAAATAAGAAAACAATTGGCCAATTAAGTATGTATTTTGCAACTATTAGTACGATAAAAAAAACGCATATCCATGGGAATAAAAGCAGGGTAAATGTATTGGTAGAACCAACTTGATGTTGCAAAACCTCAACAATATCGTTAGAATTTGTTTGATTTTGCGAAAAAACAAAAAGTGAAGGTAGATTACCGACAATATATGCTGCTACAATAAAAATCAGAGCTAATAAATAATTCTGAAAATTGTTTTTAGCACTTAAATAAGGAGATTTAAAAGACATTTATTCTCTCTTTTTACCAAAATCAGCATCTAAATGACGTTCTTTTTTATCTTGATAAATGTCATTTATTGTCACTAAAATACCTGTTTCTTCTACATTTCCAAAGTCAGGATTAACAGCTGTTCCAAAGGTTTTCATTGTCGAAGACAAATTCATGTAGATGTTGACCAAAGGAGGAATATTTTCACCTTTTTCACGCACATATGAATTGAGTATTTTAAATGCTTCTTTATATTCTAAATTCTGCGATTTTAATTCTTCAAAAGGTTTATTATTGGCTAAAATTAATGGATGAATGGGTTTAATCAATTCTTCATTATCCGGGAAAAAATAATTTAAGAAATGTAATAAAAAATCTCGTGCTTCTCTTTCGTATGTTGGGTACATTGTCACTTTTCCAAAGAAATAACGAATATCCGGATTCGTAATTACAATTGCTCCCAATCCATCCCAGATATTATCCAAAGCAAATAAACCTTTACGAGGATTAACAGTTGGTTGAAACAAAGGTTGAACCCAACTTCTTCCTAATTCAACTGTAACAGGTAAATAATCATTTACAAAACGATCTGAAAAATTGAAATAATTTGTTGTTGACAAAGCAACATTTCCACCCTTCGAAATAGCATTTCCACATCGAATAAATCGATATCCTCCAACTATTTCCTCATCTTCTGGCGACCAAACAATTAATTGTTCGTAGCAATTTTCACTTGTATCAAAATGATCCAAATCTATACTTAATCCTGTTCCACCACCAGAATGACGAAATGTTACTTCTCTTAATCTCCCAATTTCTTTTACAACATTTGGAGAATTATGGAAATTAACAACATAAATTTCATTATCACCTTTTCTGGTCACACGAATAAACCGTTCCGTAGTCAATTCTGATTTGAGCAGAAGTCTGTCAATTGGCTCAATAATTGGTTCCATCACTGAATATTTTAATTAAATTTTATTATTTCTTACCTAAAAGGTAAACATTATTTTTGATATCATTCGCAATTACCTCATCCGACTTTTCTTTTGAGAAATCAGATACATGAATTGGTTTTCCAACAACAAATCGAATTGTTTTATTCCTTTGCTTAAATAATTCATCGGATAAATATAACATTTCAATATTTGCTTTTATTCCGATAAAGCTTCTGAAATTGGAAAGATTGTAGAAAAAATTTGATAATCTTCCCTCAATATAAATAGGAACTATTTGTTTGTCATGACGTTTTGCATAACGAATAAATGTCTTTTTCCATTCCAAATCAGAAACAACTCCTTTTTTTCGTCGACTAACTAATCCTGCTGGGAATATTCCAATTGCAGCATCTGAGGAAAATAATTCTGTCATTTGTACATGCAATTGACGCTCATTAGATCCATGTTTATTTACACCTACAAAAAGTTCCTTCAAAGGAGCAAGGTTTAACAACAAGTCATTTACAATAAATTTAATGTCTTTTCTCCTTTCTTGCAATCCATGAACTAGAGCCATAGCGTCCATACCTCCTAAAGGGTGATTCATTGCTAGAATTACACCTTTATCTACTGGTATATTTTCTATTCCTTCTATTTCAATTTTTATATTAAATTCATTGAGAACGGCTGAGCAAAAAAATTCATTTTTTAAATGCCCATTTTTCGCCATGAAATCATTAATCTCATCCTGGTGCAAAACCTTTTTTAAGTAATTATAGATGAATCCAGGAATTAGTTTCGCCAATTTTGGATTCTTACTTTTTACAAGTTTTTTAATATCTATAAAGTTGCTATCACTCATTTTTCAACTACGAAAATACTATTTTGAAATGGATTTTAAACAAACTTATGAAATGATTCATCTTTCTGAATAAAATTTTGAGAATTCATTTTTGTACAGAATAGTGATAATAATTTCAAATTTTATATGATTCATTTGAAAAAAAATAATCAAAAGATAAAATTTTTAAACTAACAAAACACTTGATTTTATTGACGAAATAAGCTGGTTTTAATTTAAGGCATTGTTTTTAAGTAAATTAATTTCACATACCTTCCTAGGTAGATATTTTTTATTCGAAAATGTTACTATACATTTGTTCAACTCTTTAATGAGATATGAAAATTTAACTCGCGTTTTCTAAAATAAACTCAGCTACTATTCATTAAAAAGAATGAACATGAGTGTTCAAGAAGAAACAGCTTTTGGAATAAGGCTGTTTTTTTTTGTAAAAAATATTCATTTGTTTTATTTACCTTGGTAATTATTATTTACATTTGTCAAAAATTATAACTAAATGATCTCAAGTACATACATTATTTCAGGAATTACACTACTTATAGTAGGTTTAGCAATCTTTTTAAAGAGAAATGAAAAAATACAAGCTATTGTTAATTTACTGTTTACACTATTTTCCATTCAATTATTACAAGGTGGAATTACACCTGAAGAAAATAGTATTCTTGCAACAGGAATATTGGGTAGTTTTATCGGTCTTAATCTTGCTTTTGCTTTATTATTTAAAAACAAAGCATGGAGATGGGCTTTTCCAGCTATTTCAACTATTGTTTTATTCATAGTTGGTCAAAATGAATTACAATTTGAAGGTTATTCAATTAGTTTTAATGATATAAAAATAGTTGGATTGATCGTTCTTGGATTAGCAATCGGATTAATTGCGACTTTAATAACTCAACTATTAAAATCATTTTTTAAAGAAGAAGACAACATTAAATTACATACAACAGCACGAGCAGTTCTTACAGGATTATTTCTGATTCCAGCTACATTTTTTGCTTCTTGGTATGGAATATTGTTATTGGCTATTGGATACTTTATATATAACAGTTTTACGAAAACAAAAAATGATGCATTTCTAATAACATTGTTAGCTATTGCTTCCATTTCATTTTTT
>DAIOWV010000036.1:0-16284 GCA_036758285.1 Taishania sp. | reverse complement strand
CGAAACTATTCATTAGAAGGGGTTGATTTAACAATCGGAAAAGTAATTGCAGGTTTATTTATTGGAGCTGGATCATATTATTTAACAAGCTTAGCAACAAAAAGTTTGAATACAATTATTGCATTAGTATTCATTCTCCTAGGATTTTTAACTGTTGGATTAATTACGGTACTTAATAACATTCACCCTGCTTATGGAGGTGTAGAAAGTTTTATCGCTGGTTTCTTAGCAATGGCATTGATAAATACATCTTCCAAAACACCATACGCAGCAAATATATTATTCCCAGTATTTTTAACTGTTGGAATGTTATTGCCAAGTGATCCATTTGCTGGAGCAGAAAACAATGAAACAACAACATCAACGACAACGAAGCAGGATGTAAATGAAGTAAAAGTAGAAGAACCTAAAGGGATTGCAGCTGAAGCATTGAATGGGAAATATACAATTGATCCTGAAACATCAAATCTAGAGTTTCAAATGGGGCCAAAAGGTGGTGTAACAAAAGGAGCAATTACAAATTTTGAAGGAACTGTTGATTTTGGAACGACTATTGAAACCGCAAAATTTAATGTAAAATTATCTACAAAAAAATTAACTACGTTTAATTCTATGAGAGATGAATCAGTGATGGGAGATAAATATCTGAACGCAATAAAATTCCCAATCATGTCATTTAAATCATCAAAAACAGAGAAAAAAGACGATGGTTATACATTAATTGGAGAATTTACTTTGCTTGGAAAAACAAAACCAGAAGAAGTGTTTATTAAATATTTAGGTGAAAGTAATGGTAAACAACAATTTATAGGAAAAGCAGCTATCGACCGAACAAAATATGGAATGGCTCCATCTCCACAAGAAGGAAATGTGGTTGATTTCACATTCAAAATTGAGTTAAAATAAGCTAAAATTTATCCTTTCAATTAAATTCTAGTTGAATCAGGCAAGAAATTTGTTAACTTCACAGTACTTAGTAAAAATTAATCATTGATGAAAAATTTCATATTACCAATAGTTTGCCTTTCCATTTCAACTATTAGCTTTTCTCAGGGAGGTCGAGGTTTAAATAAATTTGAAGAAGTTTACGGTTATGTAAATCGATACTATGTTGACAATGTAGATAATAATAAATTATTAGATGCAGCTGTCATCGCAATGTTAGAAGAACTAGATCCGCATTCAACATATATTTCCAAAGAAGATGTAGATGATGCCAATCAATCAATCGTTGGGAGTTTTGTAGGTATCGGTGTGCGTTTTCAAGTGTTTAAAGATACATTCACAATCATGCAAACAATTCCTGGTGGACCTTCTGAAAAAGTTGGTTTACAAGCAGGAGATAAATTGATAAGAGTCAATGGGGAAACAATAGCAGGTGTAGGTTTAAAAAATTCTCAAATCAGAGAACGTTTAATGGGTGATTTAAACTCAAAAGTAAATGTCGATGTAATAAGGAGAAATGAATCACAACCTATTTCATTTGTAATAACAAGAGATAAAATTCCAGTTCACTCTGTTGATGCAACATATATGATTGATAAAAATATTGGTTATATAAAATTGAATAGTTTCTCCAGAACTACAACTGAAGAAATTGAAGCATCAATTAAAACATTGAAAGGATTAGGCATGAAAGACCTTATTCTAGATTTACAAAACAATGGTGGTGGATTACTTTCTGCTGCACATGAATTGTCTGACCATTTTCTTTCTGGTGATAAAATAGTCGTTTATTCGGAAGGTCGTGCACAACCTCGTCAAGAATTTAATACAGCAAAAAAAGATGCTTTTGAAAAAGGCAGACTGATTATTCTAACAAATGAAAATTCTGCTTCAGCTAGTGAAATTGTTTCAGGTGCTATTCAAGACTGGGATCGTGGTTTAATTGTTGGTCGTCGAACTTTTGGAAAAGGATTGGTACAACGTCCTATCAATTTGTCTGACGGATCTCAAATTCGTTTAACTATCGCCAGATATTTTACACCTGCAGGTAGATTCATTCAAAAACCTTATGAAGATAATGCAGACTATAAAAAAGATTTAGTTAATCGATTTGAACATGGTGAGTATTATCATAAAGATTCTATCAAACTAAACGACTCGTTAAAAGTTAAAACACTTATTACAGGAAGAACTGTATATGGTGGTGGTGGAATTATGCCAGATGTATTTGTTCCATATGACACTTCGGCTGTTACACCATTTTTTAGAAATATTATCAGAAAAGGAGGAATTAGCCCATATATTGCACAATATGTGAATACTAACAGAACATCTTTAAAACAACAATATCCGACTTTTGAAAAGTTTAAAAAGGAATTTAATTTTTCAGACGAGTTCATGAATAACTTCTTTTCATACATCAAAAAAGAACATGAAATTGAAATGAACGAACAAGAATATGCAACAAGTAAAAATTTACTGCTTTTAAATATGAAAGCTGTTTTTGCTCAAAGTTTATTCGATACACCTCAATTTTATGAAGTTATCAATGACAACAATGAAATTTTACAAAAAGCGATTGAGATTTTGAATTCTGATGAATACAAAAATGCTGGTTTGGACAAATTAAAGTAAGTTTTTAATTGTTTTCATCTTCAATTATGCTTACAACATGCCATTTCAAACAAATGAATGTTTGTATTTTTCATTCAACGTATAGAATTCTTTGAAGAACGTTACTTAATTTCGTAGTTTATTGACGAAAATAATACAACAATGAGTTCATCAGCAGATAAATACAGTAAAAGAGGAGTTAGAACGAGCTATGTTTCAACGGTTATTGGAATTTCTCTCGTTTTATTTATCATTGCAATTATTGTTGGTGGATCATTCGCTTTAAATTCTATTCAAAAACAAGCAAAAGAAAGTCTTCAGGCAGATATATTTTTTCAGCCAGAATATTCGGACGCTGACATCAAACAGATAGAGCAAGAATTGAGAACTTGGAAATATTTCAAACAGGTTAAATTTGTAGATTCTGATCAAGCAGTAAGAGAAATCACAGGATTAGATCAGGAACCGTCAGCTATTTTAGCTATTCTGGATGGAGAAATTGCAATTCCAACAAACATCAGTTTTCATCCTAAAGAAGAATTTGCAGACTTAGAAGGAATGAAAACAATTAAAAAGGAATTGTTAAATGCATATGGTGAGGAAATTGACGAAGTTCACTACAACGAAGAAAGTGTTTCTGATGTAAATTTAGGATTCAAACGATTTGTGTTTTTATTTGGATTTATAGCTATTTTGTTAGTTATTGTTGCAATTGCGATGATTAATAACACAATAAGACTTGCACTTTACTCTCAACGATTTTTAATAAAAACAATGCAATTAGTGGGAGCGACTTCACAGTATATCAGAAAGCCATTTTTATCAAAATCTATCTTGCAAGGAATTGTTTCAGCGATACTTGGATTAGGATTGTTTATGTTACTAATCTATGTGACGGATAACGTTATGGAAGTAATTGAAATTTCAATTAGCTTAAAATTGTTATTAATTCTATTTGCGGTAATTTTAGCAATTGGCGTTTTAATAAGCTATATTTCAACATGGTTCGCATTGAATAAATATCTACGTATGAAGGTAGATGATTTGTACTAATCTATCTTACAAAACAATTCAATACTATATCAATTTTTGTTAAACAACAAAGAAGCATTTGGTCATACTAGAGGTTAAAAATGATTACCTTTACATCGTAAATAACGAAATCAAATGATCGATAGAACAAAAGCACCATCAATAAAAGAAATTGACTCCATTCTTTTTGAAAAACCATTGGTTTTTGACATTACAAAAGGCAATCAATTGTTGTGCATGACAAATGTTCAAAATGAAACAGCAAAGTTTGAACTTTATTTTGACGCTGGTTCAGTTCATGGGGCTACCGAGATTGCTTCAATTGTAAATGGATTGTTATTAAGTGGAACAAAGGAAAAAAATTCGACAGAAATAAATACAGAAATTGATAGTTTAGGAGGATATCTTGAGCAAGGAGTTTCGCTAGAAAACGCAGTATTTTCGGTCTATGCACTACGTGAAAACATACTACCAATTGCCAGACTTGTACAAAAAGCAATTTCAGAATGTATATTTGATGAAAATGAAGTAGAGCAAACCATTAGTTCTAGAAAACAAAAATTGAGTGTCAATCTTGAAAAAGTAAGTGTACTGGCACAACGTTCTTTCAGACAACGATTTTTTAATGGCTCCGAAAAATATAGTCGTATCACAAATGAAGAAAATCTGATTGCTGTAAAACGTGAAGAATTAATCGAATTTCACCAAAAACACTATTTAAAAGGGTTACAAAAAATGGTGTTGGTCGGGAATTTTTCACAAAACGAAATTGATGCTTTCATGGATATATTTGGAAGCTGGGCAAGTGAAGAAATATCTGATTTTGAAAATCAATTTGATAACATTAAAGGGTATTCTCACATTGAGAAAAAAGATGCTCTTCAAACTGCAATACGTGTTGGTCGTCATTTGTTTAATAAAACGCATGAAGATTACGCGGATTTTTTAGTGTTAAATACAATCATTGGAGATTACTTTGGGAGTCGATTGATGAAAAATATCCGTGAAGATAAAGGATATACTTATGGAATTGGCTCAATGGTTAGTGAAATGGAAAAAACCGGCTATTTCATGATTGGTACCGAAGTTGGCAAAGAAGTAAAAGATTTAGCTTTAGCTGAAATCAAATATGAATTAGACAAACTTAAAACTAAATTGGTTCCTTTAGACGAACTTGAATTAGTGAAAAACTATATGTTAGGGCAGTTACTGAAAAGTGCAGATGGACCATATTCTATGATGGATTTGTATTTGAGTGTAGAACAATACGACTTAAGTCTAGATTTTTACAATGATATTATTCTATCAATCAACTCGATAACACCTGAACGAATAAAAGAATTAGCAAATAAATACCTCAATTGGGATGATTTTACAATCGTCACTGCAGGATAAAATTTAAAACATGGAATTTAAAAAAATCATTGGAGCAGTTGAACAATTTCACGATGCTTTCAAAATTGAGAATAATTATTCACCAACAACAGAAATTGGTATTGATCAGATTGAACTTCGTCATCGCTTAATGCAAGAAGAAAATGAAGAATATCTTGAAGCAGCGAAAAATGGTGATCTTGTTGAAGTTGCAGATGCATTAGGAGATCAACTATATATTTTATGTGGAACAATCTTAAAACACGGTTTACAACATAAAATTGAAGAGGTTTTCGAAGAAATTCAACGATCAAACATGAGTAAATTGGATAAAGATGGAAATCCAATCTACAGAGAAGACGGTAAGGTAATGAAATCAGAATTGTATTTCAAACCAGATATCAAAAAAATTCTTGAATCATAGCTAAATAATTTTCGTTTAAATAGTTTGAGTTCTATATTTTAGTTCTCCATTCTACACCGTCAAACGAGTCACTTTTTATATCTTTGCACAAAATTTCAAACAAAATGTCAGAAAAACCGGTTAGAGTTCGTTTTGCTCCATCACCTACAGGACCATTACACATGGGAGGAGTACGAACTGCATTGTACAACTATTTATTTGCTAAAAAAAATAACGGAACATTCTTAATCCGTGTTGAAGATACAGATCAAACTCGATTTGTGCCAGGAGCACAAGACTATATTATGGATGCCCTAAATTGGTGTGGAATTATTCCAACTGAAGGTCCAGGCATTGGTGGTGAATATGGTCCTTATGTTCAATCTGAGCGAAAAGACATGTACAAACCTTATGCAATAGGATTGGTTGAAAATGATAAAGCCTATTATGCTTTCGATACTCCTGAAGAATTAGATGCTGTTCGTGAACAAGCAAAAGCTATGGGTATGCCCAACTGGCAGTATAACAGTGTAACACGTACTTCATTAAAAAATTCACTTACTTTACCTGCTGATGAAGTAAAACGAAAATTAGAAAATGGAGATCCTTATGTAATTCGTATAAAAATGCCTCGTAATCATGATGTTCGATTTGAAGACATGATTCGTGGTTGGGTTACGGTGAACACAAATAATCTTGATGATAAAGTATTATTCAAAAGTGATGGTATGCCAACATATCATCTTGCGAATATTGTGGATGACTACCTAATGAAAATTTCTCACGTTATCCGTGGAGAAGAATGGTTGCCATCTGCTCCAATGCACGTAATGTTGTATGAAGCTTTCGGATGGGAAGCTCCACAATTTGCACATTTACCTTTGTTACTACGTCCTGATGGGAATGGAAAATTATCAAAGAGAGATGGTGACCGTTTAGGCTTTCCTGTTTTCCCTTGTGATTGGACAACAGTAGAAGGTGAATTGTACTCAGGATATCGTGAAAAAGGATATCTTCCACAAGCATTCATCAATATGTTAGCATTTTTAGGCTGGAATCCTGGTACAACAAAGGAAATCTTTACCATGGAGGAACTGGAAGAAGCTTTCACTCTGGATCGTGTTGCAAAAGCAGGAGCTAAATTTGACCCTGAAAAAACAAAATGGTTCCAACAACAGCATTTAAGAGCAATTCCAAATGAAGAACTTGCAGAATTATTAATTAATGACTACAATGCGAAAGCTGATAAAAACAAATTGGCAACCATTGTACATTTAATGAAAGAAAGAGCAACGTTTCCTCAAGACATATTAACTGAAGGTGCTTATCTTTTGGAGCAGCCAACAGCGTATGACGAACAAACTGTTAGCAAAAAATGGAAAGAAGACTCTGCTCCATTAATGACAGAATGGATGGAAAAATTAGAAAATAGTACTGATTTTACTGCAAATTCAATAGAAGCATCATTTAAAGAGTTTATTGCTGAGAAAAACTTGGGTATTGGTGCAGTATTACCTCTTTTTAGATTATTATTGACAGGTCAGGGAACAGGACCTAGTATGTTTGAAATAACTGAATTTTTAGGAAAAGAAGAGGCTATTAATCGTATAAAAACAGGTATTGCTGTTATTAATAAATAAGTCATGAAACATCGTATTGAAGTCAACGGTATTAAATGTTATGCATACCACGGATGTTTGGAAGAAGAAGCCAAAATTGGAGGTAATTATATCGTTGATGTGTCATTGCTTACTGATTTTTCAGAAGCTATTTTAACTGATGATTTGACAAAAACAATTTGTTATGTTGACATCAATACGATTGTTAAAGAAGAAATGGGCATTCGCTCAAAATTGATTGAACATGTGGGAGGAAGAATTTTCTCCCGCATTCAATCTGAATTACAAAATATTGATTATTTAAGTGTAAAAATTATCAAAATTTGCCCTCCTATTAACGGAGATGTTGATAATTGCACAATCATCATTGAAGGATAAAAACAACAAGTTTTTTAAATAACTTACTTTAAATCAGCTGTTCTAAATCTTTCAATAGTACTTCTTTTTCATCTTCAGAAACAACCATGCCATATCGAGCATAATCACATTTGTCTAATAATTGTTGGATTTTATCAACGGAAGCATCATTTTTATCTTTCAATAGCTTTATCATTTCTACTCGTGAGTTGGTCGTATCAATTGGTAATTTGAGCTTGTATTTTGCTATTGCCAGAATTGACTTTTCTACAGAAGTATAAAACAAATCATCTTGTTTTTCCTTGAAATAAAATACAGATTTGTTTATTAAATCTTTTACTTCATTCAAAGAAACAGCTTTTGTTTGCTCTTTTCGAATAAACTCAGGTTTGATATTTGTCTGTTTGGCTTCCTTTTTCTTTCTAAGAATAAGAAATGCTAGACATGCTAATAAAATAAGAGCTAAAACTCCACCACCATACAATAATAAATTACTAGTATTCAATACTGGTGAAGCAATTTTATTGTTAGTTATATTTTTTTGATCTGCATCTTTGTTAGCACTTGTATCTGTTTCCGTTTCGTCATCCATTTGAAATTTTGGATTTCCAGCAACTGCAATTTTAGTTGCTTTAGGTGCCTGAACAGTTACATATTTTTCTTCTTTCGGGTTGAAATACGCAATTTTAATAGGTTCAATTACCTGATTACCTTCTTTCGTTACCTGAACATGATACGTATAAGTTACCTTACCTTCAGCCCCACTCGTATTGAAAATATAATCTTGTTTAACTTCGGCATCTCCATACGTATTCATTCCTTTCGGAAGAGGTAGAACCGGAGTTTCAATTGCATGTAAATTACCTTTCCCACTAACAACAACATCAATTTGAATAATATCTCCTTGTTTAATTTTTTTAGAATCGTAGTTTTGTTCCACTTCAAAAACCCCTACAGCACCTATGAATTCTGAAGGTGAATTTGCCGGTAATGGAATAATTTCAACAATAGGCGTGGATGACAATACGTTAATTCCATGCCCACCAAATGGTAAATAAATTTCAAAAGGTTGAATACTCAAAGCCCCGCTTCCTACAGGAAAAAACACTTTTCTCTCAAAAGAAAAAGATTCAAAGTTTTTACGTTTTAATGTTACAGACTCCCATGATTCACTTTGTTGCAAAGGATAAAAATCATTTACACCATCCACCTCAAAAGATCTACGCAATATTGGTCGTCCATACGTTCGTTCTTTTGTATATACCCTACCTGAAAGTACGATGGGTTCTCCTTCATAAATTTTTGAAGAAGAGGTTTCAATGATTCCAAATGCAGCTTGACGTAATTGTTTACTAGAAATGTCCTCCGTTCCATTTTGAGTTGGAGTTGCTAAAACATTAATTTTTACAGAATTCGATGTGTATGTTTTATTTCCAGCTTTTACATAAAATGGTCCTATTTTGTATTTTCCGGCTTTTGAAAAACTTCCTGAAAACACAACTGTATGTTCTTGTTCCATTTTTCCAGAATTAAAATTCTGAACGTACTGTGAATGAGATTGCACACCATAACCTTGTACAAAATTTGAAGGCCAATTTTCGACAATATCCCCTTCTACATTTGATTTTATTGTAATCGTTAAAGCTTGATTGATACCAACCTCATCTGGGGTAACAATCAACTGAATATTTGCCTTTTGGTTTAAAGCCCAAAACGCAAATAACACAAAATAAATATTTAAAATTATTGCTCTCATCACCACTCCTTTCCTGACCTTGATGAAGTATTAGAATTACTTCCCCCTCCCATTCTACGTTTAGTTTCCGCTTCTTGTTTCATTAAATCATCTAATTTTTTATCTACCGCTTTATCTTGTAACTTCGAACTTCCATTTTGTTGTTGCGAATTGTTACCTCCTTTTTGAGATGACTGCTGATTTTTACCTTGATTAGATTCTTGTTGCTCTCCTTGGTTTTTATTTTGTTGTTTTCCCTGACCCTGACTATCTTGATTCTGCTGTTGATTTTTATCTTTATTCTCTTTTTGATCCTGCTCTTGTTGTTGTTTCTCTTCTTGTTCTTGTTGTAATTTTTTCAAACGCATTGCTTCAGATAAATTATGTCTGGTTTTATCGTTAGCAGTATCATTTCTAAGTGATTTTTTATAAGCATCAATAGCATCATCGTATTTTTTTTGTTGCATTAAGCTATTTCCCAAATTGTGATATGCTTTTGCTTTTTCAACAGGATTACTTTCTGAAACAGCTTGTTCTTGATAGATCTTTTCAGCATCTTCATATTGCAAGTTTTTATAGGCAGACTGACCCATTTCTTTTGACAGATTCACACCTTCAGGTGCTTTACTTTGAGCCGAACGATAATATTTCAAAGCTTTTGCATACTCTTTTTTAGAATAAGCATCACGAGCAACAGCTAATGAATCCCTCCATTCTTGAGAATATACAGAGGAATAAAAGAATATAAAAAGTATGTAAAGAATCTGTTTCATACCTTAAAACGTTTAAAATAAGTTCCTGTCCAAATTAAATATGTAATAAAGCATATCAAAGATATTGCCAATGGTAACTGGTATCGTTGCTCCTTAACATCAAATTCTAATCCTTCAGTTTTTTCTCGCTTCATTTGAGTGATTTTTTTGAGAAGTGTTCTTAAATCTGGGTATCCATCATCATTGATAATTGAAATTCCTCCTCCATCACTTGCAATTTGGCTAATAAAACTGGTATTTAATTTTGATTGTACAGAAACACCAAGCGCATTTTTTCGATAACCCTTTTCAGGAAAATCTGGGTCAAGTGGTACTAAACCTCCATTTTTTGTTCCAATCCCTAAAACAGCCAGTTGAATTCCTTCTGTTTTGATTTTATCAAGTATTTCTTTTGGGTTTTCGTCATGATTCTCTCCATCTGTAACAAGTATAATTGCTTTACTCATTTTTTTATTTTCCGAAAACATTGAATAAGAATTTTCAAGTGCATTTTTAATGTTTGTACCTTGACTAGAAATCATTTTTGTTTCTATATCATTTACATACATTTTAGCGGCATAATAATCCAATGTTAAAGGAAGTTGAGTGAAAGCATCATTTGCGAAAATTGAAATTCCAATTTTTTCACCTCCAAGTTTATTTATCAATTCATTGATTGCTCTTTTTGCAATTCCTAATCTGGAAATTTTTGAGTCAACATCTTTCGTATTCATTGAATTAGAAATATCCAAACAGATGACCAATTCCATACTTTGAATGGTTCCAGCAACTTTTTTAGTTCCAAATGCTGGTTGAGCCATTGCAATAATTAAAAAAACAACTGCATTACGAAACAAAAAATAACTTAAAAACGACTTATTGGTTTTAATTGGCTGAAATACAGTTAATTTAGTCTTAGCGCCTACATTTTTGTAGATACGTTCATTTCTATAAATATTAAAAATAAAAACACCAATTATAAGAAGGATTAACCACAACCAATACAACTTTTGAGGTTCTTGAAAAACAAAGAAACTTCCATTCCCCGAAGATAAAAAATCACTTGATTTAACTAAAAAATAGAACAATACCCAAAAAATCAACTCCCATGCAATAACCAAGGAAAGAAGCTTTTTCATTTGATATGTCATTATTTCTTTAATCATTTTGCTTAAAAATAAATCGTGGTAATACCCATCCAAAAATCGCTAATAACAATGCTGCATTTAAAAATGATTCTGGCATAGCTGGTGGTTCAGATTGAAAATGACGATCAATAATTTTACGCTTTTCCATTTTTTCAATTTCGTCGTAAATATTTCTCAAACTTTCTTCATCTGTTGCCCTAAAATATTTCCCATCTGTTTTAGCAGCAATACGTTTTAATGTTGTTTCATCAAGATCAGACTCAATAGGGCGTTGCATTGTTCCAAAAGGAGTATTAATACTCATCGTTCCCCCACTTGCTCCAACACCAATTGTATAAACTCGAACATTTTTAGCTTTTGCCAAATCTGCAGCCTCCTCGGGAGAAATATCTCCCATATTATTACTGCCATCAGTAAGTAGAATAATCACTTTTGACGGAATACTGTCATTTCTAAGACGTGTCACAGCAGTACCAAGACCGAGACCAATTGCGGTTCCTCCTTCAATGTTTGTATAACAACTCAACCCATCAATCTGCTTTTTTAATATCGCATAATCTGTTGTTGTTGGACAAGCAGTGTAAGCTGCCCCTGCAAATGCAACCAATCCAATTCTATCCCCCTTTCTACCATCAACAAATTCTTTTGCAACTTTTTTTGCAACTTCAATTCGATTTGGTTGAAAATCCATTTCTAACATCGAGCCAGAGATGTCAATTGTTAAGATGATATCAATACCATTTTTATAGTCATGATTGTTGTTTACATGATCGTTCCAATTGTAAGGTTTTGCAAGAGCAATAATCACAAAAACAAGTATCAAACATGAATTTAAGATAAGTCCTTTTCGAATCAAATGAATAAACTGTGAACCATATTGTTTTTGATTTTGAACAGTACCTGTATACTTCCATTCGCCTGGTTTTCTTGTTTCAGAACGCCACAATAAGAAAAATACAAATGGCACAATAATCAATAACCACAACCAATGTGGAGCAAAGAAATCATAATCCCAAAATCGTATATTTAGTATTGTATTCAAATTTATTAACTAAATCATTTCTTCGTTTTCAATTTCTAATGGACTTGTTTCTGCAACTATTTGACGAGCAAGCATAGAAATCTTTTTAATATTTAATTCATCCGATGTTGAGTTAGCAAACTTCACCATATCTGCCTGACGCAAAATTGTCATAAACGTCTCTACTGTATCCTTTGCTAATCCCTGCTGCAACAACAAAGCCCTTGTTTCAAATGTTGTTCTTTCCAAAAGATTTAATTTATATCTACTTGACAAATAAGAGCGCATGATATGTGTCAACTCGGTATAATGTTCTTTTAATTTATCATCCAACCATAACTTCCTATCATCTAAAGCATTAATTAAAAACAACGTTCTATCTTTTAAAGACATAACTTTTTGTAGTTTAATAGAAGTTGATTTTTTCTTTTTAATTAAAAACAGAATCAATCCAATTACCAACAAAAGAACTCCCAGTGTGACGTACCAATATTTAATTAGTAATTGAAGAAAAGATAATTTGTCTGGTACATCTGAAAATCCCTCCTCTATATCAAACAATTCATCTTGAATTCCAATTGTTTCTGATTTTACATTAATAATTGATTCATTAAAAAAATAAGTAGAATCATTAATGAGAATTTTTTGAGCAGGTAGAACAATTTTACCTGTATCCCAAACAACTAAAGAATAATTTCCAATCCATGTTGTCTTATCTCCATTATTTATTGTTGTATCTTTAAAATCACTTGTAATTTCAACTGAAATTTTATTTTCATTTACTTGAGATTCTTTTTTTCTCCTTGCCGCTGGAATTTCATTTGTAAAAGGTTCAAAAGAAAGAGAAGTGTTTTTTTCAATCTTAACTTTTAATTTTAGCTCTACAGGTTCTCCAATTTTTACTTGACTTTTACTTACTGAAGATGATAATTCTTGTGAAAAAGAAAGTGCATTACACAAAAACAACAAAACAAGGAATGTAAAATTTCTCTTTTTGAAACTTTGTCTAGCTAAATTTAATATGTCAGATAAATCCACTCTCATTATCTATTTTTAAATAAATTAACCAGTTGCACAATGTGATTTTCTCCAGTATTTAAAACTGCGTTGTCTATTCCATTTTTACTAAATTCCTTCAGTGTTTTTTGTTTTTGTTCTAAGAAATTATTTTTAAAGTCAATTCTAGTTTGAGCATCATTGGTATTTACCCACGTTGTATCCCCTGTTTCAGCATTGAAAAACTGAACAAATCCCATTTTTGGTAATTCATACTCAGATGGATCTTCTAATTTTAAAGCAATTAAATCGTGTTTTTTCTTTGTAACTTTTAATCCCTCAATAAAATTATTTTCATCAATAAAATCACTTATAACAAAACAAATTGTGCGTTTTTTTTGAGTATTCCTGAAGAACTTCAATCCATTACCCAAATTTGTTTTTTGACTTTTGGGTTTTAAAGCAATAAACTCACGTAATATATACAAGATGTGTTTCTTTCCCTTTTGGGGAGCTATATAACGTTCGACAGAATCACTTACAAATAAAGCTCCCACTTTATCATTGTTTGACAAAGCTGAAAAGGCTAAAACAGCCATCGTTTCTAAAAGAATATCTTGTTTTGATTTATCTGTTGACCCAAAATTCTCTGACCCTGAAACATCAACAATCAACATTACTGTTAATTCGCGTTCTTCTTCAAAAACTTTTACAAATGGATCATTAAATCGAGCAGTTACATTCCAATCAATTGTACGAACCTCATCTCCAATTTGATAATTCCTAACCTCAGAAAATGCCATACCTCTCCCTTTAAAGGCAGAATGATATTCTCCCGAAAATATATGTTTGGTCAATCCTTTTGCTTTGATTTCCAAACGATGAATTTTCTGTAACAATTCTTTGGCGTCCATTTTTAATGATTTATTGTTCTAAAACAAAAAATGTATTTTCATTCACTACGGAACTTCAACTTTATTGATGATTTTATTTACAATATCTGTTGATGTTAAATTTTCTGCCTCTGCTTCATAACTCAAACCTATGCGATGACGCATTACATCGGGTGCAATTGCTCTAACATCTTCTGGAATAACAAATGCTCTACCTTGGAGAAAAGCATATGCTTTTGCAGCTAAAGCTAAATTTATTGAAGCTCTTGGAGAACACCCAAATGTAATCATCGGTTGTAAATACTCTAAATTATAATGATGTGGTTTTCTTGTTGCATAAACCAAATCTACAATGTACTTTTCAATTTTTTCATCTAAATAAACTTCCTTTACAAGTTTTCTAGATCTTAAGATATCTTCTGAATTAATAACCTTTTTAGCTGTCGGTAAACCTTCAGGTCTAACAATCGAGCGAATAATAATTCTTTCTTCCTCAATCGTTGGGTAATCTAAAACAACTTTCAACATGAATCGATCGACTTGAGCCTCAGGAAGTGGGTATGTACCCTCTTGCTCTACCGGATTTTGAGTTGCCAACACCAAAAATGGTTTCGGTAATAAAAATGTTTCATCACCAATTGTCACTTGGCGTTCTTGCATGGCCTCCAATAAAGCAGATTGTACTTTTGCTGGAGCCCTGTTTATTTCATCTGCTAATACGAAATTGGCAAAAATAGGTCCTTTCTTTATAGAAAATGATTCACTTTTTTGATTGTAAATCAATGTCCCAGTAACATCTGCAGGTAATAAGTCGGGTGTAAATTGAATACGACTAAATTGAACATCAATTGCATCTGAGAGTGTTTTAATTGCTAGTGTTTTTGCCAACCCTGGTACACCTTCCAACAAAACATGCCCATCTGCTAATAAAGCCACAAGTAATCTGTCAATCATGTATTTTTGACCAACAATTACTTTCGAGACTTCATCTCTTAATTTATTTATTCCTGCAATTTCAAAAGCGATTGTTTCACTCAATTGACGTAGGGCTTCTGCAGGGCTTAAAGATTGATTTGTATTCTCTGACATAATATTAAATAGGATAACATACAAAGTTGATTATATATCTTGTTCAAACACTTGATTTTGCTGTTAAATATTGTTAACATTGTGAAAATATATCACTTAGACATGGAAGAGAGAAAGTGCTTGGAATGTGAGTCAATACTCCGAGGCCGAAAAGATCAAAAATTTTGTTGTGATCAATGTAGAAATACCTTCAATAATCGATTAAATGATGATTCCAACAAATATGTCAGAAGAATCAATACTATTTTACGAAAAAACAGAAGAATTTTAGAAGATTTAAACCCTTCTGGCAAAATTACTGTTGACGGTATACGCTTAGCAGAAGAAGGTTTTAACTTTCATTATTTTACAAACATTTATGAAACAAAAAAAGGATCTGTCTACTATTTTTGTTACGAACAAGGTTACCTCAAAATGGAAAACGACCAGTACATGTTAGTTGTCAAACAAGATTATGTGAAATAAAGTTTATCTCAACAAACTCACATGACCGGTAAATACTTTTCTTTCATCGAGATCGATCGTTTTTACTTCAATTTTCCAAGTATAGGTTCCATCTTGACAAATACTTCCATTTCCAGCAAAAGTTCCATCCCAACCAACTGATGCATCATTTGATTCAAAAACCCTTTCTCCCCAACGATTAAAAATCATCAATCGATAATTATACAAATCAAATCCACTTGTAAATACTGGTTTAAACACTTGGTTACTCATGTTTCCATCTGGAGTAAATGCATTAGGAACATAAAAAATCGGTTTTTCTATCAATTTAACAGTAAAATTAGCAGTATCTATACATCCTTCATTTGTTGATGCAACAAGAATAACGTTGTAAAATCCAGTATGCTCATTTGGGTAACTATGTGTGGGACTATGTGAGTTTGTATTAATATTACCATCTCCAAAATTCCATGTATAGTGATCGGCACCAATCGACTGATTTATAAAATGTGTTGTTTCATTATAGGAGTCTAATTCAGCGGGATCTGCATAAAAAGAAGCAATTGGTTTGTTATAAACCGATATGTAATTCAAAATTTCATTACTATCAATACATCCTTTGTCTGTTTCAACAATTAGTTGTAGACCAAAAATAAGAGTTACGGGTGTTTGATTGTCTAAACAAATTGTAAAGTCAGGAGAAGAACCAACATGAGTTGTCCCATCACTCAATTTCCATGTATAATTACTAATAAATGAAGGGGGTCCAACTGTTGATGTAGAAGAAATAACAGAACAAATAGGTGCACAACCAGTTAAATTTATCCCTGTAAAACCTGCAACTGGCTTTGGATGAACGGTA
>DAIOWV010000035.1:4521-30714 GCA_036758285.1 Taishania sp. | reverse complement strand
CGGATAGAAACGATGTTATTGTTTACGATAGTGAATCACATGCTTGTATATTAGATGGTATGCGTTTACACACTGGAAAGCGTTTTGTATTCCAACATAACGACATGGAAAGTTTCGACAAGCAAATGAAAAATGCTACAGCTTTAGTCGAAAAAACAGGTGGGGGTATCCTTGTAATCACAGAAGGTGTATTCGGTATGGCTGGTGACCAAGGAAAATTAAAAGAAATTATTGATTTTAGAAAATCTGGAAAATATAACTTTAGAATTTTTGTTGATGATGCTCATGGTTTTGGTACACTAGGTAAAACTGGTCAAGGTGCAGCTGAAGAACAAGGAGTTCAGGATGAAATTGATGTCTTATTTGGAACTTTTGCCAAATCATTTGCTTCAGTTGGAGGATTTATCTGTTCTGATGAAACAATAATTGAATACTTCCGTTATAATATGCGTTCTCAAATGTTTGCAAAAGCTTTACCAATGGTTACAACTATTGGAGCTCGTAAACGTCTAGATTTATTGAAGAAAAACCCTGAATACAAAGATAAATTATGGGAGATTGCAAATGCACTTCAATCAGGATTTAAAAATGCAGGTTTTGACATCGGAAAAACGAATTCTTGTGTAACTCCTGTATTCATGAAAGGGAATTTGGCTGAGGCGACAAATTTAACTTTTGACTTAAGAGAAAATTACAACATCTTCTGTTCAATCGTAATTTACCCAGTTGTTCCAAAAGACACAATCATGTTACGTATTATCCCTACAGCTTCACATACATTAGAAGATGTAAATTATACACTTGAAACATTCATAAAATTGAAAGCTAAATTAGATGCTGGAGAATATCAAGCAGAAGAATTAGCAACTGTTGATGTTGACAAAAAGAAGTAATCAACTAATTTTAAAAATAGTTGAAAGAGGTGTTCTATTGTTTAGGACACCTCTTTTATTTAAAAACACACCAATATAGTGAAACCATGCAACCTTTATAACTTAAATAACGTTAATAAAATAGCTTATAATTGCTACACATTTTTTTAATATTAAAATTATGACATTTTTCAAATCTTACATTAAGTTTATATTACTAACTATTTGCATTACTAGTTTTAAAACTTTTGCTCAAACACCCCCAAATTCAGCGTTCACATCAAGTACGCAAGATTTGTGTGTTCAAACAACTTTAAATTTCACAAATCAATCAACTGCGGGAACAGCACCAATCACTACATACACATGGGATTTTGGTGATGGAAATAGTTCAACGAATCAAAATCCATCGCATTCATACACTGCCGCAGGGACTTATACAGTAACATTGGTAGTTCAGGCTTCAAATGGTCAAGCTGATTCAGAAGTAAAAATAGGATACATAGTTGTTCGACCAAAACCTTCTATTGATTTTTCAACTTCTACAAATGGTTGTTCTTTACCTGTAGGAGTTACATTTAATAATTTGACTACAGATGCAGTAAGTTATCAATGGGATTTTGGAAACGGTCAAACATCGACCGCTCAAACACCACCCGTAGTAAATTATACAACTGCAGGAAATTATACAGTAAGATTAATAGCTACAAGTAGTCATGGATGTATTGATACATTAATAAGAAATATTGTCGTTTCAAATTTTCAAGCTGGAATTAATGCTCCAACAACAGCTTGTGTTGGTACTCCTGTTACAATTTCAGACAACTCAACAGTTGGTGCAAACGCTTGGAACTGGGGATTCCCTGGAGCAACTCCAAACAATGGAACCGCTTCATCCAATTCAGTAACATATAATACTCCTGGTACATATACAATTTCACTTCAATCACAAAACACAGCATTATCATGTACTTCAACAACTACAAAAGAAATAACGGTAGTTACATCTAACCCCTCATTTACAAATACACCGAATGTAGGATGTACACCATTAAACGTTACATTCACAAACACTGGTGCTGAAGCAGGTGCAACATATCTTTGGCTTTTTGGTGATGGATCTAGTTCTACAAGTGAAAACCCATCACACAACTATACTACAAGTGGTAGTTTTGATGTTACATTAATCATGACATCTGCTCAAGGTTGTATAAATACAGTATCTGTAAGTAGTGCAGTAACTACATCTTCTCCAATTGTTGAAATTGCAAGTGATGTAAGAGAAGGTTGTGCAGACTTGACAGTTCAATTTACAGGAACAGGCTCATCAACACCAGCTGATCCAATAGTTAGTTGGAATTGGATTTTTGGAGATGGAACAACTTATAATGGAGAAACACCACCACCTCATATTTATGGATTAGGGAAATTTGATGTTCGATTAGAAATTACAACTCAAAACGGATGTATTGGAATTGCAGATAGTACTGAATTTATTAAAGCAGGTCAGTTAGTTGATTCAGTGAATTTTGATGTATTAAACAGTCCTCAATGTGTTAAAACAGATGTGAATTTTGAAGGTCATTATTGGATGAGTGCAACACACGATCCTAATGATATTGAATTTTTGTGGGATTTTGGTGACGGTGGAAGTTCTGATGAACAGGATCCAAGCTATCAATATTCAAGTACAATAGATTGGCACACTGTTATGTTAACTGTAAAACATAATGGTTGTGAAAAATCGTTTACAAAAGAAGATATTGTATTTATTATAGCACCATTGGCTAGATTTACCCCTGATGTCTCTGTTGTGTGTAATCCACAAAGTTTTCCGGTAACAATTTCCATGAACGATACTGCATTACTTGGAGATCTAACTGATGACTGTACAATGATTTGGAAATGGTTTGATGGTAGCCCAAATGTACAATTCGATAATTCACATTTGGATAATATTGGAAATGGAACAACAAGTCATAATTTCGGTACTTACGGTACATTCCCCGTTGAACAAGTAGTTTACAATCATACAACTGGTTGTTCAGATAGTATTGTAGTGGAAGTTCACATTTCTCAGATTACAGCAGGAATTACTACCTTACCAAACGATACAGTTTGTTTAGGTAGTTCGTTCAGTGTCTCACCAGCAGCAACCACTTCAACACACCCATTTTTTCCTTTAGGTAGTTTTGTATGGGACATGAGTGATAGTATATTAACGAGTAATGGTCATCAATATAGATATAACAACTATGGAACTTATCCTATAACATTATACACAATTAATGAAGTTGGTTGTATGGATACAACAGACATGCTATTTACAGTCTTGTCACCGCCACAAGCTGCAATAAATGCTGACAATGTTTCAGGATGTGCACCATTATTAGTTAATTTTTCAAATAATTCAACAGTAACAAACAATGGTGTTCCACTTTCATCTTTCAATTTTACGTTTATTGAAGATGGTACTTCACAAACAACAACTTCACTCACTTCACCAGTTAGTCATACATACACAGCAGAAGGAGATTATATGGTTTCATTAGTAGCAACTGATGTTTTTGGTTGTACTTCGTCTCCTGCTGCCATTGGAATTTCTATAACAAAACCAACAGCTTCCTTTGATGTCGACTCGGTTGTATGTAATAATACGAATGCATTAGCAACAAGTACCTCTACAGGGGAAGAACCTATTACAAATCAATGGTTTCTGGATGGGAATCCTATGGGAAGTAACTCAGACTTCAGTACACTTTTAACAGGGACTCCAGGACAATTGGGAACTCCGTTTAATTATACATTAATTTCAACAGATGTAAATGGTTGTAAGGATACAATTTCAAAAGTTGTTACAGTCTCAATTCCAACTGCCGCATTAACTTATAATTTTGGGGGAGCAGTTCCAAATGCTGAAGGAAACTATACTTGTCCACCAGTTTTTACGAACTTCACGAATCAATCAACTTCCTTTGGAAACATTACAAACTTTAGTTGGAATTTTGGTGATGGAAAAACTTCTACATTAACAGATCCGAATAACATTTATGTTTTCCCAGGAACCTATTCAATGTCATTAATAATAACTGATGAATTTGGTTGTCAAGATAGTACAGGTTATATTGATTATTTAACAATATTAGGTCCAACTGCCAAACCAATTTGGAATCAATCAATGTTTGAAAAATGTGGTCAAGTGGTAAATTTTGAATTAACGGAACAGCAAGATGTACATTTTATTGAATGGACTTTGGGAGATGGAACGGTTATAACAGACTTGAGTCAACTTTCGCATGAATATGCTAATTCTGGAGAATTTGCACCATTTGTAACAATTAAAGACAATAGTAACTGTAGTGTTATCTACCCTATGGATACTATCGAAATTGTAAGTATTGGATTATTGGCAGACTTCTCTGCTACTCCATCTTCAACAGAAATCGGGCAAGAAATAATTCTTACAGATTTATCGACTACAATTGGAACAAATATTACGCAATGGTCATGGCATGTAGAATCTTTTGGTGATGTTATTAACTCAACTGGAGATCCTGTTTCTATTGGATATGGGCTTCCTGGGACTTATCAAATTGTTTTAATTGTTCAAGATGACAAAGGATGTTATGACACACATACTGAAACGGTTGTTATAAGTGGTAATTTTTCTTTACCTAACGTATTCTCACCAAACAATGATGGTGTCAATGAATTTTTCACACTTTCGTATGACATCTTTGAATCGTATGATATTATTATATTAAATCGTTGGGGAAATGTGGTTAGTGAAAAACTAAATACGAACGGAACTATTTTATGGGATGGTTTTAATAAAGGAGGTAATCCTTGTACAGAAGGAGTTTACTTTTACAAATTTGTTGGATACCTTCAAGGAACATCTTTACCAAAAGAAGGATTTGTAACCCTAGTACGTTAATAATAATTTTAACCAATAAAAAACCTCTTGACAAATGTTTGTCAAGAGGTTTTTTTATACTTTTTATTCTTAACTACTTTTTAGCAAACTTTAAAATAAAAAGAACCCAAGCAATAATCATTAACATTCCTCCTAATGGAGTGATTGGACCTAAAATTCGCAAGTGAAATCCTAAATAATCTTGTATTGATAACAAATAGATTGAGAATGAAAATAAGATTGTACCAATGATTAACAATGTATTTACTGGCTTTAGGGAAAAATGAAATTTATCAGAATTTAAGCCTAGAATTAACAAACTAAATGCTGAATAGAATTGATATTTCACTCCTGTTTCAAAACTTAATACTTTTTCAGGAGAAACAATATTTTTTAATCCATGTGCTCCAAATGCACCCAATGCAATAGCTGTTGCAATAAGTACTGCTGATGTAATTACTACTTTTTTATTCATTTTTTTGATTTATTAATGTTTTACCACTCAAATTCAACGTATAATCTAAAACTTCTTTCCAACCATTCCATTTTCCGTAATCACCAATTGTTTCATTGTGCCAAAGAAAATAAAATTCACCTCCAAATTTTTTTGATTCTTCAAAAAGCGAATTAATTGCAAATTTAGCTTCTTCAATCGACCAAAACTTGTATTCTAAAAGTGTACCATCCATATAAACAAAGGGATGAATCGTTAAATCAGTTATTTGATTTTTTGACAAATCAAACCATTTAAAAGGGCGAATCGTTCCAGCTCTAAAACCAACCTCCGAAGCATATCCCATCGTGTAATCATCTGTTATTCCTGCCTTGATTAGTTGTTGATAGGTAAAAGGTAATTGCATCTTTAAAAAATGTTGCCTTGAATG
Organism: Taishania sp.; assembly: GCA_036758285.1. GTDB lineage: Bacteria > Bacteroidota > Bacteroidia > Flavobacteriales_D > Crocinitomicaceae > Taishania. The sequence goes on along the minus strand of DAIOWV010000035.1, from coordinate 25,042 downwards.
AAGAACAGATTGATTAATAATCATTTCCAATCGTCTTTTTTCCTCGTTCAATTGATTTGGCATTGTATTGGACAGATAACTTGGATGAATTCCAACTGTACATTTTTTTGATAATTTTCGAATTAACCGTTGATGTCTAGGATCCAAATGAGAAATATTTCGATCGTATTGTGCAAAATTACCCAACAACCAAAAAACATTCACTTGAAAATTTTCTGCAATTCCAAGTATGGTGTCAAAGGTATCAAAAGGATCTCGTTTAATTCCTCCCAATACCTCTTTCCGTTCTCTTCTTCGGTATTTATTTCGCATCAAGACATCTTTTGATGTTGATATTATTTGACGAAATCCTTCTTTTAAAAGATAAGCATATGTGTTATCAATATCAAATGTTGGATGAAAGGTAAGATTGGAAGGTGAATAATTGACACTAACTACTTCTTTATTAAATAATCGGTCAATTATTGCCTTACTCCATCTTTCGCACACCAATTTATCAAGCAATCCAAATTGAAATTGGTAACTACTTTTGGCATGAAAGCGAAGATGTTCATCTTTGGATTTGGTACTTACATATTCTTCCATTCTGGACAACACAAAAAATATTGCAGCAAAGGGATCTACAATTGAATCCAAAGAAAAACAAGGTTCGGAATCAAATTGATCTAATGTAACTTTATAATCTTCAATTGATTCTTGAAAAAGTATACGCGATGGGAGTAATTGCTCTATATTCTCAAAAAACCTTTCTGAATAATTGAACTTTTCTCCATTTGTGTTCTCAAAAAAAAACACATCGTTTGTGAATCGATAATCTATTCCGTTTTCTTTAAAAACGAAATCAAATGTATAAATACACCTTTCAGATATTTGATCTACATAGATATACAGCATATTACAATATATTCATGATTTGACTACAAATAAAATATGCCGCTTTACCGTCACCAAAAATTGGAGGATATGAAAAGTCTCTCTTTTGAGTTAAGTCATTAAAAGCTTTAACAATTCTAACTTTATCAGTATCAGTTAATATTGCATTTCCATTTTCAACAATTTCAACCCATTCCGTTTGAGCTCGAAGTATAATACATGGCTTTTTAAAAAAGTATGCTTCTTTTTGCAAACCACCACTATCAGTAATAACTAATTTTGCATTTTTCTCTAATGCAATAACATCTAGATAGCCAACTGGATCAATCAATTTAATTCGTTGATTACTAAAAAACTCTCTAAACATCTCGTCTGACAAATTCTTTTTCAATTTTGACTTCGTCCTTGGATGTAAAGGAATTACCAGTGTCAACAACGAAAACTTTTGTATTTCATACAATGCTTCAAAAATTTCATTTAATTTTTCTGCATTATCCGTATTTGTATCACGATGGATTGTACATAGGATAAATCTTTCCTTTTCCAACCTTAGATCTTCTAGAATAGTTGACCTCTGATCTGACACTTCAGAAAAATAAAGACTATTGTCATACATAATATCACCGCAATGATAAATTACTGGATTATCAATAGAAATTGGTTTCTGATCATCAAAAAGAAATCCTTCATTTTTCAAATTAATTGCACCTTGTTCAGTTGGAGTAAACAACATTGTACTCATATGATCACTAGAAATACGATTAATTTCTTCTGGCATCTGCTTGTTAAAACTTCTCAATCCTGCTTCAATATGAATAACAGGAATATTCAACTTAGCAGCAGATAAAGCCCCTGCAATTGTAGAATTTGTATCTCCATAAACAATAACAGCATCAGGCTTTTCCATCTGTAACAATGACTCTAAAGCGATCAACATTTTTGCAGTTTGAATTCCATGTGAATCACTTCCTATTCCTAAATTATATTTTGGTTCTGGAATATTCATTTCTTTAAAAAATAAATCGGACATATTTTCATCATAGTGTTGTCCTGTATGAATTACAACCTCTTCTAATTGATCTAAAAATGAATCTCTTACAACTCTGCTAATTGCTGCAGATTTTATTATCTGAGGCCTAGCCCCGATTATTGTAACGATTTTTTTTGATGTCCCCAAAATATAAAGTATTTACTGTGTAAAGATAACGTTTAGATATGAATCTAAAAACATCATCTAAAAGTAAAAAAGATTAACTTTACATCTATGAAACATCATTTTTGGAAAATCATTTTAATAGGTATATCACCTTTGATTATCAGTTGGATATCAAAAAACAATACTGTAGATCCTACTCAAGATTCCAATAATTCAACTAGTTACAAAACCGAATATCATATTATTTTAGTTTTAGATGGTCCAAGATGGTCTGAAACTTGGGGAGATAGTACACATAAACTTATTCCAAACCAAGCAACAATTCTAAAACAAGAAGGTACATTCTTTACAAACTTTAGAAACAATGGCAAAACACTAACTAATGCAGGTCATACAGCTCTTTGTACAGGAACATACCAACGTATTTCAAATATTGGCAAACAATTACCAAAAAAACCAAACATGTTTCAATATTACTTGCAACAAAGTAAGCAAGACAAAAGAAAAGCCTGGGTTTTGACTAGTAAAGGAAAATTGGAAATGCTTTCAAATACAAAAGATAAGCATTGGTGGAATACATATATGCCTTCAACTTTTTGTGGTATTAATGGTTCTGGTGTTGGCTACCCAAATGATCGTGACATGTATCCAACTTTCAAAAACATCATACTTGAGAACAAGCCTAAACTATCTATTATCAACTTATTGGATATAGACGCATGGGCTCATCAAGGCAATTGGGAAAAGTATATTGGTGGAATTAAAGAGCTTGATGGTTTTGCCTTGGATTTGTGGAATAGCATTCAACAAGACCCGGTAATGAAAAATAAAACCGCCATTTATATTACAAATGATCACGGTCGACACTTAGACGGCAGAAAAAATGGTTTTGTAAGTCATGGTTGTTCTTGTGAAGGTTGTAGACATATTAGTTTACTAGCTATAGGGCCAGATTTCGAAAAAGGTAAAATTGTTGATCAAGAATACGAATTAATTGACATCCCTGCAACGATTTCTCATATGATGAAATTTCAAATGCCTACAGGAAAAGGAAAAGCAATCAATGAATTAATCAATAACACAAGGAAATAACTTTCTATTGTTGTACAAAAAACAATAAATCACTAACTTAGTTCATATGTTTCGTCTGATTTTATTATTTATTGGTCTTTCCATCGTTTTTGTTTCTTGTAAAAAGAAAAAGGAGCCTGCCTATAAGTTCCACTACGAATATTTTGGATTAAAACAAGGACGATTCATTATCTACGATGCAAAAGAAATCATACACCTTTCTGATGGTACAAGTGATACTTTAATCTATCAACTAAAAACAGTTATTGGTGACACTGTTCATGATAACGCTGGACGAGTTGGTTATAAATATTTACGATACAAGCGAAATTCTCCTTCAGACAGTTGGAATATTTCTGATGTATGGTTTACTATTTTAACTGAAAACAGAGGGGAATTAATTGAAGAAAATCAAAGGATCGTGAAACTTGTCTTTGCCCCTACTTCCGATAAAACTTGGGATGGAAATGCTTTCAACAACAACCCTAAATTGGAGTATTCTTACACAGATGTACACGCTTCTCAAAGTTACAATGGCATCTATCTTGATTCAACTGTAACAGTCATACAAGAAGATGTTTTTAACTTAATTCAATGGCGAAAAAAATCTGAAATCTATGCAAAAAACATTGGACTAGTAAAAAAACACTATCAACATCTAGAAATCAACAATTTCGATATCAATAATATCAATACAGGGAAGGAGTTGTTTTTAACGATGTCTTCTTATGGAATGGAGTAAATTAATTTGCACTAAAAGAAAAAAACAACGATTCATTCTGAACAGATTTTAAAGTTTCACCTTTTTTAATTAAATCCATTAGTTGGGCTACTTCTATTATAGAAAGTCTACTATTTGTACCCAACGAACGGTGTTGTTCTAATTTATATTGAGCTCTTTTTACTGTATTATTAATCATAACTAAAGTTTAAGTTTCTAATCTTTAGCCCATTTACGTGGAACTAAGAAAGATGGTTACAGTTTTTAACAACATTTTGTTAATGATCAAGCCAACTTAACAATAACTTACTAATAATCAGTATTAAATAATAAAAAATCCCTGATACAATTTGTATCAGGGATTTTCATTTATTTATCTAGTTAAAGACTATTTTTTGTCTTCTACTTCTTCGAAATCTACATCTGTAACTTCGTCTTGTGGATTTGTATTTCCAGCATCTTGACCAGCGTTTCCACCATCGGCATTTGCTGCATTATACATATCCTGAGAAGCCGCTTGGAATACATTGTTTAATTTTTCCATTGCAGGTTCCAAATTTGCTACATTTTTAGCTTCGAATTCTTTTTTCAATTCTGCTAATGCATCTTCAATTGGTTGTTTTTTATCTGCAGGAATTTTATCTCCGTATTCTTTCAATTGACGCTCAGTTTGGAAGATTGTTGAATCAGCTTTATTGATTGTCTCAACCTCTTTTGCTCTTGCTTTATCAGCTTCAGCGTGTGCTTCAGCATCTGCTTTCATGCGTGCGATTTCATCATCAGATAATCCAGAATTAGACTCAATTTTGATTGATTGTTGTTTTCCAGTTCCTTTATCTTTTGCTGAAATATTCATAATTCCGTTTGCATCAATATCGAAAGTTACTTCAATTTGAGGAACTCCTCTTGGTGCTGGTGGAATATCTGACAATTGGAAACGTCCTAATGATTTATTATCGTTTGCCATTGTACGTTCACCTTGCAATACGTGAATATCTACAGAAGGTTGGTTATCAGAAGCTGTAGAGAATGTTTCAGATTTTTTCGTTGGAATTGTAGTATTCGCATCGATTAATTTAGTAAACACACCTCCCATTGTTTCAATTCCAACTGACAAAGGAATAACGTCTAATAACAATACGTCTTTTACCTCTCCAGTTAAAACTCCTCCTTGAATTGCGGCTCCTAAAGCAACTACCTCATCAGGGTTAACTCCTTTTGATGGTGATTTTCCGAAGAAACGCTCAACAGCATCTTGGATAATTGGAATACGAGTTGAACCACCTACTAAAATAACCTCGTCAATATCACTTGTTGACAATCCTGCATTTTTCAATGCTGAACGACAAGGAGCAATTGTTCTTTCAACGATTTCAGAAATCAATTGCTCAAATTTTGCACGTGATAATGTTCTAACCAAGTGTTTTGGAATACCATTAACAGGCATGATATAAGGCAAATTAATCTCAGAAGAAGTCGTAGAAGATAATTCAATTTTTGCTTTTTCTGCAGCTTCTTTTAAACGTTGCAAAGCCATTGGATCCTGACGTAAATCAACACCTTCATCACTTTTAAACTCTTCAGCTAACCAAGAAATGATTGCTTCATCAACGTCATCTCCACCAAGGTGTGTATCACCATCAGTAGCAAGTACTTCAAATACACCATCTCCTAATTCAAGGATAGAAACGTCATGAGTACCACCACCAAAGTCAAATACAGCAATCTTTTGGTCAACTCCTTTTTTATCTAAACCATAAGCCAATGCTGCAGCTGTTGGTTCGTTTATGATTCTTTTTACTGTCAAACCAGCAATTTCACCAGCTTCTTTTGTTGCTTGGCGTTGAGAATCGTTAAAATATGCAGGTACAGTAATTACAGCTTCTGTAACTTCTTGTCCTAAATAGTCTTCAGCTGTTTTCTTCATTTTTTGAAGCGTCATTGCTGAAATTTCTTGTGCAGTATAAGTTCTATCATCGATTTGCACACGTGGAGTATTGTTATCACCTTTTACCACTTTGTATGGTACACGGCTAATTTCTCTTTGTGCATCGTCATAAGAAATCCCCATGAATCTCTTGATAGAATAGATAGTCTTCGTAGGGTTTGTGATCGCTTGTCTTTTTGCCGGATCTCCTACTTTACGTTCTCCACCTTCGACAAAACCTACAACAGATGGAGTTGTTCTTTTTCCTTCTGAGTTAGCGATTACAACTGGCTCATTTCCTTCCATTACGGCTACACATGAGTTGGTTGTCCCTAAATCGATTCCTATTATTTTTCCCATTGTGTTATTATTTTCAATTTTTTGATTTGACAATGAATAGTCAATCTTTATGCCATAGGTGATTAACGCATAAATTATGTCAAAATAACTCTAATGTTTGCCAAATAATAAAAATTTCATGTCTAATTGTCAGTCAACATGACAATTTAATTAAGAAAAATGACAATTAAGCGTATTTTACTTTTTACTTAAAAGATTGTAATAGACTTTTGAATACCGATTCACACCTTCTTCTAAAGAAAAAAAGTCTCTTGCTCCTTGAATAGTCAAATCTTTATTAAAAGCAGATTCACTTTCAATATTTTTCACGTATTCTTCATTGTTCAGCTTATTGATGACAGTTCCGCTCTTATAACTCTGGACAATCGCGTCAGTATCCCCAATTCCAGCATTACAAACCAGAGGAATACCCATCGCCATAATCTCACCCTGTTTCGTTGGGGAAGATGCTTTTTTTGAATACGTTGGTCGAATGAAGAAAATAGATTGATTAAATAAAGATATATATAAAGGAACTTCTTTATGCAAACAAGATGTTACTACGATTTGATTCGAATGAATTCCTTTTTGTTGAGCCATGTCAAAAATTGACTCCGATTTCTCGTTTGTAACAAATAAAAGTTTAGATTGTCCATGTTTTGTCGTTAGGGCTTTAAAGTAATCCAGCATTTCGGAAAGCATATACCAAGTTCCGATAGACCCCACATACCCTAATACAAAATCATTTTCAACGAAACCAAGTTTTTGTTTCTGTTCTAACCTTTTGGATTCACTTATTTTGACTGGATCAAATAATTCCAAATCAACGCAACAAGGGATAATTGTTATTTTTTCAGTATTTACATTCGATAAATTCCAAGAAAGAATTTCATTTTTTCCATTCTCTGTTAATGAAATCACATGGTCGAAGGTTGTAAAAAATTCTTTTTCCTTTTTTTTGAAAAATTGATATGCCAATTTGAAAATAGGATTTGACAACTTCCAGATTCCACCATCAATTCGTTCATCAGCCCAAAATCCTCGCATATCAAACAATACTTTGATTCCTTTGTTTTTTTTCAATCGCAAAGCAGAAATTGCTGCAATATAGCTCCTACAGTGAATTAAATCAATCTTATGATTTTTATTGATTTTATCTGCTTGTTTGTTGATACAATGAATATCCCAAATTGTGGATAATAAAGGTGGTTTTTTTGTATATTGTTGAGGAAACCATAATATTTGCTTCTTTACAAATTGCAATAATTTGATCTTTAAATTCAGCGTAACGATTTTTTTTTTCACAACTTATCAGACTGATAGTATACCCAAGTTTACTTAAACCTTTTAGATAAGGTAAAACCTGAGACTGACCTAAAGAATCTGTCATTCCATCATATGAAATATACAATATGTGTTGCATGTGTACAAAATTGGGTGTTTTATTCGAATTCTAAGTAAAATCCTGTCAATAATTTAAGAAAAAGCTGAATTCAGTGTTTTATTCCATCCATTTTTCATACCACATCTGAAACATTAATAAATACCATATTTTAAAATCAAATTCCTTTTTTCCGTTTAAAAAATCAGTTTTTAGCTTTGATACGAACTCCCAATTAAACAATCCTTGACTTTCAATTATTTCTTTGTTGATGTATTGATCCAAAAATGGTAGCAAATCAGTTTGTAACCATTTAGCAATTGGAATAGCAAACCCCATTTTGGGACGATTCAATAAGTTTTCTGGTATATACTGATGAGTAATCTCTTTTAAAATTCTTTTTTTAACTCCTTTATTGTATTTAAATTCATCAGGAAGTTGAGCTGCAAATTCAAGAATACGATGATCCAGCAATGGTTCCCGACCTTCTAATCCAACTGACATCGTTGCTCTATCTACTTTTTGAAGAATATCATCTGGTAAAAAAGTTTGATAATCAATTGCCATCATATACGAAAGTGGAGAAGAAAAATCTTTGATTAATTCTTTACTCATGTATAAGTTTTCAATCACATCAATTTCATTTTTCACTAATTTAGAGATTTGATTCTCTGTGAATTGCTGACTCAAACTTAACATAATCTGCTCTGAAGAAGGATTGATTAATATTCCTTTCAGTTTTTCATAACGATTGTGAAAATTGTATTTATTTTTTAAAATTGGGATATATTCTGAAGGTACAACATTCATAACTCCAGCTATTGTTTTCCTAGCAAATGAAGGAATTAAATTCATTTTCCGGCTATATCGCATCAAATAATCATATCGATTATATCCTGCAAAAACCTCATCACCACCATCTGCACTTAACGCTACAGTCACATCTTTACGTGCAATCTTACTTACCAAATGAGTGGGAATCGCACTACTATCAGCAAATGGTTCATCATAAAAAAATGGCAATTGCGTAATAAATTCCAATGCTTCTTTTTCTGTACATGTATACGTTGTATGATCTGTACCCAAATGTTTTGCAATATCATTTGCATAAGGAGCTTCGTTCAGTCCAATATCTGGAACACCAATGGTATACGTTTTAAGTTTTTCGGTTCTATCTTTTTGCAGTAAAGCAGTAACCGTTGTACTATCATATCCACCACTCAGAAAAACTCCAACGGGAACATCTGCAATCATCCGATAATTACATGCTGAAAAAATGATGTTTTCTGTCGATGTTTTTGCTTCTTCAAATGAAATATCAAGTTTAGACTTGTTATAGAAATCATAAACATTCCAATATTGCTCAATTTTTAGCGATTGATTTGATAAATCAATTTCTGCGAAATGTCCTGGTAAAAGTTTATGACAATTATTAAAAATACTCAATTCTCCAGGTATATTTCCATATTGCATGAAAGCAGCAACAGCATTTCTGTTTATTTCTTTTTGAAAATCTGGGTGCTTATGGAATGCTTTTAATTCTGAAGCAAAAAGAAATAAATTATTTTTAAAATAGTAATTAAGAGGTTTAACTCCCGCTCTATCTCTTGCAAGAAATACTTTTTGCTTTTCACTATCAAAAATAACAAAAGCAAACATTCCTATAAATCGATTTAAACAATCAGAACCCCATTGTTGATAGGCATGTAAAATCACTTCGGTATCTGATTCACTTGAAAAAGTATGACCTAACTGAACTAAATCCTTTTTGATTTCACTATAATTATAAATTTCACCATTGAAGGTGATACTCAATTTTTGAAAAACCATAGGTTGTTTCGCATGATCAGTCAAATCAATAATTGCCAACCTTCGATGACCTAATCCTATTTGTGAATGTTGATTTTCATACAATTCATACCCTGCACCATCTGGGCCGCGATGAAAAAGTGTATCTGTCATCGTTTTCAGAATCTCAATTGAAGAATTCTGCTTGAAATCAATAAATCCTGCAATTCCACACATAATGACAAAGTTAATGATAGAACTGAGTATTGATGCTATTTTTTAATTCTAAACAAAAGATTAACATCCTTTGAAGGTTGTTGTTTACTATTTTCGAATTATCTCTTGTGTTCATCAACTAATAAATCCAATACTGTTTTCACTGGACTGAATGTTTTTTGAGAAATTTCAATGAATAATGTGTTCCAATTCGCCATGCTACCATTCCATAATCCTGGAAGTTCCATGTATTTAATCTCTTGATTTTTTTGAGTTTTATTAACCACAAAATATTTAGAATCATCACGGTAATTCTTAAGTTCTAATTTTTCATCTTGAAGATTCATCGGGTTTAAAGCTATCATTACTGGATTGAAATGTGTACTTTTTACCATTAATCTGAATTGCTCACCTTTTAAAGAAATTTGTGCTTTTTCTACAATTTGTTTGGAAATCATTCCATTATCCTCAATCCAAAAAGGTCCACCACCTGGTTGCCCTTCATTTCTAACCATTCCACATACACGAGTAGGTCGATTGATAATTTGACGAATCTCCTCTTCTGTTTTTACAGTATTAATTTCAGTAGGCGATAAAAACTGATATTTTTCGTTCAATTTTAAAAGTGATGCTTTTGTTGGATTATTGAAAAGTGATTTTAATTCATTTGTAAACATTTGTAACATTCCCCCCAACACAGACCAAGTTTCAGTTGAGTAATTTGATGAATTAAAATGTTGAACATTATCTATATTTTTAATAAAAATAAGTTCTTCATTTATTTGATTTAGATTCTCCAATAACGCACCATGCCCTGCTGGTCGTCTAATTTCAACTCCATCAACACTTGCAACTTCTTGATCGTTAGTAAAAGCTAATGAATCAGATGCTTTTGATTGAGATGAATAAGAAATTGAATACTTTTTCCCTGTCAGAATCTCCAAACTGGAAATACTCGATTTAATTTTATCTTCAAATTCAGATTGAATCGTAAAATGAAATTTTGCTCTACCATTTGAAAGTCTTGTACCTTGTAAAACATGCTCTTGAAAAGGATTCAAAACAAAAGGTTCATTGTAATGAAAAGGGATTAATCCTTTAGGTAAATTACCAAAATCCAATCCTGAATCACTCAATAAAAAATTTGCAATTTCTTCTGCATCAATCGAATTCTCTTTAATTTTCACTTTTAAATCATTTGGCAACAATTGATAAAAAGCAAATTCTTGAATATGATTCATAAAGCGTTCAATGGAACTTAAATCAGAAGCATTTGGGTCACTTAAAAAATCAAATAAGAAAGCAAACATTCGAGAACCAGAACCAGATGCAGGAATAAAATAAGTGGGTGAAGCATTACTTTTTTTAAATACTTTTTCAGCCTCCTTCCATTCTTCATCTGATAATTTAAGTATCCCTTCACCAATTCTACAAGGTGCAAATAAGACAACTTTAGATTGATCATTGAATACTTTTTCTCTTTGTTCGTTTATTATTTCTTGGCGATTCATAGTTCTCGATTAAAGCAATTCACTTACTTTGCAGTGTGAATTTAGTGTTCGAATATATAAAATATCGTTGGAAAGCCAAAGGAAGACATGGTACACATTCCCCATTTATTTACAAACTGGTCGATGAATGCCTTGCAATTGATATAAAAAAAGAGGATGATTTGCAAATAAAAGCGTTGTATCATCAATTAAAATCGAATAAAAAAATAATTCAAGTTTCTGATTTTGGTGCTGGATCAAAATCGCTGAAAAATGAACGAAAAATATCATCTATCTTTAAAATAAGTTCAAGTAAAGGGAAATACGCCAAACTTTTTTATCAATTATCATCCTATTATTCACCAAAAAAAATCTTAGAATTAGGCACTTCATTGGGAATAGGGACAATTCATTTTTCAAAGGGAAATCCAACTACTGAAATAATAACTCTTGAAGCTTGTCCAGCTACAGCAAGAATTGCTCAACAAAATTTTGATTCATTATCGATTAACAACATTCAACTTATTAATCAGACATTTGATAACTATTTAATCGAAAAACCGAATCTTAAATTTGACTTTATTTTTATTGATGGCCACCATGATGGAAACGCTTTACAACAATATATCAAACAGTTAGACTCTACAATTCATGATGAAACATTCATAATTGTAGATGACATTCGTTGGAGCGAATCAATGTTTAATGCTTGGAATATGTTAAAAAACAACCATCAATTCAATGTTTCAATTGATTTATTTAGAATGGGAATTTTACTAAAAAGGCCAGGTCAACGAAAAGAACACTTCATTGTTAGACTATGAAAAATATTGGAATCATTGGGGCTGGTTGGTTAGGAAAAGATTTAGCAATAAAATTAGCGGGACATCAAACGGTAAGAATAACAAACAGATCAAATAAGTTAATTGAGGGGTGTGAAATGTTTCATTTTGAAATTGGTGAAGAATTAAGTTACAATTTTCTTAAAAATTTAGATTTCCTTTTTATTACAAGCACGCTTCCAAAAAACAATAAATTAATCCTACATTTTTGTGAGGAACTAAAAAAAATAAATCAAAAGTGTTTATTCATTTTCACATCAACGACAAGTGTTTATTCATCAGAAATAGAAATTGTAGATGAAAATTCAACTGAATTAAATCAAGGGTCGATTTATTTTCAAATGGAACAACTTCTTTTATCTCATTTTGCTGAACGAACAATAATTTTAAGATTGGGTGGATTACTTGGAGAAGATCGTCATCCAATTTTTCATCTTGCGGGAAGGAAAAATGTATTAGATGGACAAAAACATGTTAATCTGGTTCACAAAACTGATGTTCTATCATTTTTACAGTTGATTACTGAACAATACATTCCGGTTGGGATATATAATTTAGTTTATCCACTTCATCCTTCCAGAGAAAGTTACTATCATCAAAAAGCGATTGATTTTCAATTGGAAAAACCCACTTTTTTAATCGGAGAAATGAAAGGGAAGATTGTAAATTCAAGTAAAAGCGAACAAATAAATTCATTTTATTACACAACAAAAATTTGAATACAAACAGTATTCTTCTTCATTTTTAGCTTTTTATCTTCTAAAAATTTCATCTACAAAATAAAAAACTCGATTATCTCTGCATTTCAATGGTTAAAATATCCCTACCTTTGCATTGAGATATGAGCATGGACAAAATCAATATTCGGAATTTATCATTAGAGGAACTAAAATCACAATTAGTTGGTTTAGGTCAACAAGCCTTTCGTTCAAAACAAGTGTACGAGTGGTTGTGGAACAAAAACGCCCATACTTTTGAAGAAATGTCAAGCTTAAGTAAAGATTTACGAGCTAAATTAGAAGAGCATTTTTTTATCGATGGAATTGCAGTTGCTGATCAACAAATTTCTTCTGATAAAACAATAAAATGTGCTTTTGAAATTGAACATGGCAAAGTGGTTGAAGGTGTTTTAATACCAACTTCCTCGCGAATGACTGCATGTATATCTTCACAGGTAGGTTGTAGCTTGTCGTGCACTTTCTGTGCAACAGGAAAATTAAAATTACTCAGAAATCTATCCGCTGGAGAAATTGTAGATCAAGTCGTTTACTTGAGAAATCAAGCTGAACAACGTTACAACATTCAGTTGTCGAACATTGTTTACATGGGGATGGGAGAACCTTTGTTAAACTATAAAAACATGCTCCGTTCCACGGAAATTATTACTTCAAAAGAAGGCTTGGGCATGTCTCCTAGAAGAATAACTGTTTCTACTGCTGGCATTGCCAAAATGATTAAAAAATTAGGAGATGATGAAGTAAAATTCAACTTAGCTTTATCACTTCATGCAGCAAATGATGAAAAACGAAGTAAGATAATGGAGATTAATGACTCTAATAATTTAGAATCATTAGCAGAGGCACTTGCTTATTTTTATGAAAAAACTGGAACACGTGTCACATTTGAATACATAATTTTCAAAGACTTCAATGATTCAATTGAAGACGCACGCGAACTTCTTGCTTTTTCAAGATGCGTTCCTTGTAAAATTAACATCATTGAATACAACCCAATAGATGATGGAGAATTTCAAAGAGCAGACCCTAAAAAAACAGATGATTTTGCCGCTTTTCTAGAAGATAGAGGCTTAGTTGTCAATATTCGCAGAAGTCGTGGAAAAGACATTGATGCAGCATGCGGTCAATTGGCAAACAAAAACAAAGCTGTTAAAGAAAAGTTGTTAAAATAACTTGTAAAAATCAAAAAAATACTGGAAAGTATAAATTATTCCTTAATTTAAGTGGATATTATTATTCACTAATACGAAAAACTATGGGAATTATTTGGACATTAATCACAGGAGCTATTGCAGGTTGGCTTGGAAGTCGTATTTATACTGGTAGCGGATTAGGAGTGATTGGAAATATTGTAGTTGGTATTGTTGGGGCTGTTGTCGGAAATTGGCTTCTCACTCAATTAAACATTAATTTTGGAAATGGAATAATTGGTTTTATTTTAACAGGTGCATTAGGAGCAATTGTTATATTGTTTACTATTAATCTATTCATTCCAAAACGGAAATAAGAATCAAAATTAAAAAAGGATAGTAAAATACTATCCTTTTTTAATTTTATAACTTGCTAACAATTTACTTCATTCAATCTTATCTTTTTAGATAAACATATCCTTTGTAAATTTCTCCAGAATTGGGTTGCTCTTTACCTCCTAGCTGTAACAAATAGAAATAGGTACCTTCAGGTAAAACATCTCCATTTATATTCATTGCATTTTGAGAACGTCCATCCCAATCATTTTTATAATTATCACTATGATACACCTGAGTACCCCATCTATTAAAAATAGTTACAACAGAATTTTCATAATGCTCCAATCCTTCTACATAAAAGAATTCATTCTTTCCATCTCCATTAGGGGAAAAAGCTTCATAAATTGTAATATCACAAGATATAATAGTCAATTGAATATCACTCGCTTGTGAAATACAACCATTGGTATCTGTAGATATAACAGTGTATGCTCCTGAATGACTATAATCAACAGATGTTATATTAAGGTAAGGACCTTGATATAATAAAACTCCGTCATGATACCAATTATATGTATATGAAGTAATTGGTGATTGTAGTTGCAATTCAACACTTGTTCCATTACAAATTAATTTAGAGGACTGTTCATTTATCTGAACTGTTGGCAACTCTACAACTATAACATCAAAAGAATCTCTTGTCACATTATCATGAATATCTGTTATTGTATAAAGAACAGTTGTTGTTCCTACTGGAAAAACACTTCCACTAGTATGACTTGACACAACAGTTGAAACACCACAATTATCAGAAGTAGTAAATTGCCAATTTACTGGTGATCCTTCACATACAACTAATGGTATATCATTAAAAATAATAATCGGTAATTCATCATCAGTAACAGTTACTTCAAAAGAACAAGTTGATGAATTACCAGATTCATCTGTCGCTACATAAGAAACAATCGTTGTTCCTACTGGAAAAGAAAAACCACTTGTATGTGAACTGGTAATAATAGGCGTACCGCAGTTGTCTGTCGCTAAAAGTGTTGGCCAATTCACAACTGCTGAACAAAGGCCACTATCTGCTGAAATAGTAATATTTGTTGGACAATTAGTAAAAACTGGATGAATTGAATCAAGTACTGATAAAACAAAAGAACATGAATCTTGCCTACCGCATAAGTCCGTTGCAAATATCCAAATTGTAGTATCTCCTTGAGGCACGATTGATCCCATCAGAGGCGTTTGAGTAATTGTCAACTCACTTCCATTAAGTATCGTCTGGAAATCAAGCTGAGAATTAGTTGTATAATCTGGTACTTCATAAGTACAAGCGGTTGTACTAACATAAACAGAAGAATCCGAAATACAAGTTGTTATGACAGGGGCTAAATTATTGTATACAAAAACATTTGCTATAGTATCTAAAAAATTACCCGAACAAACAGCGTTATAGCTTTTAACCATAAAAAGATTATCTCCTACTTGTAAATCAGTGCCTGAAATAGTAAGATCTAATGGAACAATCCCAGTCGAAACTCCAATAAGTCTTGGTGACAAGGTATCAGAATCACTTCCTGGAGACTTATAAACTTCGTATGAAACTCCAGGTTGGGGATTAAGAATAGAAAGAACACCTGTCGCACCAACACAAATAGTATCTCCAACCAAATTAATTCCTGAAAAAGAAGGTTCTGCAAGTACTTCAATTTGAATTGTATCAGACAATAACGGAGGTGATAAACAACCAACATTAGAATTAAGTTGGAATGATGCGATATATTGAGTATTTCCAACACCAGGATTTACTTCAAGATGACTAACACCATTTCCAATAACTACTCCAGATGCATCAAACCATGTTATATCCCACAAAGTCGTATCCAAAGGCAGGCTTAAATCTATTGAAGGAACAGTTGAACAAATAATCGCATCATTTGTAAAAATACTAGGACTATTCTGTGAATTCTGAATTTCAAAATTTGATTCAAATGTAAAACAACCATTTGGAAGTAATGCAGAAACCCCAGAACCAACTCTTAAAACATAATTTCCTGATGACAAATCATTATAAATAATTCCCATTGACAAACTAGAACTACTATTAAACGCTGTATCTGATTGAAGAACCACTGTCCCACTTGAATCAAATAAATTATAAATCAATGGGTATACTGGTGTTCCTGAAATAATATCAACATTAACCAAACCTGAGTTTTCGGTACATGAAAATACATTTGTAGAAATATTAACATCTTCATATTCGGGTATAACAAGTAGAGTATCATACTCATATGCAACACTCGATCTTGCCCAAGAATATCCTCCAATCCATCGACCTACGGCAAATGATTCATCTCGAAAAGCAAGACGGTAAGAACCAGATGGCAGATTATTGAAGGAACCAGAATTCGCATTACTGGACAAAGTACCTACAACTATATTTGTAACATTATCAATCAATTGGCATGAAATCCAGTCAGTATAAACATTGGTTGCATTCAAATTCCATCTAATTGAATTAGAGTTAGAGCAAGAAACCCTAACATCAAATTCAGGTACATATGTTGCTGGTCGAACTAAATCAACACTATCAACCCTTGCTAACATAACAATTGTGTCATTGTTTTGATTAATACACAATGATCTTGAACTTACTTTATAAGAACCTAAAGGTAGGTCACCTATAAAAGAAACACGATCCCCTGTACTACCAAAATAGCGTGTAAAAGGGAATGTTCCCGTATATGTATCGTTTAAATTCAAAGGTTCAGACAAACCAATCGTTACAGAAGGTTGAAAGGGGATCGGTTCGATGGTAATTTCTAAGGGTCTTGGTAAGTTATTAAACCCTGAATTAAAAACATTAAATGGAGTTTCAATTCCATTTCCATTTCCAATACCAATAGTTGAAGTTCCTCCCAATATACTTGTGAACTCACTAACATAATATTCAGAACTCCAAGCAATAGAAACAGACGGTATGTTATTCATTATAACAACAGTATCACAATAATCAGCAAAAGTATAACGATACAAACCTGGCCCACTAACATTAAAATAACCTTGTGTATTTGTATCAATCTCTAAATCCCAAACATTAAGTATATCATCATAGCGTTCTATTTGTAATGAAAAAATTGAATCACACATTTGATTATATGAATAGCCATAATTACCAAAACTATGAATAGCTCTAAGAGAATATTCCATTTCACAGGTAGAATTATTAAAAACCCCTCCTCCATCAGCAAGAATTCCATAATAATGTGCTGAAAAAGTTGTTCTCAAGGTATCACCACAAGCACTTATCAACCTTAGTTGTATAACATCACCCATATCTAATAATGGTGAATAATTAAACAGACCATACGAAACATACTCTAAATCTTCAAAAGGTGCATTGTTTACTGAAATTTGTGCATTTCCAGACAATTGAAGAAAATTATCATTCTGAACACTTCCAGGCGTAATCCTTAAATCAAATGAAATTTTGTCACAATTTACACCACAAGCTTTTGAGAATACAAAACCATGTTCTCTAAAAGCTAGTTGAGGAGAGGTCGTCTTACTCAAAATAAATGTAGAAGTTGTTGAAGATTGACATCCTGCATTTCCTAAAGCCAAGTCTGTAATCGTACAAACAACTGTATCTCCATCATTCAAACCACTAAATGTATGAGAAGTTGCTGTAGTTGTTCCTGAAGTTTGAGTCCCCGACGAAGTCGCTATTGAATAAACAAAATCGCCTATTCCACCTGATATTTTTGTCAGTGTAATCGTACCATCAGGTGCGTAGTAAGGTGTAGAAGAAGCACATGTAGTTGGTGTTCCTGTAACATTCATTACAATCGATTGATAGGAAGTCGTAATAACTGTTGGAATCCAAGAACAAACCGTCACCCCATTCGTAATACGGATGTTATAGTTCCCAGCAGACAAGCCTCCAAAAGGTGTTAAAATTGTTCCGTTCGATTGAAGTGCTCTTGAAGATAATGGATTGTGATTCGCATCTGCCAAAATAACCGTCCAACCTGTAGGATTGGAATAAGTTGCTACGTTTGGAACAACAACGTTTACAGAAGCATTAGACATACAAGTTCCATTACTAACTAGGATACTAACATCTCCTGGATTACATTGAGAAAACAAATTTACGTTGTTAAACACTCCCAATACAATCAAGACTATCAATATAATATTTTTCATTTTTTCATAGTAGTTTATAATAGTATACATAAGTTTTTTATTGTTAATGACAATTATATCACAAATATAAGTACAAATGTTTTAGAAAGGTTTTCAATATTGCAACCAAAACGATGTAGAGCAATTAAATAATACTTCTTTGATAATAAATTAATTGATCAAATAAGATTTATATTTACTTTATAATACATTTGACTAATAAAATAATCACTTTGTAAAAAATCTAACAATTCATGAAGATTGAAACCTCAAATATTATTTTAATAATAGAATTAATCTATGTCTTCATCACTCTAGGTATTTCTATCATCATTATTCTAGACACAAGATCTATTAGTAAAACACTGGCTTATTTATTATTAGTGATTTTCATACCCATTTTAGGAATCATTTTTTATCTTTCTTTTGGAATAAATTATAGAAAAAGAAAAATTTACAATAAGAAACTTTATCTTGATGAAAATCTTACCAGTCAATTTCAAAAAGAATATACACAATTAAAAAATCAACTATTTCAGCAAGAAAATGAAATGATTGATAATAACAAAGAGCTGATTAAATTAGTCGCAAACCATCATTCTGAAGGAACTCCAGTATTTTATAAGAACACTGTTCAACTTTTAAAAAATGGAGAATCTTTTTTTCCACTATTAATACAAGAATTAGAAAAAGCTAAACATCATATACATATTCAATTTTATATCTACGAAAATGATGAAATTGGTAATCAAATTAAAAACTTGTTAATCAGAAAAGCGAAAGAAGGTATCATCGTTCGTTTTATATATGATGATTTTGGAAGTAAATCAATTCGAAAAAAGTTCGTTAAGGAACTAATTGAAGGTGGGGTTTTTGTTTTTCCTTTCAATAAAATAAAATTAGTTTTCTTGGCAAATAGAATGAATTATAGAAATCATCGAAAGATTGTGATTATTGATGGATCTATTGGATTTACAGGTGGTATAAATGTTTCTGATAAATATATTAATCCCAACAAATTTAATCTCTATTGGAGAGACACCAATATTTACATTAAAGGGAATGCTGTCTATGGTTTACAACGTATTTTCCTTGCTGATTGGAATTTTTGTAGTCGCGAAAATTTAAAAATCTCATCACAGTTATTCCCATTGTCATCTTCTGAACATGAAGGAACATCTTTGATGCAAATTGCTTCTAACGGCCCGGATTCTGAACATCCAACAATTTTATATTCAATTATACAAGCTATTAATTCAGCAAAAAATGAAATTTTACTGACAACACCTTATTACATCCCTGACAGTAGTTTGCAAAAAGCATTAATTATTTCAGCGCTTAGCGGCGTATCTGTTAAATTATTAGTCCCTAAAAAAGGTGATTCGAATATTGTTACTCTTGCTTCACAAGCTTATTTTGAAGATTTATTAAAAGCAGGAGTAAAAATATTTTTATATGACAAGGGCTTCATTCATGCAAAAACATTTGTAACAGATTGTAAATTAGCTTGTGTAGGCACTGCTAATTTAGACCTACGAAGTTTTGACTTAAACTTTGAAATTAATGCAATTATTTATGACAATAAAATTGCTGAAGAATTAGCTCAAATGTTTGAAATTGACTTATCAAATTCTACAGAAATCAATGTTGCTAAATGGAAAAGAAGAAGTAAATTCAAAAAGTTTCGAGAAAAATTATTTCGTTTAATTTCACCATTTTTATAAAAGAAAAGGCTACTAAATTTAGTAGCCTCATCTTTTTAACGTTCAAGAGTTACAAACCCATGGCCCGTTAGTTCATCATCTAACATTCCTTTGACTCTGTAATTATAAAAATAGACTCCTTCGGTAACTAGTTGACCTTTCATATCTTTTCCATCCCATTGAAAATTCACATTATCAGATTGATAAATTAAATTACCCCAACGATTTACAATAGTTACTTCCAGTTCTTTAACATTCGTAGCACCTAAACTAAAGAAATCGTTTACACCATCACCATTAGGAGTAAAAACATTGGGAACTTCAAAATCCAACGGTTGACTTTCAACAACATTCACTACAACATAAGTAGTATCTGAACAATTTGATGAATGAGCGACTAACATAGTAGTATAACTTCCAACCGAATCATAAATAATTGAATGTCCACTCAAGTTAGTCATCGAAAAAGTATCAATATCAATCAAATACCAATCATAATTCGATGCACCTGTGCTTGTATTAGAAAAATTAACTGACAAAGGTGCTACTCCTGAAGGTGGGGTTGCTGTTAAAACTGCTACAGGAGGATGAATTAAATAAACAGGTAAACTTGTTGC
>DAIOWV010000035.1:3768-4508 GCA_036758285.1 Taishania sp. | reverse complement strand
AAAGTAGGTTGATTTCCTCCAACATTCCATGAATAACTTGAATAAGTTGCTGGAGTTGTTGACAACGTTACAGAATCACCTGCGCAATACCATAACTGACCATTTATTACTGGTACAACAATCGAATCAACGGTTACAATAATTTGATGCAACACAAAACAAGTATCAGCTGATGGATTCTCAGCTCTTAACCAATAAATTCCAGGTGAATTTACAGATGTATTTGTCAATGGAGAACTATCATTTTGTGCATCAGATTGCGTTGAGTGATAAGATAAAACTGCTGGTTCAGAAGCAGGATTAATTGCATTCGATAAATCTACTGAACTTGACGAACAAATTGCTAAAGGATCAATAACCATAGCTGGTACAACACAACCATTACAAGAACTTACATTAATAAGTACAGTATCTTGATGAGTAGCACATCCTGCAACTCCATTCGAAACTGTTAAAATATATTCTGTTGTCACAGTTGGACAAGCACTTGTATTGATATTATTTGGATCAGAAAGACCTGTAACAGGAGCCCAAGTTGATGTAACGGGGCCATGCAATGGTGGATCATCAAACTCAATGGTCCATCCAGACAAACCACCCGCAGGAATTGATGAAGGAACTCCAGAAGACCAATCATACGTTGCAGCAAATTCCACAGTCCAAACACCATTCATATTACAACCATCTAGATTTGAAAATGGTTCTGCAGGTAACCAAGACCCAGAATATGGAGTCGTTCC
>DAIOWV010000035.1:0-3758 GCA_036758285.1 Taishania sp. | reverse complement strand
TTGTAGCAGACATATTAAAACACATATTGGTTAATACATTACCTGTTAAATCACCAGTATTAGCTAAAAGAATACTGTTCCCATCAGGACATTTTAATCGAATTTCAAAAAGAGAAAAATTACCCGTTAATAGAGCAGATGTATTGATACAAATATTCGTTAACTGTCCATCAGATACATTAATAGCATTTAAATCAGTGACATTAATATTCATTGCAATAGTTCCCGTAAAAACAGCCTGTCCCGGACAAGATTGACCAATAGAAACAGTACTTCCATCAGGGCATGAGCAACCACCAAATGGATTTAAACAAAACATACTCGCTAAGTCAGCTAGAGTTGGAAGTCCGAGAAGAGCAGCGTACTCAGAATTTGAAAATGTATGCATTCCTCCTGTATCCAGCACTTGAGCAGCAAATCCCGTTATTGTAGCACAGTCGTTGATACAAACACTTGTTGTATCGACATCTAGGTCAACCTGATAAACAGGATCTATTACTACTACCTGAACACTTGTCGAACAAACAGCTCCTGTACCAGTTGTTATTGTTACAGGATAAGTAGTTGTTTGAGTTGGTGTAACTAAATTAGGATTACTCCCACCAGAACTACCAACACCATAAGAATAACCATCGTGTCCCCAAACAACTTCCGCCAAGATATCATTTTGAAAGATTTGAACATTATCTATTCCCCAATGATCAAATTGAGGTCCAGAATCTGCAGTTTGATGCCAACGAAACTGAGTGTTAGCAGTAATTGCCGATGCAGGAATTTGAAAACACCAGTTATTCCAGTTAGTTAATTGACTGTCAAACCCTCCATTTGGGTCAAAATAATGTATGGTAGTCCATGTTGAACCGCCATCTGTTGAATATTGGACATAAACTCCTTCATGCGGTTCGTCTGGTCCTTCACAAGGTTCTGGATCACTTTGAATAGCATATTTTAAATCAAAACAGATTGTAACACCTGCAGTTGCTGCTGTAATATCATAAGGAGCAGAAACCAATGTTCTCGGAACACTTGTTGTACTTCCCATCCAAGCATGAGGCGTACCATCTACTCCGGCTGGAGAGCATGGGTTGGAAAAGCTTACAGCACCAGGGGTACTACTCCAACCTGTTCCAAAGCCACTATTAAAATTTTCAGTCATGACAGCAACACCATCTCCAATTCCAAAAGCAGTAAGGGTTGCGCTTTGTCCACAGTATAACTGAGTTGGAAATACGCTTGCATTTATTTCACACTGACTAAATACACTATTCACACTACTAATAAAGAAAAAAAGTAGTATAAAAATCATCTTAGTAGTTTTCATTATCATTTTGTAGTAGTATTAATAATTTTAAATTCTTTCAACGACTTCTTAATAAACCCTTGATTATCTTTTGAAAACAAATAATAAGTTTGATCATACATTTTGGAATCATCATATTCTAAAATTGAATGAGCAGGAATCGTTAAAGAATAATCTCTTTCTTGAACTGAAATTACATCTCCATAATTAACTTCTCTTTTAAAAGATAATTCTACTGGTTGATCCGTAATATTTTCATATTTAAAAATCAATCGTTGGTGATCCATTCCGTTTTTTAAATCCTTAAATTTAAATTCAGAAGAGAAAATTTTAATGTGATCGTTAGTTTCTATCAATCTCCATTCTTGAGAAAAACCTAAATGAGAAATAAAAATTAATAGTAGTGTTGTTATTAGCTTCATATGTTTTACTTTGAAGTCAATAAAAATACAAATTTCCAAGTAAATTCAATCAAAAACCACAATAAAAACAATTATTTCATCTAAAAACCATTAAATTTCTTTAAAAACTCCTCTTTTTGCTGTTCGATAACTTGTAAAAGCAAACAAAACAAAAGAAACGGCTAAAGAAATGATACTAAATAAACTAACAGACGTATCTAGTGACAAACCACCTTCAAGAAATATTTTGTCTAAAAATAATTTTAAAATGTAAAAAACAGTAAAACCAGCAATAGAAATCAATCCAAAGATTTTGATGAAATAAACAAAAAATGTTTTAACAATTAGTTTCGGATGATAGCCCATTCTTATGATTGTTCTAACCTCATATGAATTTTTAGACATTAACAATTGAAGGTATTGAATCAACACTAAACAAGACACAAATACAGCTATCACAGAAATCCCTAAAATATTAATGATCAAAGTACTAATTATACTTTTCAAACGACCAACAACCATTTGAGAATTTTTAGATTCCAATCCATGTTTTGTTAAATATTCTTCAACTAATCCAAATTCATTTTCCTTACCTGCAATCATTATTTGAGTGATTTTCTTTTCGCTTCCGAGTGAAAAATTCACATTTCCATATTCCATAAATGATTGAGGAACTAAAATAGAAGGTACTTCATTGGTGAATCCAATAATTTTTGCCGCAAAAAACTCCTTTTTTTCATTATTACTAATCGTAAACTTAAATTTTATTTGTTTTGCCAATTCATCAGAAACTTGTGGAATACCACTAGCACTCATAAAAGTATTGAGCATTACCAAAAAATCCCTCGGTAAAATTATGGGAACCATCGTATCCCCCTCTTTCCAGTTCCATTTGTCGGATTTCACATCTAAAAAAGCGGGATCAACTGTCTGAATAAAAACATCTGAACGGAAATACGGAACCAATGGGTCATTTGTTTGAAATGAAACATCAAAATTATTTGAAAGTACAGGTTTTACATCTGTAATAAATTTTTCCTGCTTCATGTTTGCAATCTCAGATTCAGTAAAGTCAGATTTTGCCATACCCAAAACAGAACCAGAATTTACTCGTTTCTGAACAATTAGCGTATTCGGTCCTAATATTTCACTTCCACGCCCAAATTCATTTACTTTTACCAGAAAATGAATAGATGTTATCAAGAAAGTTACACCTAAAAACGAGCCAATAATCGCAATAATCAACTGTTTTTTATCTTGATTTTTAAATAACAACTGCTGTAACATGGCTTATAAATTTAATGTGTAATCAAAAGAAAATTGATGATCATCCCCCAAAGTAGTTAAAACAAATCCTGCTCCCTGTTCTACTGTACGCTGATTAATCATTGCCAAGCAAATCTGTGTATTGACTTCATCTAAATGAGAGAACGGCTCATCCATAAAAAGCCATTCATAGGGTTGAGAAAGCGCTCTGATGATTGCAACTCTTTGCTGTTGCCCCATTGACAGAAGACCACATTTTTGTTCCCATTTATCTACAATTCCTAATTCGTCAAGCTTTTCTATTAAAGTTGATTCGGTAAATGAATTTGTCAAACTATTTTTGAGCAACAAATTTTCTTTAACTGTTAGAGAAGGAAACAATTGAAGGTCTTGAAATACTACTGAAACCTTGGTCGTTCTGATTTCTGTCCATTCATCTACAGAAAATGTTTTTATATCACGATCTCCATAAATAATCTTTCCGGAATAATCATTTCTCAAACCAAAAGTAGTATATGTAAATGTTGACTTACCTTTTCCACTTGCAGCATTCAACATTATTTTTTTACCAGACTCTAATACAACATCATTTCCCCAAATACTTTGCTCCCCATGCTTAATTGAAGCGAGAGGTTGAGGCATTACTTTATTCAATGTTATTTTCATGTCAATCAATTTATGTTTACTATAGTCAATTATTGTTCCAAAAAAACAAAATACAACTAACAAATTGATTTTAAAATCGTTGATCTATAAAATACAGCAAAGAAGAAATTGCTGCACACCCCAAT
>DAIOWV010000034.1:18952-31246 GCA_036758285.1 Taishania sp. | reverse complement strand
GAATTTGTACAAATCAAAGCAATGTTTGCGAAAATCAAACAATGGAGATTTCTCTGTATTGTTGAGGTGATTGTTGCCCGTGTTTTTTGAAAAAATTAGAAAAATGAGCGACTTCTTCAAATCCTAGGGTAAACGCAATTTCGGAAACATTCCATTGCGTTTGAGTGAGTAAAATTTTAGCTTCCTGAAAAATTCGACTACCAATGATTTCACCTGTTGTTTTTCCTGTCGTTTCTTTCAATACTCGATTTAAGTGATTCACATGTATACCCAAAATACCAGCAAAATCAGCAGGAGTCCTCATTTGTAACATCTGACTCAAGTTTGCAATTGGAAATTGTCTTTCAAGTGTTTCTATAAACAACGAAGTAGTTCGAGATGCAGCTGTTTTATTGTTTTCTAGAGGTAAAATAGGTTGTAATTTTTGTCCAAAATGGATTAACTCCATTACATAATTACGCAACAAATCATACTTATATACATAATCGGATTTAATTTCTTCGTGCATTTTTAAGAAGATGGTATTCAATTGCTGAAACTGCTCTTTCGAAATCTGAAATATAAAATCACTTTGCGGTGAGAATACTGGCAATACATCCAAATCCAAGCCAATTTTGGAAGTTGGCAAAAAGTCCGTTGTAAACACACAAAAATGCCCTGACTGTTCTTTGTCTTGATGGGTGTAATTGTATGGTATTTTGGGCGAAGCAAACAAAATTGCACAATCTTCAATCAGAATTGTTTTGTCTGCATACTCTACCTTGTTTTGGCCATTTATCAGACTTATTTTATAATAAGTTCGTCTGTTGTAGGGCATTTCAGACTTTGAAGAACTTGTCTTATACATTTCTGAAATATCAAACACATTAAAATGACCAATATCCTTGTGAATGTTCTCATTCAGAAACTGTTCGATATCCGGACAAGAATCGCCCAATATATCCTGATAAAATTCTTTTATGGTGATGAAACTCATATGATTTGTAAAAATCAAAGATACGTATAAAAATATTGTAACGTAGTTATCCGTAAAGTAGTAGGTAATGAAACAGAAATCTGTGAACGAACAAAAGAGGTATCCACAAACGAATTATGACTATCAATAAAGAAATATCAATAAAAAACGATTATATTGATTCATTTTTTAGATTCAATTTCTTCACTCCAATCGATTCAAAACAATCAATAAATTGAGAATATCTTGTTCCAATGTTCGGATGGATGCTTGTAATTCGTTATTCATATTACTGATAGATTCTAGATCCTCGGCTGTAAATTCCCCTCCTTTTTTGAAGAACAATTCGTTTGATTTTTCATCAATTTCTCCGTCAAAAGAGTATTGAAGCCATCGTTGCTTGATATTTTCAGCTAGTGAAATTGTTCCTGCATTACTAAACGATTTCGCTTGGAGAATTTCCCATAAAAATGAAGGGAAAGCTTTGTCTTTATTATCGTTGTTCCAAATGTTTGCTATTAAACTTCGTTCAAATGTTAAAGCTACTTTTTTTCCTTTCGGGTTAAGCGTCAAAAATCCAATTCCAGCAGCAGCGGCACCTCCGGCAATGTTAATTCCAATATTTGTTTTGTTGTCACTGATGAGTGAGGTAGAAATGGCAACTACGGTTCCAATTGCAATTGAAGCTACGGTTGCTCTTCTAAGATTCTTGTTGTTGATATTCGCAACAAAATTGGCAAGTTGACCATATCGTTCTCCATTACAGTCCAATTCGGCTGAAACAGCGTTAATTGCTGTGTTTACTATCAGTATTCTGTCTGTAATTTGTTGTCGAATCAATAGTTTTCCTAAAGTATCCTTTGTTGTTGTCTGCTTAGTCAAAAGAGGTAATAAACCGATGTATTTTGCTAAAACATAATCTTTTTCTGAAAGTTTATTCCTCAAAGTTTCTTCTTGCTCGTAAACATGCAGAGGGATTTCGGGCTCGTATTCAAAATTATATCTGATTTGGGGTTTGCAGTAATCTGTTGTCAGACTTGTTATTTTTGAGCTTTTTAACAATGTAGAACAAGAGGGGAGTGATACAATAAAAAACAGTCCCAGCAATAATTTTAAATTTATTTGCTTGTTCATCATTTTAATACTTTGAAGTTTTTATAGATCTGTTTGCATTACTTTTTCTGTAAAGCGGTTTCAATCAAAATTTCTAACTGATTTTGGTCTACATCTTGTAGCTTTTTGATATACAGACAGCCAACACCAGTTTTGTGTTTTCCCAGTTTTTGAAGTGTTTCTTCTTGTTGATTAACATCAATTGCAAGGTGAACAGATAGATTTGCTTTACGAGGAGAAAAACCAATTAGAAACCAATCCACTTCACGGCCTGTATTGGGACTTTTATATCTTTTGAGTCCAAATCCAATCATAGAAGCACCCCACATTTTTGGAGCTTCACCACTTAGTTTTTCCATTATTTCAACCAACGTGAAACTATCAGCTCGTTGTTGTTCATTTTCAATTGAATTAATGAAATCTTTAACATTTTCAGCTGTTTGTTGTGTTTTAATAATTGCTACTTTGCTCATAATTAATCTGTTTTTATTATTTTTTTGATTTCATAGCTTTTACTTTTTTTACCGCTGTATCTTCTATAAAACGATGATATTCTTCACTTTCTATACCGAAAAGGGCTATTTTCCCCTCATTGTTATGGTGAATTCCAAACCCATATGTTTTTGCTAATGGCGAAGCCCGAAAACAAGGTTGACCCTTTGAATAAAACTCTTCTCTAGCTTGTTTGTAGTCTGATTCAATTATATCATTTCTATCAGCAAATACTTGAAAAAGAATATCATCAGATGTGTATTTGTATGGATTTTTGGTTATCAATTCATATTGCAAATCTGCTACAGTTCTTTTCTCTTTCGAGGGGGGGATAGTACTACTAATTGCTTTTGTATCTTCAGCAACTTCTATAAACGTGTTGAAATAATTGGTTGTATGCGTTTTCATTTTGTATAAATTGAAAAGTTCTTGCTAATTTACATTATTCTCTTTAGAAGTGCAATTTGATTTAGTCAATTAACGCAGAAGATAGAGTAGGTAAGAAGTTAATTTGTTTTCCTTTATTACTTTCATAAATAAAATCTTGAAGGCTTTTATTTGTGTAATTTGTAAAATCTCCAATAATGGTTAATTGCATTCGATAATTTGAGAATTTCTGTAATAATTCACCTGCAAATCCACTTTTTAAATCAAAAAAAAGTGGACACATATTTCTTTCATAAATGATGATTCTATCAAAACCTTGATAATACAAATCACCAATCAAATTGAGTCCATCTTCAATTGTATTAACTAATATATCTGTTGAAACTAACTCTGCAATTTTTATTTTATCTGTCGAATGAATTTTTATTTCCATTTATTTGAAAATTAATAAATTATAATTATTCTATTCAATGAAAAAATCAACTCCATTTTGTCCAACATAAACCTTTTCTCCAGCTTTATTTGTTGTTATGAAAAGGTGAAACCCGTTTACTGATTCATATTTGTATTTTTCTATACTTGTGTAGCTTTTATCACTAATCAATTTGTAAGTATCTATATTGAAAATTTGATATTTTCCATCTTTTTGAGCTGATAAGAAGTTATAATAGATTTTGTTAAAATCCGAATATTCAAATGGGAGAATCGGTACAATTGTATCGTTAAGTTCATTCTTTTTTGCTATAATTCCCCAATTATCGTCTTTATTTACAATAAACATACGATTGTATATCGCCCAATGTCTGAAATCATTACTTAATTCAAAATTAATTGAATCATACTCAATCGGTAATACGATTTGATTACTATTATTAATAAATCCCCATTGACCATTAAGCAAAACACCAAAGAAGTCATTACGAATGTAAGTATCCTTATCTTGTTTCTCAATTATGATGTTGTCATATATTGCAGGGATAATTGTATCATATAAATTAGGATTTCTATAACTGTTCACTTTTTTCACTATTCCTTTTTTCCCATTTAATTTAGAGATTGAAATAAGGTTATTATTATCACCTCTAGCAGCATATGCATAATCAGTTAAAGGAATATTGGAAGCCTCCATTTGTGTTAATTCTGTTCCTTTCATCGAAAAATAGCGAATGTTTTCATCATTAATGTAACAATGGAAAACCTTTCTTTCTATATCAAATTTGATCTTCGAATAATTGAAAGGGATCAGCGTTTGTGGTTTCCCATTTATCAAGTGAATAATTCCAAATTTTCCATTTTTAGATACAATGAATTTGTTGTTGTTTATATCTGCAAAATCAAAATCTTTTTCTAGATGTATCTCAGGGTTGTGGTTTATTCCAACATAATGTTCACCATGATATACTTCATAGATTCTATAACATTTATCATAAATTATAGGTATTACAACTACACCTTTCTTATTGATGTAGCCATATTTATTAACTTTTTTAACTAATGCTAAGGTATCATCAGAAAAGAAATCAACTTCATCATAAATACACGGAACTACATTTTTTCCATCTTTTGAAGCAAATCCCCATTTTCCTTTATTTGAAAATGGTATTAATTGACTTAATGAAACTAATGTTATAGTGTTGAAAATGATTAAAGTAAGTAGTTTTTTTGTCGAGTTATTCATTAGTTAAAAATATTAGTTTGAAAATTGATTATTAACAACAATTATACCAATCATTTAGTTTTTTAGCGTGTATTTAATCTTTTTTAAAGCATCACTATACTTCTTTTTTACACCGTTATCCGTTTCTTTTTCATAGATTATTAAAATTTTTGGAATGAGGTTGTTATTCAAATCTAATTTTAGTTTTATTATCTCTGCCAATGCAAAAGCTGTAGCCCATCTTACAACTGTTCCAGAATTATCGGTGTTTAGAAGCAATTTTTCAATTGAAATTTCTAATAAATTCGGAAATTGTTTTACGATATTTCCCATAACTCTTGCACTTTCCCATTTCACTCTTGGCTCATTGTCTTCCAACGATTGAGTGATGAAATTCAGAAGATTTTCATTTGCCAGTAAAGGAACTTTTTTAGTTGCCAGTTCGATTGCTTCAATACAAGTAGCTTTGTCTTTGGCATTTTGATCTAAAGAAAATTTGATTAATTCATTTAAATTCAATTCATTGGAAATTAATAATTCTCCAA
The DNA here is from genome assembly GCA_036758285.1 of Taishania sp. Lineage (GTDB taxonomy): Bacteria > Bacteroidota > Bacteroidia > Flavobacteriales_D > Crocinitomicaceae > Taishania. The sequence goes on along the minus strand of DAIOWV010000034.1, from coordinate 26,097 downwards.
TTTTTGAAACTTTAGCTTTTGCTTTCAAACTTTTATCCTGAAAAATATGATCGAGAATCATGAGTTTTTTATTGATAATTAATTAGTTACTTGTTTTTAAAGTTGCGTATTTCTTGGTTTAGAAGTAAAAGTAACTCCTTCTTTTTGATTGACAACATATCTGAGTCAATCCATAATGATTGATTTTTTGAGGATAAATTAATGCCAAAAAGTTGTTTTGATTTATAATTAGAAGGATTTTTAGGAGCAATGTAAATTTCACGTGTTCTACTAAATCCTGTTTGAAATTCTGTAATTTCTTCCCACGATATAAAAATTGGTTTTGAAGGTGTGTTATTCCAAATCCCTTTCTGATCTACAATAAGTGCAAATTCACCTTTTTTGTGACGTTTTAATTGTTTGATTCTGAATGTTAAAACGTAAAAAACTACAATCATTAAGAAAATAAATATTGGGATTGAACTCAACGAAGTCTCTGAAAAAACTAAATATGTAAAAAAGAGAATTCCAATAAAACAAATGATTATTGAGTAAATCAATTCCCGCTGACTAAAGTGTATTTTCATTTTGTTGATTTTTTTAGTCTAAATGGTTTATTTAGTGTTGATTACCTTTTTTACAAGTGGAAAAATAAAAATTAAGCTTATTGGGATAATTAAAAATTTTAAAATCATTACAAGAAACTGAAATCCAAATGAACCTTTGAATAAGAATGCTTTTGTTGTCATAAATAATTTAGAATCACCTTTTTTATTGATTAAAATTTTGAAATTACGTTCTTTGATGTGATTATTTATTTCAGCTTCTAACTCTTTTTTCTTCTTTGAAATATCATACTCACTATTCCACAAAGCAGATGAATAAAAAGTCAATGTTTTTTTTGACGTAGTTTTGATATTGAGGCTGTTAACGGTATAAACCGTATTTACATAGGCAGAAGCATTTGATACTTTTGTTGTAGATTCCCAATGTATTTTATAATCAATGATTTTTCCTTGATTTTCAAACATATCAGGATTGGAGAATTTAAAACTTAAAAATTGTAGTTTTGGGGAAACGGAAACAATTAATGATAGAGTCAGGTAAATGGCAACTGAAAAATTTAAAAATGAACGAAAGGATATTTTTTTTAAGAAAAAAAGGAAATAAAAAATCACTGAAATTCCAATAGTACTGATTATTATCACTAAAGAACTTGTGGCTAAGTAAAATAAAAATAAAAGGGGATATAATATCTTAAAAGTGAAAAAATCAGTTGTTTTTTTCGTCTCTTTTAAATAACTTTCATTTTGATTCAACATTTCTATTGTATAATGTTAGCAGATATAATTTGTTGATTTCTTGCCTTATATTTTGACGTGTGTCATCTCATACAAATCAAATCCTTCAGCCCAATAATCTTTAATAATATTATTGAGTTTGAAACCATTTTTTTCATAGAATTTATAAGTATGTTGAGATGTCCTTACAGAAATTAATTCAACACTGTCGATTTTTTTTAAATGTTCGATTCTGTGTGTAAGCAATTGTTTTCCAAATCCTTTTTTTTGTTGATTCGGATGGATAATATCCCAACTGATCTTCCCAATTGTCCGATTGTTTGCAAAATTGATCCCACCAGCACCTATAAGTTGATTATCGAATTCTATCACAAAATAATCTTCAATTTCATAATCTAAATAATTGAAATAATCTTCAATTTCATTTTTGTGAAAATATTGAGGAACATTAAGACTTAATATGTCCATTAGAGTAGATTTATCTTCCACTTTATAAACTCTAATGTTAGCTGCTCTCTCCATGAAATATAGATATTACTATCTTTATTTGGTTTTTTATGAACAATAACGCCTAAAGATTCAAATAATGACGGTGGTTTTTTAATTATTTTTTTCTTTTTACAATATTACATAATTCTTGACAGGAACGAAGAAATATTTCGAATTGAATGTTTCCTAAATAAAAGAGGCTTCATTTTTCGTGAAGCCTCTTTGTTAATTTGTTAAAGATTTAAGTTTTTATCCTTATTGTATTTTACTTTATAAGTAAACTTGATTATCTCACTTTGTTTTGGTTTAATTTTAGCATTCCATTCCAATAAACCTGTAACTTCATTGTATTTTGCTTTTGATGAATCAATCATACTGATTTCTATTTCACCATTTTGTGTCACTGGGATTTGATCTTGAATAACAATATCAATGTTTGTTGCTTTTTGATTTTTAACTTCGATTAAGTAAGAATATGTTTTCTCCACAAAATTACCAATTATTTTTTCTTTTGTATCTGCTTTTAAATAAGTGCGTTTAACAATGATATTTGGATCTTTTCCTAAACTTAAATTTAATGTATCATCCAGTGTTGTTGGATCTAAATAGGTCTCACCAATGTAACTTCCGTCAAAGAAAATAGATGCTTTTGCAGGAACCAATTGTAACTCCTCTAGTTTTGAAATTTGTGCAACCAAATACGCTGATTTATCAACTTTTGGAACTGTGAAATACTTGAAATTAGCTTTTAAATCCGTATTACTAATCAAAACGATATGTTGTTCATTGTTGGATTCGATTGTGTAAGGCAAATCAATCATGAATTCCGCAGAAATTGTTTGATTTACCATTGTTACAAATTGATCTGAAGTAACAGCTTCTTCCATAGCATAATTTGAAGATGCAGCTTCCGCTTTTTTATAATCCTTGTCATATGTTTTAGCTTGAATATATCCTGTTGACATATTATTTGTAACATTTCTAGTAGCATTTGACGCATAATTTGAATAATCGACATACCAAGGATGAAGTGTTGGTTTTGTTTTATTCTGGTACGGATTATTTGTCGAAATAGTCAAACGTACATTGTCCCATTTTTCTCCTGAACTTTGGAAAACTTGAGCCTTGTAATTTAAATTTACTTGTCCAGTAGCAACTTCAGTTCTTAAATCGTAAAGTGGAACCCATCCAGCTTGTGAAACAAGATAAGAAACATCAAGTTTACCTGTTGTCGCTGCTGTTGCTTGTACAGTTAGAATAATACGGGGTATCGGCCCTGTTGGTGCTGGATTTAAGTTATTGCTGGACTGATAATTTCTAAGTTTTGAAAGTCGACTATTCATAGCATCTCTTTCCTTATTCTTTCCATTTCTTTTTTTAGTTAAATTGCTCAATTTAACATTTAAATCATTCATTTTAATAGAATAATATTCAATTGTTTCTTTCAATAATGCAATCGAATCATTTACTTTTCCTTGACCTTTAACCGCTCCATTATTAGCTAAAATTGCTTTAGTTGCTGTCAATACGTCAATTTCATTTTGAATTGTTTGAATATCAAAATTGAGATTTTCAAGAGAATCTTCTAATTTTTGAATATCCTGACGAACCTTTAATGGTAATCCCTCAAGTGTTAGTTCTTCAGGTTTTGGATAATACATAGAAAACTTTGTATCTAATATGATAATGTTTCCAGTTGCTTTTACTTGAATGCTTTTTGCATCTAAAGATTGGCTTACATTTTCAATGATAATTTGAGAAACTCCTGTCTTCACTGAATAATTTGCCTTTCTGAATATTTGAGCTCCTTGAGAATAAACAGTTACGTTGCTTATCGTAGATTTTACGATTTCTTCTTCCAAGGCGTTTGAGAAAAATGAAATTCCCATCAAACAAAAAATACTAATAATTTTCTTCATGATTTCATAATTTTCAATCTGTACAACAAACTCAAACATTGGTTCATCCATTTTTGAAAAAAAAATCATTTTTAATTATTTATTTCATTTAAAATAATTTGTTATTTGTTTAAAATCAATTGAATAAAAGGTTAATTATATCACAAAAAAAAGCCACTAAAAAGTGGCCTTCATAATGATTTTATTTTTGACAGATTATTCTCCTGTTGCTAATACCCAATAATAACCGTGTGGACTATTTTCAACTTGAACCAATCCAATACCAACAAAACGAGCATTCGCATCTAAAATAATTTTCGCATGATGTTCGCTTTTTAACCATTGGTCAAACGTTTTTGTTGAATTTTCATTTCCTGCAGCGATACATTCTCCAATAGGCGATCCTTTATAAAACTTTCGAATTCTATCAAATGTGCTTCCAACTTTTACCAAGTTCCCATTGATTTTATCATTTGAAACATGGCTGAAATATTCTTGAGTTCCTTGATCAAACGCATGGTATCTTGAAGCATTCGCCAATTCTTCATTCCAAACTAAAGCAGGGATATGACGTTTCGCTCTTTCATCATTGATTAATTTAAGCATTTCATTTTCTTTCAACTTAATGGATTCTACTCGTTCATTACCAGTTGGAATGCCATAAAAGTGACCTTCAATTTTAATAAAATCGGAATTTAAACTAGTTTCGTTGCCAGATTTAGTGATTTGATCTTTATCAATAATGTCAATGTTATCTATTTGAGGGTAATACTTCGCTAATGACCCAACTTTTGAAAGTTGCCCAATCAATTTTTGACTTAAATCTTGCATTTCATTTTTATCAAGAGCACTGATTAATTTATCTGCACGATTGTGAAGAGAAGCGGTATGTTCGTCCCAATGAACCAAATCACGTTCTTGGTCACCACTGTATTTTTCAAACTTAGAAGCATTTATTATACTTCTTGACATTTGTGAATACATTCCTTTTAAACTTTTAGATTCTTTACTTTTATCGTAATGAATTACAGAAATAAAATAGTAAGGAATTGCCTCAGAAGAATTTTTAGTTGTAATCTTCTTTGATTTTTCGATACATTTATTTCGATCGGTTAAGTACAATTTGTTTAGTTTATTGTACAGCTTTTCATTTGCCCAACTTAATGAAACAACAAATGACATGAATGCGGAAATAAGGAGAGTTCGCATATTGATGAAATTTAGAGATAATACAATTCAAACGCAACAATGTTTTTATTATTGTATCAGTGTGTTTATTTCATCAATTTCTGCTTATTAATGTTTTATTCTCCAATCATAAGTATCAATCTCTAAAACACAATGTTTAAGTAATTCAATACTTCCAATAATATCATCTTTATGTGCCATTTCAATAACCTGATGTAGATGTCTTGTTGGGATAGATACTGCTCCTGCAATCGAACCTCCTTCAGTCATGCGCTGAATTCCAGCTGTATCAGTACCTCCAGCAGTTAAGACTTCAGGTTGCCATTTAATATTGTTTTTATCGGCCACTTTTTTCATGAAGTCAACCATTCTAAAGTCACAAATTGCAGAGGCATCCATCAGTTTAATAGCAGTTCCTTCACCTAATTTAGTAATCATTTCATAGGGTGCAGCACCAGGTAAATCAAATGCGATAGTTGTATCCAATCCGAATCCAAAATCAGGTTTAATTTTTAACGTTGCAACATTTGCCCCACGTATTCCAACTTCTTCTTGTACGGTAAAAACAACATATAAATCGTATGGAATCTCAACATCTTTCAGATTTTTCAGTAATTCAATTGAAATATAAACTGCAAGTCGATTATCCAATGATTTTCCGTTTACACAGTTTCCCATTTCGATAAATTCCCTTTCTCTTGTAATACTGTCACCAATTTGGATTAAATCTTTTACTTCTTCAGCTGTTAAACCCGTATCTATAAAGTAATCACTTAGTTTCGCAACTTTATTACGTTCTTCAGGAGACATTACATGTATTGGTTTTGAAGCCATTACACCAATAATGTCTTTTTTTCCATGAATGATCACTCGTTGAGCTGTCAATGTTTTTGGGTCAAATCCACCAAGCGTATGAAAACGAATGAAGCCATTGTCATCAATATGAGTAACAATAAATCCAATTTCATCCATGTGTGCACCAATCATGATTCGCTTATCTGTTTTTCCTTTTTTTATTGCATAAACATTCCCCATATTATCGATTTCTAACTCATCTACATATGGTTTTACTTCTGAAATAATTCGTTCTCTAATTCTTTGTTCAAATCCAGGAGCTCCAGGAATTGTACATATTTCATTTAATAATTGAATGTTTAACATGGTATTGATTTTTAATATTTAATGGTTTGACACTGTATTTTCAAACTAAAAAAAGAGGGTTATTTCAAAAAATAACCCTCTTAGTATCAATTTTACTTATTAGCAGTATTGATTGTATGCTTCTACTAAATTTTCAGCAATTAAAATTGCAGATGCACCTTCAATATGATGACGTTCTAAAAAATGAACTAGTTTACCATCTTTGAATAATGCAATTGATGGAGAAGATGGGGGATAAGGTAAGAAGTATTTTCTAGCCTGTTGTGTTGCTTCACCATCTACACCTGCAAAAACAGTAGATAATTCAGTTGGTAATTTATCATTGTTTAAAGATAATTTCACTCCGGGGCGCATATTTCCTGCCGCACATCCACACACTGAATTAACAACTACTAATAAACTTCCTTTTGTATCATTGATCATCTGATCAACTTCATTTGCTGATGTCAATTGTTTGAAACCAACAGAAGTTAAATCTTCTTTCATCGGTTGTACTAACGCTTCTGGATACATATTATTTTTTGTTTTAATTCACTACAAAAATACAAATTATCTTTCATTTTTAATTCGGTCATTGTGAATTAAAAATAGATTTTTAATCTTTTAACTTTTGATTGTTTTTATGGCGATCAAAGTCACGATTTGTCTTTTTTTCTAAATTCAACTTGAGTGCCTCTTCTAAATCGATACCCGTTTGATTCGCAATACACATTACAACAAATAAGACATCCGCTAATTCATCGCCTAAATCTTTGTTTTTGTCAGATTCTTTTTCGCTTTGTTCACCATAGCGTCGAGCCATAATTCGTGCAACTTCACCAACTTCTTCCATTAGTATTGCTGTATTTGTGAGCTCATTGAAATAACGAACTCCAAATTCTTTTATCCATTGATCTATAATTTCTTGTGATTTTTTAATTGTCATAGAGTGTGTGGGTTAATTTAATATTATTCTCTATTTTTTGAATCGATCCAAATGGTAACCGGACCATCGTTGATTAGTTGAACTTGCATATCTGCTCCAAATTCCCCGGTTTCAACTTTTAAATTACTTTCAGTTTTTAGTTTTTCAACAAAGTAATTATATAATGGAATTGCTACTTCGGGTCTTGCAGCTTGGATATAACTT
>DAIOWV010000034.1:0-18925 GCA_036758285.1 Taishania sp. | reverse complement strand
GGACGGTTGCCCTTTTGGGTTGAAGCGTGTAAAGTAAATTGACTAACAACTAAAAATTGACCATCAACGTCATGAATACTCCAATTCATTTTTCCATCATTGTCTGCAAAGATTCGAAGATTGTTGATTTTTCCGATTAACCAATCGGCATCTGAATTTAGATCTTCATGTTCTATGCCAACTAACAGTACTAATCCATGATCGATTTTCCCGTGAACTTGACTGTTAATCGTTACGCTTGCATTTTTTGCTCGTTGAATTAGTATTCTCATGGATGTTCACTTTTACGATAAACTTCACTTTGATCTTCCGTCATTAATTGATAATATGTCTGATAACGAGATTCATAGATTTCACCATTTTCAACTGCTTCTTTGATTGCACATTTGGGTTCATTTAAATGTTTGCAATTGTGGAATTTACATTGATTTAATCGATTTCTCATTTCTGGGAAATAATGTGAAATGTGCTCTTTTTCTATTTCAATTATTCCAAAAGCACGTATTCCAGGTGTATCAATAATGTAACCTCCAGATGAAAGCTGATGCATTTCGGCAAAAGTTGTTGTATGTTTTCCTTGTAAATGTGCATCAGAAATTTCCCCAGTTTTTAAATTTAAATCTGAGTCCAAACTATTAACCAATGTGCTTTTACCAACTCCCGAATGACCAGAAATCATTACTTGCTTTGAATTAATTTCTTCTTTTAAAAACTTAGTCGTATCAGGATTTTCAGCATTGATTAAATGTGTTTTATAACCAATTTCTTCATACATAAAGGCTAATGCTTTTACATATTCTAGATCCTCTTCATCGTAAAGGTCTATTTTATTGAAAAGAATAGTTGCAGGAATTCGAAAGGACTCAGCAGAAACTAAAAAACGATCTATAAATGCTAAATGGGTAATCGGATTTTTTATTGTCACGATTAAATATGCTCTGTCGATATTTGCAGCTAAAATCTGCATTTGTTTACTCAGATTGGTAGATTTCCTGACAATATAATTGGTTCTTTTTTCAATTTCAGTTATCGTTCTATTCCCTTCATTATCAATTTCATCATTTAAAATGACATTGTCACCTACAGAAACGGGATTAGTAGTACTTAAACCTTCCAGGCGTATTTTTCCTCGAATACGACAATTTACAATCGAACCATCTTCTAATTCTACAATGTACCATTTACCCGTAGATTTTAATACTTTCCCTTTCAAATTTATTCTCTAAAAAATGAATAACAAATATACTGAATTAAGAGGATTAAACAAGGGGAGAATGGAATAGTGTAGATGAAAATTTGGATTTCAATATTTGTTTTTTATACTTCTAACCTGAGTTCGATTAAAAATTGCATTCAGGTTCCTAAATTGAATTAGTAATTACTTGACAATTTTTTAGCAGTTATTTTCTTGAGTCATACCAATTCAAATTGTTTTATGAATTTAGTTTTTAGCCAGCAATTGCTAGACGAATAAAATTTAACTTGTTAGATTTGAAGATGAATTGCCAGTTGTACATGTATTCATTTTCAGAATGATAGTCGGTGAATTGATCAAAATCGTTTATAATTTTTGAATGCGCCATGTAATTGAAATAAAAATTAACTTCATTCCCATTTATCGCTAATTCATAAACAATTTTAACAAATCCATTGTCTACCATTACACTATTTAAACCTGAGTTTTTATAATAATTTATGTCGTCTAATTCAATTTTGTTCAATACAGCTTTAAGAGATTTAATTTCATCTTCACCTGTTTGATTATCAAATTGGAAACTAAAAATTGATTTTAATTCTTCTTTTTTATTGTTCAGAATTAATGATTTAAATAATTTGAGTTGATTTATTAATTCAGCTTGAGAGTTTTTTAATTCTTTGGTTATTTCTTGAAATAATTGAATGTTTTTTTTCTCAATTTCATTTAGAGCAATGCTATTATTGTCATTTTTTGACTTATACCAGGATTTTTCCTCAAAATAATCTTTAAATCGACTGTTTTCAAATTGATAACCATTTCTTGCGTAAATTTCATTGGTTAAAAATCTGATTTCTTCAATACTAAGATTAATAATATTTTCTTTTTTAATTATTTGAGTTGAGCAATTTGAACAATCTGTTAATATTTGGGAATAACTATCTGATGTTGTAATAATTAGAATTACGAGAATTAATTTCAACTTCATTTTATAGATTTCTAGAGTTAATAATGTAATTGAATGATTGAAAAATTGATTCAATAGTTTTAGCAGAGGTTAGAAATAAAAAAGACGAAGCTTACACTGAGCTTCGTCTTTTTTGTGGATTATTTTTAATTATGCGTACAACTCTGCTTGAGTCTGTGCAATTTTTTCATCTTTTAAATAAGCATCATATGGCATCATCTTGTCAATAATTCCATTCGGAGTAAGCTCAATAACACGATTTGCCACCGTATTTACCAACTCGTGGTCATGAGATGTAAACAAAATAGTGCCTTGAAATTCATTCATACCATTATTTAATGCTGTGATTGATTCCAAATCCAGGTGATTTGTAGGTTCATCCATTAATAATAAATTCGCTTTTGCCAACATCATTTTGGATAACATACAACGAACTTTTTCCCCTCCAGATAATACATTTGCCGTTTTCATTGCCTCTTCACCCGTGAATAACATACGACCTAGAAAAGTTCTTAAATAAACCTCTTCACGTTCTTCGTCAGTTTGAGCATATTGACGTAACCAATCAATCAATGGTAATTTTTCGTCAAAATATTTATGATTGTCATTTGGTAAATAAGAAGTAGTGATTGTCGTTCCATATAAAAACTCACCATTTTCTGGTTTAACTTCACCACTTAAAATTTCAAATAGAGCAGTTAAAGCGAGTGAATTTCTAGAAACGAAAGCAATTTTATCTTCTTTGTTAACAATGAAATTTACATCCTTAAATAATGTTACACCATCAGCACTAGCTGAAAGATTTTCAACATTTAATATTTGATTTCCAGCTTCACGATCTTGGTAGAAAGTAATTCCAGGATATTTTCTAGAAGAAGGTTGGATTTCTTCAATATCCAAATTATCCAACATTTTTCTACGAGAAGTTGCTTGTTTTGATTTTGCCGCATTTGCTGAGAATCGAGAAATAAATTCCATTAACTCCTTTTTCTTTTCTTCAGCTTTTTTGTTTTTATCAGATCGTTGACGAGCAGCTAATTGAGAGCTATGGTACCAAAATGAATAGTTACCAGTAAATAAATTAATTTTAGCAAAGTCAATGTCACAAATATGTGTACAAACAGTATCTAAAAAGTGACGGTCGTGAGAAACAACAATAACTGTGTTTTTAAAATCCAATAAAAAGTCTTCTAACCAAGAAATTGTTTTTAAATCTAAGTCGTTTGTAGGCTCATCTAGTACTAATACATCCGGATTACCAAATAAAGCTTGTGCTAATAATACACGTACTTTTAAGTCGTTCGATAAATCTTCCATTAGCATATAATGTTTTGATTCATCAATTCCTAAACTACTTAATAATGAAGCGGCATCTGTTTCTGCATTCCAACCTTCTAGATCAGCAAATTCACCTTCCAATTCTGCTGTACGCATACCATCTTCATCAGAAAAATCTGGTTTTGCATACAATGCATCTTTTTCAGTCATAATTTCAAACAACCTCTTATGTCCCATAATTACTGTTTGTAAAACATGAATATGGTCAAATTCAAAGTGGTTTTGCTTTAATACAGCTAAACGTTTACCTGGCTCTAGTTCAACACGTCCGGTTGTAGCATCCTGGTCGCCAGTTAAGATTTTTAAAAATGTAGATTTACCAGCACCATTAGCACCAATAACACCATAACAGTTACCGTTTACAAATTTTACGTTTACCTCGTCAAACAAAACTCGTTTTCCGAATTGAAGAGATAAATTATTTACTGAAAGCATATGTTTGAATATTTTTTTGCAAAGATAGGGTTTTGATTTTACTTCAACTTGACTTTTTATTAAAATCATTGTTGAATTAGCTTTTTTAGGGTGATTTTAATAGTTTTTGATGCAATTCTTTTTAAAACATTATAAAAATCTAAAAACTACATTGAAATTGTAATAAACTTTACATTAAATTTGCAACGAAAATTAAAATTTAAACATAAGAATTTATGGCAACAAACAGAACGTTTACAATGTTAAAACCTGATGCAATTGAGAATGGGTACGCAGGGAAAATTATTGACATGATTATTGGTGCTGGGTTTCAAATCAAAGCGTTGAAATACACGAAATTAACTGAAGATCAAGCGAAAAAGTTTTATGAAGTTCATTCAGAAAGACCTTTTTATGGTGAATTAGTTGAGTATATGACATCTGGACCTATCATTGCTGCAATTCTTGAAAAAGATAATGCAGTAGCTGATTTTCGTGCTTTAATTGGTGCTACTGATCCAGCTGAAGCAGCAGAAGGAACTATTCGTAAATCTTATGCTGAATCTAAAGGAAGAAATGCAGTACACGGTTCAGATTCTGATGAAAATGCAGAAATTGAAGGAAAGTTCCATTTTGCAGCATCTGAAGTTTTCTAATTGGTGGAAATCTTAAACCACGAAATTTTGTTTTAAACAATTTCGAATAAATATAATTTGATTAAGTGTGTTTTAATTTATTGAGACACACTTTTTTGTTTGTACTAAAATTAGGGGAAGAAAATGGCGTTAGTTGAATTATTCAAACCAAACATCATCAATTATCTTAGAGCCAGCAAATTCATTTACTCGCAGAATGATGATTTGTTTTCCATGTGCTAATTCATCACGCATTACAGAAGAATTCATTTTTACATGTAAAACTCTGTTTCGTATGTATAAATTTTCAGTTCTATTAGCAACAGCTATTCCCATCATATCTTTCCAACCATTGAGAACATCCATTTCTTTCATTTTACCATCTAATCTATAAGCTTTTAAAAAACCATCAATTAGTTCTTTGATCGGTGTTTCTGTTGCTTTTCTTTTAAACTCACTCATACACTCATCAATTTGGTTTCTAATTCAGGTAATAATTCTACTTTTCCGTTATGTATTTTATACATTTTACCACTTAGGTTTTTTTCTGAAAAAGTCAACCTAATACGTTCTTCATCGGTATCTGTAACAAGTACTTGTCCAAAAAAATCGGAGGATACTAAATCCAAAAGGCGTTGTACTCGAAAACGATCTAACTTGTCAAAAATATCGTCCAATAAAAGAATAGGTTTGATTTCTAAATTTCGTTTTAACCAATCATATTGAGCTAATCTTAATGCAATAATAAATGATTTTTGTTGTCCTTGAGAACCAAATTTTTTGACAGGGTAACCTTTAATTAAGAATAAAAGATCATCTTTATGAATACCAGCATTTGTGTATTGTGAGAAGGCATCTTTTCGTTCAAACTGTTTTAATAGCTGTTCAAACGATGATTCATTTAATTGTGAACGGTATTCTAAAGTTACTTCATCAGAGTTTAATCCAATTTGGTTGTAATGTTTTTGAAATACAGGAATAAAATCTTTTAGAAAGGAAGTTCTTTTCTGATGAATTCTGTTTCCTGCAATTATTAGTTGTTCATTCCAAACCTCCATTGATTCACGTTCAAAAAAGCCATTTTCATTCATCTGCTTCAAAAGTGCGTTTCTTTGCAGTATAATTTTTGAATAGCGTTGTAAATCAGAAAGATATTCTCTGTCGGATTGAGAAATAATACCATCCAACCACTTTCTACGAAGTTCACTACCTTCAGAAATTAAGTCTTTATCATAAGGAGAGATAATAACTGTAGGGAATTGTCCGATATGCTCAGATAATTTTTCGTATTCTTTTTTGTTTTGTTTAAATACTTTTTTTGCACCTGTTTTAAGTGCACAATGAATTAAAGAATCTTTTTCATTCTTATTAAAAGTACCTAGTATAGAGAAAAAATGTTCATCAAATCGAATGTTTTGTCTGTCAATTGTATTGAGATAGGACTTACACATGCTTAAATAATGAACTGCATCTAAAATGTTTGTTTTTCCTGCTCCATTTTCACCAATAAAGCAATTAATCCCTTCTTCTAAACGGATCTCAGCTTCTTCATAATTTTTGAAGTTGATTAATTGGAGCGATTTAAGATGCATTATACAAAGGTAGGAAAAGTAAGATGTTATTTATTATATCCATTGAATAAATATTCATCATCAAATGTGAATAACCTTCTGTTCTAATTTATCTTTTTTAATCAAAATTCATTTCTTAACATAGGTCAATTTCTATTTGTTATCATATTCTGAACTTTGTCATGTAATTAAAATTCGGATTATGAAACGAAAAGATTTTATAACAAAAGGTTTACTAGGAACAGGAGTTTTTGCATTAGGTACAACAGGAATATCTGTTTTAGCGAATGAAATCGATGAGTTAGAAAAACTTGAGCCGATGTTAAAACCTGATAATTTAGGATTTAATCATATTCCGAATACAAAATCAACAATCATGGAAAATACAATAGTACATAAATCAGAATCAAGAGGTAATGCAAATCATGGCTGGTTGCAAAGTCGTCATACATTTAGTTTTGCAAATTATTACAATCCTGAACGTATGCATTTTGGAGTATTGAGAGTTTTAAATGATGACATTGTTGATGGAGGCATGGGGTTTGGAACACATCCTCATGACAATATGGAGATAATCAGCATTCCGCTTGAAGGTGATTTAGAACATAAAGATTCGATGGGGAATTCGACGATTATAAAAAATGGAGATATACAAATCATGAGTGCCGGAACTGGAATCAAACACAGTGAGTACAACAAAAACAAAGAGGTTCCGGTAAAATTTTTACAGATTTGGGTATTTCCTAATCAAAGAAATGTAACGCCTCGTTACGATCAAATTACTTTAAATAAGGAAGATAGAAAAAATAAATTGCAACAAATTGTTTCTCCGGATAAAGACGATGCAGGTGTTTGGATTCATCAAAATGCGTGGTTTCATTTAGCTGATTTTGACAAAGGAACAAAAACGAATTATTCTTTCAAATCTAAAGATAATGGATTATATGTCTTTGTTTTAAAGGGAGATTTGAAAATTAACAATGAGTTACTAAACACAAGAGATGGATTTGGTATTTGGAACACAAGTGAAATTTCTTTAGAAGCTTCGTCTGATGCAGAGTTTTTATTGATGGAAGTGCCAATGACAGTATAAAGAAATAATTATTAACTATAAAATAGATAAACATGTCAACAAACAAATGGGCTTTAGACCCAACACACAGTGAAGTGCAATTTAAAATTAAGCACTTAATGATTACAAATGTAACAGGTAGTTTTACGCAATTTGATGCAAATGCAGAAACAGAGGGGGATGACTTTTCTACAGCTCAATTAAGTTTTTCAGCACCTATTAGTAGTATTTCTACAAATAATGAGCAAAGAGATGGACATTTAAAAAGTGCTGATTTCTTTGATGCAGAACAATTTCCTGAATTAACTTTTACAAGTAAAAGAGTTGAAAAAGTAAGTTCAGATACGTTTAATGTAATTGGAGATTTCACAGTTAAAGGAATTTCTAAAGAAGCAAAATTGAATGTTGAATTAGGAGGAATTACAAAAGATCCTTACGGAAATACAAAAGCAGGTTTAACAATTTCAGGTAAAATAAACAGATCAGATTATGGTTTAACTTGGAACGCAGCGTTAGAGACAGGTGGTGTGATGGTTTCTGAAGAAGTTCGTTTAAATGCTGAAATTCAATTGGTAAAACAATAATCAATTTTTATTTTTTAAATAGTTTAAAAAAGACTGTTCATTTCTATAGTGAGCAGTCTTTTTTTTATGTAACTTAGTACTATCAGTACATCTATAAAGTTAGAGCAGTGACTGTATCCCTTTTGGGGAGCCCATACGCTGACATCTTGAAGCTTAAAATTTTGCCCTATGGAAAGTCTTAGGTAAACTACCTTTGGTTTGAGTATTCAACAGTGGATTACAGAACGTGCCAGACAATCCTAATCGTGTTTTCTGGAGCTTCAGAAAACATGGCGTATGGGTTTTTTCATTTATTCAATCATTAACGAAATTGTGTTGAATATTTTTCAAATTTATAAGTCATATTATTAAATCAAATTTTTTTAAAATGGACAAATTAAGACTCCTAAACAAGTTAGAAATCCCAGCTATTGGATTCGGAACATACAAATTAAAAGAAGGGACTGAATGTTATGATTCCGTATTATTTGCTCTAAAAAACAATTACAAACATATTGATACAGCTGCTGTTTACGAGAACGAAAAGAGTGTTGGTGAAGCGATAAAAGATAGTGGAATCGATCGAAATGATTTGTTTGTTACTACAAAAGTTTGGAATACTGAAAGAGGGTATGATAAAACATTAAAATCATTCGAAGATTCATTAAACCGATTAAATCTTGATTATATTGATTTGTTTTTAATTCATTGGCCAGCAAATAATAAGCAATTTTCGAATGCAAAAGAATTGAATGCTGAAACTTGGAGAGCTATGGAAATCTTGTACAAAGAAGGAAAAGTGAAATCAATTGGAGTAAGTAATTTTTTAGAGTCACATTTAATTGAATTACTTGAGACTGCAACAGTTGTTCCTATGGTAAATCAAATTGAATATCACCCTGGATTTTTACAACAAAATACAGTAGATTTTTGTCAGAAAAACAATATTCTGGTCCAAGCTTGGAGCCCATTAGGAAGGGGGAGAGTTTTGGAAGAGCCTTTATTGGTAGAGTTGGCAAATAAGTACAATGTAACAACGGGAGCAATTTGTTTACAATTTGCATTACAACAAGGAATTTGTGTACTTCCAAAATCTGCAACACCACAACGTATTATCGATAATCTGAAAGTTGATTTTATGATTGATCAAAATGATATTGAAGCTATCAAAAGTTTACCAGAACTAGGTTTTTCAGGATTGATTCCGGATGAAGTTGATTTTTAAAGTAATAATCTGTTCATTAAATCGGATTTTAGTGAACAGATTACTTTTTTAATTTTATGATGTTATTGATTATGAATAAGATTGTACTACAACTAATTAACAAAAATAAAATTGTATAAATCCAATCAATTTGAATGTTAGTAATTATCAACGTAATCAATAAAATTGTAGTTGAAATAAATCCAATTTTAGTCAATTTAGAAATCAAACCATTTTCTTTTGTAAGTAGAAAAAATACAGATGTTGTGAGAATAAAATGAAGAATCAACACGAATTTCCAGAGAATCAAAAAAAGATTTGTGTTTGCTAAAATTACGATACTACTAGTAAAACAAATTATACTCAACACACCAATTAATATCTTCTTTTCACTCTTCCATATTGCTAATAAACAAAGTGATAAAGAAGTAAGGGTTAATGTAACTTTAAATGCAAATGAAAAGCCAATTTCACTAAATGAAAGAATTAACAGACTAATAAATAGACCTGCTAAACTTGTGAAAAACGAAATTGGAATCAAATTTTTCATTAAATTTTATAAGTGAATTTGTCTGTTTTTTTCTGTTGCACACACCAGATTCCAAAGTGCACGAGCGCCAACATTTGCATCCCAATCAGAATCATCACTTGTGCCAACTTCATTTAAATCAAATCCGATTATTTTTTTGTCAGATTGAGCTAATTCAAAGAATAAATAATTGATTTCTTCCAATTTAAATCCTCCAGCTACAGGTGTTCCTGTATTTGGACATAATTCAGGGGACAATCCATCAATATCAAAGGATATATAAACACGTTCAGGAAGTGTTTCGATGATTTCTTTCACTTGATTGGCCCATGTTTTTCCTTCAAACTGTTGTTCTTTCAAAGTCCAATCAAAATAAGTACGAATACGACCATTACTTGCGTCAATTAGCTGAACTTCTGATTCTGCTATATCTCGAATTCCAACTTGTGTTAACTTCACTAAGTTAGAACAGTTTTTCAATGCATTAAACATAATACTTGCGTGTGACTGTTCAAAGCCTTCATAAGCATTTCTTAAATCAGCATGTGCATCGATTTGTAATATTCCAAAAGGGTTGCCAGTTTCGTCGAGTGCTTCAATCAAGCCGAGTGGGGTAGAGTGCTCACCACCAACAACCGCTACAATTTTATCTGCTTCAATTAGTTGCTTTGCTCTAGCTTTTAAATTCTCTTTTAAAGCCGCAGAAGTATTGTTAATTTCGGATAAAAAATTCTGATAATGTACATGAGTATTTATATCACCGCCATCTTCTAAAAAAGCAATGTAATCACAACCTTCCTTACATAATCTATCATTAATATCTTGCCATTCTTTGGAGATTTCAGTCATGAAAACTTTTGTTTCATATGCTTTTTCCAATTTAGGATGATAAAAATCTAATTGAGTAGAAGCATCTAATAATGCCTGTGGACCTTTACTTGTTCCTTTTCCATAAGAAGCAGTTGCATCCCATGGGATTGGAATTAAAACAATGTTTGCTTCGTTTTCTTCTACAGGAAATCCGAAAATATTCCCATTTGCAATACCAACACCATTTGGATCAAAAGTCATACTTTTTCTTATTTTTATTTGAAGAGCAAAAATACATTTTTTGAGTTGTAAAAAAAGGAAGTTTACAGAATCGTTAAAAAAAACATTTTAACACACTTTATTCCAGTAATATAATTGGTATATTCACATTAAGCAAATACGAAATAACGTGAAAATTTTCAATTCTTTACTTTTATCTACCTTTTTAATAATGAATGTATTGTCTCAAAAAAATGATAAGAACATTCAGAAAGTAATTATCGAATTCACATATTATGAAGATGATTTTAAATACTCGTTGTTAAATGGAATCCATAAAGAAAATGAAATTCAGTTCATAAATGAGGATACGAAAGAGCGTAATTACTTAGCTGGTGATAAAATCGAGATTCAATGGAAATATGAAAAGGTATCTGCTTTTGGAGATGAAAATTCAGTTTTTTATGCAAAAAAGATAATTTCTTCCAAGAAAATTAAAAATGGTTATGTTACTAAGTTCCGTAAGTCTTATACTAAAGAAATGCGTTTTCATTGGATAGATGAAAATTATTCCGACCAATATTTAGATAAAATTTACTTAAATGTTGAACGATATGTCGCAAAATCTAAAGATAAGCTGATAAAAGCTATTGTAAAAAACAATGAAAATTTACTTTATTCCATTGAGCAACAAATTTATTTAGAGAAAGAATATACATTTATTGGAATAGGTATTGAAAATGAAAATCATTTTAATGTATTTCAATGGTTATATTTTGATTCTGAAAGCAATATTCTATATGAATATGATTTAGCGACTGATCAATTAATTAAATTTAGTTACTAAACAAAAAAGCGTAAACTCTAGGAATTTACGCTTTTGATTATTTTAACGAAGTTTATTGTTTTATAAACTTTTGTTGTTGAATTTGATTTCCAATTTGAACATTAATAATATACATTCCCACTGGTAAATTGCTAACATTTATTGCATTTGAAGGGTTTACTTCATTTAACATTAATTGTCCTGAAACTGTATAAATTGAAATGTTTTCAATTGATTCATTCGAAACAATTTTTAAAATATCTTTTGTCGGATTTGGATAAATATCTAATTTATTCGTCGAGTTTTGATTAGACAATCCAAGGTAAGAAGCTCCGTATTTTACTTCTAAAACAGGTTGAAAATCATCATTTGCAGTATTTACAAATTTCACAATTCCATCCGTTGCACCTGTATATCTTATTCTTATTTGAGATTTTGATTTACGAATATGGTCTAAAAATGATGCTGGTAAGTCAAAACGAACCCATTTTCCAACTTCATTTGTACCAAAAACACAAGTAGTTCCTGTAATTCCAGAAGTACTAAAATAATCTTGAGTATCTAGACTTTCATTTCCACCAAAATTCCCCTGAATAATGTCTAGTTCAAATTCCCCTGAAGTTAAAAAGTTAGTATTGTATACAGTGTCAATTTTAATAAATAGGCTTAAGCTTTCTGGTACATTTGCTTCTAAATGATTGTTGTCTAAATGAATAATACCAACATATTCATCAGATCCATCTTTTCCAATTTTAAGTTCATTTGAAATGGTTCCAGAATTACTTACGCTACCACTTTTAGAAAAATCAGCAATTGTGTAATCATCTTCCATCAAGTGTTTTTGATAAAATTTTTGAAAATGATAAGATATAAAGTCATAATAACCTTTTACAGAAAGATGAAAGCAATCTTTCGTTAATAAATAATCTCTCATTGAATTTCTGGGAGATGGGTAATCCACATGACCTTCAGGGATTGTTGCTGTAAAAGCAGGATATGTCCCACTTGGAGGAACTGCTAAATTTGCTGTTTGGCCATAAGTGTATTGTAAAATACTCGCTGCAGGAATATAAGTCACTTTGCTGTTAGATGCATATCGAACTCTTATCTTTTCTTGAAACCAATTTTGCACCGTATTAATTTGTGTAAATGTTGGGAATCCCATCGCTTGCCATCTTGAATAAAATGGGTGACTACTCTGCAGAAAACTAGGTAGACTTCCTATAACTTCACCAAAATTTGTGTAAGTATAACCACTCCAAAAAACTTGTACATCTGGACGGATTTGATTAATTTGAGCAATGATTGAATCTAGACGACCAGCTACACCATTGTATAGACTATCAACTTTCGCTGGTGTGAAAGAGACATCCCAACTTCCTAAAAAGTCATTTCCAGCAATACTCAAATGGACTACTTTTAAATCGGGCATACTTGCAAGTTTTCCTGCTAGTTCGCTTACTTTACTTGGTTTTAAAAAGTCATCAGTTTCAGCACCATTTTCGCTTAAAATCAAATTCGTATAGTATTCGACATCTGAATGTCCCCAGTCTTTAGCAACTTTATTGATTGTTCCGTCTACATTCATGAAGAATGCCCAACTGTCACCCATCAAAAGTATTTTTGTTTTTGATGTTTCAGAACATTGAGAAAAACCGGAAAAAAGTAATGTAGAGAATAGTAAAGAAGTAATAAATTGTTTCATAAATAATTTTTCCATAAATATATGAAAAAATTAACAAGAAATTAATATTGAGATAGATATTGAATAAAAATGAATTATTTTACTGAATGATTTACTATTTGGTCAATAGACATTTTCGCAATTGGATGATAATTTGCTCTTGATTTACTAAATGTTTGTTTAGCAAGATCATTATCAGTTTGATATTGACTGTTCACTAATGCACCATAAATAGGTTCTAAATATTTTAAGCGCCCCGTTTTGTTTAAAAACTTGATCATATCTTTACGAACCAATGTATATCCGCTATTGATAGCGAGTGCATACCATTCGCACATAATTTCTGCATTACCAGAGTTTTTTAATGATAAGATATCATCAATATATTTCATCGTTTTTGGAGGTGTATGATCTGGCAGCCTTCGGATGAAAGTTAGCCATTCCTGGGTTGTTAAATCTTCTCGATTTATTTTCTTTAATTTTGAAGACACTCCTTTTGTAGCCACTTCATCTGCTATTTTTTCAATTTTATCTAATCTAGGTGAGGTGTATTTCACACAATTCGAAGGTATTCCAGGTTGATAAATCCATTCTTCTGTATTGAAATCAATTTTATTGGGAATTAATAAGTTTTCATTTAAATAATTAACGAATTCTTCTGTCGTAAGTGTTCCAAATGCATGGTCATCAAAGTATTTCTTCAAAAAGTGATCAATTTTGTTACGACCAACTTTTTCTTCTAACGTTCTTAGAAAATATGCACCTTTAATATAGGCTATATCAGTCATGCCATCATCTGGATTTCTTTTTGATAAGTTTAGTTTTAATTTGGTATCTTCTTTATCTATGTTTGCTAGTGTTCTTTCTAATTCTTGATATTCAAGTATTGCTAAAATATTAGCGACTTCTTTTCCATAAAGTTCTTCCATTATTCTATTTTCAAAGTAGACTGTAAAACCTTCATTTAACCAAAAATCTTCCCAGGAAGCATTGGTAACTAAGTTTCCAGACCAAGAATGGGCTAGTTCATGAGCAATAACACTAACAAGTGTTCTATCACCTGCAAGTAAAGTCGGATTCGCAAATGTTAATCTCGGATTTTCCATTCCACCAAAAGGGAATGAATAGGGGAGAACTACAACGTCATATTGTTCCCATCTGTATTTTCCATATAATTTTTCAGCTGCAGAAATCATTTTTTGAAGATCAACAAACTCGTAAGCACATGTGTCGATCAATTCAGGTTCAGAGTAAACGCCACAATTAACTCCTAACGAGCGATATTCTAAATTACCAACGGTTAATGCTATTAAATAAGCAGGTATTGGTTGATTCATTTCGAAATGATATTCCCCAGTAGCGTTTTTAACTTTTGGATTTTCGGCACTCATCAATGCTAAAAAGTCTTTGGGTACTTTAACATCTGCTGAATAAGTAATTCGATTAGAGGGATTATCTTGAATAGGAATCCAAGTCCTTGTTAATAATGTTTGTCCTTGAGAATAAAGAAATGGATGTTTTTTACCTTCGGTTAAATCTGGAGAAAGCCAATCTAAAGCTTCTGTTTTGTCAGTTGTTTTATAATAGATATTAATAAATTCAACAGTAGAGTCAATTGACACCATTAAAGGAGCACCTAGTATGGAATCATTTTGTCCAATTACATAATCTGTTTCCCTTTCTTTGTCTTTTCCAATTGTTACTTTTTGAATATCAATGTTTTTAATGTCAAAAATTGCAGTATCGGTTGATGTTAAGTTAACCATTTGATGTCTTGCAACACCATAAATTGTATTATTATCAAAATTAACATCAAGATCTAAATGAATATGTTTCGTATGTATATCTGTTAGATTTGCATACGAATGTGTTTCATTTGGCTCTACAATTTGATTCGAATTCGATGAATTATTTTTTTTAATATCAGAATTACACCCTATCGTAGTCGCGATAAAACAATATAAAATTATTGACAAAACTCGCAAAGAGCTACCCATTTCTAAGTTGTTAAAATTATTTGTATAAATTACGAAAGAGTGATTCCAACAGGACAATGATCAGAACCTTTAATTTCGTTTAGAATGAAAGCATCTTTAATTCTAGGTAAAAAACTTTCAGATGCTAAAAAATAATCAATCCGCCAGCCAACATTCTTCTCTCTTGCACCACCACGGTAACTCCACCAAGTATATTTGATTGTTTCACCATTGATTGCACGAAACGTATCGACAAGCCCATTTGAAGTAAATGCATTCATACCATCAATTTCTTCTTGCATATAACCAGCAGACTTGTTGTAATTTGCCTTTGGTCGTGCCAAATCGATTTCTTTATGAGCAACATTAAAATCACCGCACACAACCACAGGTTTTGTTTGTTCTAGGTTTTTAAGGTAACTCAAAAATGCACTATCCCATGTCTGGCGATAATTCAATCTCAATAATTCACTACCAGAATTAGGAATGTAAGCTGTAATTAAGTAGAAATCTTCAAATTCAGCTCCTGTAACACGTCCTTCTTTATCGTGTTCATCTATTCCAATATTGTAAAATACTGAAATTGGCTTTTTACGTGTAATTATTGCTGTTCCAGAATATCCTTTTCGTTCAGCTTCATTTCCATATACTTCGTATCCTTCAAGTTCAGCAACAGCTTCTTTAGTTTGTTCAACACTAGCTTTTGTTTCTTGTAAACACACAACATCAACATCTAGAGATTTAATATCTTCGATGAAACTTTTTTTTATGATGGCTCTTATGCCATTAACATTGAATGAAATAATTTTCATGTATTTAATTCTTTACAGTGCGTTAATATAACAAAAAAGTTAAGCCTTTTTTAACTGAAAAACGGATGTACGAAACATTTTTCTCCCGTTGATTCTAAAATAATTTAATAATCAGACTATTATCAAATTAAATTAATGACTAATTGAAATGTAAATTTATGAAGTTAACCAGTTTTACTAAGTAGTCAGTTGAATTTGCTTGATTCCAACCACCATGACCTTCTCCAGCATACATTGTTTTTTGATTCAAAATACCTGCGCTATCTAATTTATCATGTAACAAGTTCATTTGTGTTGAAGGAATTAAAGGGTCTGCATCTCCATAAAATGAAATCGTTTTTGGTGATAAAGCAGTAACTTTAAAAGATGGACTAACTTCTTGATAAATTTGAGGGTTTTGAGCATACGTTTGTGGTCCCACCAAGCTAGATAAACCATATTGGAATAGGATATTATCCGTATAAGCTGGGTCTGTAAAGTCAACTGGACCAACAGTGTTGCAAATCGCTTTAACGTAGCGATTGGGATCAAATGCATATCCATAAAGCAATGATAAATGCCCACCAGCAGAAGCTCCAAATAAGAAATATTGTTTACTTACTCCATATTTAGCTAATTCTATGTGAGTTAAAGCAGATTGAATGTCATTGATTTGTTTTGGGTAACCGGGACTAGAGGCAGTACCCAATCTATAATTGATGTTAATAATCGCATGATTTGGATATACTTGCTTTAATTGAGTAAATAAAAAATCAAAATCAGCTTTATCTCCAGCACCCCAACCGCCGCCATGAACTAAAACAAATACTTTAGTTGAAGAAGCACTTCTATTTGCAGGGAGATAAATATCCATGTTTTGCTTAGAATCATTTCCATATGAAACATCATCTAACGTATATGATTCGGTTGTTTTGTAAACAGTTTCATCATCATTTTTTTTATCCTTCTTACAAGCAGTTAGAAACAAAAAAGCAAGAATTAAGATTGGTAAAAAAGTCTTTAGGTTTTTCATTTTTGGTTTAATTATTTTCTATCAAATATAAAAAAGAATCTAAATAGAAATTCAAGTTCGATAAATTAATTTAAGTTTTACTTCTACTTTCTAGTTCTACTCAAATAAAGTCACTAAATTTGCCATTGACAAAAAACATTCATTATATGAGCAATTACGACGTTACGGTTATAGGTTCTGGTCCTGGTGGTTATGTTGCAGCAATTCGTTGCGCGCAATTAGGACTAAAAACAGCAATTATTGAAAAATACAACACACTTGGAGGTACATGTTTAAATGTTGGTTGTATTCCTTCAAAAGCATTATTGGATTCTTCTGAGCATTTTCACAATGCATTACATAATTTTGAAGAGCATGGGATTATTATCAATACTCCACAAGCTGATATTAAACAAATGATTGCTCGTAAAAATTCGGTTGTAGAACAAACTTGTGCTGGAATCAAATTTTTAATGGATAAAAATAAAATTGATGTTTATCATGGAGTTGGTTCTTTTGTTAATGCGACTACAGTAAAAGTTGTAGATTCTGAAGGTAAAGAAACTCAAATTTCTTCTAAAAACACAATTATAGCTACAGGTTCTAAACCTAATTATTTTCCAGGAATGGAGCCAGATAAAAAACGAATCATTACTTCTACTGAAGCATTGTCTTTGAATGAAATTCCTAAGAAAATGTTAGTAATTGGTGGAGGTGTTATTGGTTTGGAATTAGGTTCAGTATATGGACGTGTAGGTTCTGAAATTGAAGTGGTCGAGTTTGCACCCAATATTATCCCTACAATGGATGGTACTCTATCAAAAGAATTGACAAGAGTATTGAAAAAAGAAGGATTCAAATTCCACATGGAGCACCGAGTTCAAAAGGTTGAAAATAAAGGAGAAACTGTTGTTTTGACAGCTTTAAATAAAAAAGGTGAAGAAGTTACTTTAGAAGCTGATTATTGTTTAGTTGCTGTTGGAAGAAAACCTTATACTGATGGTTTAGGTTTGGAAAATGCAGGTTTAAAAACGACAGATAGAGGACAGATTGAAGTGAATAATCATTTGCAAACAGCTGTTCCAAATATTTTTGCAATTGGTGATGTTGTAAAAGGAGCTATGTTAGCCCACAAAGCTGAGGAAGAGGGTGTTTTTGTTGCTGAGTTTTTAGCTGGACAAAAACCTCACATTAATTATGATTTGATTCCAGGTGTTGTTTATACATGGCCTGAAGTTGCTGCTGTAGGGAAAACAGAAGAAGAGTTGAAAGCTGCAGGTGTAGAAATTAAAGTTGGTTCATTCCCAATTAAAGCTTTAGGTAGAGCTAGAGCGTCTATGGACACACAAGGTTTGGTTAAAATTATTACAGATAAGACAACTGATGAAATTCTTGGTGTACATATGATTGCTCCAAGGGCAGCAGATTTAATTATGGAAGCTGTAGTTGCTATGGAATATAGAGCTTCTGCAGAAGATATTGCTAGAATTTGCCATCCACACCCAACTTATTCTGAAGCTATTAAAGAAGCAGCTTTAGATGCGACGGGTAGTAGAGCCTTACACGTATAAGATTTAGTTAATATACTTAAAAAGGTCAAAAGAAGTTTTATTCTTTTGACCTTTTTCTTTGCTATCTATTTAAACCAATTTTCAAAAGTTCATTAACTGTTTTCCAATTTCTAGTTGTAGAAGTAATTTTTAGCTTTGACTCAATAAAGTTATTAGTCAGTTTGGTTTTACCATAACCATCAGGACAGTATAAATAGAAAACATTATCATGAAAATAAAACTGCTCGTTTTCATTTTTTTTGATTTCAAATTGTGTTTTATCAATATTTGTAACTGATTGTGATAAAAAAGAAACATGAAAAAACTGAGGATCTAATGATTTGTCGTCTAAAAATGGATTGTTATCAATTACGGACTTTAAATCAGCTAAAGAAATTACAAAATTCGGCACATCAATATTAAAGTGTTGATTTATGACTCCTCGTATAGTTCGCTCTAAATCAAAAGTGTTTTTATTTGATGTTTGAAAAATAATGTTTCCACTTTGAATATATGTTGTGACATTATTTAGATTTTCATTTTCCAAATATTTTACCAACTCGCTCATT
>DAIOWV010000033.1:10606-32113 GCA_036758285.1 Taishania sp. | reverse complement strand
AATGCTCCAGAACAAAATCCATTTGAACCTGAAACAAGCATAATAACACTTCTTTTTTGATCTGAAAATGGTACTCCATCTGTGCAATTAACATTCATATGACAAGATCCTGCCTGACCAAACGCTTTTTCAACAAATTCATCAACTAGACGATAACCATGCGTTACCTTTTCTATATTTAAACTTCCAACATTTGAAGAGTTATTTGCAGGAACATAATACTCCAAAATTACGGTTTCACCAGGTATTAATTCAGTACCAAGTTGACCATCATAAATATGTTTTTGTGTAAATTTACCTAGAATGAATGATTTATCCGGATTATAAACATATAATTCATTTCCAGATGGAATTCTTGTATTGTTAAACGTTAAATTAATCGTTTGTGCTTTATCAGAAGTAATTTTTAAAACCCAAAGTTTTGCACCATCGGGAAGTGTAAACCAATTTCCTGAATTTAATAAATTCAAATTCGTTTCATGATTATAGCCAAAACGCCAAGGTTTACTCCCCTTCTCATCTTCAGAGGCATCTTCAGCTCTTAATTGTTTGATATTTGGAGAATTAAAAAATATTGGAGTAATTTCTCCAAGAACAATCGGATTATTTGAACTAATCAACTCACCTCCATCACCTTGAATTTGAGAAAATCCAATTAATGACGAGAAACAACAAACAAAAAAAACGCTAATCTTCATACAACTAAAATCTAACTGTGTTATTTATTTACAACACGCTTAATACTACAACCTCTCGGTTCTGACTCAGTAACTTTAATCTTCCCACCGAATTCATTTAAGGCATTTGTCAAATATGGTACATCTTCTTTTCTTTTAGGATCCCAAGAATTATCAATTGAACCAGTATAAATTAATTTTAAGTCTTTATTGAATAAGTAAACATGTGGAGTAGTTTTCGCACCATAAGCATCTGCTAAAACTGATTTTTCATCTACTACATATGGAATCTCGTAGGCTTTTTCTTTAGCTCTTTTCTGCATTTCTTCAAATGAGTCTTCATCAGGGCGTTTTGCTTCGTTAGAATTAACAAGAATAATCCCAAATCCTTTTTCTTTTGCTAGTTTTTGAATATCGTTATACTGTCTTTCCCAACCTGGAAAACTACCATCTTTCATTCCAACAACAAATGGACAAGTATTACATGAAAAAATCACCAATACTCCATTTTCTTTATTCAGATCTTTTACAGATATTTCCTCACCATTAACGGATTTCATTTTTTGGTCAGAAAGTGGAGCTTCATCATTAATTTTTAGACCTTTATTTTGTGAAAACACTGAAAATGTTAATGATACGAATACAAAAACGATTGAAAATATTGACTTCATACTATAAAATTTGATACAATTATTAATTTGAACTATTATTCAACCAAATTTAATCAATCTTTTTCTTTTTAGGAATCTTTTAAATATTTTTTATCCAAAAACCCAACACTTGGAATAAATGGTCTTATTTTTTTCAATTTTGTATTGATAAAAAGAGATTGTTTTTAGATATTTACAAAACTTAAAATCTAAATCTAAAATGAAAATCAAATTTTTACTGTTGCTAATTGGAATGGTGTCTCTGTCCGCTTTAGCTCAAAAAATTACAATTGTAAAAACAACCCAACCTTTTTACGACATTATCGAATGGAAAGGTATGGGAGCAATCTTATTGAGTAAGGACCCTAAAGGAAATAGCAATCAAATTTATTTGACGTTAGTTGCTGAAAAGGAAAAAAGTATTTGGGAGCAACAAATAGCGCCACCAAATGGTAAATACGATTTTATTTCGAGTGAAAATGCTCGTTACATTTATTTTTTAAGGAATTTAACTCCAGAATATGGGAAAATAAATTTCGACCAAATGAATTCTGCTGGTAACGTTAAAAATACAAGTGCAACACTTACTTCAGCAGTCAAAAACTTGGGATATGATGTGAATTTACTTGAATTAAAGAATGTTATTGTAACTGACAAAGCTTTGGTTCATCATTTCAGATTTTATGATAAAAAAGAAAAAATGTATACAGAAATAGCAACATTTATAACACATCACAATTTGTTAGCTTATGCTGCTGAACTTGGAAAAGTAAGTGAAGAAGATGTTAAATCAGGGAAAAGTAATCACTTTCAATACATTGGTTTTACAGGAGATGAAATTTGTTTTGCCGACTATTCAACAAAAAAAGAAGGAAAAGGTTGGGAAATTGCTAAGTTCAATTCAAAAGGGCAAATTCAAAGTCGTAGCTTCATAAAAAACACTTTCAGTCAATTTAGTTCTTTTTCTACTTCAGGATTCGGAACAAATGGAGCCTATTATTTGGGTACAGAAAAAGATGTTCAAAATGGACTAATAACATTTCTAAATGGAAAGTATTATTTCACATTTTTAAACACTTCTGATGGAAAACAAACAGTAGAATTGTATGTTTCTGAAGAAAATGAATTTAAAAAAATTAACAATTATACAATAAGTAATTCTCCCGCAAAAAAGACACTTTCAATTGGAGTTTACCCACTAAATGAAGCACTAACATACAGAATTTCAGGATCTGATGTTGGAGACAATACATTAGCATTAACATTGGATGGAAAGCAACAAATTGTTAACAACTTTAACAATTCAATAATAAATAATCCAAGCAGGATGATTATTTCTGATAAAAAAGAATTCTTTGCCGTAACTTTGCCATCAGGAAATCTGTTTTTTGATGTTAAACAATTGAAAACAGCAACAGATATGGAATTTGAATTTATAAAAAGATGATTATAGGTATTTGCGGTGGTAGCGGCTCAGGTAAAACAACTTTATTAAAACGACTTGAAGCATCATTTTCTGAAATAAGTCCAAGTGTATTCTCAATGGACAATTATTATTTGCCAATTGAAAAACAAGAAAAAGATCAGAATGGTATTGTAAATTTTGACTTACCAACAGCTTTGGATAAAAAAAGATTAGTTGAAGATTTGCAAGCATTAACCAGTGGTCAACCTATAGAAGTTAAAGAATATCAATTCAACGCGCAAGGGAAAAATGTTTTAATCACTCTGAATCCATCAGACATTATTATAGTTGAAGGGTTATTTTTATTTCATTACGAAGAAGTTAAAAACCTTTTGGATTATTCAATCTTTGTTGATGTAGATCCTGCTGTGCAATTAGACAGACGTTTATATAGAGATCAGGAAACTAGAGGATACTCTAGAGAAGATATAATATATCAGTGGGACAATCACGTTCTCCCATGTTTTGAAAATTATCTGGATCCATATAAAAAAGAGGCTAGTTTTCTATTCAGAAACGACCATCGTGCAGATGATGACTTCTTATCATTAGAAAATGAAATTAAAACGAGGCTTACAGTTGTCAATCCTTAAAAAGCAACAAAAAAAATAGAAAGTTTTAGACTTTCTATTTTTTTTCATTTACAATTCTTTCAATATATAGTTTCTCAACTTTCTTCCTTGCCCACTCCGTTTTTCGAAGAAATTTCAAGGTACTATTTAAGCTCGGATTATTTGTAAAGCATTTCAATGGTATTAAGTAACCTAAATGCTCCCAACCATATTTATCCTCTAATTCCTTTACAATTCGCTGAAGCGGAATGCCATGTAATGGATCATTACTCATTACTTTGTTGTTTTAGAATATTTTAAACCATCTTCTAACCACGATTTGAACTTCGCCACATCTCGGTGAGTTTCATACGTTGCTGCTCCTATTCGATTGACATCGACCCCTTCCGCTGTCAACACTCTGTAATACGGTTGAGATGCAATTGAATAAGAAATAACTTGTTCTGCCATCCATTTTTGTCCAACTGTTTCAATTTTTCGCTTCGAACCATCAGGATAAGTGACAGTAGTATGTTGCTCTTTTGGTAAAGCAGTACGTTCATCTACATAAAGTGAAGCAATAACATAATCATTTTTAAGCATCTCAATAACTCCTGGCTCACCCCAAACCGACATTTCCATTTTTCTGCAATTCACACAATTATGACCTGTAAAGTCAACAAACAAAGGTTTATTAACTTTTTTAGCATGAGCTTTAGCTAAAGCTAGATCATGAAATACATAAATATTTTGAGGACCTAGATGTGTGCCATCCACATGTTCTGATTTTGATGAAGAATTTGAAACAACTTGAGGATTGAAAGGACTATGTGGTGTTTCACTATAATGTAATGGTGGTGGAAATGCATTGATTAATTTCAAAGGATGTCCAAACAAGCCTGGAATCATATAAATAACAAATGCTACAACGAAAGTTCCAAATACGCCTCTTCCCACTCCAATTCTTGCAGGTTTATCATCGTGAGGGAATAAAACAAAACCAAAAAGATTCAATGCCATAACACCAAAAACAGCAATCCATATTGCCAGGAAAACCTCTCTTTCTAGTAAATGTGCCTGTAATGACATATCTGCATTTGATAAGAACTTGAAAGCGAAAGCCAATTCGAATAATCCCAATACTACTTTTACGGTATTGAGCCATCCACCTGATTTAGGTAGCGCATTTAACATACTTGGAAAAGCTGCAAAAAAAGCAAAAGGTAAACCAAGAGCCAATCCGAAACCGAACATTCCAGCTAATATTGCATTACCACCTTCAGTTGAGGCAGACATTAACAAAGTTCCCAAAATAGGTCCAGTACACGAAAATGATACTAAAACAAGCACCAAAGCCATGAAAAAGATCCCTATAAAACCACCTTTATTTGCATTATTATCAGCTTTATTAACCATTTTTGAAGGCATTCTAATTTCAAAAGCACCCAAAAACGACAAAGCAAAAACAAAAAATATTAAGAAAAATAAGATATTTAATATTGGGTCTGTAGAAATTCTGTTTAAATAATCCCCTGCACCAGTTAACTTCACAATCAAACCGATACCTGTATAAATTCCAATGATACTCAATCCATAAATGATTGCATCTTTCAATCCTTTTTTTCTATCCTTGCCTCCTTTTGTAAAGAAACTAACAGTCATTGGAATCATAGGAAAAACACAAGGAGTTATCAAAGCCAATAATCCAGATCCAAAAGCCAATAAAAAGACTACCCAATTGGAACGTTTTTCTCCATTTGCAGTATTTTCAGGGCTAATTGAATTTGATTGATTGTCATCATTCGTTTCTTCAATGTGAAGATTATTCGAGACATCATTCGTAGTAGTATCATCATCAACAGAAGCCTCAGTGGTATTCAGATTCTCCTCAACTCCTTTTACTTTTAAATTGAACTCATACGTATAATCTGGTAGACAACGAACTTCATTACAAGTTTGATAATTAAAAGAACCTGTTACTTCAAAATCAGTCGTTGAGAGAACATTAATTTTTCGTTTTATTTTAAATTTCCCTTCATGATAAGCCAAATTTTCTTCAGCAATCGGGTCATATTCTTCATGTGGTTTTGGCTCTATTATCCCTCCAATTACTTTAAAGTTTTTAGTTGGTTTTACATCAAACGTTGTTGGTAATCCAAAGCTACCTTTAGGTAACTTAGAAGCATTAATATGCCATTTAGGGGCAACAGTAACATCTGCAATAATAAAAGCTTCTGCACCATTTTGCTCTAAAGAAAACTTAACTTTTACGATATCTTCTGGCAATTCTAACTGAGAAAAATTGGAACCTGACAATAAAATAAAAATCGTTAAAGCAACAAAAGACTTTAACCAAAGTCGAACTTGATTTATCATGAATTTATTTTTTCAAACTAATTTCAAACTTTTTTTCCACTGGTGGCAAACACATTGTAGCGTTACAAATCATATATACCACACTACCTTTCAAAACAGTATTCTTCTTAATTTTTATTTCTTGTGAAAATATTACCTCCTTCTCAAAGTATCTTACGGTTTCTTCAAAATTTGGATCGAACTCAACTTTAGGTTCAGGTTCTGAAATCCCACCAATTAATTCAATTAAGTTATTATTTTCAAATTCAAATTCCGTTTCAATTGGTCCAGAAATTCCGTTTAAGTTCATACTGTAAATATGCCACCCTTTATCCAAGGTCGCTTTACATTCAATCCTCTTTGTTGATTTATTATATGAAAAATCCCAAGCTAATTCTTGTTGAGAAATTGCCGAAAATGACAACATGGTTATTAAAAACAAAAAAGCTTTCATCTTAAAATTCTATTTTCTCAAAAGTAGTCAATAGAATCCAAAAATGAAAGCAAAGTTTTAGAATTATCCTTGTAATCCTAAAATTAAAAACTAACTGAAATAATTCTTGAAATAGGCAACCAAACACCTCCCTTTAAACAAATAAATTTCTCTCCTTTAGCCCAAATTGTTGTTTCAACTCTCTTTAAACCTTCGTCATCAAAAAACACAATAGAAACTTTTGAATGGTAAGCATTTCCTAAACGAACAGCTTGTTCCAATTCAGCGTCAATCTCTGTATTTCTATCTGACAAAACGATGTCTTTGAATGATAAAGAAGGGATCGATTCCTTATCCACAAGAAGTGGATGTTGAGTAAGTGCTTCCATAATTAGTATATTTTGATTAGAACCAATATAGGAATTCTATTTTTATTGTGCAACTATTTTTTTTAAAAAATTAAGAAAAATTTAAAACTATTTTTACCAATTTCTTTTTAGCTCAAACCTGTAAGAAATCCAGAAAACAAATAAATACTATTTAGACCTTCCTTTATATTGTTTTGGCTTTTTTCGAGTCCATTTATGTTTAGACTTATTGAAAGAATCATTTCGCCTTTCGGGATTATGGAAACGATAAAGCAATGAAGCAGTGTATTGTAAATAATTTGAATCGTTATAATAAATATCAGAAACCAAACCTAATTTTGCCGTTCCCTGTAAACGAATACCAAAATTTTGAACCCAAAAATTGGCACCAACCATTCCATTTGCTGTCGGAAATATATTCACTGAAGAGGTTGTCACATTACTTAAACCTACTCCCAATCCTAAATACGGATCAAACCAAGTTACTGGTTGAAAAAACTTATAAAAACTATATTTAGCAGCTAAATCTACTGCAAAAGTTTCCCCTGTAGGATAAGCCTCGTTTACCATTTTAACTCCATTAAAAGTATTATATGACCCTGCTAATTCAACACTAAAGCCATTATATATGTATTTATCGATAGACAAATAAGTTGGGTACGGAAGCATGTGCCAAGCACCTTTAACATCAAGAATATGTGAATGCGAACGTCCATCGTTATCAATAAAGCTCCAACCTGCCCCAATCATCCAAGAATAAGGAGAGTAAGGTTTGAACTTCAGATAATCTGACTGTGCATTGCTGTTTTTTAAAATCAAGAGTGAAATAAGTAATAATACAACTGAGAGGTGTAATTTCATAAGGCTAAATAATAGGAGCAACCAAGTTAAATAAAAAAACCCGAAATTGCTTCCGGGTTTAAAAAAAAATGTATTCTTATTAATTTGCTAATGCAATAAAGTCATCGTATGAAATTTCTTTTTCGTTTAGCTTAACAGTTTCCTTAAAATATTTTGTCAATTTAGATTCTGCCAACATATCATAAATACGATTTACCTCATCTTTATTTTGCAATACCTGCATAGCACTTTGAGTTAACTCTTCATCTGCTGGTGCAGGAAGTCCATATTGAGCATAATTGCTAACCAACAATCCCTTTGTATATTCAATTACTTCTTCGTTATCTAATTTAATTTCATTAGATCTAAAAATTTCACCTTGAATCAATTGCCATTTCAAGCTATCAGAATAAGAACTATATTCTGCTTCAATTTGCTCATCAGTAATTGGTTTTTCATTTGAAACTTTAATCCAACGCTTCATAAATGCATCAGGAAGAGCAACTGGAGTGTTTTTCATCAAATCTTCGTAAACAAACTTAGTAAGTAAACGATCAGAATCATTAGCAAACATATTTCTCAAGTCTTCAGCAATACGCTCTTTTAACTCTTTCTCCGTTTTAACGATACCTTCTCCAAACAACTTGTTGAATAATTCTTCATTCAATTCAGCCAACTCAATTCTTTTAATTTCGTTAACTGTCAATTGGAATTTATTTGACAAATTCGCTAATTGCTCTGGCTTCAATCCTAACATTGCTGCTGTATCTTTTTCTCCACGAGAAACTTTTGCAGGATTAACAACGACTTTATCACCAACATTCAAACCTGTCAATGCTTTCTTTGTTGCTTTATCTTCTACAAATTCAACAGAAATAGTTGAAGAATGCAAAACTCCACCTTCTTTAATTGAATCATCTTCATTTAACTCAACAAATTGCCCCAAGATCATATCTGTTGCAGTTGTTTTGTCAGCAGAACTTAATTTTCCATAACGACGACGTAAATCATCGATTTGTTTTCCAACTAATTCGTCATCAATTTTAACTTTATTGTAATCGAATTTGTTTTTTGAAGATAGTTCAACTTTTATTTCAGGAGTTAAACCAATTTCATATTCGAATTGAAAATTTTCAGGATTTTCAAAGTCTCCTGATGAATCTGAGCCTTCTTTTGGAATTGGATTTCCTAAAATGCTAATTTTATTTTCTTGAATAAAATCGTATAAAGATTTATTTACCAACTTATTCAACTCATCAGCTAAAACAGCTTTACCGTATTGCTTTTTAACTAGAGAAACCGGAACTGTTCCAGGGCGAAATCCAGGTATTTTAGCTGTTTTTCTATATTTTTCTAATTCTTGTTTTACTCTTGCCTCATAATCAGCAGGTGTAATCTCAACTTTCAAAAGTGCATTTAATGCATCAATGTCTTCGCGAACTACTTTCATCTATTGTTGAATTTTAATAAATAAAAAATGGCATAAGAGACTACTTACACCATCAAACATTAAAAGTGCGGATGGAGGGACTCGAACCCGCACACCTCTCGGCACTAGATCCTAAGTCTAGCGTGTCTACCAATTTCACCACATCCGCATTATTTATTTCAATTTTGAGAGGCTTCTCCTCTCACCCCATCACAATCGGGACTGCAAAGATACTATTTTTTTAAATTAAACAAACATTTTAATTAAATTTTATTGAAAAAAACTAAAATAATTGATAAATCATCTAAAAGAAAAAGTCTCTTTCAATTAAGAAAGAGACCTTCTATATATAAACATCTTATTTTACCTGAATAAATCAGCAAAAACAAGATGGAAAAAGAGCCAACAATAGTTGACCCTTTGAAGTTTTCATGGAAAATATTTAATTTCCCAAATTTTGTGATTATTACATCATTCCTGGCATTCCTCCAGGCATTCCATGATGATGGTCTGCTGCAACCTCTGGTTCGTCAGCAATAACTGCTTCTGTTGTCAACAATAATGACGCGATTGAGGCGGCATTTTCAATTGCTATACGAGTAACTTTAGTTGGGTCAATAACACCAGCTTCATACAAGTTTTCAAATACATCAGTTCTTGCATTGTAACCAAAATCATCTTTTCCTTCTAGTACTTTTTGAACAACAACAGCACCTTCACCACCTGCATTTACAACAATCTGACGTAAAGGCTCTTCAATTGCACGTTTTGCAATCAACACACCAGTTGTTTCATCATCATTTGCTCCTTTAAGATTCTCTAAAACACTAATTGCACGAATTAAAGCAACTCCTCCACCAGGTACAATCCCTTCTTCAACAGCAGCTCTTGTTGCAGCTAAAGCATCATCTACACGGTCTTTTTTCTCTTTCATCTCAACCTCTGTAGTTGCTCCAACGTACAATACAGCGACTCCACCAGCTAACTTAGCCAAACGCTCTTGTAATTTCTCACGATCGTAATCAGAAGTTGTTGATTCAATTTGAGCTTTAATTTGATTAACTCTTAAATCAATTTCTTCTTTTTTACCTGCACCATTAACAATAGTCGTATTGTCTTTGTCTATTTCAATTTTTTCAGCAGTTCCCAAGAAATCTAATGTTGCATTTTCAAGTGTATAACCTCTTTCTTCCGAAATTACTTGTCCACCTGTCAAAATTGCGATATCTTCTAACATTGCTTTTCTTCTATCTCCAAATCCAGGTGCTTTAACAGCCGCAATTTTCAGAGCTCCACGAATACGATTTACTACTAAAGTCGCCAACGCCTCACCATCTACATCTTCAGCAATAATCAATAAAGGCTTACCAGATTGAGCAACAGGTTCTAAAATTGGCAAAAGCTCCTTCATATTTGAAATCTTTTTATCGTAAATCAAAATATAAGGACGCTCCAATTCTGCAATCATTTTCTCTGTATTGGTAACAAAATAAGGAGATAAATAACCTCTATCAAACTGCATTCCTTCAACCGTTTTAACTTCGGTTTCTGTTCCTTTTGCTTCTTCAACAGTAATTACACCTTCATTACCAACCTTTGCCATTGCTTCAGCAATTAACGCACCAATTGTTTCATCATTATTTGCAGAAATAGTTGCAATTTGTTTGATTTTGTCATTATCTGAACCAACCTCTTTAGACATTGATTTCAACGATTTAACGATTTCAACAACAGCTTTATCTATACCACGCTTAAGATCCATTGGGTTAGCACCAGCAGCGACGTTTTTCAATCCTGCTGTAATGATTGCTTGTGCTAAAACTGTTGCCGTTGTTGTTCCATCACCTGCAATATCAGCAGTTTTTGATGCAACTTCTTTTACAATTTGAGCTCCAATATTCTCAATACCATCTTTTAATTCTATTTCTTTCGCAACAGAAACACCATCTTTTGTTACATGAGGTGCTCCGAATTTTTTACCAATTACAACATTTCTTCCTTTTGGTCCCAATGTTACTTTCACCGCATCTGCTAAAGCATCAACTCCTCTTTTTAATTTTTCACGAGCTTCTACGTTGAAATAAATTTCTTTTGCCATTTTTCTATTTTTGATTATTAGACTTTGATTTTTTAGAAAGCTAATCTACTAGCTTACACTTTTGAGTATTTAGAATATCCCGTAGATATCTGACTCACGCATAATTAAAAAGGTTTTTCCTTCCAATTTAATTTCTGTTCCAGAATATTGTCCGTAAAGCACTTGATCACCTACTTTCACTGTCAAAGGCTCATCTTTTTTACCTTCACCTGCAGCAACTACAGTACCCTTCAAAGGTTTTTCCTTTGCTGTGTCAGGAATAATAATTCCACTTGCTGTTTTTTCTTCTGCTGGAGCAGCTTCTACAAGAACTCTATCTGCCAAAGGTTTAAATGATATAGACATATGATATATTTTAAATTTTTAATATTACATCACATCTATTGACCAATTTTGTGCCAATGACCACAACGTTAAAAAATAGCAGAAAATTTGTCAGCAACTGACAGACTGACACGAAAGTTTTAGAGGGAATTTAAACGAAAAAGATTAATTATTATTTTTAATCTCATTCCAAGTTTCATACATCTTTTCCTGTAGAGGTCAATCGGCTTCTATTTCAGTAAAAGTCTCGCAAGGTCTAAGATGCGCTTGACATTCTCCTGGTAAAGCTTGATACAAAGCTGTTCCTTTGGTTTTCCAAGCAATCATGTCATCACTTACTTGTTTAATTACTTTAGCTGGATTACCCACAACTAAACTACGTTTAGGAATTATCGTTTTTGCTGGAACAAATGCCAATGCTCCAATTATACTTTCATCACCTACTTCGCAATCATCCATGATAACGGCATTCATTCCTATTAAACAGTTTTCGCCAATTATACCTCCATGAACAATTGCCCCATGACCAATGTGTGCTCCTTTTTTTAAAACAACTGTTGTTCCAGGAAACATGTGTACTGTACAATTCTCCTGCACATTGCACCCATCTTCAATAATTATCTGTCCCCAATCTCCTCTAATCGCAGCACCAGGACCAACATAAACATTTTCACCAATGATTACATTACCTGTAACTGTTGCATTAGGATGAACAAAACTAGATGGTTTAACAACTGGCTTAAAGCCGTTAAATTCAAAAAAAGCCATTTAAATCAATTTAAAATGTGGTTTTATACTAAAAAATTACAAAGGTAGTTGTGAGATGAATTGACTTAAACGAAGCTCTTGTTCCTCAATCAATCTATCATTTTCAAACACATGACCTAAAGAAGGCAAGCTAAAAGTTCCAATCACATTTGCACCCAACCTTTCCAACAATCTTTTTGAAAGTTCAATAGAACTAGCGGCTCCACCTCTTCCATTAGAAGTACCTACAATTATCACAACTTTATCCTTACAGAAATCTCTATCCAATCTACTTAACCAATCAATTGTTGATTTAAAATAACTTGAATAACTTCCATTGTGTTCTGAGGTTGCCAAAAGAAGAATTTCAGCATCTTTTATCAGATTGTTTAATTCTACTATAGTTTTAGGGATGCCTGACTCATTCTCTTGATCTATACCATACATAGGAACTTCGAACGTCCGAAGATCTAACAAATCCATATCATGGATATAATATTGTTTAATGTATTGTAAAAAATTATAATTAATAGATGTGGAGCTATTGCTACCAGCAAAAGAAAGAATTTTTGGCATTTTTTAAGACCAAGATACAAATAAATCTAAGATGAAAAATTTACTTTTAAATTAGATTACTTCGTTACAGATCCAAAATTTCTCAAATTATAGGTTGCTGTAATCATAAAATAGCGATTTAACACACGTGACTCAACATCCTCAATATACGATTCGGTTACATTTCGAACAATACTATTATTACTATTTAAAATGTCAAACACTGACAATCTTAACTCCAATTGTTTTTGTTTCATCAATTTATATCCTACCCCAGCATTCCAAAGCATAATCGTTTGATTGAATTCATCTCCTAATCCTGCATAAGAATTCAATGCATAATTTGTATTAAACACAATTCTCTCTTTTACTATCCAATTAAATTTTGCTGTTAAATTTTGAACGAAATATTCATTATTAGATCTATTTTGAGTTGTGTTTACAGCATTATTGTAATTAAACGCATAACCAATGGTAAAATCAATGTTTGAACTGATATTACTTGCTACGACTAAACCAACATTCGAATTTGTTGTTTGCGTTCTATTAACTATGTTATTAATTAAACCAGGTGTTACACTATAACCTCCCCCAACATTAAAATTCAAATTGACTTTTAAAGGTGTAATTGGAAATCCATAAGAAATATAACCTCTTGTGTTCCAATTTCCATTTAAGTTGACAGGCATTCTAAATTGCGAACCTCTAGCTAAAGATACATCTCCATTGATTATTGTATCTGTTGCTGCAATGATAGATGAGTTGGTAATGTAATTTGACGCCATTTCACCTGATAAGAAAACAAAGAAATTACTTCCTTTTTGAACATTGGTAATATTAAAACGGCTAAACACTCTATGATTGTACTGTTGTTTCAAATTTTCATTTCCTGATGAAAGTGAAAGTGGATTTGAATTATCAATTACATTTTGTAACTGATCAATTGAAGGTGTTCGGGTGCTTGCACGGTAATTTAATTGAATAGATTTTGTTTTTGAGAAATCATATTTGTAACGCAAGTTTGGTAAAATATTATTAAATACCAATTTAACATTTCTATTTAATGGAAACTCTTGGTTATTCAACAACATATTATTTTGATAATTCATACCAAATTGAAGATTGGTTTTTTCTTTATTGAAACGAAAACTTGTTCCCACTTCATTACCAATAGTTTGGTTTTTAAATACATTCGAAAGTAAAGTATCCATATCATTATACAAACCAGTGATTGGACTGTAATTATAAGTCCTTTTATCTGCATCGCTAACATTGTATGCAGGTGTATATGAAAATTCACCTGACCAAAATTGATTAAAAGGCTCTGTATATGAAACGAACTGAAGAAGTATAACCATTTGTTAAATTGTCTGCAAACTGATTAATCGCACGAAGTGAATCACCAAGAATTGCATTATAAAAAACAGACATCGACTCTTGTCCATTATCTCCCATTCTATTGGAATAATTTCCAGATAAATTAACTGAAAAAGTACGTTTTGGTTTCATAAATTTATGACGCCAAAGAACTGATGTTCCTGCATTTATTCCATTATTGTGACTAAAAGTTGTATTGGAAATACGATTGATTAAAGCCTGTTGATTATCCTGTGTCAATCCATTCGTTTCACGATTTCGATCATTTCCTTGATAACTTAGCTTTGGTGTAACAACTAATGAATTAAGTGAATCTAAGTTAATTTCAAATCTAAAATTTACACGGTGATTGAAATCAGTGGTTAAAGATGAATAATCTTCATCATACAATTGACCTGTTTGTGAAGAAATAAAATACTCCCTACCTGTTTTTTGAGTGTTGTCATTTTTTGAAGAATTGAAGAAATAACTACCCGTTACTTTCGTTTTTTCACCCCATTTATCAGAATAATTAACACCAATTGAATGAGTTGTGCTAACTCCATTTTGCTGACCAACCATAAAGTTTTCTGAAGCACCACCAAAACCGCGACTACCTCTACCTCCACCACCAGTAGAACTTGTAGAGGTACCTGAAAGCCCTAAAATATCTTCAGAAGCAAAATTTTGCTGATTGACATTATTACTCATTCCAACAACAGAAATTTTACGTTTACCATTAAAAAAATTAACATTTGCACCAGCTAAATACAAATCAGAGTAACCATACCCTGCATAAATTTTTCCAAATTGACCTTGGTTTTTACCTGGTTTGGTAACAATATTTAGCGCTTTTGCATCATTTCCATCAGAAATTCCTGTAAATCGAGCTTGATCGCTTTCATTATCATAAATCTGGATTTTAGAAACGATTTCAGCAGGAAGATTTTTCAGAGCAGACGTTGCATCATCACCAAAAAATTCTTCTCCATCAATATATACTTTTTTAATTTGTTCTCCTTGAGCTTTAACAACACCATTTTCAATTGTTATCCCAGGCATTTTAGCTACCAAATCTTCAACTGTAGCATCAGGATTAGTTTTAAAAGCATCTGCATTGTATTGTGTTGTATCTCCCTTTTGCTCAACTCGAATTGCGGTTGCCTCTACATTAATTTCAGCAATTACTTTGGCGTTGGTCACCAAGGGAAAATCCATTGTGTTTTCACCTTCATTCAGAGATATTGAACGAACCTCATCTTTATAACTGAAATAGGTAATTTTCAAGATGTACTTACCTGCATTCGTTTCGATAGAATACGCTCCATCTTCATCAGAGGTAGCACCTGTAACTATGGATGAGTCTTGAGTTGACAACAACATCAATCTAACTCCCGATAGAATTTCCTTTGAATCTTTATCTGTCAATTTACCAGATAGTGTAGCTTGTTGACTAAATACAGAACCTGAGTAAAAGTCTAGAAAAACTAACAGAGTCAGCCTAAAAAAATAATCCATAATTTTCAATTGATAATTATATAGACTATTGAAACCTAAAAAGGTTTAATCGTAGTATGATTTTTTTTACAATTTCATCAACTCCATAAATTGAGCTACTTTGTCTGATGAAATGCCAATTTCATAATCTCTAATTTTAAGATATCCTCCACTTGAACGAACCAATTCAGTAACATAATTAATATTGGCGATAAATGATTTATGAGTTCTCAAAAAGTGTTTTTCAGAAGATACTAAATCTTCAAAATGTTTAAGTCCTTTACTTGCCAAAATACTATTTTGATTCGCTAAAAAGATTTTGGTATAAGCTCCTTCGGCTTTCATAAACATAATTTCATCTATACCAATAAAAACAACTGAATTAGATGTACTAATTGGTATTTTCTTCACTACTTGAGAGGTTAAATTTTCTTTTAGTAATTTATAATTCGGTAAAGGCTTTTTCT
The DNA here is from genome assembly GCA_036758285.1 of Taishania sp. GTDB lineage: Bacteria > Bacteroidota > Bacteroidia > Flavobacteriales_D > Crocinitomicaceae > Taishania. The sequence goes on along the minus strand of DAIOWV010000033.1, from coordinate 16,301 downwards.
TTTTATACAACTCAACTGCATTCATTAAATCCTCAGGTTCAATTGGCTTCAACAAATAATCAATAGCTGAAAGTTTAAATGCTCGCAACGCATATTCATTATAAGAAGTAGTAAAAACAATAGAAAAATCAACTTCTTCCTCATCAAAGAAATTTAGAATCTCTAGTCCAGTATATCCAGGCATTTCGATATCTAAAAACACAATATCTGGCTTATTTTTTCTAATTGAAAGAACGCCAGAAGGCAAATCGTGACACGCATCAAGTACAATCACGTCTTTACAAAATTCTTCCAACATTCCTTTTAATAAATTTCGAGCCATTATTTCATCATCTATGATAATTGCTTTTATTTCCATATTCTTATTTTGAAATGAACAATGTTACCTTTGTTCCGATTGCCTCACTGTTATTGTTTATTTTATCTTCAAACACAACACTAACTATATCAATGTTATGGTTAATTAAGTCTAATCGTTTTTTTGTTGATTCAGTAGAAAAAGATTTTGGCTTGTCAAACTTTTGTTGATTGATTTCATTAGATCGTTTCCTACCCACCCCATTGTCTTCAATGATTATTTCCAATAAATCGGATTTATCAATAAATGTCACCGAAACAAATTTCTCTCCCGTTTTATGTAGTAGTCCATGTTTAACCGCATTTTCAACATATGGTTGAATCAACATTGAAGGGATTTCTTCTGTTTGCACATCTATACTTTCATCCACTATGATTTCAAAGTTAAAATCACTTTGAAAACGCATTTGCTCTAACTCCAAATACAATTTGAGTGACGTAATTTCATCTTCTAATTTAACTGTTTTTTGCCCCGACATCTCAAGGATCATACGTGTTAACTTTGAAAATTTTGCTAAATAAGTGGTTGCATGAAATTTATCATTTGAAAAAATATATGCTTGAATTGTATTCAATGCATTGTAAAAAAAATGGGGATTCATTTGAGCTTTAATAGATGTCAACATGGAAGTTCTCAACTCATTTTCAAGGATAATTTTCTCATTCAGTTGTTGGATTTTATTTTGCATACGCTGAATTCTCCAATAATACCCCAAAGCTGTCAAAGTAACTAAAAACACTATCATTAAAAGGATAAACCACCATCTTAAATAAATTGGGTAATTGATGTGGAACTTTATTTTATTGTTAAGAACATTATTATTCATCTTCATTTCCAAAAGGTAATCTCCCGGAGACAAGGATAATAATTGAATTTCCCTGGCACCAGCAACCAATTGAATCCATTCCCCTTGATTAATTCGATAACTCATTCGAGGTTCTTTATTACTGCCAAAATCTAACAAAGAATAGGTTATTTTAATCGAATTTTGATCACTCGACAAGCTCAACAAATCTTGAAGTATAACTCTTTCATTACCTACATAAAAGTTGTTGTAGTAAAACTGTGGAGATTCCTTTTGTATACTTTTTTTGTTTAATCCAATCGTTACAATTTTTTCACCTGCGACCAATATCAATTTATCTTTTGCCAAATATAAATCTGTGATAGAAAGCATATTGGTATTAAAAGAATAAGTAACAGAAGTAGAGTATGTTAAATCATACTCAAACACACGATTTGAACAAACTAGATATAAAATGTTTCCAAATCGTTTGATAAACTTTATTCCATTATTGGGAATACCAATTTCTTGATTTAAACATGAAAGTTTCCCTGATCGATAAACCACATGAAAATTTCCATTATTATCTAATAAATAGACCTTTTTGTTGTATGTATAAACGTCACTTGCAAAAAAATGCTTCCCTTCAATTAAAAATTCAGAATGTCCCTTTGTATCAAACAAATAGACTCCAACATTAGAAGTGACTATAAATGATGAACTATCTTCGAAAAAATCAAGTGATTTAGCTCTTAAATTAGATAATAATGGAGCTAAGTTTTTATAAATTGGTGACTGATTTTTTTCGTATAAATCGTCCCATTTTGATTCATAGGAAACGTCTTTAAAAACAGGATTTTTCATTAACATAACATACCCACTTGTTGTCACTGCATAATATTTTCGGTCAAGTTTCATAATGTTTTTCACAGCAACATCTTCAAAGTACACATCTTTTTGATTGTGATAAACATTTAATCCTAAAGAAGTTGTATAGAACAACAAATCATTTTCTTTATCGTACAAAAAATTAAGAATGTGATTATTTCCACCTAAGTCAACAATCGTTTTTTGATAATTAAAATCAGCATTCGTCTCTATGATTTGACTTTTTTGTGTTGATAATAAAAACTTTGAATCTTTTTGAATGATATTCATCAATTCAAATTGTTCAAAAGGATAAATTTTATTGTTAAAATCTGTGATTAGATACAATCCATTTTTTAAGCTAGAAAACCAATAATTTCCAGACTTATCAATTAAGCACTTATTTATTGTTTGGTCTAATTTCAAATCGGCATTTGACAAAACGATTTTATCTTGTTTATCATACACATAAAAGCCTTTGTTTGTATAAAACCAATATTGGTTATTTAAAAATTGATCTGTGAGGATGCTACCACTCGTTTCATATTTCTTTTGAGATAAATAACTAAGCTTTTCATCTACAAAATATACAGTATGAATGTCCGTATTTTTATAAACTAGAAATAAATTATCCCCATCATTATTAATGTGATTTATCCGTAGATTATTCTTTTGAAAATAATCCATTTTTTGTAAACCGAAATCTTTACCAATCTTAAAAACATGGTTTTCAGCGACAAAATAAAAAGCATCTTTTAAAACAGTTGAGGAGATAATATTTAAAGCTTCCACTTTTATTTTATGGATAATTTTCAAACTTTTCAGATCAAAAACATCAACGCCTTCTTTTTGAACGGTAAATAAATAATCACCAACTAAACCAAAAGGAACATATTCTCCAGGCCGATTCTGTTGAATTGGGAATAATTGATCATTTTTCACATAATATAAATAACCATCAAAATTCTGATACCAAATCCTTCCGTACTTATCTTCTTTTATTGAACTTCCAGGTAATGATGTTTGTTTATCTGATGTGTATGTCAAAAACTCAAATCCGTCGTATCTAGTAAGTCCAGCATTTGAAGCAATCCAAATAAATCCTTTGGAATCTTGAATGAAATCATATACTGTTGAAGATGGTAATCCAGATGATTGACCTACGTTTATCGAAAAAGTATGCTGTGACCACACAAATTGACTTGAATGTAGTAGAAGTAGTATGATTAATATTGATTTAAACGAGCGATTAAACATTGTATAGCAGAACAAAAATAAAAGAATCAATATTGTTTTTCAATGTTAAAGTCAATTAAATTTACTTTTCCAAATTTTTCACTTTTAAAATATTCATTTAATTGCTCATCATTACATTTTTTTAAAATGGCTGAAAGAATAAAACCTTTATCATTTTGATTGTATTGAAATTCATGTTCAATGATACAATTATCATCTCCTAAATGAACAATTTTTAATTCTTGCTTTTTTGCATTTAACTCTAAAAATCGATCATTTTGATTATTTACATTTTTAATACTTAAGGATGAATTAACAAGTACTTCAAACAAATCATCTTTTACACCTTTCAAAATCACTAAATGTCTTTGATTGGTATTTAATTGACGAATTACATAAGCTTGATCTATTATTTTATCATCAGTTAAATAATTATCAACTCTATCTTCGATTTCAATTTTATCATTAAACACCTCATTTATTGACTTGTACAAAACAACATCTTTATTGATGGAATTCTTACATGATAAACAACTTAAAAACAAAACCAATAAACAAACATTTTTAAACACTAAATTTAACAACATACAACTTCTTTTTTTGGATGAAAGCATCTTTAAGAAAGATAAATTCACCTTTTAGTTAAGTATATTTTACATGTAACAGTGGATTAATTAAATCGTAATTAGTGATAACAGCATTAAGTTAATCAAAAATAGACTTAATTACAATTATTTAGAATGTAGAGTTTATAATCTACTTGAATAACTTTATAAAAGTGCTGAATGAATGTATAAAAGGAAACAGTTGAAAACAGCAATCTATAAAAATGCTGGAGGTTTTCTGAAATCCAACTTAGCATCTTTAAACAAAGAAGAAGTGTTTCTGATTGTCAACAAAAAACTTTTATTCATACCGACAGGAGTCCATCTAAATGAAAGTGCCCAACAATGCATATCTCTATTCAGTGTAAAATTGGCATTTGTTATTTTAGTGTCCTTCATATCGAAATTAACTACTGCACCCAACTTCCAACGTTTTGTCATACTAACATCCCCATCTAAAGTCAATGTATGAGTTTTAAGAAATTCATCATTATTCAATGACGTCTTATTCATGTTACGATTTATATTAAGCTGATGTGTTAGGTTAACCTTCCAAGGTATTTCAAAATCTATGATTCGTTCAGGATGAAGATAAAAATAATCAAAATCAGCCTGCCAATTTTGTGCAATATTTTCTTTGTTTTGTTCAATTTTCTTTCGACTCTCTTCAGAGGTTATTGTCAACGTTGTACTAAATGAATTCCTCACCGAACGACCTACTCGACCATTAGAACCAAGAGCAAAACTAGCTATTGAAGCATTCGTTATAGTATCCCAACCATAAAATGAATATCCAGAATTGGCAACAAAATTAACCCATTTGAAAGGACTGATTCGTATACTCAAAGCGATGTCAGACAATTTCATTGAATCCTTCAAAATATCGTAATTACCTGTGATACTGAAACCATCAATAATTCGAATTTTTTGAAAACCAGTCACTGTATCTTTATCAGATTTCCTTTTCAACTCGAATGAATTATTAACCCCAAAATTAATTAACCCTTGATTTCCAGATGCTGAATAATTATAGGCACTATTTTGAAACCTCGAATATGTCTGTATAGTCTTATTAACCCCTACACTATCAGTGATATTAGCAGTAATTAACGGCATATAATTAAAAGAAATAGTTGGTGTTAAAATATGCCTCATTATAGGCTTATTCTTCCCAACAAACTGATAATAAGTGTAAACATTTGTCGTTGCAGTTACATTCATCGAAAAATTATGTGCAAAACCAGACTGGCGAAGTGTATCAGTGATTGTATTGTTGTTTATAGCGTCGTAAGACTTATGAATTTGTTGAAAATTTAAGTTCGTAGAATACCTTAGATTTGGAGTAATCTTAACGATATTTTTAAAAACTCCTCCTGTTGTTTGAATGCTAATATTTTGACGCATTCCATTCATAAATTGATTTCCAATTTCAGAATAATTTCCATCTCTTAACAACGTATCTTGAAAAGTAGATTTATTCTGACCCTCAACATTATATATAACTCCTAGACGTTTAATAATTTCACTTTTTGAAACTTTTTTCAAAGGAAAAAATTGACTTGTTGAAAAATTTAAAATTGGACTTGTTAAAGCTATATTTTTAGTCGATGAATTTTGACTCAATGCGATTTTTGCTGAAACTTGATAGGGTTTACCTGGAAATGTCCTTGTCATATTGATATCAGACAATAACGTATTATTAAAATAATTTTGATTCATTGGATCTAAATTATTTTTAGCATTAATTATTCTATTGTCCAAAGATGATATTTCATTAATTAAAAGATCTCCTTTTGCAATATTATTTCTAATAAAAAAAAGTGAATTTTCTATATTAATACTAAT
>DAIOWV010000033.1:0-10596 GCA_036758285.1 Taishania sp. | reverse complement strand
ATTAGAGTTAAAATTCCATTTAGGACTCGATTTTGGGTCTTTTCGATGATTCCACTTAACATCAACGTTATTTAATGGTTCATTATTGGGAAATCCTCTACGAAATTGATTAAAAGTAAAGTTAAAATCTCCTTTATAACCATATCTTTTGGCGTATTCAGTTATATTTTTGAATCCCCAACTCCCTCTCGAATAAATTGTTCCATACATTGAAGTCTGAATATTATCATTTATTGGAAAGTAATATCCTAAATTATTGACACCGAATCCAAAATTTGACATTGGTACCATTTCAGGAAATAATACACCATGTGTTCTTTCTTGTTGATCTTTTTGTGGTAAATAACTAAATGGCAAACCCAATGGGGTAGGCACTCCAGCAATATATAAATTCATCGGGCCAGTTACTATTCGCTTATTCGGAACCATTACAGCCCTTGACAATTGAAAATGATAATGCGGTTCATCCAAATCACACGTAGTAAATTTTCCTTCAACAAAATGAATTTCTTCATTCGCCTGTCTTTTTGCTCTCCCCATATGAAGATGCATTTCATCTTGCACAATTTTTACAGCTTCAATATATGCTTTCTTCGTACCTAAATTATATTTTAGTGTATTTGCTTGAACTTCTTCAGCTCCCATTTTAAACAAAGGTTTTTCAATCATTTTCCCTTCTTCATCTAAAACATAGGTCGCTTTAATTTCCTCAGTATTCATATCAACAAGTATATAACCTGCTTTCAAATTCATATCTTCGGATTCAACATAAGCTTCTCCATACAAATGAAGTTGTTTATTTTTTAAATCTGCATAAATAGAATCACGTGCACTATACTTTGAGATTCCCCCCATACTTTCATCATTTATATAGATCGTATCTTGGGAAAATAAATGGGAACTTCCTAACATTATTAACAATGCATGGAAGATAATTAACAATATGGAATGCTTTTTGAACAAGCTTTATAAATTAACTTTGTGTTTTGTTCCCAATTTTACGGATGCAAAACTAAAAAATTACCTCTTTGTATGATGGAAAAAAACGTATCAATATACAAAATTTGTGCCCTTTTTGCTTTATTAACAGCATTTACAGTGTTTATTAGCAAAGATAACTTCGCTCAAAAGGATGAACTTTTCAATTCAGCTATTAAAACTGTTGTTATTGATGCTGGACATGGTGGAAAGGATCCAGGATGTAATGGTGCGCATTCAAATGAAAAAACAGTTTGTTTAAATATGGCACTTGCTTTGGGAGATATGATTAAGAAAAATTATCCTGATATAAAAGTGATTTACACTCGTGACAAAGATGTATTTGTTGAATTAGATGAACGTGCAAGAATTGCAAATAAAAACAATGCCGATTTATTTATTTGTATCCATGCCAATTCTGCTGGTCCAGCTGCTTATGGTGCTGAAACTTATGTCTTAGGTCTTCACAAATCTGAATCTCAGCAAAAAATTGCAGAAAGAGAAAACTCTACAATTTACCTTGAATCTGATGGTGGAGAAAAATACAAAGATTTTGATTTATCACCAGACGCTATCATTGCTCGTCAATTACAACTAAGTATTTTCCTTGATCAATCAATTAATTACGCAAGCAAAGTTCAAAAGGAGTTCAAATCTCTTGGCCGACATGATCGAGGAGTCAAACAAGCTGGTTTTTTAGTTTTATACAAAACAACCATGCCTAGTGTATTGATTGAAACTGGTTTTTTAACGAATCCACAAGAAGAAAATTTCCTGGGCGCAAAAGAAAATCAACAGAAAATGGCAGAATCTATGTTTAATGCCTTTAGAAAATATAAAAATGAATTAGAAGGCATTCTTGTTGATTCAACACCAGTCAATACAACTGAAAAAACACCAGATAAAACGGAAGAAATCACAAACACAACTGCTAAAACGGAAGATGTAAATCCGAAAGACAGAATTATTTTTAGAGTACAAATTCAAACTTCTCAAAAGAAAATTCCAACTTCTAGCAAAGAATTTAAAGGATTAACAATTTATGAATACCAGCAAGATGGACTTTATAAATATGCAACTGGAAACTTTGTAAATGACTTTAAATCAGCAAACAATCTTAAAAACGAATTACGAAATACTAGTTTTGAACATGCTTTTGTGATAGCCTTTTTGAATGGAGAACGCATTAATTTAGAAAAAGCTATTAAATTAGCAGAAAAATAAATTGTTTTGAAAATTTCCAAAGAACTAAAAACAGGTGTTATTGCAGTTATTGCAATCGCACTTGTTATAGCAGGTGTTAACTTCCTTAAAGGCAATAGCTTTTTTGGTGGTGACGACGTATACTATGTATATCTTTCAGAATCAGGTGGAATCGCTCCAGCAACTTCCGTATACGTAAATGGTGTTGTTGTTGGTAAGGTATTAGAGGTAGGTCTTACTGGTAAGAAAGAAGAAAATAGAAAAGTATTAATGAAATTTAACATCCAAGATCGAGGATTTAAAATCCCTGTTGGATCAAACATTCATGCTGGTAGTGCCGACTTATTGAGTAAAGGACTTATTATCGTGCCAAATGAAGAGGCAACTACTTTCCACAAACCGAATGACTATATACAAGGAAATCTTACAAATAGCATTATTACTGAAGTAAAACAATACGCAGACCCTTTAATTCAAAAAGTACAATCTGCTGTAAACTCATTGGATAAATTTATTGTTTCATTTTCAGCGTTTTGGGACACAACTGCAAACTCTGAATTAAAAGAAACATTTGACGAGGTACAAACAGCCATTAAAAAATTCGGTTCAGTTGCTAATCAATTAGAAGGTTTAATGGTTACTGAGAAAGCAAAACTGTCTAAAATCTTCAATAATGTTGAATCAATTACTTCTAATCTGCAAAAAAGTAATGAGAAAATTGAAGGTATTTTAGGTAATGCAAAAACGCTTACAGATGAGTTAGTTACTGCTGATTTCAAAGGAACAATCAACGAAGCAAAGCTCACACTTAATAAATTCAACACTGTTTTAGACGCTGCAACAAAAGGTGAAGGAACACTAGGTAAGTTGCTTGGAGACGAACAACTTTACAATGAATTAAATACTACGAATCAACGTCTACAAAACTTAGTTGAGGACATTGAAGCTCACCCAGAAAGATATATTCACTTTTCTGTTTTTGGAGCTAAAACAAAAGGATTACCTTTATCACCTAGTGAAGAAAGAAAATTAAAAGTATTGTTAGACTCAACACAAGTAAAATAATGATAACAGCTATTATATTCGGAATTTTATTGATTGCCGGTGGAGGTTTCTTCACATGGAATGTAATGAAAATACGTCAAAATATACTTTTAGGGAGAGACGTAAACAGAACAGATAAACCTAAAGAGCGTTTAAAAATGATGACACTTGTGGCTTTGGGACAGAAAAAAATGTTCCAACGACCAATTCCTGCAATATTGCATTTATTCATTTATGCAGCGTTTGTTATCACACAAATTGAATTAATTGAAATTGTTGTAGATGGTTTTTCTGGGCATCATCGTATTTTCAGACCAGCATTGGGTGGGTTTTATACATTTTTAATTAGTTTCATTGAAATACTTTCTGTTTTAGCTCTTGTTGCAACTATCGCTTTCTTAGCAAGAAGAAATTTATTAAAGATACCCCGTTTTACAATGCGAGAAATGGTTGGCTGGGCAAAAATGGATGGTAACTTAATCCTTTGTTTTGAGTTGCTATTGGTTACATGCATTTTCATGATGAATGGAGCTGACGAAGTATTATATCAAAGAGGTGTTTCACATGCTGAGAACTTAGGCGATGGGACGTTAGGATTTGCAGTAACGCAACACATTGGTCCCCTTTTCTTTGGGAATCTTTCTGATGGTGCTTTATTCGCAATTGAACGAATTGGATGGTGGGGGCACATAACAATGGTTTTTGTATTCCTGAATTATTTACCTTTCTCAAAGCACTTCCACATTTTATTGGCATTCCCCAATACATATTATTCAAATTTGAATGCAAAAGGTCAGTTTACAAATTTAGAATCAGTTACCAATGAAGTAAAACTGATGATGGATCCGACAGCTGATCCATTCGCAGCACCAGCTGATGGAGTGGTTCCTGAACCACAACGTTTTGGGGCAAAGGATGTAACAGATTTGACTTGGAAAAACCTACTAGATGCATACACATGTACAGAATGTGGTCGTTGTACTTCTTCTTGTCCAGCTAATCAAACAGGGAAATTATTATCTCCAAGAAAGATTATGATGGATACACGTGATCGTCTAGAGGTTGTTGGAAACAATGTCAGAAAACACGGTAAAGACTATGATGATGGGAAAAGCTTATTATTTGACCACATTACAGAAGAAGAATTATGGGCATGTAATTCTTGCAATGCATGTGTACAAGAATGCCCCGTAAATATAGACCCACTTTCAATTATCATGGAAATGAGACGTTACTTAGTAATGGAGGAGTCTAAAATGCCAACTGAACTAACTGGTATGTTGACAAACATTGAAAACAATGGAGCCCCTTGGCAGTTTTCACCAACAGACAGACTCAATTGGAAAGATGAGTAGTGAACAATAACACATCATGGATAAGAACAATAAACAATTAATTGAAACAAAAGAAAACGGCAAATTAATAAGTCCCATTTTACCAGAAGACACAAAAAACTATTTAATAGACATTGACGGGACAATTTGTGATGACATTCCTAATGAGGAACCGGAAAGAATGGCAACAGCTAAATTATATCCGGATGCATTAGAAATATTAAATAAATGGTATGATGAAGGTCACATCATTACTTTTTTTACATCGAGAACAGAAGAACATCGAGAAGTAACGGAAGAATGGTTGAACAAAAATGGCTTCAAATATCATGGTATTTTATTTGGAAAACCTAGAGGTGGTAATTATCATTGGATTGATAATCATCTTGTAAAAGCAACTAGGTTTGAAGGGAAATTTACCGAATTAGTAGAACGTGAAGTAAAAATACAGGTATTTAAAAAATAGTTCTTTTATGAGTAATCTAAGAGTGCCTACAATGGCTGAATTAATGGCAAATGGAGAAACTGCAGATATTTTATTTTGGGTAGGATGTTCTGGTAGTTTTGATGACCGTGCAAAAAAGATCACAAAAGCCATTGTGAAAATTTTGAATCATTGCGATGTTAAATTTGGAGTTTTGGGAGCTGAAGAAAGCTGTACCGGAGATCCCGCAAAACGTGCTGGAAATGAATTCACATTTCAAATGCAAGCGATGATGAACATTCAGGTCTTAGATGGTTATGAAGTAAAGAAAATTGTTACTGGTTGTCCACACTGCTTTAACACTTTGAAAAATGAATATCCCGAACTAGGAGGTAAATATGAAGTAATTCATCATACTCAATTGTTACAAGATCTAATTAATTCAGGTAAATTATCTATTGAAGGAGGTGAATATAAAGGTAAAAAAATTACTTTTCATGATCCTTGCTACCTAGGTAGAGCAAATGATGTTTATGAAGCACCAAGAGAATTAATCACCAAATTGGATGCTGAATTGGTAGAAATGAAACGTTGTAAAACTAACGGCTTATGTTGTGGTGCTGGCGGTGCTCAAATGTTTAAAGAAGCTGAAAAAGGAAATAAAGAAGTAAATGTTTTACGTACTGAAGATGCTTTAGAAGTAACCCCAAATATTATTGCAACAGGATGCCCTTTTTGTAATACGATGATGACAGATGGTGTAAAACATTTCGAAAAAGAGCAAGAAGTTAAAGTATTAGACGTAGCAGAATTAATTGCAAATGCAGCAGACTTATAATAATATTTTCCCGAATCTTCCGGATTCAAGTAGAATTTGGATTTACCAAAATCAATCACCTATTTCGGAAGAAACACAACGTTTGATTCAAGAAAAATTGAATTATTTTGTATCAGAATGGGCTGCTCACGGAGCACAACTGTATGGTGAATCAATAATCCTTGAAGACTATTTCATAATTTTATCTGTGGATGAAACAAAAACCACAGCATCTGGTTGTTCAATAGATAGTTCTGTTCATTTCATCAAGGAACTTGCAAAAGAGTTCAATCTAAATCTATTTGATCGTTTAAACGTATTGATAGAACAAGATAATGAAAAAAAAATAGTGCATTTTTCGGAAGTGAACAATTACTCAAATGCAATTTTTTATAACCCATTAGTTAAAGATTTAGGTGAATTCAGAACAGGATGGAAAAATAAATTAATTCAATAATACGTTCTTTTTCTATTCCGAACATATCAGAATTAATATCCTATAAAATTATTCTTGAGATGACAGAACTCGAACTTAGTATAAAATCGTATTTTGGAGTCATCGATCCTGAAGAATTATCATCTATTACATCATTGTTTCAGTTAGAAACATTAAAAAAAGGAGATTATTTTTTAAAAACAAATAAAAATTGTGATCGATTAAGTTTCATACAATCAGGTTTTTTAAGAATTTTCATCGAAACCGAGAGTAAAGATGTTACTCAATGGATTGCTACAAAAGGTTACTTCATAACAGACTTATCCAGTTTTATTTTTGATAAACCCGCTCGCTGGACAATACAAACATTAACAGATACTGAAATTTACACTATAAAAAAAAGTGAATACGATAGAATTAAAACAATTACACCAAAATGGAACGAACTAGAAAAACTTTTCATTATACATTGTTTTACAACACTTGAAGATCGAATTTTCAGTCACCTTTCAATGTCAGCAGAAGAACGTTACATTTTTTTCTTTGAGAAGAACAAAGAATTATTTCATCAGGTACCATTACAATACATAGCATCCATGCTTGGAATGACACCCGAAACATTTAGTAGAATAAGAAAAAAGCAAATTTCTTAACTTCTTGATTTTTATCAAGTGAATATAGTTTGTCAAATTAGACCTTTGTAACAAATCAAAAACAAATAAAGTGTCTGACAATTATGAAAAAAGAAATTAAAACGCAAATCTTAATTCAATCTACTCCAGAAAAAATATGGAACATCCTAACAGCTATTGAAAGCTATCCAAATTGGAATCCCTTTATAACTTCTATCAAAGGGGAAATTGAAGAAGGTAAAAAAATCAACGTTAGTATACAACCACCCAACGGAAATAAAATCAACTTTAAGCCAACTATTATATCAATAAAAAAGAATAAAGAACTAAGCTGGTTAGGAACTGTAATCTTCAAAGGTTTTTTTGATGGTAAACATAAATTTGAATTAATTGACAACAAAAACGGAACAACAACATTCATTCACAGCGAAGAATTCAAAGGTGTTTTTGTATGGCTATTTAATGTGAGAAAAACAACAAATGGTTTCAATGAAATGAATAAAAAACTGAAGAAATTGGCCGAAAATGAATAATGCCATAAAAAAATAAAGTTCAAAAAACGATTCTTAATTTATACAAATGATTATTAAATATTCATCCATCTTTATTTAAAATTCATAAAACACTAATAGATAATAATTTAAACAAATAAAATTGGGTTAAAATATTACTTTTAAAATGCAATATAAAACTCAAAATTATGAAAAAACAAGTATTAATTACTTGCTTACAACTGCTTGTTGTAACAAGTCTTTTTGGACAAGAAGAAGTGCCAAAACGAAAGCATAGTGTTTATGCCGAGGTATTTGGACAAGGCTTTTCTGGCTCACTAAATTACGATATGCTATTCAATAGAGATCGGACGTGGAAAAATTCAGTTACTGTTGGTGTTGTAGCCATTCCGCGTTCTTTAGGATTTGGGGATGGTGCTTATCTAGGGCTTCCTGTTTCCTTTAATTGGTTAGTCGGTGGAAAACGTAACTTTTTAGAACTTGGAGTAGGACTAACTACACAGCTTAGTCAAAGTTCAATGTTGGATAATCGTATGAATGCATTGTACACCTACATGACTCCAAAAATTGGTTACCGTTTTCAAGCCTATAATAGTGGAATCTTTTTCAGAGCAACTTTAACACCTCATGTTGCATTGATAAATACGGATGTTGACTTTAGAGGTGGAAAAATCAACACAAGTAATGCGCCATTTGAGAATGTAATGAATTTAGGTTATACTGCTTTTCCTTGGTTTGGACTTAGTTTAGGATATACATTCAAGTAAAATTAAACTGGAATTAAATTCGTTGATTGAATTTTAATTTTTTATTTTTGGTCTTGTTAGTGGATATACAAAATTCATTAACAAGACCTTTTTATTTTCCTCCTGCCACAAAACGATTTATAATTTCTATAATAATTGAATATTAATGAAGATATCGACTCTTTTTTTTAGTCTAACAATAGTATTTTACGCTTGTTCTAATCCTGGGGTTTCTTCAAGTTTTAAAAGTGGATTTGATGCAGATGAAGCTAGAGATTTGATACAAATTTGCAATAGCTTTAGTTTTATAGATCTTTATGGAAGTGATTCTGAAATTTTACCAAAGAATTATAAAAAAGTTTATACCTCTCCAGTATATGGGATGGATAATAAATTTCAAATTTATGTAAAACAAGATGCTAGTATTGGTGTAATAAATTTTAGAGGATCTACTTCCAAACAAATAAGTTGGTTAGAAAATTTATATGCATCAATGATTCCGGTAAAAGATAAAATTAGCATCAATGATGATGTCTTTAAATACCAACTGGGGGAGAAAGATGAAAGTCATGTTCATGCAGGCTATACTTTAGCTATCTATTTCATGAAGGATGACTTATTAAAACAGATTTCTGAATTAAACAAACAAGGAATCTATGCCTTTTATATTACAGGGCATTCACAAGGTGGAGCATTAGCTCAAATATTCCGCGCATACTTTGATTATTTACCAAATAAAGAACTAAACAAAAAAAATACGTTTAAAGTTTATGCATTTGCAAACCCAATGATTGGTAATACTTCTTTTTCGAATGAATATTATAAAAAATATGGAGAGAGCGGAATGAGTTACTTAATCCACAATTCAGATGATTTTGTTACTAAATTACCAATAAGTTATAATGACAGTACTTTTTGGTCTTCACATTTATCAGAACTCTTATCGAATCAAGATGGATTTTCAACCACTGGCTTTGCTATTGAAGGAGCTCTTAACTTATTTAAAAGCAAGATAAATGACGTTGCTATCAAAATGTCTAAAAATATTGAAAGTAAATTATTAGAGGATTTAGGAAAAATTAAAATGCCTGCATTCTATCCTGAAATCAACTATGTACATACTGGTAATATCATTAACATCCCTCCTACTGAATATCCCTTGGAGTTGAAAGATTCTTCAATTTTAAAAAATGATTCATTAATGGCAATCTATTCACGAGATGATAATGGTATTTTTGAGAATAAAAGTCTTTATAAAAAAAGCAAACCAACATTACAACATAAATCTTACAACTATTACACAGCAATTCTTAAAAAGTATTTCCCTGAAGAATATTCAAATTTAAAAGAAAAATACTTTATTAATCCTGAAAATAGAAGGTAACAATCGAATTATAAGCTCCATTGTTCGCGAAAACGAATTGCTTGCCTTCTTGATATTTCTACTTTTTCACCAGTTTTCATTTCAACCATTAGACCACCGTTAAACCAGTTCTCAATTTTAGAAACCCATTTAAGATTAATAATAAATTTTCGATTTGCCCGAAAGAAACAATCCGGATCTAAACGCTCCTCAAAACTACCCAAAGACCTTAAAATCAAAGGTCTAAATTCATCAAAATACACTTTTACATAATTACCTTCAGATTCTAATATTCGAATTTTGGAAAGTTCAACAAACCAACATTTTTCACCGTCTTTAATAAACACTGAATCTGTAGACAAAATAACTTTCTTCGTTTGAAGAATAACTGAATCATTTTCAACATCTTCGTTGTCATCTTCAAATTTTGCTACAATCTTTTTTATAGACTCACTTAATCGTTCCGGAACAATTGGTTTAAGAATATAATCCAATGCATTGACTTCAAATGCTTTCATGGCATACTCATCATAAGCTGTAATAAATACCACAAGAGGAATAACTTCTAAATGTTTTAATAAATCAAATCCAGATAAACCTGGCATATTGACATCTAGAAAAATTAAATCTGGATTTATTTCATTAATTAATTTTAATCCTTCTTCTCCATTTTTTGCTTCGGCAACAATCTCAATTTCAAAATGATTTTTCAATAGTAATTTCAATTCTTCACGTGCTAAACGTTCGTCATCGATGATAATTGTCTTAATGGTTTTCATAATCAAATTTTAAAGTAGCTAATACTGTATTTTCTAATTCCACAAGCGAGAAATTGGCTTTTCCTTGAAATTGAATAGCAAGTCTCCTTTGAATGTTTTCTATTCCAATTCCTGTGTCAGGTAGTGATCCTAACTTTCCAGAATTTTCAACAGTTATAAATAAGGAATTTCCATCAGAAAAACTTTTTATTTTGATAAATCCCCCATTAATTTCATTCGAAATACCATGTTTTACAGCATTTTCAACTATTGTTTGGATACAAAAAGGAGGGATTTGAAAATTATTTAATTGATTATCAACTTCCCAAATAATTGTCATTCGTTCCTC
>DAIOWV010000032.1:21949-32596 GCA_036758285.1 Taishania sp. | reverse complement strand
GGTTAGTAGTAATTTGTTATACTGCTATCTGCCTGTTTTTTTGGCACAAAAGTGCAGGGTCTCGTAGCTCAGCTGGATAGAGCAACTGCCTTCTAAGCAGTAGGTCTTTGGTTCGAATCCAAACGGGATCACAAAGGACGGTTATAAACCGTCCTTTTTTGTTTCATAAGATTTTGATTTTAAGGTGTTAGGATAGTTTAAGACTGTTTGATATTAAATAAAACATTTGTATTACTAGTGAATTCTCAAAGGTTGTTCATCATTTACTTGAGATTGTATTAATCTGTAAAGAATAAAATCAATATTTATCATCTTTATTGTTAGTTCAGAAAATTTATTGTTGAACTTTATACTTAATTAAACATTTCTTTAACATTTTAAATAATTAAGCATTCATATATTTGTACTATGAATAATTTTGAAGCATACAATCCAACAAGAATTGTTTTTGGGAAAGATCAGCATTATAGAATTCCTGAATTATTAAAAACACTTTCCATTAAAAAAATATTATTTGCATTTGGTGGAGGAAGTATAAAGCATAATGGAGTTTATGATAAGGTGATGAGTCAATTGTCTGAATTTGAAGTTGTCGAATTTGGAGGAATTGAAGCAAATCCAGAGTATACTACATTAATGAAAGCTGTCGAAATTGTAAAAAATCAAAATATAGATTTTATTTTGGCTGTTGGTGGCGGTTCTGTTATTGACGGAATAAAATTTGTTTCAGGTGCATCTAAATATGAGGGGGATCCTTGGGAAGTATTGGAAAATAAGAAAGGATGTACTTTTAAAGATGCTATTCCTTTTGGTACGGTTCTGACGTTGCCAGCAACTGGATCAGAGGCTAATTCAGGAGCAGTAATAAGTCGCTCAGAAACAAATGAAAAACGAACAATGGGAGGACCTTTGTTTTTTCCTGTATTCTCTATTTGTGATCCTCAAGTTGTCGCATCTTTACCTGAAAGACAAATAGTAAACGGAATTGTCGACTCATATATGCATACATTGGAGCAGTATTTAACTTATCCTACTGATAATTTGTTGCAAGAAAGACAATCTGAGGCAATACTTTCAACACTTATTGAAATTGCACCGAATGTCATCAAATCACCAGATAATTATGAGGCTGCAGCAAATTTAATGTGGTGTTCAACTCATGCGTTAAATGGAAATTTGAGACTGGGAGTGACAACAGATTGGTGTACGCATATGATTGGACATGAATTAACGGCGTACTTTGGAATTGATCATGCGAGAACTCTGGCTATAATTGCTCCAAGATTATATGAAAATCAATTTCAGAATAAATTTGAAAAATTGGTTCAATACGGAAAACGTGTTTGGAATTTATCGGGTACAAATGATGAAATTGCCAAATTAGCAATTGAAAAAACAGAATCATTTTTCCAAGATTTGGGTATAAAAACACGAATTTCAGATTATACATCAAATACCGATTCAATTGCATTAAATATTAAAAATCGTTTTATTGAAAGAGGATGGACTGGAATGGGAGAGAGAAAAGCAATATCACCAAATGATGTAGAAGATATCGTTGTTAAATCCATTTAATTTCAATTCTTTCGCAGATTTAAAAAAATGATTGATTAATTATTAATTCTCAGTTTTAGAATTCTTTTAATTTCATTACTTTTGACATCATAAAAAATCAAAATTGTCAGATTCAATAGTTATCATACCAACCTATAACGAAAAGGAAAACGTTGAACGTATGGCTCGAAAAGTCATGTCGTTGAGTAAGGATTTTAATATTCTTTTTGTTGATGATTCTTCTCCAGATGGTACCGCATTAATAATTCGTAGCTTGATTGAAGAATTTCCGAATCGTATTTTCATAGAAGAGAGAAAAGGGAAGTTAGGATTAGGAACTGCCTATATTCATGGTTTTAAATGGGCAATTAATCAAAAGTATGATTATATCTTTGAGATGGATTGTGATTTTTCACATAATCCAGATGATTTAATTCACTTATACAATGCGTGTGCGAAAGATGGTGCAGATTTTAGTATAGGTTCAAGATATACTAAAGGAGGTAAGGTCGAAAATTGGCCTATGAAACGTTTATTACTTTCATTCTTTGCTAGCATTTATGTACGAATGATTCTTTGGATTAATATCAGAGATACTACAGCTGGTTTTAAATGCTATAAACGGCATGTTCTTGAAAAAATAAACTTAGATGGTAATACATTTAAAGGTTATGCATTTCAAATCTGTATGAAATATGCTGCAATTCGTAATGGCTTTAAAGCAAAAGAAGTTCCAATTACATTCATAGATAGGATTTACGGAGAATCTAAAATGAGTACAAGCATTTTTAAAGAAGCATTTATTGGAGTGTGGAAAATGAGAAGTATGAAATTATGAGTAATTATTTGCTGAAACATGCCATCATTGTTAATGAAGGACAGAAATACGAAGGCGATCTCTTTATCAAAAATGGATTAATCAATGAAATTGGAAAGCAATTATCAATTATTGAGAATCACGAAGTCATTGATTTAAATGGAGCATATCTTTTGCCAGGTTGTATTGATGATCAAGTACATTTTAGGGAACCCGGATTAACACATAAAGCGACTATTTTTTCTGAATCAAGAGCAGCTGTTGCAGGTGGGATTACATCTTTTATGGAAATGCCAAATACAGTTCCAAATACTTTGACTCAAAATTTGTTGGAAGAGAAGTACCAACGTGCCGGTTTGACTTCAATTGCAAATTATTCATTTTTTATGGGTGCTTCCAATGATAATATTGAGGAAGTTTTAAAAACAGATATTCAGAATGTTTGTGGTGTAAAAGTTTTTATGGGGTCTTCAACAGGGAATATGTTAGTTGATAATGAAGAAACTTTAACGAATTTATTCTCAAAAGTTCCAATGTTAATTGCTACTCACTGTGAAGATGAGGCAACTATAAAAGCGAATATAGAACATTATAAAGCAATCTATGGAGAAGAAGTTCCAATAGAGTTACACCCTATAATTCGTTCAGAAGAAGCTTGTTATAAATCATCTTCTCTAGCTGTTGAATTAGCAAAAAAATACAATGCTAGATTACATGTTTTGCATATTTCTACTGAAAAAGAATTAGCACTGTTTGATAATAAATTGCCTCTTGAACAAAAACGAATCACTGCTGAAGCTTGTGTTCATCATTTATGGTTTAGCTCTGAAGATTATTTAACAAAAGGAAATTTCATTAAATGGAATCCAGCAGTCAAATTATCATCGGATAGAAGTGCAATTTGGGAAGCTGTGTTGGATAATCGAATAGATGTTATAGCAACTGATCATGCTCCACACACAATTGAAGAAAAAGAACAATCGTATTTCAAAGCACCTTCTGGAGGACCTTTGGTACAACACGCATTACTTGCGATGTTGGAAAAAGTAAAAGAAGGCATCATTCCAATAGAACGAGTTGTTGAAAAAATGGCACATTCCCCAGCAATTATGTTCCAAATAGAAAAAAGAGGTTTTATCAAAGAAGGATATTTTGCAGATTTAGTTGTTGTAAAACCAGCTAATTATCTAGTTGAAAAATCAAATTTATTATATCAGTGTGGTTGGTCTCCATTTGAAGGTGTGACATTTTCAAATAAAATTTCACATACGTTTGTAAATGGAAATTTGGTTTGGAATAATGGAGTAATAGTTGAAGTTGATAATGGTAAACGATTGAAATTTAATAGATAATGAAGTTTTTTTGTTTTCTTTTATTTACAGTGTTCTTACTATTTTCTTGTTCAAGAGAAGTTAAAGTTATTGATGAAAAGCCTGATAATTTAATTGAAAGGGAGAAAATGATTGAGATTTTAACAGAATTATCAATTGTCGAATCAATTTATCAAATGAAATATGTTCAGGTATCTAGATATGAATCTTTGCTAAGTGAAAAAGCAGATTCAATTTTTAATAAGTTTGGTGTCGATAAAGTAATTTTTGATGAAAACATGAATTATTATCTCACTGATCAGGAAGATATGGCATTGATTTATGGTAAAGTAAAAGAAAATATTACTTCTAGACTTAATGAACTACCAAAAGATGATGATTCTGATGATAAAAATAAAGAACGTCAAGTCATTGAAATAAGAGAAGATGAAAGTCCAATTCTACCTATGAGATCAGAAGAAGATATGTATAAAATCAATCAATCTTCAAATTAAAATTATATTTGTGTTCTAAAAATTAAATAATATTACGACAATGACTGTTTGGATTATCTTTTTTGCATTAATTACCATTTTTTTAGCATTGGATTTAGGAGTTTTTCACAAGAAAAATTCAGTTGTATCCATGAAAGATTCATTAATCTGGACATCTGTTTGGGTAGCATTAGCATTGCTTTTTGGAATTGCAATTTATTTCATTTATGAAAATCAACTTTTTGGTTTAAATACACACGGATCAACAGGTTGGGATGCGGTCACTAAATATTATACAGGATATGTACTTGAAGAATCTTTAAGCTTAGATAATATTTTTGTAATCGCAATGATTTTTAAATTCTTTAAAATAAAACCAGAATTTCAACATCGTGTCTTGTTTTGGGGTATCATTGGAGCTGTATTCTTTCGTTTGATTATGATATTATTGGGTCAGGCATTTATCGAGAAATTTGAATGGTCGATGTATGTATTTGGAGGAATTCTAATCTGGTCTGCTTTAAAAATGATGAAAGATGATGATGAAGAAAGCGATTTCAAAGATAGTATGGGAGTTAAGTTGTTGAGTAAAATTTATCCGATAGATTGGTCTATTCAAAATGGTCATTTTCTTGAGAATGTAAATGGTAAAAGAGTTGCAACTCCTTTATTAGCAGCATTGATTGTTGTTGAATTTACAGATATTCTTTTTGCAGTAGATTCTATCCCAGCAATTTTCAGTATTACAGATGATTCGTTTATTATTTTTAGCTCAAATATTTTTGCAATTTTAGGGTTAAGAAGTTTATATTTCTTCTTATCTGGAATGTTGGATAAATTCAAATATATTAAAGTGGCGTTAGTATTTGTACTATTATTTGTGGGTATTAAAATGATTTTCCATCACCAATTAACATTCTTAAGAGATCATTCTTGGGTTTCTTTAGTTGTTATCTTAGGAGCATTAATTTCAGGTGTTATAGCATCAGTTATTTCAAATAAAAAAGCTGAAAATCAATAAAATATTTGATTGAAAATATTGAATCCCATAATTTCTTTGAGATTATGGGATTTTTAATTTACATTCGATGTGGTCTAAAATTTTCTGTATGAAAATGAAAAAAATCATTTTTTTATTCTTTTTGATACTTACTCAATTAAGCTATGGTCAATCGTTTTCTTTTCAAAATAAAAGTTTTACTTTTCACAGAACGACAAACCATTCTCCTTTACATTGGTATCTTTCCATTTTTTCAAATCAAGAGACAGACATTAATTTGAGATGGAAAATAATTGATTATACAGTTCCATCTGAATGGGATTTAATTTTTAATGATGAAAATGAGATATATAGCGAAATAGGATTGGGTGATAGCGCTGACTTCGTATTGTTTTCTAATTTAGAGATTCCTCAAAAACTAATTATTAATGCAATCTTAAATGATGAACCAGGTAAAGGCGTTGTATCATTTGAAATTTTCAATCCTTTAAATAGCGTTGAAAAAGATACGATACATTACTATTTTTTTGTTACTGAGGGGACTTTAATAGTTGAAAATAACTCTTCATTGAATTCTTTCATAGAGATTGCGAATAATTCAATAAAAATTCTAAATGGGATTGATACTCAATTTGAAATTTACAATGAAGTAGGTCAACTATTAATTCGCAATTCAAGCGATACTTCAATAGATTTGGAAAAATTGAAAGAAAATAATTTATACTTTATCAATTTAAAACAAGAAAATAGAAGTTATAATGTGAAAATTCACAAAATTGAATAGTTAATTGTTAAGATTACTTCGTAAATATAACTGAAAGTATAACATAAATTTACATCATCTTATTATATTTACACCAAAGATTTTAAAATGAGCAAAATTCTTATCATTGATGATGAACGTGCTATTCGAAGAGCACTGAAGGAAATTTTGGAATTCGAAAACTTTGAAGTTGAAGAAGCCGAAGATGGAAAACAAGGTGTTGAAAAAGCAACTGCTAGCGAATACGACATCATCTTTTGTGATATCAAAATGCCGAACATGGATGGTATGGAGGTTTTGGATGCTTTATCGCAGGCTGAAATAGACACGCCAGTTATTATGATTAGTGGTCATGGAAACATTGATACTGCTGTTCAGGCAATTAAAAAAGGTGCATTTGATTTCATTGAAAAACCACTTGATTTAAATCGAATATTGGTTACAGTTCGAAATGCATCTGATAAAACTGCTTTGGTTGAGGAACGGAAAGTTTTGAAAAAAACAGTTCAAAAATTAAAAGGTACTTCTATTGTTGGAGAATCACCCGAGATATTGCAAATCAAATCAATGATTGAAAAAGTAGCTCCTTCTGATGCAAGAGTTTTAGTGACAGGTGAAAATGGAACAGGAAAGGAGTTGGTAGCTCAATCACTACACGATTTATCAAATAGAAAAGATCAGCCTTTTATTGAAGTTAATTGTGCAGCAATACCATCTGAATTGATTGAAAGTGAATTGTTTGGTCATGAAAAAGGTGCATTTACATCTGCTATAAAACAGAAAAAAGGAAAATTTGAATTAGCCGAAGGTGGAACGCTTTTTTTAGATGAAATTGGAGACATGTCAGCTTCTGCACAGGCGAAAGTATTACGTGCGTTACAAGAAAATGTAATTCAAAGAGTAGGAGGGGAAAAAGACATAAAAATTAATACTAGAATCGTTGCTGCTACAAATAAAGACTTACGAAAAGAAATTATTGAAGGTCGTTTTAGAGAAGATTTGTATCATCGTTTGGCAGTAATTTTAATTCATGTTCCAGCTCTAAATGATCGTAGAAATGATATTCCAATATTAGCAGAGCATTTTCTTACAATGGTTTGTAATGAACATGGAATTGCAAGAAAAAACTTTTCTCCGGATGCCCTTGAAGCATTAAAAAATACGGATTGGACAGGAAACATACGTGAATTGAGAAACATAATTGAACGATTGGTTATTTTATGTGGAGAAACAATCACAGGTGAAGATGTTGTTCTATTCGCAAATCCAAAAACTATAAAAAACTAATAACTACCTTTTAAAACTTTAATAAATACGTATGAAAGCATTTTTTCAAAAAAATTGGATCCATTTTGCTGCAATAGCTGGAATGTTTATAATTGTTGCTGTTTATTTTAGTCTCCAGTTTGATGGCTATAGAGTAAAACAACACGATATCCAACAGTGGAGAGGAATGGCTAATGAAAGTCATTACTATACAGAAAAAACGGGTGAACAGTCTTTATGGACAAATTCTATGTTTGGAGGAATGCCTACAGTACAGATTGCGATGGAGATTACAGGGAATTTCCTATTAACTGGTTTCAAACTATACTATTATAAATTAATTCCTAATCCAATTGGTGTAGTTTTTATGCATATGGTAAGTTTTTACTTAATGGCATTATTATTTAGAATTCGTCCATTGATTGGTGTTTTGGGTGCTATTGCTTTTAGTTTTGCAAGTTATGAAATCATTATATTACAAGCAGGACATCTTAGCAAGATAACGGCAGCAGCTTACTTACCATTATTACTTGGGTTATTTGTATATGCTTATCAAAATAAAAGTTGGCTAGCTGTTGCTTTATCTGGTTTGGTTATGACATTTGAATTAGGTGCAAATCATGTTCAAGTAACATATTATATGATTTTTGTTTTAATTTTTGTTGGAATTTATTTCTTAATAAACGCTATTAAAACGAATCAATTATCATCATTTATTAAAATTTCTACAGGATTGATAATAGCTTATGCTTTAGCAGGTCTAATAAATGGTCCATTGGTGTTACTTACGAATGATTATGCGAAGCATACAATACGAGGTGCCAATGAGATTACGATTTTACCAGACGGGACAACAGCTACAAATCAATCTCAAGGTTTGGATAAAGATTATATTACTAATTGGTCTTACGGAATTGGTGAAACATTCACTTTAATTTCACCTAATATAAAAGGTGGAGGTTCATTTGCTATTGGTGGAAGTCAATTTGATGATGTATTAGAGTCTACTGATTTAGATATGAAATCAAAAAGTACAGTTCAAAAGTATTCAGCTTACTGGGGAGATCAACCTTTTACATCTGGGCCAGTTTATATTGGTGTTATTGTTGCGTTACTGGCTTTCTTAGGTTTGTTTTTTATTAAATCAGGAATGAAATGGGCGTTGTTTGCTGCAACAGTATTAGCAATAATGCTTTCTTGGGGAAAAAACTTCATGCCCTTGACAGATTTTTTTATTGATTATATACCTGGATATGATAAGTTTAGAACCGTTACAATAATTCTAATTTTAGTAGAATTATGCTTGCCTATTTTAGGGATTATCTTTTTAGATTTATTAATCAGGGAAAAAGATCAAATTAAAGAAAAAAAGAATTTATTACTTGGCTTAGTAGTTGGATTCTTTATCTTTTTATTTGTTGTTAAACTTGTTGGATTAAATGACGGTTATACCAATGATTCAGATCAAAGTCAATTAGTTAGTATTGAGAAATCTATTACTGAACAAATTTTATCAATGGACCCAGTTGAATTAAGACGAAATTATGAATTAGATATTTCTAATCCAAAGCAAATAAGTCAATTTATTGATAAACAAATGGAACCTTATAGAAAAGGATTAGAGGATGTGAAAATAGTTAGAGCAGAGATTTTTAAAGAAAGTATGAATCGCTCATTACTTTTTACATTTCTTGGAGGTGGACTTATTATTCTTTTTATCTATTTATCTATTCCTTCAACTGTTTTTCTTGGTGGTATATTATTACTGGTGATGATAGATATGTTACCTGTAGCCAATCAATATTTAGGAAAACAAGAAATTAACGGAAATTACAAATATTGGGAAGATGCTGGAGTTTATCAATTTCCGGTAGCAGCAACAGATGCTGATGAACGAATTTTACAAATGGAGATTAGAGAAAACCCTAAATTGGAATCTTTAATTGACAAGGGCGAAAAAATCGCAAAAGAAAAAGCTGATGAACTAGGTATTGAAGGTTCTGGTAGAGTTAATTTGATTAACAGATATCGTTTTTCAGAATTAAACTTGGCAACTAACTATCGTGTCTTTGATATGAACAGTAATTTTAATAGTAGTCAGGTATCTTATTATCACAAATCATTTGGTGGATACCATGGTGCTAAACTTAGAAATTTTGCAAATCTAATTGATTTTCAGATTTCAAAAGGCAATAACAAAGTATTTGACATGATGAATGTGAAGTACATTATTCAAGCGAGAGAAAATGGTCAGTTTGTGCAGCCTAATCCAAATGCCTTAGGTAATGCTTGGCTTGTTAAAACAGTTGAAACTTATAAGTCTCCTAATGATGAAATTCGCGCTCTTGGAACTGAGTTTAAATTAAAAAATGAAGGTGTAGGAAAACTTTTAGTTAACAATATTGAAGTTAAAGAAGTTAATGTTTATGGAGCTGAACAAATTAAATATGTAATTTCTGAAAAAGAAATAGAAGTTCCATTAAGTAATGGTATGAGTGAGGGAATGGAAGCTGTTTTTGTGATGGATAAAAATGGTAAGACAGATTTAGTTATGCCACAAGTATTTGACAATGATACAGCAAAAACATCTTTCTTGAAATTGGTTACAATAAAAGCTAATAATGAATTTAAACCAACGGAAGAAGTCGTAATGTTGGACGAATGGGCTAATAAATTATCTCAAAAGTCATTTAGTGGTGAAGGAAATGTCGCGATGACTAGTTATAAGCCTAACAAAATTCAATACAGTGCTGATGTAAAAGGTAAACAATTAATTGTATTTTCAGAAGTATTCTATCCAGAAGGATGGAAAGCAACAGTTGATGGAAAAGAAGTCCCAATTTTAAAAGTAGATTATTTATTAAGAGCTATTGAAATTCCTGATGGAAAACATAAAATTGAAATGGCTTTTGAGATACCGACTTATAAAACTTTAAATAAAGTGTCTTTGATTGGTAGTATTTGTTTGATACTTTCGGTTTTGGGTGCACTTTATTTTGAGCTAAAAAGAAGAAAGACGAAATCAAATTAAAAACATATTTATTCAATCTGTAATTACTAAATGCAATGATGGATCTTGATTCTAAAAGAAAAAAAGTTTTAGTAATTACTTATTTTTGGCCTCCAAGTGGAGGGATTGGTGTCTTAAGAAATTTAAAATTTGTAAAATATTTACGAGATTTTGGATGGGAGCCTATAGTATATACAGTAGAAAATCCTAGCTATCCTTTTTTAGATCTAAATAACGAGAAAGAGGTACCAGAAGGGGTTCAAGTATTGAAGGGACGAATTTGGGAGCCAATGAGTCTTTTTAAGAAAATTAGTGGACGAAAAAAAAATGATCCATTACAAAATATTACTGTGACAACTTCATCTAAAAAAACAGTAATCGATAAATTTGGTATATGGGTTCGCGGTAATTTTTTTATTCCAGATGCTAGAGC
>DAIOWV010000032.1:6179-21938 GCA_036758285.1 Taishania sp. | reverse complement strand
GGCTGGATTAAACCATCAGTAAAAGTTTTGTCAGAATTTTTAAAGGAAAACAAAATTGACGCAATTTTGACAGACGGACCACCGCATACGAATACTGTGATTGGGATGCATTTGTCTCAAAAATTTAATATTCCTTGGTTGGCGGATTTCCAAGATCCATGGACACAAGTTGATTATTATCAATTGATGCCAATAGGAAAACGAGCAGATGCAAAACATCGAGCACTAGAACAGGAAGTTTTCAAAACAGCAAAGAAAATTACAATTGCTAGTCCAAGTTGGAAACGTGATTTGGAACAAATTGGAGCAAAAAATGTTGATGTCATTTATTATGGTTATGACGAAGCTGATTTTAAATCGTTTGAAAAGAAAAAAACAAATTATTTTAAGGTTTTTCATGCAGGTTTATTAGGTGATGATAGAAACCTCTCCTGTTTTTTTGAAGTCATTAGTGAATTGATATTAGAAAATCCAGAATTGAAAAATATAATTCGAATAGAATTTGCTGGAGAAGTAGATTTTTCAAATAAAGAAGCTGTTAGTAATAATAATTTGGAAGAAATTACAACTTTTCATGGTATGATTTCTCGAAAAGACGTTATCGCTCATTATGAATCAAGTTCGTTATTATTATTACCTGTTAATCGATCAGAAAATGCTCAAGGAAGAATTCCTGGGAAATTATTTGAATGCATGCGTACTTTTATACCGATTCTAGTATTCGGTCCTATTAATGGAGATGTAAAAGACATAGTAGAATCTAAAAAACTGGGAATTTCAGTTGAGTATTCGACTAATAAAGAACAACAAAAACGATATATTTTATCACTTATTGATCGATTTTTACAAAATATCCCATTACTTGAAGAAAATGATATAAGTGAATATTCAAATTTTGAATTAACAAAAAAAATAGCTAGTTACTTAGATGTAATAGCGAACTAACATTGTTGGTTTATTAAGAATTTTGTTACAAAATAAATATCAAAGAGTTTTATTAGAATTAAAACTCTTTGATTGAATATTTATTTATAGCAAACGAAATAATAGTGTCTAGTGTTTTCCCAAACATTCAATTCATCCGCAACCTCGTCAATTACATCAACTTTTTCAAATCCTTTGGCTTTGATTAAAGCAACTTCGTCTTCAAGTTTTCGATATTCAGTAAAATATTCACTCGAAAGTTCATCTGAATATCCATTAATAACAACAGTTTCATTTAAACCACAATGACTTCTCATAATTAATTTACCATTTGATTTTAACATTTTGAACATGTTTTCATATATCTTCTCAACATCAGTTTTTGTGAAGAAATGAGTTACACCTGTACAAATAATCTTATCAAATTCTTTTCTAATTTTAAAAGTAGGTAGTTCTGCATTTATTACTAAAACATCTTCATGGATAAATTTTGTAAGCCCCTCAAATGTTTCAACAGCAACAATATTTCTTACTGAATTTACCAATTCATTAGTTACTAATCCAGAACCAGCACCAATATCAAGAATTTCATCATTTAAATTTAAATGACTTTTTACGAAATTAATATCAGTTTTTAAGTATTCATTATTCCTTTTGTTTGTTGTCTCGTTTTGACTTGAAATAGAATCAGCCATTTTTTGCCAATATTCTTTACTTTTACTACTCATTATACTATTTTTGTGTAATTAATTGCTTCTGTAGCTAAGATACTACTTGAATCATAAACTCTTAAAGGTGATTCGTTTATTGGTAATATTATTGGAAGTTCAGTACATGCATAAATTACAGCTTCAGCTCCTTTAATTTTAAAATCATTAATTAAACTAAGCATTAGATTTTTTGCTTCAACCAAATTTTTATTTTGTTTAGCTGCTTCAATAATAAATCTAACATCTTCCAATCGATCTACATTTTCGACTTCAATATTGTTTTGATTTAATTTTTCTTTGTAAAGATTAGTTAAAACAGTTACTTCAGAACCTAGAATTCCAATTTTTTTTACATTGTCATTACATATTTTATCTAATGTAATAGTTACCATGTCGAGAAATGGTAATGGTAATTGTTTAATTTGTCTTAAGAAATAATGGGCTGTATTACAAGGGCATATGAAAAAGTCTGCACCAGCGTTTTTAAGTCGTTCTATTCCTTCTATCATATAAGGAATAGGACTTTCTTCATTGAATAAATAGGCTCTAGCACGACTTGGGATTTTTGGGTTACTATCAATAATTACATGAGGGTAATCCCAATCTTTTTTAGCATTTACAGCGTTCAAAATCAATTTATAAAAGTCATTCGTTGCGTATGGCCCATAACCACCAAGAACTCCAATTACTTTTGTCTTTTCCATTTTAAGTTAACTCAAACATTATTAATCAAACATTGCTGCACTGATAGCTTCCAAAAATACTCATAATTTGGGATAAAAATATTGATTATTAAATAATTTATTACATTTGTCTTGTATGGGGGAAATTGCTTAAAATTAAATCTATTGTCTAATTTTAAGCGAATTATAGTTATTACCAACTGAAATGGTTTATCCGTTTTATAATCAACTAAATACAAAGAGATAAAATAATAAATTATGCAAGCAATCATTCTATTAGCTGGTCAAGGAAGCAGAATGGGAGACTTAACTAAGAATAACCATAAAAGTCTATTACCTCTAAACTCACAGGAAACATTTCTTTCTCGATTGATGCACCAGTTAAATGAATATGACTTCAGTAAGGTTGTTGTTGTTACGGGATATTTACATCATTTGATTGAAGAAGAATTACTTAAATATCAACTTAACATTGAAGTTGTTTATAATGATCGATTTAAGGAGGATACGAATATTTATTCAATGAAATTAGCATTGGATAAAATAATTGAAACAGAACCAGTTATTGTTTTCGAAGGTGATATTTGGTTGGAAGATCTTGCTTTAAAAACAATTTATGAAGAAAGTATTCATAATAATTCAATATGGTTTACAAGAGGGCAATTTGTTTCAGGTTTATATGGAGGGATTTTAAAAAAAGATATAAATAACAAAATTGAAGATGTAAGAATTGTTCAATCATTTGAAGATAAATACAGTTTGTATCAAAAATTAGTTGGTATTATGACGTTTGGAACAAATGAAATTAGTTCTTATAAGAAATTTTTAAACGAATCCATTATCAATGGGACAAATCAATATTATTTAATTCCATGGATTAATAACTTAACTAGTTTACCTTGTCTCGGGATTGATATTGTTCAATATAAAATAGAAAGTGTAAATTCAGAGTTAGAATATAATAAATTGTATCAGGACTTGAATGTTGAAAATGAACAAGTTGAAATAAAATATGTTTCAATTGATAAATTGAATCCAATTGAAGATTTTATAAAAGACAGAGCAAATCAATTATTTGATTCAATTATCAAAAATGATCATTGGATAAAACCAATTGTTGTTGACAACGAACATTACTTAATTTTAGATGGACATCATCGATTTGAAGTAGCAAAAAGAATGGGACTTAAACAAATCCCCGCGATTTTTGTCACTTATTCTGATATAGAAATTTGGTCATTGAGACCTGAGGAAAAGGTAACTCATGAATTGGTTATTAGCAGGGCATTAAGTAATAATATTTATCCAAATAAAACAGTAAAGCATAAATTTCCTTTCTCACTTCCAGAATGTAACATTCCGATTAAAAACTTGGTATAATAAATATGAGATTAATAATATTGTCAGCAGGTGATTCTTTTGAATTAGATGGATTTAATAAACTTTTAATAAATAACCCAATTAGTGGTAAAACAATTATTGAACAATATCAATCTATATTTGAACCTAGTGAAATAATCGTAGTGGTTGGTTACAAAGCTATGGAAATAATGAATCGTTACCCAAATTTTAAATATATATATAACAAAAAATGGCAGACAACAGGTAGTGCCTACAGTTTGTCTTTGGCGTTGGATGAAAAACCTTCAATTATTATTGAAAGTGATTTCTTTATCGATGAAAAACTTAAAGATGAATTCTCGTCCAATGATGAATTTGTTGTAATTAAGAAATCAGAAAGTAAATCATTAAATTCATATAAAGCAGTAATAAATAAAAATAAAATTACTGGTGTATATAGTGGGAAATCTAAAGATAATGATCCAGAATTGTTAGGTGTTTTTAAAATTTCGAATATTGAAACGTTACGGGAGTGGAAAAAAAATGGAATCCAAAATCCACATCAATATATTGGTCAATCTTTTCCTTATGAAACTTCCAATATTCCTTTCATCGAAGTCAGTGGAAAAAGTATTACTGAAATTAATACTCCGTCAGATTTTATAAATTTTATAACTAATGACAATGAGTAGAATTTGTGTTAGAGCGATAACTTATTCGATTGATCTTAATAAGATTACAAATAAATCTTATAAGGATAAAGTGCAAAATGATATTGAAGCACTAAAATTTTCATTTGAAAATAATGGAATTTTTGTGAGAACTATTCGATTTAATATTTTACCTATCAAACAAGAAGAAAGGCTAGAAAAATTTCTGTTTTTAAAACGAATAACTGTTTTGTCAGAATTGTGTGATCTTGCAGGGATTAGATGGTTTAATATTGCATTTGATTTAATTAATTTACCTAAAAAGGATGTCCAAATTATTACATCAATTGGATATGATATAATTAATCGATTTTCAAATTCCTTTATAAATTTTATTGTAGCAGATGATGAAAATGTTAATACTTTTGCAGCGAAACAATGTGCTCAATTAATTCTGGATATTTCAAAACTTTCGGATAATGGGTACGACAACTTTAGAGTAGGGGTATCCTTAAATCCAAATGAAAACACTCCGTTTTTTCCATTTTCTTATGGTTTAAAAGATTATAGTTTTTCAATAGCACTAGAAACAACTCAGCCAATAATTGAGGTGTTACGAAATTCCAAGCAGGAAGATTTAGAAGATAAAAGAAAAGAAATTAAAAATGCGATAAATGAAATCGCTTTGCAAATTGATACTATATCTAAGTCTGTTTCTGAAGAATATTCGATCAATTATGGAGGGCAAGATCTTTCTTTAGCTCCTTTTCCAGATGATAATATAAGTGTGATAGAGATATTACACATGCTGGGATTGGATGACATCGGATCAAATGGGACTTTGTTCCTAACAGCCTACCTGACTGGTATTTTAAAGGATGTTTTCAAAGAAAATGAAATTAAATCAGCTGGATTTAATGGAGTCATGTACTCGCTACTAGAAGATCATTTAATGTGTGAGGCAAATGATAAAAAACTTTTAACAATTGATAAAATAATTTCTTATTCAACGCTTTGTGGTTGTGGTTTGGATATGGTTCCTATTCCTGGGAATATTCTAATAGAAGAATTGGCTTCAATTATTCTGGATGTTGCAGCTGTTGCTATAAAGCTTAAAAAACCGTTAGGAGTTCGAGTTCTTCCAATTCCAAATAAAGAAGAAAATGAATTTACTTCATTTGATATGGACTTTTTAACGAATACACGTATTCTAAAATTGAAAAATCTTTCATTGAATTCAAATCTCTTTAATGATAATAGATTTTCTTTCTTATAGTTTAATTGTTGAACTTTAGTTAAAGAATATTAGTAAATTGTAAATAAAAAATGATGGATAATAATAGTGAAAATGTTAAAATTTTTCAAGATAGACTATTAATTTTACTTACCGAATTTGATATTCTTTGCAAAGAAGTAAATGTCCCTTATTGGATCGATGGGGGAACATTTATAGGAGCAGTTCGTCATGGAGGGTTTATCCCATGGGATGATGATTTAGATGTTTGTGTGCATTTATCTGATATGCCTAAGTTATTTGAAAATATTCAACGTTTTTGTGATACAAATGATAAAAGACTTCTCTATTATTTTAATAAAAATCATTTTAACATTAGTGAATATTATGGACATGCTGAGTATTTAAAAGATGGAGCATTTCCGATTAGAATGGATATTTCTCCAATGAAATATATTGTAAATTCGGGAGAGAATCTAGTAATTGATAAAAGTTTTACACAATTATTACAGCTTTATACATATGGTTATTGTAAAGATGAGAAATGGATAACCAAAGAACATTATGATTTATATTATCCACTAAATCCTTCTTATTCGAATAGAAAAAAACAGCTTATAAATGATTATTATGGTTTTATCAATAAGCAAAAGCAATTAATTGATGAACAAGGTATTCAAGATTTTAAAGTTGGCTATATTTTTGAAGATATTCTTGTGAAGAGAGTTCGTGGTAATTTTGATTCAAACATGGTGTTTCCTCTAAAAACAACAATATTTGAAGGATTAACATTTTCATGTCCTAATTCAAATGATTATCTTAAGTTTTTGTATGGTGACTTTATGAAACTACCTCCTTTGGATCAACAGGTGTACACTCAACGAATGTTAGTGAAATCAAAATTTACATCTAAAAAACGACTTGAAAACTTTATTATTGAGATGAATGAAATGGCTAAATTCAATTATGCACTAGGCTATAAAAAAAGAAAAAAAATAAAGAAATTTTTTAAACCAATCAGTTTTTTTAAACTCTTAGTTAAATATTTTTTTACTCTAAAATTTACCGAATTAGTTTGCTTGATACGATTTAGTTATTTACAAGTTAAATCAGGTAAAATCTAAGTTTAAAATAAATTAGAATCTTATTTTGATTTTATAAATTGAGGAAATTCAGACCATAAAAATGTAAAAATAATCGACATCTGAGATATTCTTTTTTAGTTTAAAAGAGTAACTTTCCATTTTATTTGAAGTTAGGAGAAAATCATATGAATGAAATAACAATAATTGCAATTATTTTATCTAGTATTATAGTATTGGTATTAATTATTTGGATTAGCATTAAAAATGGATTGATTGCTAAACAAAATCAGGTAGAAAATGCATTTTCATTAATCGATGTTATGCTAAAACAGCGTTTTGATTTAATTCCTCAATTAATTTCTATAGCAAAAGGATACATGGAGCATGAGAAAACTTTACTTGAAAAATTGACAGAATTACGCTCCCAACCAAGAGATACTGAAAGTTTAGCGAAATTAAATCACCAATTTAAAGAGCAATTTCAACAATTCAACATAGTTGCTGAAGCTTATCCAGATCTAAAAGCTAACGAACAATTTTTATTGTTACAACGTAATATTAGTGAAATGGAAGAACAATTAGCAGCATCTAGAAGAACCTACAATGTTTCTATTCAGGAATACAATGATGCTGTGATGCAGTTCCCATCTTCGATTGTGGCAAATAGCAATAAAATGTATAAAAAAGATTATTTAGTTTTTAACGATTAAGTGATGGTAAAAGATTTTTCGGTTATTAGAGAAGGACTTTTCAATGGTGAATTAAAAGAAATGGAATTGGAACGTGTGAAATACGTGAAAAAGTTTTGGGTTACATTCAATCTCGTTCTTTTTGGAATTATAGCGTTAATTGTATTAGCAATGTTTTTTTTAAAAGATACTTCCTTTGCAACAATATGTTATATTCTGGCAGGTTTATTGTTTTTAGTTGGAGTTATTCTTATGGTTATAAAATATAACCAGATTTACAAAAAAATGCACACCTATTTTAAACAAACAATCGTTCCATTAATTACAGAAAAAATTGATAATCGTATCAGTTATTTCCCAACTCAAGGACTGTTGAATGAATATTCTGCAAGTGGTATGTTTGTTAGAGGATATGACAGGGCAAAGGCTGAAGACACTTTTAGAGGTCAATTTGATTTGACAACTTTTGCTTTTGGAGAAGTTTTTACTGAATATAAAACTGTTTCAACAGACAGTAAAGGTCGTAGAAAGGAATCGTGGCACACTATATTCAGAGGCATCTTTTTCACAAGCGATTTTCACAAGAACTTTTCAGGGGAAACATATGTCGATGTGGATACAATGGAAAGGATGTTTGGGAAATTTGGACGTAAATTCCAAAAGATGAATGCCAGTAGAAGTGGGGAATTAATCAAAATGGAGAACCCTGAATTTGAAAAATACTTTGCTGTTTATAGTTCAAACGAACAAGAAAGTAGGTATATACTGACACCTTCTATTATGGAAAGAATGGTCAATATCAAAGAAAAATTAAACACCAATGTTGCCTTTTCATTTCGAAACAACCATTTGTACATAGCTGTTAGTAAGTACGAAAATCTCTTTGAACCAACTGTTTTTCGTTCATTGCTGAATGAACAGGAATATCGAATTTGGTGGGAATTAATAAGTTCGATGTCACAGATTGTTGAAGATTTGAATCTAAACACACGTATTTGGACAAGAGAATAATTATGAGTGAAGTTGAAGTTTTTCATCCCAAAACGACAAAAGAATGGAGAGATTGGTTGGAGAAAAATCACCAATTAAGTGAATCTGTTTGGGTAGTTTTTCATTCCAAAGCTTCAAAAAAGCCATCAATTTCATGGAGTGACTCCGTCACTGAAGCATTGTGTTTTGGCTGGATTGATAGCAAAAAAATAAAAATTGATACAGATACATCTCATCAGTTTTTTAGTAAACGAAAAGCTAAGAGTACTTGGTCAAAAATCAACAAGGATAAAATAGAACGATTGATTGAGCAAGGATTAATGCATCCTGCAGGATTGAAATGTATTGAAATCGCTAAACAAAATGGTTCTTGGACCATATTAGATGAAGTAGAAGAATTAATTTTACCCAAAGATTTACAAAAAGAATTTCAAGCCTATGAAGGAGCAGAAGAGTTTTATCATTCCCTTAGTAAATCAAAGAAAAAAATGATACTTTATCTACTTGTTTCAGCTAAAAAACAAGAAACCAGAGAAACGCGAATCAAGAAAATTGCAGAAGCAGCAGCTGAGAAAAAATCAATTGTTTAAGCTTTTTTACAGATAATTCTTTGACGAATCAGGGGCATTCAATTTGGAAAATACCTAACTTATAGATTCTAAATTGTTAAGTTATTAAAAGTCAATTCTTTACTAAGAACATTCTAAAGTTGTAACTATAAATAACCAGAATATTTACTAACTAGTTACAACTTTAAGATGTCAATAATATTTTTTACTATAAAATGAAAAAGAAATTAATGATTGATAATTAATTTTTGAGTTTTAATTAAATTGTCATTTGTTACTGTCGTAACAATATAAGTTCCGTTATCCCAATTTCTTGTATCAATTTTATTATTTGCAATTGAGTGTGGATTTCTATGAACTACTTTTCCATATATATCGTAAATTGTTACATCATATTCCTGAGGAGTATCGAATTTAATATTGATCATATTGGAGGCTGGATTCGGATAGATGAATTGTACCTCTTCCTTTATTTTTTCAATCCCCAAATCGTTTGATTTTTTCCAAGTTAATCCCCTAAAGTCTTGTCCAGAAAAAAGTGAAGAAGGGGTCATATTTCCAATTGTTGAAAAGGAATTTGTAGAAAGATTAAAACTTCTTAAATTTTGACTAGTTCCGAAATAAACATTTTCACCTTTTATTGTCATGTCAAAAATTGGTACATAGGAAGCAGAACCTTTTAACACAGCTGGCTGAGTAAAAGTCAATTCTTGTTGGAATATTCTAATTCGGTTTGCTCCAGGAGGATCTGCATCAAAGTAATAGAGATTACCTTGTTCATCAAATGCGATAACATCAGCTTCTGCCTCTGAGTTATTAGTAATAGCTGTATGATTAAATTCTCCAATTTTTTCTCCTATCATTGTTTCTGTATTAATACGGATGAATGATTCCGACCAAGGATCAGATCCATTTAGACTAACACAAGCATATAGTTGATTGTCAATTGGGTTAATTGCTATCCCCTCAATTACTGAAACTGTATACCCTGGAATGGATATTTGTCCAAGATTGGAATATAGACCAGATGAATTTATTTTACCAATAGTTTTAACCGCACTTCCAATATGTCCTAATGTGTAATAACATTGTTCAGATTCTTTCCATGTTAATCTGCTTGGTGCTGTTGATGGAAAATTAGTTATTGTAACATAATCAACAGTTAGGCCAGTGTTTTGATTTACTTTTACTATTTTTTGATTTACCATACCAAATAAAGTATCATCAGTATTCTGAGAAAAAAGCAATTGATTGCAGAGTAAAAAAGTTGAAATGATTAGTTTGTTGTTCATTGATTTAATTTTATTGGGCAAATGTACTCTTTTTTTTAATACTAGATCAGGATAATAGTGTCTGTTTAGTAAATGTTTTAATCAAAATTTGAAGCGTTTTAAATTGTTAATTTTGTTTTATTGATAATTTTGAAACTAAAAGCTTCTATTTTATAATGTAAACCGCCCAATAGTATTGTTTAAGTTCTTATCAATTGATATTTTAGTAAATATTCAATCAAGTTAACATTAATTTAAGGTTAAGCAACTTATGTATTTATTGCGTAATTAATGTGTTGTATCTTATCATATTGTTATTTATTGCAAATAAAATATTGTACAAAGAGAATTTCTACGTACCTTTGCACCCAATTTTTATAATATATTAGATGACATTTGAAGAACT
This sequence comes from Taishania sp., assembly GCA_036758285.1. GTDB lineage: Bacteria > Bacteroidota > Bacteroidia > Flavobacteriales_D > Crocinitomicaceae > Taishania. The sequence continues at coordinate 11,386 of DAIOWV010000032.1, read as the reverse complement.
CGGGCTAAAGAGTGGGGTGTTGAAGTCGTTGACAGAAATGGGGTTTGAAACACCCACTCCGATACAAACCGAAGCGATTCCTCACTTATTGAAAGAAAATAGTGATTTCGTAGGTTTAGCTCAAACAGGGACAGGAAAGACGGCAGCGTTCGGTCTTCCATTAGTAAGTAAAGTAGAAGAGGGGCGTAAGCTTCCTCAAGGGTTAGTGATTTGCCCAACACGTGAATTGTGTTTGCAAATCGCTAAAGATTTGCAAAATTTTTCTAAACACGTAAATATTAGTGTTGTAGCGGTTTACGGTGGGACTGATATTCGTCGTCAAATGACGGACATCAAAAACGGAGCAACAATCGTTGTTGCAACTCCAGGACGTTTAGTAGATCTTGCAGACAGAAAAGCACTTCGATTAGAAGAAGTAGATTGGGTGGTTCTGGATGAAGCAGATGAAATGCTAAATATGGGATTCAAAGAAGATATCGATCATATTCTTGACAAAACTCCTGATACGAAAAATGTTTGGTTATTTTCGGCAACAATGCCAAAAGAAGTATCTGAAATTGCTAAAACTTATATGGAGAATCCATTAGAAGTAAGTATCGGACACAAAAACCAAACAAACGAAAATATTGAACATATCTATTTCATGGTAAAAGAAAAAGATAGATATGCAGCAACAAAACGTTTAATCGATTTCAATCCAAGTATTTATGGTCTGATTTTTTGCCGTACTCGTAGAGAAACTGCAATGGTTGCCGAAATGCTGGAGAAAGATGGTTACAATGCAGCTCCTTTGCATGGAGATTTATCTCAAGCACAGCGTGATTCAGTAATGAAGCGTTTCCGTGAGCGTTCAGTGCAATTATTAGTTGCTACTGATGTGGCTGCTCGTGGAATTGACGTTACTGATATCACACACGTTATTAATTACAATTTACCAGATGATATCGAGAATTATACACACCGTTCAGGTCGTACAGCTCGTGCTGGTAAAAAAGGTGAGTCTTTGGTGTTGATTAATACTCGTGAAATGGGTAAAATCAGACAAATTGAACGTGTTATCCGTACAACTTTTACAGTAGGTACTGTACCGAATGCAAAAGAAATTTGTGAGATTCAATTATTAAAATTAGCAGATAAAGTAATTTCAACTGAAGTAAAAGAAGAGGAAATTCAAGAATTCTTGCCAATTATCATGCGAGAGTTTGATTCTTTTACAAAAGAAGAAGTAGTTAAAAAATTCATTTCTGCTGAGTTTAACCGTTTCATCGATTATTACGAACGTGCTGGCGATTTAAATGCAAGTACAGGTAGAGATCGTGATAGAGGTGACCGTGATGATAGAGATGGTGATTCAAGAAGAGAGCGTAGCTCAAGAAGAAATGATGAAAATAAAACTCGTTTCTTTGTAAGCCTTGGAAAAAGAGATGGTTTAAATCCAGGTGGGTTGTTACGTGTTATTTGTGACTCAACTGGGTTGCGTTCAGATAGCATCGGTAAAATTGACATTTTAGCATCTTTCTCTTTCTTTGAAGCTGATAACGAATTAGCTGATAAAATTTTAAGTAGTGTAAATGGTACCGATTATGAAGGTCATAAAGTTTCTGTTGAAATAACTAAAAACAGAGACGGAGGTTCAAGAGGAAGAAGCGGCGGAGGTCGTTCTGATTCTGGAAGAAGATCTGGAGGCTTTGGAGACGGTAACGGAAGAAGATCTGGTGGTTTCGGTGATGGTGGAGCTAGAAGAGATGCTAGAGGAAGCTCATCTGATCGAGGAGGAGATTTTAAAAGAGGATCATCTGATAGGAATTCTGATAGAGGAAGACGACCATCATCTGAAGGAGGTAGTAGACCTCGTAAAGAAAGTGGAGATAGAAAATCATCAGGAGGTTTTGGTGGTAACAGAAGAAGAAATTCATACTAAAAAATAGACAACCTATAATATATGGAAATTAGAAACATCGCGATTATTGCACACGTTGACCATGGTAAAACAACGTTAGTAGACAAAATGATTGAAGCCGGAGGGGTTTTAGACGAAAGAAACAGACCTACTGGTGAATTAATCATGGATAATAACGACCAGGAACGTGAGCGTGGAATTACAATCGTTTCAAAAAACGTTTCAGTGACGTATAAAGGTACCAAAATTAATATCATTGACACTCCCGGACACGCCGATTTTGGTGGTGAGGTTGAACGTGTATTGAATATGGCTGATGGTGTTTGTTTGCTTGTTGATGCATTTGAAGGACCAATGCCTCAAACTCGTTTTGTACTTGGTAAAGCCTTGTCAATGGGGATTAAGCCATTGGTGGTTGTAAATAAAGTAGATAAAGAAAACTGTACTCCTGAAGAGGTTCATGAAAAAGTATTTGATTTAATGTTTGAATTGGATGCAAATGAAGAACAGTTGGATTTCCCTACAATTTATGGATCTGCAAAAAATGGTTGGATGTCAGAAGATTACAAACAACCAACAACTACAATTGCTCCATTGTTGGATAAAATTTTAGATTTTTTCCCACCAAAGAAAATTGAAGAAGGAAATACACAAATGTTGATTACTTCATTGGATTACTCAACTTTCGTTGGTCGTATTGCTATTGGACGTTTGAATAGAGGTGAATTGAAAGCAAATCAAAACATTATCTTGGCAAAACGTGATGGTACGCAAGAAAAACATAGAGTGAAAGAATTGTTTGTGTTCGAAGGATTGAATCGAGTGAAAGTTGAAAGTGTTCAAGCTGGAGATATTTGTGCGGTTACAGGAATTGAAGGTTTTGAAATCGGTGATTGTATCTGTGATGCAGAAAATCCACAACCACTTCCAACAATTTCGATTGATGAACCAACAATGAGCATGATGTTCTCTATCAATGATTCACCATTCTTTGGAAAAGAAGGGAAGTTTGTTACTTCTCGTCATATTTCTGAGCGTTTGGAGAAAGAATTAGAGAAAAACTTAGCAATGCGTGTTGGGAAAACTGACAAAGCGGATAAATGGATTGTTTTTGGACGTGGTGTAATGCACTTGTCTGTATTGATTGAAACAATGCGTCGTGAAGGTTATGAATTGCAAGTTGGTCAACCACAGGTAATTATCAAGGAAATTGATGGGGTGAAATGTGAACCAGTTGAAGAATTGACAATCGATATTCCAGAAATTAACTCAGGTACTGCAGTTGAAGCAGTTTCTAAGAGAAGAGGGGAAATGAAAAATATGGAACCAAAAGGTGATCGTATGATTATTCAATTTGAAATTCCTTCTCGTGGTATCATCGGTTTGAGAAACTATTTGTTAACTGCAACTGCAGGAGAGGCAATCATGGCACACCGTTTCTTGGAATACCAACCATACAAAGGTGAAATTCCTGGACGCTTAAATGGTTCATTAATTTCAATGGAGCTTGGAAATGCAATTCCTTTCTCTTTGTCAAACTTACAAGATCGTGGTATTTTCTTTGTTAATGCAAATGATGATATTTATGAAGGTCAAGTAATAGGTGAGCATAATAGAGCTAATGATTTGACAAATATGCGTTCTTCTGGAGCAGACGATAAAGTTAAAATTGCACCTCCAAAAGTATTTTCATTAGAAGAATGTTTGGAATATATTCAGTCTGATGAGTATGTAGAGGTTACTCCGCAAAATTTACGTATGCGTAAAATTTTATTAAAAGAAACAGATCGTAAGCGTTCTGGTAAATAAAACAGAATAAAATTATTAGCACTTTTATCCTTATGAATTAATAGGGGTAAAAGTGCTTTTTTTATTTTATAAGAAAATAATATTGGTATTAGTTAATATTAATTTTTTGTATATTTATATTACCTTAATTTAATCAATATGTTTGACAGCGAAGAAGAAGATTATTTCGAAGTAAACCTGAATGAAGATATTGCAAATTTTGAGAAATATCTAAAAGGAGGGGAGATGGGATTCGTCGATAGCGATCGATTGGAGTTCCTAATTGATCATTATTTGATTAATAGTCAGTATACAAAGGCAAATCAAGCTGCTGATTATGCTCGTGGACAGTTTTCATATAATTCTGTTTTTACGATTAGAAAGGCTCAAGCTATGTCTGCAATGGGGCAACTTAAAGAAGCGTTAAATTTACTTACAAGTGTAGAAAAATTAGAATTTGGTTCAACAGAATTAATGTTGACTAAAGCTTCTATTTTCAGCCAACTAAGAGATCATAAAAGTGCAATTAAGTTTTTTAATGAGGCACTTCGATTAGCTGAGGAGCAAGAAGATAGAGATGAGATTTTCCTTGACTTAGCAATGGAATATCAAGCACTTCGCGATTTTAATGGGGCATTAAAAGTATTACATGAAGCAATTCGAATTAATCCTAAAAATGAAGGTGCAATTTATGAAATTGCTTACTGTTACGACCAGTTAGGGGATTTTAAACAAGCAATTAAGTGTTATTCTGACTTTATTGATGAAAATCCATATTCATTTACCGCTTGGTACAATCTTGGAAATGCATTTTCAAAAATTGAAGATTACGATAAAGCAATTGAAGCATATGAATATTGTATTGTAATTAATGAAGATTTTGGTCCGGTTTTTTTCAACCTAGGTAATGCATTTATGGGGAAAGACGATTTTAAACAAGCAATCGAATCTTTTCAAAAATGTATGGAACTCGATGGCGATGATCCAATGGCGTTATGTTATATTGGTGAATGTTTTGAGCAACTTGGTGAGTTAGAATCTGCTGAATTTTATTACAGAAGTAGCTTAGATTTAGCTCCTTTACTACCTGATGCTTGGTTAGGATTAGGAATTGTTGAAGACCTGAAAGGGAATACACAAGAAGGAATTACATTGATAATTAAAGCATTAGAGTTAGATCCAAATAATTCTGGTATTTATCATGTTTTGGCTGGTGCTTATGAAAAAGTTGAATTAATCGATTTGGCTGTTGAAAACTATGAAAAATCATTAGAATTAGATAGTACAGATGAAGATTGCTTAAGAGGTTATGTCCAATTAATGGCAAAAATAACTTCCGAAAATGAAATTCTTTTATTTTTGCAAAATTTTTCAATTGATTATGGTACAAATGAATCGTTAGATTTATTGATTGTAAGCCAGTTGTGGAAATTAGGAAGAGAAGAAGAGTCAATTGCGAGAAGTTGTTCCACCCATTGGAACAACAGTATTACTAAACTTTGGAACCCAAAGAGTGCTC
>DAIOWV010000032.1:0-6169 GCA_036758285.1 Taishania sp. | reverse complement strand
TCATATCAAAATAGATCTTCCAAATAAAAAGGGTACAAAAGATATTTTTGAAATTAATAGTAGTTTACTTCAAGTAAGTGAATTTATACATTTGACAGATAAATAAATAAAACAATGAATTTTGAATTACCATTTATTCCTGAAAGATCGGCTAAACCGAGAAACAAAGGGGTAACAATGATGATGGATAAAGGATTGAGTGTTAATGACACAGTGTCTTTTATTCAAGCAAATGCACATTTGACAGATTTAGTGAAATTTGGATTTGGAACAGCTTATGTAACGAATGATTTAGATAAAAAATTAGCACTTTATAAAGAAGCGAATATTCGCCCATATTTTGGAGGAACTTTATTTGAAGCTTTTTATTCAAGAGGAAAGGTTGATGACTACTTGCGTGTTTTGGATAAGTATAATATGGATTTATTGGAAATTTCTGATGGTTCAATTATTATCAATCACGATGAAAAATGTGAGTTAATTCATCAATTATCTAAAGAAAGGACTGTTTTGTCTGAAGTTGGTTCAAAGGATTCGGGAATTCTCATTTCTCCTCCACGTTGGATTAAAATGATGAGTAAAGAGTTAGAAGCTGGTTCTTGGAAAGTGATTGCTGAAGGTAGGGAAGCAGGTAATGTTGGGGTTTTTCGCCCTAATGGTACTGCTCATACTTTTTTGATCAATAAGATCATAGCTAAGATTAAACCAGAAGATATTTTATGGGAAGCTCCAATTAAAAATCAACAAGTATGGTTTATCAAATTGTTTGGAGCTGAAGTGAACCTGGGAAATATTGCACCAAACGATATGATTCCTTTAGAATGTTTAAGATTAGGATTAAGAGGTGATACATTTTTTGAATTTTTACCGAAAGATTATGCTGATCGTCTTAAACAAGTGAATGATGAAGACGAAATTGCTCAGATGGAGAGCGAAGAAGAAGATAATTAATTAACAGAATTTTCTTAATGCCCATTTTTAGAATGGGCATTTTTTATTTTCAAATAATGAATTAAGTATATATTACTACCGTAAATTTTGCATTGTGAGTTTTAGAATTTTCATAAGTTTTATCTGTTTGACCTTTACAAATCTCTTTGCGCAAAATGATTCTATTGCTTCTTTTTCAGATAATAAAATTAATAATAACAAAACGATAGGTATTTCTTCTGGATTAGGTTTGGCTTGGAGTGGTAGTATTATCGGATTGCATAGCGTTTGGTATAGTGGGATGGAAAAATCAAAGTGGCATTCTTTTGATGATTCTAGAGAATGGTTGCAAATGGACAAAGCTGGTCATACTTATACTGCAAATAAAATAGCAATTCTCACGAATGATTTGTATCGTTGGGCTGGTTGGAAAAACAAACCTGCTGCACTAATGGGATTTGGAGTAGGGATGGGGTATCTTTTTAGTTTAGAAATGTTAGATGCTACCGGAAAAGATTGGGGGTTTTCCTGGAGTGATATGGGAGCAAATACACTAGGAGCAAGTATATTTTTAGCGCAACAATTAACATGGGAAGAACAACGAATTCTTTTGAAATTTTCATATCATCAAACGGAATATCCACAATATCGACCTCAGACTTTAGGAAAAACGTTCTCAGAAAAATTATTAAAAGATTATAATGGACAAACTTATTGGTTAAGTGCAAGTCCAACAAGCTTTTTTAATGATTTAAAGCTCCCAAAATGGTTATGTTTCTCTATTGGCTATAGTGTTGATGGTAAATTACATGGATTGGATAATACGTTTTCTATTCAACAAGGAACAGATTTACTTACTTTTAATGCTAAGCGTCAATTTTTATTTTCATTGGATGTTGATTTTAGTCAACTACCAATCAAAAAGAAGTGGCTAAAAGTCGTTGTAAAACAATTAAATTATATCAAAATACCTTTTCCTGCTTTAATATTAACTGATGGGAAATTAAACGGTTCTTTACTTTATTTTTAATTAGGCATCTTTTCCGAAGCTGTGTATATCATTGTGGTTCTCTTCTATCATGTCTTTCACTTCTCTAATTGATTTTGTCAATAAAAAAATATCTTGAGAAGAATTATCTTGTATCCATTTCCAACTGTCCTGATCGTGCTCAATCGCTAATGCCATGTGGTACAACAAGTCCATACCGTGTATTGAAAGCCATTTTTGAGCAGATTCATTTCCTTCAGCAGCATTGATAAAAGCCATTAAATGTGCATAGCCATTTTGGGTTAGCCAGTTTCTAGCTTCGTCTTTCAAATAAATTGCTTGGGTTGCCATGTAAAGCTCAAGATATCCATTGTCTTTTAGCCAATTGGTTAAATCAGTATTTCCTTTAACTGCTTTAGCCCAGGCAAGTATAATTTTTGGTTCGTAATCAATAGATTTCAAATGTGTTACCTTTAATTGGTCAACAGTAACTTGTCTAGTTTGCTTTTTTTTGAATAATCCGAACATATTTACATGTATTTAAAAAATATGAGTGCAATAATTATACCTATAATAGCACCAATTACATCTGTTAGTAATCCGGCACCTGCAGCATATCTGGTATTTGTCACTTTGACTGAACCAAAATAGACAGCCAATACATAAAATGTTGTTTCAGTACTTCCTTGAAACGTTGCTGCAAGTTTTCCTGTGAAAGAGTCAACACCATAAGTATCAAATATTTCAAGCATTAATCCTCTAGCTCCTGATCCACTGAAAGTTTTCATGTAAGCAACTGGAAGTGCGTCAACGACAGAATCAGCATAAATACCAAAAGTATGTAAACACCATTTTATTCCATCTTGAAAAGCATCTAATGAACCTGATGATCTCAAAAGTGAAATAGCAACTAGGATAGCAACTAAATAAGGTATAATGTTTATTGCTACCTGAAAGCCTCCTTTAGCTCCTTCTATAAAAGAATCATATACATTCACTTTTTTTCTCATTGCTAATGATATGAATAATACAATTATTCCTAAAAGAAACATATTTCCTCCAACTTTTGATATTAATTCAGTGTATTGAGGGTTTTTAATGATGAAAAACAATAGTCCAATTACAAGTGCAGACATTCCCCCCAAATAAGCAAGAATTACTTTGTTGAATAAATTGATTCGTTGTTTTATTGCTACGATCAATATCCCAAAAATCACTGTGAAAAATGTTGTAAATAAAATGGGGATAAATACTTCTGAAGGATTTAGAGAACCTGCCGCTGATCGAAATGCTAAAATTGAAACAGGGATTACTGTTAATCCAGCTGTATTAATGACCAAAAACATAATTTGTGCATTTGAGGCTCTCTCTTTATTAGGATTGAGTTCTTGCATTTCTTTCATTGCTTTTAATCCTATTGGTGTGGCAGCATTGTCTAAACCTAACATATTTGCACTAAAATTCATCATGATTGAACCAACTGCAGGATGATCTTTAGGTATTTCAGGGAAAAGCCTTGTAAATAGGGGAGAAACTGCCTTAGAAAGTAACTTTACAGCACCTCCTTCTTCTCCGATTTTCATAATCCCCATCCATAAACACAAAGCTCCAGTCAAAAATAATGAGAATTCAAACCCATTTTTTGCTGCGTCAAACAAAGACTTAACCATGTTGTCAAAAATGTTTACATCTGCCCAGAATATTAATTTGCAAAGTGCAACAATAAATGGAATTATAAACATTCCGATAAAGATTCTATTTAATAACATTCTACTAATATCAAGATTATTATCTGTAAGTCTTGCCAGATTTCAAAAAACTATAAACACAACTTTTTTGAAAAAGTCATTGTTTTCGATAAGTAATTATAAACTTGATTAAACTAAAAATATAGATATATTTAATTAATCATTTGTTTTACAGGTGTTTTTGTTTTAAATTAATGAATGTTCCAAAATTTCATTATATTAGAAGATTATGAAAAGTTTTAGTTATTATTTAGTAATTGGAGTTCTTCGTCTGAAAGGAATGAAGAAAAAGTTTAAGCAATCTCCAATTGATTATAAAAGTCTTAGAAATGATGATGTACCATTTCCAAAAGGTTCGTTTTTTAAGAAGAATGCCACAAAATTTAAAGTATTAAAATCGACAGTAGTAGAATTGAGTAATTCAAAATCTGATAAATTGTTGATTTTTGTTCATGGAGGTGCATTTGTTTTTGGTCCCAATCAACATCATTGGGATACAATGAAATCTTTATTTGAAAAAACAAATTTCTCCGTTTGGATGTGTGATTATCCCAAAGCACCTGAATCAAGTATAAAAGAAATTACTCAAAATATTGATGCAATTATTGACATTGCTTATGAAAAGTACGATCAGCAAAACGTTATACTTATTGGAGATTCTGTTGGTGGAAATTTAATTATTACCCATATTCAAAGACAAATTTCTAGTAATAAAAATTTACCTCAAAAAATTATACTTATTTCTCCAGTGATGGACGCCTCAATGTCAAATCCTGAAATTTCAAGAGTGGATAAGGTTGATCCAATGCTCTCTTTAAATGGCGTTTTGAGTGCAAAACAAATGGCAGCAAAAGATATTTCTCTGTCTGATTCAATTATTTCACCATTAAATGGAGGTTTTGATGGTTTTCCAAATGTTGAACTTTATATTGGAGAAAATGACATCACATTTCCTGATCAACTAATTTTTCATCAAAAACTGACTCAAGCATCAGTTCCGAATGAATTGGTAATTGGAAAAGGAATGCCACATATATGGCCTTTGCTTCCAATAATGAAAGAATCAAAACAAGCTTTAAGACAAATTATAGATGGGTTAAAATGAGCCGTCATAAATTTTTCTTTACATAATCCAACATCATGTTGAACAAATGTTCACGTGTATTTCCGCCATAAATACCATGATTTCTATTTGGATAAATGAAAAAATCGAATTGTTTATTGGCATCAATTAATGCATTAGTCATTTCTAAAGCGTTTTGATAATGTACATTGTCATCTCCAGAACCGTGAATCAGTAAGAACTTTCCTTGTAATTGATTGGCGAAATTAATTGGAGAATTATCATTGTAGCCTTTTTCATTTTCTTGTGGGGTCCTCATAAAACGCTCTGTATAAATGTTGTCGTAGTATTTCCAATTTGTTACTGGTGCTACAGCAATACCCATTTTGAAGATTCCATTTCCTTTTGTCATTGCCAACGAGGTCATAAATCCTCCATAACTCCAACCTTGAATACCAATGCGTTCACCATCAACATAGTTATATGTTTGTAATAATTTGGCAACATCAACAAAGTCTTCTGTTTCGTATTTTCCTAATTGTAAATATGTTGCGTCTTTAAATTCTTTTCCTCTAAACATCGTCCCTCTTGGGTCGACAGAAACAACAATATATCCATGTTGTGCGAGAAGTTGATGCCAAGCTATGTTGGAATCCCAGCTGTCACTGACTGTATTTGCTCCTGGACCGCCATAAATACTGATGTAAACAGGATATTTTTTTGAATCATCAAAATTAATTGGCTTAATGATCCATCCATTTAAAGAACGTCCTACTAGGTCAAACGTGACAAATTCTTTTTGAGAAAAATTATATTCTTTCGTAATGTTTTTTAAAGATACATTACTTTCCATCATCGTTATTTCTTTACCTGTATTATCGCATAAAGAGTAAACTGGGGGGGTATTCGCATTACTGTAATTCTTAACGAAATACTTCATACCAGGTGTGAATTCACTGTTGTTACTTCCTGTTTCAGAGCTAATTGATAAATGTTTTTTGCCTTTTAAATCGGTTTTGTATACCCCTTTATGAATTGCTCCTTTTTTAGCGGCTGAGTAATAAATGAACTTATTTTCATTATCAATTCCGCAAAATTCAATTACATCCCAATTTCCTTTCGTTAGTTGAAATTCACCTCCATTAAAATCAATTTTATAAATATGATTATAACCATCTTTTTCACTCGTGCGAAGTATCGAATTTCCATCTTTTAAAAAGATAAGATTGTCATCAATGTCGATATATGTTTTTGAATTTTCGGTGTAAAAAACAGTTGATTTCCAGTTGTTTGAGATTTGTTCAACTTTATGATAGTTTACAGTATTTTGATGACGATTCAATGTTTGTAATATTAAAATATTATTCACATTTGACCAAGATAATCTTGGAATGTATTCGTAATCGCCTAAATTTAAAAGAGTTGTTGCTTTTGAGTTTA
>DAIOWV010000031.1:0-33098 GCA_036758285.1 Taishania sp. | reverse complement strand
TTCCAAAGAAAAGAACAGGCATTTTTCAAAATGTCCGCACAGGTTCGAGAATTGAAAACAGCTTATTTGTGTAGATTGGTTAGGTAAAACAGAAAACGCCCGATCAATCGGGCGTTTTCCTTACTTTTTTACTTCTTTCGAAGTTTATCCCAACACCATTTCAAGAACTTCGACACAACAAAACTCACAATTGCACCCACAGAAGCCAGAATAATAGTTTTCACATAGTCCTGAACGTCTATCGTAGCAAACAGCGTTAACAATGTTCCTCCGATTGTTCCCTTAACGGTTGTGTGATCTGTTTGCACGTTAGGGATTACAGTTTTCCACCGCACAGCTTTTTAAATGCAGCATGATGTCAAATGCTTCTGTGTCTTCCGTAGATATGTCATTCACTTCCACATCCATTCGTTTTACGTTCACGGCTCCCGACAATTCAGAACCTGCTTTAAAACGTGGCTTGCGCTTGATTGAAGCTTTCACAATCAAATCACTGCATTGGCTTTTTTCTCTTTCCATTTTTTTGTGTGTTATGTCGGAGTGTGAAAGCACTCCGACTGATTAAACAATAATTTACTTTTCTTCCTCTTCACAGTCTAAACCATCACTGATGGCCGCCTGACTGACTGACTGCCGTTGCTACAGCTCCTGCAGTAGCTAAGTAACTTGCGATTGTTACCGCAATCGCAGGTAAGGCAATCGGGGCAGCCAGAACCGTTGTTCCAACTGCTGCAATGATCAACCCTGCCAAACGCAGTTTCTTGAAGAATGGCGGAGTTTGTTTTCTGCATCGCTTGAAGTAAGACTTCAGGTTGTCTGTTGATTTTTTCTTTTCCATCTGTTTTTAGAATTACAGGATTTCTACAATACTCAATACATTGAAAGCCCCGTTTTTAAGTGTGTATTGCACCCCGTTAACCTCCTGAAAGAATTCAAGCATCAGCAAATACACATCAGTTCCGGTTCCTATCGGAGCAGTTGCCGGAATGAGGGTGACAGTGGTAAGCGTTCCATCAATCGGCAGGTTAACAATATTACTTTCTTCCATCACAGATACGGCACTTGTAAAATCAACTTTTGCCCAGGCACTTTTCAAGGTCACATGTGTAGCCCTCGAAGGAGTATTCAGGTCATTGATCGGAACAAATCCCTGGATTGCAATAGCTCCGGTCAGAGGTGCTACCGTGTAACTTTTAAACAGTACAGAACCCAAGATAGCCCGGTTATTGAAATTAAACCCTTTCAGCAATGCTTTTGCTGCAGGAAGAACAATACCCACACCCACAGAACGTTCCCCACGGGCATTTGTCGCATCCATGTTCTTGATTTGTGTCATTACCTTCATCAACCGTCCCGTAACACGGCTATCCGAAGCATTTTGCATCATCGTACGAATAGAATCCCGGAGTAACTTTCCCGAACTGGCAGAAGAACCGAATTCAGCTCCATTTTCACGGGTTCGGATAAACGCAGGGTCATTTTTAATTCGTTCGGCCTCAATTCCGCCTTTTTCACGAGCCAGATACCCGTCCTTGGATTTGTAGAACGATAAATCACCGATCTTCCCGGTTAATTTGGTAATTCCTTTTTGTCTTGCCATGATTTTATAGTTTTATCATTTCAAGCGAGTTTTAAGGTCCGCCATATTACCTGTCTGTGTGCACATCGACACCTCAAACATCAGATAAAATATAATATGCTCATATACAGGGATTCCGTTTCATAAACTTTCTGCTGTTTTGACTTGTTTTTGCAGATACAACAAGCCTTTTAAGGCCTTATTTTTGTCAGGCAAACAGTATGCTCCATTCATAGAAAAAGAAAGGCAAAAGCATACATAAGCCATGAATACCATTCACCAATGAAACGCATTATCATTCATACAAAAGATGTGATGATTATCACCGGAAAGAGTGAACGGTATTCCCGCTACCTCATAAAGAAAATAAAAGAAGAAATCGGGAAGAGAGAGTACCAATATTTAACCATACGTGAGTTCTGCGAGTACTTAGGTTTGAATCCCGATGAGGTGAGGAAATTTTGTTTTGAAAGGCTTAAAACAGCCGATTTTCCAACACATAAAAACCATAAAATTTACAGCTTTTTATTTATGTTTATCAGTGGTTTAGACTATCTTTGTAAGATCAAAACGTTCTTTAAAATGGTACAACAAACATCGTGAAAAATGTCACCCGGTTTGTCACCAATTTTTGGAAAGTCGTTGAAAGTATTGATAACAGGTTGGTTTAAAAATATTCGTGATTCCCAGCGGGATCGAAAAAAGCAAAAATCAATATTTTTCATCAAATCCTCACTGCTAAAGTTGCATCATTTTCGACTAAATTTTGTTTAAAATAAACCAATTATACATTTGCTGAGATAAATGAAAATTTTCTGAACATTCGCATTATTTTTGTTAGAAAAGAAAGTTAGAAAAAGTTTAACGTAACACAGTTTTATTTGTGGATTTTAAATAAGTTCGACTTTTAAAATTTGAAAAGAAAATTATAACATTAAATCAAAAAAGTATGGGATTTTTTAGCGGACTATTTAAAAAAGATAAAGATTTAGTAGCTCATTCAAACGATCTTTCAATGAAAGAAATTGAAAATATTCAAAATAACTTGAAAGATAAAATGGATGCTGATGTCTACAATTCAACGTTCAACCAAGCATGTCGATTGATTCCGAAAGGAGAATATGCTGAAGCAATTACCCAATTCACAACAATCGAAGAAAAAACAACTGATTCCCATGAAAAAGCAAATTGTCAAAATCAAATTGGAGTTTGCCATTTCTTTTTGGGAGATTTCGAAAAAGCAATCGAGCATTATGTACTTGCGCTAAACGGTGGTTTTGATAAACGCATGATGGATGACAACATTTGGGAAGCTTGTGAAGAATTGATGAAAAAAGACGGGGACAAAGCAAAATGGTCGAATCATTACCTTCAAATTTTGCCAGAAGGAAATTATGCTGGAAAGGCAAAAAAGAATTTGTAAAAACAACACACTAAAAGCCCATTCTACTCACCTAGGATGGGCTTTATCATGAAGATAAAAATTGAAAATCAAATTAAATTATTAAAAAATGGAAGAAAATACAATTGTATATCAACTAGATCAAAGTGTAAGAACTGAAACAGCATTACATAACGCAGCAAACGAAGTTCTTGCAAAATTGAACACAAAATTTGGAAGTGAATACACTGTCAAAGCAAATGATTTTGGTGTGAAAGAAAAAGATTGGTCACACGAAATTAAAGTGAGAAAAGGAAATAAAATTGGTGCAGAAGTGAGTTTTAAATGGGAACAAGCAGATGCGAAGATTGTGAAATTAGATGTATCAGACTCTTCAAAATTGGGATCGCAAATCACATTCATTACATTGATTGTATTTGTAGGAATTGGTGCATACATGGGGTACAACGACATTGAACCACTTGCGTTTTTACCAGGTTACAAAATTGCAGCTGGTCTTGGAGGATTGATTGGAATGATTCCAGGATTAATCCTTGTTGGGGTTTTAAAATCATTGTTTTTGAAAAAAGAAAAGGAAATAAACAAAAAATTGGTACAAGAAGTACGCGATTTGATCAAATAAACTTGAGAAAACTACGATGAGTTCAATTACGGAAATTAATGACAACAGAACAAGCCATTCAAAAAATTAAAAACACATTGAATTCATCTTTTGAACTTTTTTCGAAAGATACAGATTGGCAACCTATTATTGCTACAAGAAACCAACTCGATTATTTGAAAAAAGTTTTGGAAAACAAAAGCGATAAATCAAAATTGAATAACATAAATATTGGTTTGATTGCGGTACGGGAATTTGAAAGTGATTACGAAGATTTTGCAAAGAAGATTTACGAAGTGGTTGGTGTTGTTAATTTTTTAAAAAGCAATAGGCTTTAACCAATTCTAGAAAATGAAAATAACAATTTTATAACTGTATGAATAGCGATATCCACGAGCTCCTGTACCACTATAACGAAGATGGTTACGAAGGATATGATTTAAGCGAAGTACAGCTTCTTAGAGAAATTGACTCAGATCGAGTTGAAAAACTGAAATTGCTACTTCAACATGACGATACCTATATCGCGTATCAGGCAATGCTAATACTATTGGCGTGGGCTATCCCAGAAGGTTTTCAACAGCTAGATACCTTTATTTCCGAAAAGTGGGAAGAAAAGCAAACGTTTGAACCGCACAGAATTTACAACGAAGACAATGTTTACGATGTTATATGCAATGCATTATCCATTGCGATATTAAATGGAAAAGATGAAGAGGAATTACATGCTTCCATTTCCTATTTTTTGAAAATTTACGGAACCCATTTTTTTGAATCCAATCTCAAAAATTTTCTATTAACGAAAAACTGTAAACCATTTTTGAAAGAAATCGAGCAAGCAATGGAGAGAGCAATTGAAACTGAAAGATATTACCAAGCAAGTCAATTATTCCCTGTCGTTGTTAATTATGACAATAATGGTTTTAATAAATTTGAAGGTGTTTTTAAGGACTTACTCCTTCACGACAATCGAATAATGTATAATATTGAGGAAGCACAAAAAATGATTTCCTAAATGAATTAGTAAAGACAAATTAAAAAAAGATAAAATGACGATAGAAGGAATGAACACGGAAGGTGTACTCATTTTTGCCAACATTACTAAGTGCAAAGTCTATTATACAGACAAAGAATTTGATTACAATTATCCAAAAGGATTGTCCGAATTACTGCAACAAGGAATTATACACATCATTACAACAGATGAAGCGGTAGAACAAGTCGATTTCGTTTTCGATAAGGAAAAAATAAATACAGATGAATTTGAATACCACGAGAGTTACAACTATCTAAAAGTTGAAGAAGGAGATGAAATTCGTGCACTATCTCATGCCGATTTCACCCAAATGTGCGACAGTTACAAAGGCAATCTTGAGGAGTTTGTAGAACATTCACTTGCTTTAAAAAACATCTTAAATTCGGGGAAAAATTGGACCAAAGAATCCTATTTTGAATATGAAGTCCCACTGATTGAACTTCCAATTGGTAACTGGAAAATAAACGTGTATGCACTCAAAGACGAACATGTGATGAGTTGGATGGAATTTTTTATTCATTTAGAACAGTTAGATACTGTAACAATTGAAAACATCACATTGGAACCGTTGGAGATATTCGCGTAAAAGAAGCATTCTACAACTCAAAAGTAAAACAACATGAATACCAACAATAAAAATATATCTATTTACTCCATTTCAGATATTTTTCCAGTATTTGAATACATGCACAACCAGATTGGACTTTCTTCTGATCTATTTAAAACACAGAATGAGATCGCACGTACTATTTGGCTTGCCATTCGAATAGATGGAGAAATTAAAAACGGAGGTATAGAACAGCTGTTTTCTAATTTCGGTACAGATTTTGACGCCAATTGCATGATTGAAGTGATGCAAAACATCAAGAGCGAAAAAGGATTGAAAATTATCCAAAAGTTCGTTGATTTCATTTACCAAACAGACGAACATCGTCAAGCATTTTATTCGGGAAAAGAGTTGGTTAAAGGATTCAACAAAACACTCAACAAATTGCACAACGAACTAAGCGACGAATACTACACCATTGATCCAAGTGTGGAAGCTTTGCTTGTTCAATACGCAGAAGCCAACTGGAGCAATGCCGATTTTCAGGAAGCAATCAAAGAGGTTGTTTTTAAATCCACAGAAAAAGACGAATCCGCTTTGATTGGTGATTTGAATCAAGCCATCAAGAGTGGAAACATCGCAACCATTAAGAAGATTTTAAAAAATCTGAAATCGGTGAATCAAGCCTGTAAGTATGGATTTGTGCCAATGCTCGAATTGGTTTACCTCTCAAATAGTGCAAAAAAAATAGAAATCGCACAATTACTCATCGATCATGGAGCCGATCTTAATTTCAGAGATAAATACGGTGATTCTGTGCTTCATAAAACTGCTGGTCAGGATAAAAAACCAGATTTCATGGCGTTTTTGCTCGATCAAGGATTGGATGTTAACCTCAAAGATAAATTTAACAACACGCCAATTTTCGAAGCCATGTATTCGTCTGAAATGTGCCAAATGTTAATCGATCGTGGTGCAGATTTAACCGTAAAAAATAGAAATGGTTATACACCATTTTCACAAATGTTGGAGCGATATTACGGTTGGTATGGCAATAAGTTTGCAAAAGATTATCAACCTCCAGTAAAGAAAGTAATTGATGTTTTGTTGGCTGCTGGAGCGACTTTCAGTTCCGAGATTTTAATTCACGAATTGACAGAATTAGCCAAGTTTGCAGAAGATCCAAAAATGATGGAGTTTTTGCTTCAACAAGCTTCTGTAAAAAATGCACCTGAATTTCAAGCCAACCACCACAAATGGTCTGCTGTATTCGAAGCAAGTTTAAAAGGCAATGTCGAATGTTTGAAATTATTGGAAGCAAACGGAGCATTTCTAAATCAAGCTTTGGATGTTCCACATTACAACACCAAAACGTTTTGTGGAGCGACTCCAATGAACCTTGCCTCCACCGATAAAGTTCGTAAATTTCTCAGCAAACACAATGTTGCACTTGGTGAAAGAACAGGATATTCCTCGTTTTTAGAAACCAGAGGTAACGATGAAACAGCTGTGATTGATTTAATTCAACAGTATAGAAATACAAGCAAAGGAGAAGCATCGGTGTTTTATCAAACGGTAAAAAAGATTATGGACGAAACTTACGAGGAGATTGATGGGAAATATATCATATACAGACCATTGTTTCTGGCAAGTGTCGAAAACGAAGCCGATGCAATAGCAATTGAAGCTGCTTTCAAGCAATACAATTGTGAACTAACATTGATTTAAATAACTGTAAACGTTATGAAATACATCTTTTTCACAGTTCTTTTTATTGCAATAAGTTGTGGTAAAAGTCCAAAAGACAACTTTCGAGACACAATTATTGCTTATCAAAAAGAATTTCCCGTTCCTGCAGATGTAAACGTGAAGGATACAAGCAGTATATACATCTATCACGCATATTTTTCTGTACATGATAAAGATACTGTATTTGCTGTACACAGAACCTATTCCAAAATTGAAAATGGGTTGTACGAAGGACGAAAAATATTCCAAGACAAGGAGTTGAAACCTTTAGAAATAGTCGACATGAATAACGTTAGTGGTACAATGACAGATGAAACAGCGAAAAATCAAGAATATTCGTTGTGGTATTCTGGAACAGGCGATGATGAGCAATTCACAACGCTTTATTGGTATAAAGTCAAGAACAATACAATCAATTTTTGGAAAATGGACACAACGTTTGTAGATAGGATGAATCAATTAAATGAACGATTACAACTGAGAAATGAGTAAGTATCACTTTTTAATAAAGAATTATTAGCGCATGTCTGCCAAAAAACTCATAGAAAACAAGGATTGGAACTATTGCGTTTACGAAGATGATAATACAATTCTGTTGTCTGTTCCTATTCCAAAACCAACACCTGGGTTTGATGTATTACACACATTAACCGATTCTGAAAAAGAATATTATTTAAGTAATGGTATTCAGTCTTTAGAGAATAGAATAGAAGACATGAACACAAACTACTCCAATTACGAAATGATTTCTTGGAGGTAAAAACGAAACTTAAAGAAAATGACATTATTTAGCAATGATCCAGAAGTTTATGAAAGCTTGAGATCTAAAGGAATCGATGTGAAATCTTTATAATTATTCCATCATGAAAAATTTATTTTTATTAGCGGTATTATTAGTTAGTTATACATCATTTGGACAGACAGCGGAAGAATATTTTGAACTTGGAACTTTAGAAGAGTCAAAAAACAATTACGAAGCTGCAATAAAGGCTTTTAGTAACGCTCTTAAAATTGATACAGAATATACTGAAGCTTATTATATGCGTGCAAAACTATTATATGATGAGGATCAATACCAGGATGCAATTAAAGATTTGGACAAAGCCATTCTATTAAAGCCAAATCCAGTGGAATTTTATATGGAACTACTAAAATTAAGAGGGAACATTCATCTGAAAGTTAAGGATAAGGATAAAGCGTGTAAAGATTTTATAGAAGCCAGTAAATTAGGTGCATATATAGATGAAGATTATTTGGAAATATGTAATTACAAAAGAATTAAAAACGAAGCTATTTATTTGGATTTACCAGATAAAACAAATTGGAAAATCCAAGAAGAATCAATAAAAGATGATCAAAAAATAATTTTACTCAAGAACGATAAAACAGCTGAATATTTAAGTTTAATTTCTCAATCTGGAGTAAAAAACAGTAACTTAACTGATTTGATGAACGAGACCTTTCAAATTGAAAAAGAACAATCGAAAGACGCTAAATTCAGTTTAATTGAAAAAGACTTAAATGCAAAAGAACCTTGGATAATGTACTCTATACAAAACAAATCCAATGAAATACACAATAGATTAGAAACTGAGGTCTGGTTTTTGATACAAGGGGATAATAATTTACATATTTGTACTATCTCAATTAGTGACAATTCATTTACAAAAATGAAAAAAGAAGAAATTATAAATCTATTTAAAACAACGAAAATAGTTTACAATTAATAACACATGAAACAATTAATAGCAATATTATCTCTCTTTATGTTGATGCTTTCCTGCAAAGGACAAGGAAAACCATCTTATACCCAAAAATTAGAATTTGGACTGAAAGAAAACGTAAAAGAAGTAACAACCTATTTCTGCCAAGTTGAAAACGATGTCATACCTACTAAAACTGAAAATCAAATCGGTAAAGCAACTATGACCTTTGATAAAAAGGGAAATGTACTCGAAAGAAAGCGAAAATGGGATTTTGGCAATGACAAAACAAGCGAATTTTCAAACATTTACTCGGGAAAAGGAAAAAATATTTCATTCAAAGAAACAGCACGTTTTGGAAACGATGAACCTAGAGAAATTAATTTTAAATATGTTTGGTCTGACGATTACAATTACACTGTTGTTTGCTTGGATGACAAGGAGTATGTTAGCTCAATTACCTTGGACAAGAATTTTCTACTCATCAAAAACCAATTTCAAAAAGGAAACGAAATTCAATACATCGAAGAAATCGAAACCAACTATGAAAATGACAAAATAAAAGAAATAAAAACAAAGAACACGAGTAATTACAACAAAAAAGAGGAAGTATCTCATCAATTGCAAGTAGTTCAAAAGTACGATAACAAAGGAAATCCAACTGTTATCTACGCTTATAAAAACGAAGGCAAAAAAGAATTAGAACAAGTGATTTAGAAAGAGTACTCGTACTATTAAAAAAGATATTTCGACATGAAGAAAGAAGAGTTTATAGGTGTTTGGAAATTGGTGTCTTATGGAAATGTCATTACCTCACAAACACATCTCATAGTAAAAGAAGACATGCTTTGGGAACACCAACCAAGCAGAGTTTATTATGAAAATCAAAAAGGACCAGAAGTCGGCTATACCTTTGAAGAAGGAACACCAGCGAAACTAAGTCAACATGATGGTTTCAAATACTTGGTTGAAAAACGTGAAGATCGATTATTCTTGAAATTGGGTTCTTCTTATGGCAATTTTCCGGAAAGTTTTGAAGACCGTGGAAATTTAGGAGAATATATTTTGGAGGAACCAACCATTGCCAAAACACTTGAAAACTTACCGGAAAAAGTAGTAATAGAAGAATTGAAAGTAAGAGGATTAGGTACACTTAAATTTGACCATAATCTTGACTGGTGGGCAACCAAAACAAAATTTCAAGAAAAACAAATCAAACTATACATTTCTGTGGAAGGTGATAAATTCATCTCATTTGACAAGTCAAAACAAACACTAAAAGCATTAGAAGCATTCTCTTTTGGGCAAATTGCAGCTGACAAATTATTAAAGTTATACAATGAAGTATGGAACGAAACCAAAAAAAGTATTTCTTAT
Source organism: Taishania sp. (assembly GCA_036758285.1). GTDB lineage: Bacteria > Bacteroidota > Bacteroidia > Flavobacteriales_D > Crocinitomicaceae > Taishania. The sequence continues at coordinate 23,104 of DAIOWV010000031.1, read as the reverse complement.
AAGGATTTTGTAAAAAAAGTATCCGTAGAATCTGTTACCTTGGAAACCGATGGTGGTGCAGCCATTTACCTCAAAGATGGAAAGTTATTTCTTGGACATTCAATTGAAATTTTCATCGATAACAATCTAGAAATAAGCAATGTTGGAATTGTAGGATAAAAAACTATTAATACACATTTTAGGATATACTAAAAATTTATTGAACGCATAAGAATCCAAAAAATTGACTCATGAAATTCATTCATTTATTTATACTTGTTTTCTTACTTGCAAATACATCTCTTTTTGCACAAAAAATAGCAAGAGCAGAAATGATTCCAAGTAGAACGTACACTAAAAAACCTCCCGCGAATGTTGCCGATTTACCTTGGGATGGCTCATACTTCGGAGTTATTAATTGTGCTAATTGCGAAGGAATAGAAATGGAATTAACCTTGAAGAAAAACAATAAATACCTCTTAAGCACGAAAGAAATCAATGGGAAAGATGCTGCTTACATTCAAAAGGGTAAATTTGTATGGGATGGCAACATTGTTTTTCTCAAAAATGCTCTATTAGAGATGCCTTATATGTTTCAAATTGAGGAATTTCAAGCAAAAGCAATTTTTTACATCTTTGGGGAATTGAAAGGTGCCAACTGGACTGGTTATACTTTAAACATGCCCCACATAATTCGAGTAGAATAAATCTGCTAAAAAATAGTAACGAAAAAATAAAAATCATGGGATTATTTAATAGAAAAAAGAAACCGGAAACAACTCCTGAAAGCAATTTATTATTGGCTATGCCTATGTTTAATAATGGAGAATCATTCTACATCGATAAAGTTATAGCCTATCTTGCATCTGATTGGGGAGTTCATGTTACAGATATTGATCGTAGTTCAGAAACAGTTAGCTTTACCATACAAGACGAATTAGTAATATTAGCAAAAATGCCTGCTCCAATTCCATGGGGAGATATTGAAGGAACTGCACAATATGCTTACAATTGGTCTTCAGCTTTGAAAGATTTAGAAAAACATAATTCGCATGTCTTGGTAACAATCTTATCGAGCAATACAAGCCAAAAAGAACGTTTTACTATTTTAACAAAGGTTTTAGCAGCTATTTTAGCAACAAGTGATGATTGCATTGGTATTTATCAAGGCACTCAATCCTTATTAATTCCTAAAGATCAATATTTGGATAGTGCAGAAGCTTTGAAACAAAATTTTGTTCCTTTGGATTTGTGGGTATATATTGGAATGCGTAGGGGAGCAGAGACAAATAGCGCTTATTCTTATGGGTTGAAAGCATTTGGAAAAATGGAAATGGAGTTTATTGATGCTCCAATGGATTTAGAAGAATTACATCATTTTATTAGTCAAATCTGTGGTTATGTTATCAATAGTGATGTAACTTTTAAAAATGGTGAAACTTTAGGCTTTACTGCCGAGCAAAAAATCAAAATCACACAATCCAAGGGGACGTTTGTGGAAGGTGAATCTTTTAAATTAACTTTTTAAATCTGATAAATTTATAACATTTTGTTTCATTATAAAATATGAAAAATCTACTATTATTATTTATTGCTTTTTTAAGCATTACAATTGCCAAAGCACAAACAATAGAAAATAATCAACGTACAATAATTGGATACATCAAGAGTGATGGGGTAATTGAAAATAACAACAGAACTACTGTTGGATATCTAAAAAAAGATGGAGTAATTGAAAATAATCAACGTACAATAATTGGATATATCAAGAGTGATGGGGTAATTGAAAATAACAACAGAACTATTATTGGTTATATAAAAGAAGATGGTACAGTAGAGAATGATCGACGTTCGATAATTGGATATATCAAAGAAGACGGTACAGTAGAAAACGCTTCAAGAAGTACAATTGGATATGCTAAAGGTATCAAGAAAGAATGGGTTGCTGTTGTCTATTTCTTTTTCAATTTTATTAACAAATAGTCCTTTTTTTTCTGAATTAAAATCATTTGAAAAGTGAAACTTGTTAACACTCCTATGGATATAAAAGAATGAATATTGGTAAAATTTACAACATTTAATTAATCATAAATATTAAAATCATGAAAAGAATACTCTTATTATTTATTGCTTCTTTAAGCATTACAATGGTCAAAGCGCAAACAATAGAATCAAGTTCACGTGCAAGCATAGGCAAAATAAAATCTGATGGAACGATCGAAAACAGTAGCGGTTCAACGTTGGGTTACATAAAGAACGATGGAACAATCGAAAACCGATCACACGGAACAATTGGTTACATAAAGAACGATGGAACAATTGAAAACAGTCATCATTCAACAGTCGGCTATGTGAAAAAAGATGGAACTGTAGAAAATTCTTCACATGGAACGATTGGATACGTAAAAGACGACGGAACTGTAGAAAATTCTTCACACGGAACAATTGGATACGCAAGAGGAATCAAGAAGGAATGGGCTGCTGTTGTGTATTTCTTTTTCAAATTTTAGTCATTAATAGAGAAAATCGTTCTTTTGAGTATTCACAAATATGAATCAGAAATGAAAAACTTTATTTTATTGAACGTAATCTTGATATTGTTTTTTCAAGCGACTGCACAATCAGATCAATCACCAAAGTCTTGGGAAGGAAACTGGAAAGGAACACTTCAAATTTTCAACTCCAATACAACCCAAGACATACCTGTAAGTCTTCAAATTCAACCCAAAGAAACGAATCAATGGAATTTCATTTTACATTATGAAATTGAAGGTCAGTCACCACGAGAATATGAACTGATTAATGTCGATAATGATTGGAAAATTGACGAAAAAAACGGAGTTGTTCTTGCTCTTAAAAAAATAGGAAATCGCTATGCAACAAGCTTTTCAGTTTCAGACAACACGATTATTTGTTATTACTGGATAGAGAATTCACATTTATTAATGGAACTTCATACCATTTCTGAAAAGGATAAAACATCTTCTCTAACAGATGATAAACTATTTGAAATTCAACATTATCAAGTAATTTCATATCAAAAAGGAAGATTAATAAGACAGTAGGTTATTTATTAATAATCATTTTTTCTAAGTCAGTCCAAGCACCTCCGTTATAAACGTTTTTGAAACCTCTTTCTTTCAAAATACTTTCAACTTTTATACTTCGTAATCCATGAGAACAAGTTGTAATGTATGTTTTACGAGGATCAAGTTCTTTGAATCTTTCTCTTATTTCACCTAAAGAAATATTGACAGATCCTTTAATATGGCCCGATGCATACTCTCCTGCTGTTCTAACATCTAAAATAATCGCTCCATTTTCAATTTTATGTTCCAATCCATTTGCCAACTTCAAATAACGATAAAACCTGTAAACCACATAAATAACTAAAGCAATCAAAACGGTAATCAGCAAACTTTTCATTTCTTTTATTTTCTATTAAAAGTAGTAGAAATGTTTAATTATTCAAAAAAACGAAAAATTAAGGTTTTAAAACCGACTTGATTCCTGGTAGTTCAGATGCCACATTTCTAGAATCTGGAGATTTGAATTTTGACAGGTGCCAAAATAAATAAACGATAGCCAAAGACGCAAGAACTGCTGCTATTGAAAAGGTTGAACTTACGGTAGAAATAGTACTGTCGTATGCAAAAATGGTAATTCCTGCACCAAACATAAAACCACATTCCAATGCAATAAATAATGTTCCCGAACCTACCCCACGTCTTTTTGGATTAGATAAATCTGCCATCCATGCCATCAAAGTTGGGCTAGACATTCCAGAAGCAACACCATACACCAATGCAGCTATTAAAAACATAGTCATTGAATTTGAAAACCCAACAAGTAACATAGAAGTCCCTAAAAGTGTCATTGCTATCATTAGGGTTTTTCTTCGCCCTATTCTATCTGACAATCGAGAAGTTAGCAATCGAACAACCAAAGTACTTAATGTGTAAAATCCAAAGAAAATTCCTTTGTTCTCAATATTTAAGAAAGAAGTCATGTCAGGAGTAATAACGAAAATGAATCCAGAACAAGCTGCAGAAAGAAACATCACAATTGCTGATGGGCGAACAGAAGGCTCAATGACATCCTGCCATTTCAACTTGAATAACTTCAAAGAAAATGGAACTTTTTGCTCACTTGGCAACGTTTCTTTAACTTTAAAAAGTAATACCCCAGCAATAAAAGCAATACCAGCTGCTGTTACAAAAAGCATTTCATATCCAAAGAGTTTTATTATCGGTGTTGATAAAATTTGCCCCGTTCCAAAACCTAACGAGATGAACACTCCCCAAATACCCATACCCTGCCCTCTTTTATCAGTAGGAAGTAAATCTGTTGCCATTGCCGTTGCTGCAGTTGGATGAAAACCTGCACTAAATCCATGTGTCAACCTCAAAACGAGGAAAAACAACACACTTTCAATACTTGGGTATATCAAACAACAAATCAATCCAAGGAAAATTCCAAAAAACATTACTTTTTTTCGTCCAATGGTATCGGATAATTTCCCGGAAATTGGTCTTGATATAGCGGCCCCGATTGAGAAGAAAACAAAAATTAACCCCTTTTTATCTCCTGCCCCAAGTCCCTCCATGATTGCATTGAACTCAGGTATTAATAGGTTGAAGCTGGTCATAAAGCACAAAACACTAACCGATAACAACCAAAAATTTCTACTATATCCTCTAAACATGCTGGCACAAAATTAACCATTCTGTTTGCGTTAAAGAATAAAAATGGGATTTTTTAACGATTTCAATTTACATAAAGTTGGAATGCTATCTGGGAAGTTTTAAAATGTCTTTTCGAAAAAATCTACATCAATTTTTTCTAATGTAAGAAATGTAATTTTAAAGAACTTGAAATCAATTAACGTTTCAACTTACTTTTTCATCATGCTCCCTCTCACCTTTCTTTCATTGATTCCTTTGATATTTACATCAACAAAAATGCTCGTATCTTGTTTAAAAACATGAAAATTGTAATCATGTTGGTGGTTTCTATTCGTCTTAAAATGTCTCAACTTAAAATAGTAATCATCACCATATTCAATTATAAAATCATTTTCTCCATATTCATTCACTAAGTCTTTTAATTGCTTGCCATCAAAAAAAGTATATTCACCTGAAAAATTTTTATATTTTATCCTTACTTTTTTAATATCAAGTTTAATTGCTGTTCCAGAGGTTATAGGTATTCTTATTGATTTTAATTAGACAAAAAAAACAAAGTAATAGAATTAGTAATAAAATAATGTACTTTTTCACTCCTTCTTTCCCTTGAAAGTTGCATAAATAGCCATTGCATGTCCGTGACCTAATTCAAACTCCTCCTTGAGCCAATTTGTTATTTCTGTGGCTTTGGTATTAAGTTTTCCATCAATAATAAAGCCTTTACCTTCTGCTAACTTTTTAAAATCATCTGGAGACTTCCCAGTTTTGGTTTTGATATTATCAATATATGCTTGAAATGACATCTTCTTTTTTGTGAAAGTTAATCATTTTTAGGAAATTAAAAAATTATTGAATCAACAAAATATAAGTAATAACAAGAGCGTTTGATAAGAAAGATAGTTTTAATTAACAAAGTAATATTGTTTATAAAATTTAAGAATAGATTATTTTATTTATTGAACTTTAATCTTATATTTGAAAGAAGTAAACAACGCTAAATGAGTAAAAACCTATATCTCGTACCCTACGATTTAACTGATGCTGGAAACAGTGCATTAAATTATGCATTACATATTTGCAAAAGAGTAGAAGCTGAAATTCGAATTTTACATCTTGTTTCATCTGCAGATAAGATTGCTAGTTCCTCTGCAAAAATTGATCAAATAATTAATAACTTGGATATTCCTGAAAAAGCGAGTATTACTAAACAAGTCCAAAAAGGTTCCATTTTTGATGATATTGGGAGAATTGCCACTAAGGCTGGAGCTCAATTAATTATAATGGGTACACATGGTCATCAAGGGATCAAAAAATTGTTCTTTCGCAGTAATGCAATTCAAGTTGTAACAAGTTGTGACATTCCTTTCTTAATTGTTCAAAAAAATACAAAAACAGTTGATTTAGAGAAGATTGTCCTTCCTATTACTTTAACAAAAGAAAGTTTACAAGTTGTAAATCTTGCTGGAGATATCGCCAACATTTATGGTGCTGGAATCAGTGTTGTTGGTTCAAAACAAAATGATGAGTTATTAAATCAGCAAATGAAAAACAGAATTCAAATTGTGAAAAAGCAATTTGATGAAAGAGCAATCGACTGTAATGTTGAATTGTTTAAAGATAGTGGCTCTTATTCTAAGCGAGTTATAGAGTTTAGTAAAAAAAATAACATAGATTTAATCGCTTTTGCTTATCATACTGAAAGTATTTTACCACAATTTGATAAATTTGCACAAAATCTTATAACAAACAAATTAATGTTGCCTTGCTTGGTTTTAAATTCGAAACCTGCATCATCATTGTACTTTTAATATGAAAAACGGTCAATACAACAAGCTTCAAATTCTTCGTTTCACAAGTGTAGGTGCTTATCTAGGGGATGATCAAGACAATGACGTCTTACTCCCAAATAAATATCTAACAAACGAGATGAAAGAGGGTGATGAAGTAGATGTATTCCTTTACCGAGACTCTGAAGATAGACTAGTTGCTACAACTGAAACGCCGTTGGTTGCTCCTGATGGATTTGCTTTTTTAAAAATTAAAGAGGTAAACTTTTACGGTGCTTTTGCAGATTGGGGTCTGGAAAAAGACTTAATGATTCCTTTCAAAGAGCAACACATCACCTTGATTGAAGGTGCATACTATTTGACTTCTTTAAAACATGATGAAGCAACAGACAGAGTTTACGGAACAACGAAAGTCAATAAATTGTTTCATCAATGTACTGACCAAGAATTAATTGGACAGACAATTAATATACTCATCGGTGACAATACAGACTTAGGCACAAAAGTTATTGTTGATGATAAATATTTAGGATTGGTTTATGCTTCTGATATGCCTTTAGATTTAAGAAGAGGTGATTATACAGAAGGATATATTTACAACATTCGTGAAGATGGTAAAGTCGATGTAAGAATAGGTAAACCAGGTTATTTACGAATTGATGAAAACGCCGAAAAATTAATGTCTACGTTAAAAATACTTGGTAAGATTAATTTGACAGATAAAAGTTCACCTGAATTAGTTATGGAAACTGTTGGAATGAGTAAAAAAGTATTCAAACAAGCAGTAGGTAAACTCTATAAAGAAAAATTGATTCAATTAAATAACGATTCAATTGTTTGGATTGGGTAATTCAATATCAAAGTAGTCATAAAAATTAAACCATTGTTTAGGAGCTAATTTCACTAGTTCTTCTAATCTATTAACATATAGTTGAGCAATCTCTTCAGGAGAATGTACATCTACCCCACCTATTATTGGATTTGTAGAACTTAATGAAAAATGAAATTTCTCTTTTAGTGCAAAAACAAATGTAATTGGTACTTTAAATTTGTACGCCATTATAAATGGTCCGGCAGGAAATTGAGCTGTACCATTTAAAAATGGAAAGGTAAATGTTTTCTGATCAGGAAGAGTTCTATCAGCATGTAATGCAATCAATTCATTTCTTTTTAAAGCTTGATGAATCAAAATTAAATGTGACATGTCATTTTTTAACGGAATGAGATTATACTTCACTCCTTCTACATTACGATCAACAAAAGTTTTAATTTTTTCCACTTCTTCATCTAGCATCAAGATATTTATAGTAGAAGTAATACGTTCACCAATCAAATTACCTGCATTTTCCCAATTTCCAACATGTCCGGAAAATAAGAAACCACCTTTTCCAGATGAATGCATTTCTTTTAAAACTATTTCATTTTCAAAAGAATGGGTGTAAATTTTCTTTCTTGGAGTTCTAAGTGCCACCCTATCAATGATGATTTTACCAAATTCATAAAAATTAGCTGCAGAGTAACGAATACTTTTAAAGGTAGAAAATCCAAAGCCAATTTTGTAAAACTGAATAATTCCTTTTCGTGGTTTCTTAGAAAATAAAATAAAATAACCTGCTACCCAAAGGCAAAAAAAATAGGCAATTCTTACACCAAAAACACGAATACAATAAATAAAAAAACGGTAACCCCAAAGTGAACCTTTTGTTTTACCGTCCCATTTTTTTTCCATGAAATATTTCTAAGCTATTACAATTTTTTGTTCAGCCAAATCGTAAAAATCATTAAAAGTCGTAATTGACTTAAAGTCATCAGAGGTAGGTTTAAAACCTAAATTCTCCTCAATAACAACAACCAAGTCAACATAATCAAGACTGTCTAAGTCCAAAGTGGTATGGAGATTATTCTCTGGTAATATTACATTTTCTTCAACTTCAAACTCTTCAGAAAGAAAGCGTTTTGTTGTTGATATTATATCAGCTCTGTTCATGACCGCAAAATAAAGAAAAAAATAATTAATTTTTAAATTTATTTTTCATTTTGATTTTATGATTCAATACAAAATAGTGTTTTTAAGTAAAAACAAATTAATTATTACATCATTTTATAAACTTTTTCACAATAATTGAAGAATTTGTACCTCCAAAACCAAAAGAATTAGATAAAAAGCAATCTATTTTCTGTTCTTTAAATTCTGGGATAACATTGATTTTCTTTGAATCTTCATCCGGGTTTTCAAAGTTGATGTTCGGTGCGATAAAATTATTCTGCATCATCAATAAAGAATAAGCAATTTCACTTGCTCCAGCCATCCAACATTCATGTCCAGTCATTCCTTTGGTTGAACTTACAGGTACTTTACCTCCCAAAACTTCAAATATCGCTTGTGCTTCTGTAGTATCACCAACCGGTGTTGATGTAGCGTGAGCATTGACATAGTCAATTTCTGAAGCGTCCATACCCGCTTGTTTTATTGCCATGTTTAATGAACGAAACTGTCCATCAAAATTTGGATTTGAGATGTGATCACCGTTTGAAGAAAAACCATACCCAACAATTTCACCTAAAATTGGTGCATTTCTTTTCAACGCTGACTCTAAACTTTCAATAATAATAGTTGCAGCACCACCAGAAGGAACCAATCCATCTCTATCACGGTCAAAAGGACGACTCGCTTTAGTTGGTTCATCCTGACGAATAGAAAAAGCTCCTAAACCATCAAAACTGGCCATTGCATAAAGATTGATTTCTTGTGCACCACCACACACTACTCGTTCTTGCAAACCTTGTTTAATCATCAAATACCCTAAGCCAATGGCATGAGAACCTGACGCACAAGCTGCAGATAGAGAAATATTTATTCCTTTCAATTTATAAATCGTCGACAAATTCATATTTACCGTACAGTTCATATTTTGAAAAATATCACCACTTCCAATCAAGGTTGTATCCTTTCGTTCACGAACTTTATCAATTGTATTGATAACAGCTCCTGCAGTAGAATCATTTCCAAAAATAATTCCTGTTTCATTACTTGCAAGAAAGTCAATATCCAATTTTGCTTGCTCCATCGCTTCGCGAGTCGACATATAGGCAAACATAGCAGGCTCATGCATCCCCAGACGATCTCTACGAGATAAAAATGGCTTTAAATCAGGTTCTTTAACAAATCCTGTCAGACATGACCGATAACCAAAATCTTTCCTGGATTCATCATAAATGATTCCGCTCCTTCCTAAACGAAGTGATTCTAAAACTTCATTTGTATTTTCTCCTAAACAAGAATAGGTTCCTATTCCCGTAATGACAACTCGACGATCCATAGTTATGCGTATAAACCTCCATTGATATTAATGACTTCACCAGTAATATAAGCTGCTTTATCAGAAGCTAAAAAACTGACCAAATTAGCAACCTCTTCAGGCAAACCAAAACGTCCAGCCGGAACAAGTTGTTTTAATTGTGCTTCATCCAAATCATTTGTCATATCGGAAACAATAAAACCTGGAGCTACAGCATTTACAGTAATTTTTCGTTTTGCCATTTCTTGAGACAATGCTTTTGTAGAAGCAATCATTGCCCCTTTAGCAGCAGAATAATTTGTTTGACCAGGGTTTCCTTTCAAACCACTCAATGAAGCAATATTAATAATTCTTCCGGAACGCGCTCTTAGCATTTTACCAATCACAGCTTGTGTACAATTATACATTCCTTTTACACTCGTGTTGATAACATCATCCCAATCTTTTTCATTTACCCAAGGAAATAAATTATCACGCGTAATGCCTGCATTATTAACCAAAACCCCAATATTATTTTCAGGATTTGCCTCCATCCAAGCATTTATTTTTGAAAGAACCTCTTCATTATTCTTAACATCAAACTGCATCAATTCAGCCGAACCTCCATTTTCAACAATCGTAGCTAAAGTTTCCTTTGCTGCTGCTTCATTACCTGCAAAATTAATTAAAATATGTAATCCTAAATCTTTTGACAATTGAATAGCAATTGCCCTACCAATTCCCCTTGAAGCACCTGTAATTAATGCACAATTCATATGTGTTTTATTTATTTTTTTAAAGGTCATATGGACTGCGTCAGCTACAACGAAGTCAATCGCCATATAGAATTATCAGTGTTTGAAACCGTAATTCTTTTATGACTTATTTCATAATTCCAACTTTGTATTTCTTAGCAATTTAGTTATTTCAGCAATATTTTCAAATTGAGTGACATCTTCGTTAATCATTGAGACTTTTGAACGGATCAATGTATAAATATCCTGTGTTTTAGCACTTAATTTTTCTCGTTTTTCGATTGGCAACAAATCAATTGCTTGAGCAACAGATATTGCATGGATTGCCATTACTTGAAAACCATTCTCAATTACTTTTCTAGCAATTACTGCACTATTTGTACCCATACTAACAATGTCTTGATTGTCATTATTATTGGGGATACTGTGAACATACATCGAATTTGACAACATTTGACTTTCAGCAGTTGTCGATGTAGCAGTAAATTGCATTCCTTGAATTCCAAAATTAAATCCTAAGGTCTGAGCATTTAAAAATGGAGGAAAAATATCATTGATTTTACTATTCAAAAGGAAATTTAATTGTCTTTCCGCTAACATAGTCAACTTTGTAATAACAATTTTCACTTTATCCATTTCTAATGAAATGTAATCTCCATGAAAATTGCCACCATGAAATACATTGTCCAAATCCACTCGAATGATTGGATTATCGTTAGTAGAATTCACTTCACGTTCTATCACCTTCTGAGCATATTCCAATGTTTCATCAATAGGCCCTAAAATTTGAGGCACGCATCGAATTGAATAGTATTCCTGAATTTTTTTCTTAAACTCTCGTTGTTGCAAAGCTTCATCATCGGCAAATAATTCCTCTCTTTTTCTGATTAATTCAGAATCAGATAACATTGAACGCATTTTAGATGCAATATTCGACTGACCGTCGTGTAATTTCACTTGGTTCAATCCTTCAGAAAACGAGTCATCAAACGATTCAACAACTTCATTAATAATCGAAGAGGTTGCGATTGACCAATCTAACAATCGTTTTGCATAGATAATATTAATTGCAGCAATTCCTGTCATGCAAGAAGTTCCATTCATCAATCCAAGTCCATCTCGAAGTTGAATATTTAATGGTGAAATATTTAATAATTTAAATACTTCTTCTGTTTTTCTTCTTTCACCTTTGTAACGCACATAACCTTCTCCAATCAAATTCAAAGCAAGATGTGCCAGCTGAACTAAATCACCACTTGCTCCAACACCACCGTGTTCGTAGATTTCAGGGTAAATTTCGTGCTGTAAAAATTCTTCGATTTTTTGAACAACTCCATAGCTCACACCTGAGTTTCCTTGTAAAAAATTATTTGCTCTTGCTACTAAAACAGCTCTTGCCTCTTCATCATTAATTGTATTTCCAGTACCAGATGAATGACTTCTAATTAAGTTATATTGTAATTGATTTAATTTATCATCGTCAATTTTAAACTGGGCCATTGGACCAAATCCTGTATTAATTCCATAAATTATTTTATCACTTGAAAATTCGTTCAAAAAAGAAAAGGATCTTTTTACCTCATCTTTCGTCGGACTATCAATTACAAATTCATGTTTATTAATAGCAATATTTTCAATATCTTTTAAACTAATTTTACTCATTGAGTCTTTATAATGTTTGTTTTATTTTAATTTAAGCTCAAGAATTGTATGAAAACTATCTGCATGAAGATGATGTTCTCCAATACATTCAAATCCCGCTTTATCAACAATGTATTTCATTACGCTTGAAGAATACATTTTACTATTTCCATTTGCCATCACAGTAAAATACAAAGAAGTAGCAATCAATGAAAATTCAGCTGCTGGAAAACGTTGATTATCAATAAACGTCTCCATGATATAAACTTTAGCCGTTGGTTTTGCTACAGCTTTAATTTTCAATAAAATTGCCTCTATTTCTAATTCACTAAAACAATCTAAAAATTGACTCATCCAATAGACGTCTGCACCTTCAGGAATCTTTGAATTAGGATCAAGCATATCTACAGCATGGTAATGAATTCGATCTCTCGATTCAGTATATTGACTGATGTTTTCTTTTGCTGCTTTTAATTGAACTGGTAAATCAACAATCGAAACCTCCACATTTTCATCAAATCGAGTGCTTGCCAAGGCCCATTTACCTGTATTTCCCCCAATGTCAAAAATCATTTTAGGATTGTCTTTGAAAATAATTTTCAATGCATCTTCAAAGGAATTATCTGAATAATAATGATCGAACTCAAACCAAGATTTTTTAAGGCGACCAGGAAGAATTGACAATCCTTGATAAATTGTTTCCCATTCTCCAATTTCTTTTAGACCTGCAGGCTTACCTTCACGAATTGCTTCTTCTAAATGAAACAATCCTTTGTAACAAATATCTTGAGTAAACATAAGATTGACTCTCGTCATCTCATCTCTGGCAATAAAATATCCTATTTTAGATAATCCGAATTTATTATCTTCTTTTTCAACTAAAATACCTGAAGCATTTGCCATTTCAACCAATACCCTCACGCCATATTCAGAGGTATTTGTCTCATTTGCCATCTCTTGAATGGATAAACCATTTTTTGATTCAAATATTTTATCTATCAAACCAATTGACAACATAGTATAAGCCGTTTGGAAAACAAACGGACTAAAAGCAATTTTCTGTGCTTCATATAATGCATTAATAGCTTTCATCTATCTTAATAACTCCTTTAAATTTATATTGTTAAACATCGATAATCGAGGTATAATAATCACTTGCAAAATTAGAATTTTTAATGAAAAAAATAATTATCTTTTTAGATATAGCAACATTTCAAGAAAAAAATCGTCTTACATTAAGATGAATTAACAAAAAAATAAAGACCTCTTTAAAGAAAATACAATAATTTCGGTACTCAAAATGAAAAGATTATTTCATATATTCTGTATTTTTCTAGTTGCTTTCAATGCAAAATCCTCACACATTGTTGGGGGAGAAATTTACTATGACTATTTAGGGAGTAATCAATATCGAATCTACATCAACGTTTTTAGAGATTGTCTTTCAAGTGGTGCTGATTTTGACATGCCTTTACCCTTAGGGATTTTCACAAATTCAAATAACAGTTTATACCAAAGTATTAATGTTCCCTATACAGGGAAAAATTATGTACCTGTAACTTTTAACAATCCTTGTGTTGTTCCTCCGAGTAATATTTGTACAGAAAACTCTTTATATTCTACTGTAGTAACATTACCTCCAAGTGCAAGTGGTTATAGAGTTGCATATGTTCGTTGTTGTCGAGGTCCAAGTATCAACAATCTAGTCAATCCAGATGATACAGGTTTGACTTTAACAGTAAATATTCCTGGAAGTGCAAATGGTTTGTACATCAATAGTAGCCCTCGCTTTAACTCATACCCTCCCATGTTACTTTGTAACAATGAAGATTTATTGTTTAATCATTCTGCGACAGATCCTGATGGAGATGTATTAGTTTACTCACTGGCAACACCATTTAGAGGAGGAACACCTAGTTCACCAATGCCCACTCCAACACCTAATCCACCATATTCACCCATCACATGGTCTGGAGGACATTCTGAAATTCAACCATTAGGACCAAATTCTTCAATATCTATCGACCCAAACACTGGAATATTAACAGCATCCCCCTATTATACTGGCAAATATGTTGTGGGGATTCGAGTAGATGAATATCGAGGAGGTGTACTTATTTCAAGTACAATTAGGGATTTTATTTTTAGAGTATTCAACTGTACTGTCACATTACGTGCAATTTTACCTCTGGAAACGGCATTACCAACATTTACAGGATATTGTTCTGGAAATCTAAATGTTCAGTTTATAAATAATTCATATGGAGGAACAAACTATGCCTGGGATTTTGGCGACCCAACGACAACTACAGATGTAAGTACAGCTTTTGCTCCAAGTTATAATTATCCTGACACGGGTACTTACATTGCACGAATGATTGTAAATCCTGGATGGCCATGTACTGATACAGCATACATTGAAATCAATCTTCATGATGAACTAATTACAAATATTACAAATACTGATTCTCTTTGTTTACAGAACAATCAATATGATTTTGTTGCAACAACAAATCGAACCTCTGATGTGAGTTATTCTTGGAATTTTGGCAACAACGCCAGTCCAACTAATGCTGTTAACGATAACGCATCAACACATTTCACTACAGAAGGCCAACATCGAGTCATTTTAACAACCTCTCATGGATTGTGTGAAAACAAGGATACTGTGCATGTAGTTGTCATACCACAACCCAAAGCTGATTTTAATGTTCCATCGAATTATAAATGTGAAGGTTTAGAAGTAACTTTCATAAATAACACGAGTAACGCAACTATACACCTATGGGATTTTGGAGTAAACAATGAGACAAGTACTGTACGAAATCCTACGTTTGAATTTCCTGCTCCAGGCACATACAATGTGAGTTATTATGCATCTTCTACTCCACTTTGTATTGATTCAAGTAAGCTAACAATCACTGTAAATGAAGAATTAGAAGTTTCGTTTACACAAAGTCCAAATCAATGCATTATTGATAATAGTTTTGATTTTATTGGGACTGTTTCTGGTCCACCGAGTGCTGTTTATTATTATACATTTCATTCCGGAACATCTACACCTACTATAAATGGAAAAGATGCTTTAAATATAGAATACGAAACAACAGGTTGGCATAATGTAACTTTAACAGGTCAATTTGAAAATTGTACAAAAACGGATACATCCAGGGTATTTATTTATGCTTCACCAACAATAGGTTTTGGATTGCAGAATGGGTTGCAATGTGCACCATTTATAGCAAACTTTATAAATTACAGCACTGCAGATTCTCCTATGTTTTTTGAATGGAATTTTGGAGATGGATCAACATCCAATGAAACAAACCCTTCATATGTTTACGAAAACTCTGGTAGTTATCCTGTTACATTATCAGTTAAAACGGAAGATGGTTGTATTGATACCCTTTATCTTACACAAGTAGATTTAATAAACATTCATCCTAAGCCAATCGCAGATTTTAAAGTTGATAGAAATGAAGTTGATATATGCAATTCATTAGTTTCATTTACAAACACTTCTGTTGGAGAAGAAAAATACCTTTACAATTTTGATGAATTAAATAGTACTTCAACTCTAGAGAATCCTCAATATTTATTTTCTGAAGGAGGAGATCATTTTATTACATTGATAGTCACATCTGATCAAGGTTGTACAGATACGACAATGAACAAAGTTTTTGTTGAACCTTTTTCTGTATTTATTCCAAATTCATTCACTCCTGATAACAATGAATTTAATTCAACTTTTTCAGCGGAAATGTGGTTAGAACCTTCTACATGGGAATTAAAAATATTTAATCGTTGGGGAGAAATGGTTTATGAATCATTTGATTACACTTCAAAATGGGATGGTACTTATAATGGTAGTTATGTCCCTAGTGGTACCTATTCCTATCTTGTGAAATATAAACCTTGTACAATTGAAAATGAATCAATTGAAATAAAGGGTCATGTCACTGTTCTAAGGTAATTATTTTGAATAGTTCTTATATTTTTCTAAAGCTCTTTTTGCAGAAATGACAGCGCTATTTTGAGTTTCTAAACCTTCTGTCCAACCTCCTACAACAGAAAAATTATCATACGAATCGGTTATTTTTTTGAGATTTTTATTATTTTCAACGAAATCAGGTGTGATTAAAGGATGATAAAATGTTGTTTCATGTAATAGCAATCCTCTTTCTTTCACTTTTAGTAAATCTTGTTCTGACATCCAGCTTTTATAAATACCATTTAATCGCTGAGAAATTAGTGATAAATTCATCGTCGAAAAAAGTAATTGATTGTTCTCATCTGTGAAAATATTTAAAAAAGTTGGCTTTTCAGAATTGATAAAACATGTGTCTTGATGGACTACAATTTTAGCTTCAAAATAAGGAAATTGACCCAACAATTCACTTACAGATTTCAATTCTGGTTCATTTTTCAAAAGTCTACCCGCAATATCCGCATGAACAGCCATGACAACAAAATCAACATCGGTTGAAATGGATTTACCATTTTCAAAAGAATAGATTGTAAAGCCATCGTTATTTTTTACCACTGATAGAACTGGAGAATTGGTTCTAATTTCAACTCCCTTTTTCACTAGTTGATTTCCTACTCGCTGTAACACACCTCCCATTCCCTCTTGAACAATGAAAAAGCTATTCGATGCCCTAGGCTTTCTGAAAGCAAATAAAGATACTATTTCAACAGTAGAAGTTTTTTTAATCTGTTCAATTGTTGTCCCAAGCGATGCCGCAAGAAATGGATAAATAATTTCCTTTTTATAATCAACTGAAAAATTCAATGATTCAACCCAAAATTCAATCGTTTTATCCCTCCATTCTTCGGGGTTTTTATAAACGTCGTAAGCTAATGAATTAAATTTTTTCAATTTCAACAAATTCTTCAATTTTTCACCTCTTAATTTTCCATTTAAAGGCGTCACTATTGTAGGTATCTTATTACCTTTTTTTTGAATCAATAAAGTGCCAGCCATAGACTCGGTAACAATTGATTCATAACCAATCGTTTCATCAATAAACTGGATATAATCATCCCAAGGCCCCTTCGTAAAATATTGAGGTCCAACATCGATTAAGCATTTTTCTCCTTGAATTGTTTTTACTTCAACTGTTTGGGCATTTCCACCTAGTTTATTTTCTTTTTCAAACAAAACAATTTTAGCATGAGGGTCAAATTCTTGTATATAATTAGCCGTTGAAACTCCTGCAATTCCACCTCCAATAATTGCAACCTTAGTTTGAGAAAAGCTCAAAACTGAAATTCCCAATAATGGAAATATAGATAAAAGTATAATTTTCATAAGTCCCCAAAGCTATAAAAATTCCCTAAATCACTGACACAAAGAGAAAAAAATCAATAGAAAGAAGTTTATTAATTTTTATTTAGTCTAAAAAAATATAAAATACCACTTTTGAGGTATTGCTTTTAGGATTTTCAATATGATACATTTGCTCAAATTTTCTAACATGAAAATTGTATGAACCAAAAGTTATTTATTTAATAATTTTAAAATGAAATTTTGCAACTTACTAAGCATAATTATTACACTTAATACTACTGTTTCTTATTCTCAAATACTAACAAAAGAAGACTCTCTTTCTGCTGGATTAATTGCGTCGAATAACGCTACCGTTATTTCAGGATATGGAAATTTTCTTTACACAAAGAATTTTACTCTGAATGAATCAACTGCAAATGTTGATAGAATGGTTTTATTTATTGGTCACAAATTTAACAAACGAATATCTTTCTTTTCAGAAACTGAAATTGAAGATGCTGGTGTTCAAAATGGAAAAGTTAGTGGTTCATTATCTTTAGAACAGCTCTTTTTAAAATTCAATATCGATAGAAACAATTACGTTGTAACAGGATTATTTATTCCGCGAATTGGAATCATAAATGAAAATCATTTACCCACAACTTTTCATGGAAATGACCGACCTTATGTGGAAACATTCATTATTCCAACGACTTGGAGGGAATTAGGTGTCGGTTATTATGGTACAAGCAGTCGAGTTCCTGGATTAAATTATTCTGCAGCAATCATGACTGGATTAAATAGTGGAGGATTCACAAATGGAAGCGGAATAGCTGGAGGAAGATTATCTGGAAGTCAAGCAAATACAAACGCTTTATCAGTTACAGGTGCATTACTTTACTACAAAGGAGATTTTAGAACTCAAATTTCAGGATATTTTGGTGGTTCTGCAGGACTTATACCTTATCAAGCTGATAGTTTAAAATTAGAATCTGGAATGTTTGGTACATCAATAGGGTTGGTTGAAGCAAACACACAATACACAGGAAGAAGACTCTCAGTAAAAGCATTAGTTGCGATGGTAGACATCAGTCAAGCGGAACAAATAAATCGGGCATATGCCAACAATACTCCTGAAAAAATGATGGGTGCTTATATAGATTTATCTTATGCATTTTTTAAAAGAGAGGATAAAGAAGTTCGTGCTTTTTCAAGATATGAATACATCAACATGAATTTAAAGCTTCCTAAAAATGGTATCTACAACGGAACAATCGACCAACAATATTTACTTGCAGGATTAAGCTTTAATCCAATTCATGGAGTCATGATAAAAGCAGAATATATTTATCGATTAACTGGAGATATCAATCCAGCGTTAATTGTTACTCCTTACCCTCTAGGGCAACCGTATTTCACTCAACAACACTTACTAAAAATAGGTGTTGGTTATAGTTTTTAAGCAACAAAATGGATTCTGAGAGAAGAAATTTTATAAAGGCAACATGTTTGGCTTGTGCTTCCTTAACTGGGATATCTGGTATGTTGTCAATTTTACAATCTTGTTCACCGTTGACAACATTAAAGTTGAAACCAATTGACGGAAATGTGAGTGTACCAAGAGATCAATTCACCAAGGATAATAACATTGTCATCATCAAAAATTTTGATCATTTAGATTTTGATATTGCTGTTATTCAGTATGCAGAAGATACTTTTAAAGCTTTTGAACTCCAATGCACTCATCAACCAAACTATGCCTTAACTGCCACAAAAGAGGGTTTTTTCTGTAGTGCACACGGAAGTTTATTTGATTTTAATGGTCAAGTTAAAAAAGCACCAGCAAAAAAACCTATGAAAGAATATCCAATCGAAATAACAAATCAAATAATAAAAATAACAATATGAAAAGTCCAATAATTATCATGTCAGCTCTATTGTTGACAGTAACGTTTACAAGCTGTAAAAAAGAAGGTTGTACAGATTCAACAGCTACAAACTATAATAAAAAAGCAAAAAAAGACGATGGTTCTTGTGAATATGCAGTGAATAAAAAAGCTATTTTAACAGCTATCGGTCAAAATGTTATTGCAGCATCTTATCAAGATTTAGCTACAAAAAGTTCAAATTTATATGACGAAGTAAATGCATTTATTTCTAATCCAACTGCAGCTGGTTTACAAACTTGTAAAAATTCGTGGATTTCAACTCGTCAAGCATGGGAAAGAACAGAAGGATTTTTATTTGGCCCTGTAGCAACTGATAATATTGATCCAAGAATTGATACTTGGCCAGTAGATTTCAATGCTTTAGAAACAGTTTTAAGTAGCTCAACTGACTTTTCTGTAGATGCGAATATCGATGCTTTAGATGATGCATTAAAAGGCTTCCACCCGATTGAATATTTACTATGGGGAGAAAACGGAACAAAAACTGTTGCAGACTTTACAACTAGAGAAAAAGAATACTTAAAAGCTTTGTCTAAAAATGTGAAAAATTTAACTGGTGAATTAATCATAGGTTGGAATGCGGGGTCATCATCTTCATATTATACATCTTTTGTAAATCCAGGATCAGGAAACACACTGTATCCAACAGTAAAATCAGCTTATGAAGAATTGGTAAATGGTATAGCTGGAATTTGTGATGAAGTTGCTAATGGGAAAATAAGTGAACCTTTTGTTAATCAAGATCCTAGTTTAGAAGAATCTCCATATTCTAAAAATTCGTTGAAAGATTTTCGTGATAATATCGTAAGTATCGAAAATATATATTTAGGAAAATACACAGCAAATGGCTTAGGTTTAGAAGATTTAGTTAGAGATCATAATCTTTCATTAGATGGAAAAATCAAAACAAAAATTGCTGATGCAACTGCTAAATTAAACGCAATTACAGATCCTTTTGGTACAGCAATCACAAGTCAGGCTACACTTGTTCAAAATGCGATTAATTCAATCAATGACTTAAAATCGACATTAGAAGGTGAGTTATTACCATTTGTACAACAATACGTTACAGAATAATAAAATGAATTTTCAAAAGTTACTATTTTCACTTTTTATTTTAATTACAGTTTTTTCCTGTAGAAAAGTAAAAGTTTCTGAAGCAGATGAACAAGATTGGTTTGCTGGAGGAAGTCAGACTGTTTTTGTTACTGGTGTAGGTGCATACAGTCAAGCTTTTCCAACATTATCTGATTGGCATGACCGCATTCATGAAATAGGTGATTTAGCTTTTGAAGCAACATTTGTAAGTGCTCCAGCCCCTAAAAATCCTGGGCTGGGGCCTATTTTCAATAGTGTTTCATGCATTTCTTGTCACATCAATGATGGTCGAGGGCGTGCTCCAAACGCTGGAGAACAATCGATTTCCCTTCTAATGCGATTAAGCCAAAGTGGGCAAGATCCACACGGAGGTCCTTTACCTATTCCTTTGTATGGTCTTCAACTTCAGACAAAAGGAATTTTTGGCAAAATACCGGAAGGTACTGTTCAGGTTAGTTACATTTACACAACTGCAACTTTCCCAGATGGTGAAGTTTATGAACTTAGAACTCCTACTTTTACATTGCAAAATCTCTATGCCAGTTTAACTGGTACAGTACTTACCTCTCCAAGAATTGCACCTCCTGTTTTTGGAATGGGACTTCTTGAAGCAATACCTGAAGCAACTTTATTGAGCTACCAAGATATTGGTGATAGTGATGGAGATGGAATTTCTGGTAAAGCAAATTATGTTTGGAATATCAAAGAACAAAAACAATCTATTGGTCGATTTGGATGGAAAGCAAATACACCAAGTGTACTTCAACAAGTTGCTGCTGCTTACAACGAAGATATGGGGATTACAAATTTTTTATTCCCAAAAGAAAATTCATTTGGTCAGTCGCAATATGATAATTTATCAGATGATCCTGAAATAACTGATAGTTTAATTTACGCAGCAACATTTTATATGCAAACCGTTGCTGTACCTGGTCGACGAAATGTAAAAGATCCCGATGTTATGCGAGGAAAACAACTTTTTAAAGACGCAAAATGTATTAAATGTCACGTACCTAGTCACAGAACTGGTGTTAATGTTGCTTTTAAAGACATTTCTAACCAATTAATTTTCCCTTATACTGATTTACTATTACATGACATGGGACCAAATTTAGCGGATAATCGTCCTGATTATCTAGCGGATGGACAAGAATGGCGAACTTTGGGGTATTGGTCTATCCGAAATAGTCAATGGTCATAGTAATTTTCTTCATGACGGGCGAGCTAGAAGTTTAAAAGAAGCAATTCTATGGCATGGAGGTGAAGCTGAAAATTCTAAAAATTACTTCATTAATTTACCTCAAAAAGACAGAGAAGCATTGATTAAATTTTTAAAGTCGCTGTGATTTTACTAGTTGTAATTGAAAAATAATCGTACAATTCAATGTGCTGTTTTTGAAAAGAAATTCATAATAATTACTCCAATTACAATAAAGGCGATTCCGATAATTGCAGCTGCATCCAGTTGTTGTTTAAAAATGTAAACCGACACCAAAGCCGTGAGAATAATTCCTATTCCTCCCCAAATTGCATAAGCGATACTCAATGGTATTTCCCGCAAAGCAAGTGACAAAAAATAGAAGCAGGCGAAATAACAAACTACGACAATACTTGTTGGAATCAATTTGCTAAATCCATCTGAAACTTTCATAAATCCGGAACCAATTACCTCTAAGATAATTGCCAGTGATAAAAATAAATACTTCATTTTCTTACAGTTTAAAATTCTATTCCTCCCAACGAACGATACAAGGTTGTCAAAGCAATCAATTTGTCTCTTTTTATCGTGATAGCTTCCAATTCATTTTGCAAGGAATTGTTTTGAGCTGTAACAACTTCTAAATAATTTGCCATTGCACTTCTATAAAGTAAAACAGCATCATTAGTAGCTTTGTTCAACGATTTTGTTTTTTCTTCTACCAAAATCAATCGTTCATCGGTATATTTTAATGTGACCAACGCATCTGAAACTTCCCTCACTGCAATTAGAACAGTTTCTTTGAATTGTAAAACGGATTTTTCTTGTTCGATAACTGCAATGTCATACGCTGTTTTCAAGAATTTTCTTCTGAAAACAGGTTGCACAAGATTCAATCCTAAATTCTTTGCCAATGATCCTGGTAGGTTAAACCAATTGTTAAAATTAAAGGAATTGGTCCCAAAAGATGCAGACAAGCTAAACGTAGGATACATGTTTGCTTTTGCAAGTCCGGTTTTTGCATTGGCCGACATCACAGCATATTCCGCCATCTTCACATCTGGTCTTCTACTTAGCAACCATGCAGGAACACCCGTTGGAAATAATTCTTTTGGAATGGCTTGTTCCAAACTCCCTGTTCTCTCAATAAAGGATGGATAATTTCCACACAAAATACTCAACGCATTTTCCTGAATAGCAATATTTTGCTTTGCCAACGGAATCAGTAATTCTGCTGTTTTCTTTTGTGCTGCCGCTTGTTCAAGTGCCAAAGAACTTACCTCTGCTGAATTGTATTGCAAAGTAATCATTCGTAAAGTACTATCACTCAAAGCTGTGTTACGCTCTGCTATTCGCAATTGTTCATCCAAAGCAATCAAATTGTAATAGGCGGAAGCTACTTCTGTAATGATTCTTGTTCGCAAGGCATTGATGTTTTCTTGCTGAGAAAAAAAAACTGCCAAGG
>DAIOWV010000030.1:30560-33479 GCA_036758285.1 Taishania sp. | reverse complement strand
ACCAGCACAAATCTGGGGACCAAAAGAAATCTGCGAAAAATTTGAATTAGATTCAACCGATCAAGTTATTGACTACCTTGGATTAATGGGAGATGCTTCTGATAATATCCCTGGAATGCCAGGTATTGGCCCAAAAACAGCCTCAAAACTTCTAAAAGAATTTGGGACGATGGAAAATATTTTTGCAAATACTGATAAATTAAAAGGTAAGCAAAAAGAAGTTTTTGAAACACAATCAGAGTTAGGGTTACTTTCAAAAGAATTAGCAACCATAATAACCAACGTTGATGTCGAATTTGATGAAGTTAACCTTGAATTAAATGATCCTGATCCAGATAAAATTAGAGATATATTTACCGAATTAGAATTCAAAGGTTTAGTCCAAAAGATATTGGGCGAAGAATTGGTTGTTACAACCTCGAAACAATCAGGCAATTCGGGACAACTTGATTTATTTGGGGTTAATAATGTTGAACAAACTGAAATAAGTCTAACTGAACAAAAAGAATATAAAACATTTGAAACTGAAAAAACAAATTATCAACTAGTATCTTCTCCTTCTGATAGAAAAGAGTTAATCGAGCTATTGGTTCAACAAAAAGAGGTGTGTTTTGATACGGAAACGACAAGTATAGACTCACTTCATGCTGATATGGTTGGAATGTCTTTTTCATTTAATAAAAATGAAGCATTTTATGTTCCGGTTCCACTAGATTACACAGAAGCTAAGGCAATTATTGAAGAGTTTAAACCATTTTTTGAGTCAACTGAAATTTTAAAAATTGCTCACAATGTAAAATATGACTTAAAAGTCATTAGAAGATATGACATTCGCGTTGCTTATCCTCTTTTTGACACGATGATTGCACATTACCTCATCAGTCCGGAATCAAAACAAGGAATGGACTTTTTAGCAGAATTTTATCTTCAATACAAGCCAATTTCAATTGAAACATTAATTGGAAAAAAAGGTAAAAATCAAGGTAATATGGGAGATTTATCTCCTGAAGAAATCGTTAATTATGCCTGTGAAGATGCTGACATCACACTTCAACTAAAACAAATCTTCTCTTCAGAAATAGATAAAGATCATCTAAAATCACTTTTCTATGATATGGAAATGCCTTTAGTAGAGATACTTGCTGATATGGAAAGAGAAGGAATTGCAATTGATAGTGATTTTTTACAAAACTATTCTGTTCAATTAGGCTCTCAATTACTCCAACTTGAAAGTGAAATAAAAGAATTAGCTGAATCTGATTTTAATATCGATTCACCAAAACAATTAGGTGAAATTTTGTTTGAGAAAATGAAAATTTCATCGAAAGCTAAAAAAACAAAAACAGGTCAATATGCCACTTCCGAAGATGTTTTACAATCTTTATCAAATACGCATCCAATTATCCCTAAAATACTAGAGTACAGAGGATTTAAAAAGTTAAAAAGTACTTATGTCGATCCTCTACCAACAATGAAGGACGTTGTTGATTCTCGTATACACACTCAGTTTATGCAAACTGTTACAGCAACTGGTCGATTAAGTTCAAACAATCCTAATTTGCAAAACATTCCGATTAAAACAGAAGCTGGTAGGGAGATTCGAAAATCGTTTATTGCACGAGATGAAAATTATAAACTATTGGCCGCTGATTATTCACAAATAGAACTACGAATTATTGCTGCACTAAGTGAAGATACAAATATGGTTCATGCTTTTCAAAGTGGTGAAGATATACATGCTGCAACAGCTGCTAAAGTATTTGGAATTGCCTTAACAGATGTAACAAGAGAACAAAGAGGTGCTGCAAAAGCTGTCAATTTTGGAATTATCTACGGTCAATCGGCATTTGGATTGGCTCAAAATCTGGGAATTTCAAGAACTGAAGCTAAACAAATTATTGATAGTTATTTCGAGCAATATTCAACAATTAAATCCTATATGGATGGAGCAATTTCTCAAGCTAGAGAAAAAGGATATGTCGAAACGATTTATAAACGAAGAAGATATTTGCCAGATATTAATTCTGCAAATGCTGTTGTCAGAGGATTTGCAGAAAGAAATGCCATAAATGCTCCAATTCAAGGATCTGCTGCTGATGTTATAAAACTAGCAATGATAGCAGTATATAGAGAAATGAAGACAGCAAAAGTGAAATCAAGATTGATTTTACAAGTGCATGACGAACTTGTTTTTGACATTCATAATGATGAAATAGATTTAATGAAAGATTTGATCAAAAAAGCAATGGAAAGCGCAGTTCAATTAATTGTTCCAATGATTGCAGAAATGGAAATTGGTCAAAATTGGTTAGAAGCTCACTAAAAGCAATACAATATTAACCAAATGGATATCTACGAAATATTAGATTCAATTTATATTTTATCTGATGAATCTAAAACTAAGCTGATAAAAAATATACGTAAGGTAACTTATCCAAAAGGTCATATACTTGTAAAAGCAAATACGATCGAGAATAATATTTATTTCATTAAAAAGGGAGTCGCTAGAGCTTATTCTGACACTCCCGATAATGAAATAACATTTTGGTTTGGCTGGGAAGGTCATACAATTATTTCAATGAAAAGTTATATTGAACAAAGCATCAGTTACGAAAACATAGAATTACTTGAAGAATGTGAATTGTATGAGTTAAACTCTGAGCAATTACAAAATTTATACAATCAAGATATTCAAATTGCCAATTGGGGAAGAAAATTTGCTGAAAAAGAATTAATAAAAATCGAAGAACGATTAATCAATCATCAATTTCAATCTGCAACTGAACGATACCGGCACTTACTACTCCACCACCCTAATCTTATTCAAAGAATTCAATTGGGATATATCGCTTCTTATTTAGGAATTACACAAGTGAGTTTAAGCAGAATTAGAAGTGAAATAAAATTTTAGTTTTTTAT
>DAIOWV010000030.1:28217-30533 GCA_036758285.1 Taishania sp. | reverse complement strand
AAATTCTTTCTAACTTTTAGACATTAATTTTGCTCTAAAATAAATAGTTATGAATTGGATAATATTAATAATTGGCGGATTATTTGAAGTTGGTTTTACATTCTGCCTAGGAAAAGCAAAAGAAGCTTCAGGAAATTGGTTGTATATCTGGTATAGTATTTTTGCTGTTTGTTTAGTCGCAAGCATGTATTTATTATTAAAAGCCACACAAACATTGCCTTTGGGTACTGCATACGCTGTTTGGACTGGTATTGGTGCTGTTGGAACTGTACTGGTAGGGATTTTTGTATTTAAAGAACCTGCAACGTTCCTAAGAATGTTTTTTATCGTGACTTTAATTGGTTCAATCATAGGTTTAAAGGCAGTTTCTTCACATTAAATACTATGCACGCATTGTTTCTTTAAGGAGATTGACTATTTTTGTAAAATAAAAATTCAGACATCGATTTAGTTCTATCAAACACATTCGAAATGGAAAATATATTTTACGAAGGAAAAATTATTTGGGCAATGACTGATGCAAATGGGCATCTTAGGCATTCTGCATACGCTGATTTTGCAGCACAAGCTCGTATTGGCGCATTAGACCAAGTTGGTTTAACAAAAGCTATGTTCAAGAATAAGATTGGTCCAATCTTATTCAGAGAAGAGTTAATTTACTACAAAGAATTACACATGAGTGATACGGTAAAAGTATCCGCAGAATTGGTTAAAGTTCGAAGCGATTATTCAAGATATTCGATTAAAAGTATAGTGTACAGAGCATCCGATGGTCAAAAATGTGCTGAAGTTAATATTGATGGTGCTTTTTTGGATTTAGAGAAACGAAAATTAGCCACCTTAACGGATGAATTAAAAGAATTATTCGAACAATTACCCAAAACAGAAACATTAATAATTGAAGAAATATCAAAGTAAAACTTGTTTATTAACAGATAAATAAACAATTTCAACATTTAACATTTATTTCACGTTATATATTTTTTCAACCTAATAAAATGAACTATCTTTGTAATATCTGAAAACAGCAACATTTGTAGTTGTAGTTTTAGGTTTTATAGTTTTAGCATGGTTTAGCGAGAAGAGGAAGTAATTACACTAGTTTTACTTCCTCTTTTTGCTTTGAATGATTTTAGTACTTAAATTAAAATGAATCAATTTTTTCTTAAATTCTCAATACCTAAATCTCCAATCACCCTTCAACATGGTGATGGTATTCTCTTAGTTGGAAGTTGTTTTTCAGATGAAATTTCAAAAAAAATAAAATTTGCAGGACATACTGTTAATTCAAATCCACATGGAACAATTTTTCACCCATCTGTGATTGCATACAACTTAATGGATGCATTTAATGAAGAGTTCGATCAACGAATTTTTAAACGTGAAAATCAATTTTTCACTTGGAATGCCAGTACATTAATATCTGCTGATAGTGAAGAAAACCTCAAACACAAACTGCTAGAAATAAAAAAAGAATTAAAACAAAAGTTGATTAATGCTAAACTGTTAATCGTAACATTTGGTACAGCTTGGGGATATGAACTGAACGAAACAAATGAAATAGTTGCAAATTGTCATAAAATGCCTTCACAGCTATTCACAAAATTTCTCTCTAGTCCCTACGAAATCGTGCAAGACTGGATTTTAGCAATTGAAAAAATCAAAGAATTTAATCCTGATATCCAAATTGTTTTTACAGTAAGTCCTGTCAGACATATAAAAGACGGATTGGTTGAAAACAATCTATCCAAATCAAGATTAATTGAAGCCATTCAGCAACTTTGTTTGGAAGAGAACACAGCTTATTTCCCGTCTTATGAATTAATAATTGATGTACTCCGTGATTATCGCTTCTTTAAAGAAGATCAAATTCACCCAACAGAAGAAGCGATAAATTTTGTTTGGAAGAAATTCGAAGAAACATATTTTGATCAAAAAACAATCGATTTAAATGGGCTTGTTGAAAAAGTGAACAGACTCAATCAGCACATTCCAACAAATAATATAGAAGAACATCAACAATTAATTAAAGATAAACAAAATGAAATTTCTTTAAAAAACGAATCGATTACTTGGTTTTAGCCTTGGGATACCATTTTGAGTTACTTTTTGACAATCTTATGACAATTAATGCTTGGGAAATGGCTAATTTCGTGGCCAAATACACAAACAAATGATGCGTCCTAAAAAAAGTGAAGAAAAGAAGGTGAAAATTACCAAAGAGAGTCTTCAAAACGCAAAAGGAATATTTACTTACCTTAAACCTTATGGATTCTCCTATTTCATAGGCTGGATTTTTCTTATTCTTTCTACAGG
>DAIOWV010000030.1:20604-28140 GCA_036758285.1 Taishania sp. | reverse complement strand
TTTCCCCTACTTAATGGGACAATTATTAGGTGGAAATTCAACTGAACCAATGTCAATGGAGAATTCAATCTCATCACTTAATTTATCCAATATTAATTCTGTAGCATTTGTTTTATTAATTCTATTTATTGGGCAATCTGTGTTCTCATACTTTAGAGTAGTGCTTTTTACCAATGTAACAGAAAATGCACTGAGAGATATTAAAAATGATGCATTTCAAAAATTAATTTACATGCCAATGGATTTTTTCAATGGCAATAAAGTTGGTGTACTTACAAGTCGTATTTCAAATGACATAACACAAATTCAAGAAACGATGCGAACAACAATTGCTGAATTTTTCAGGCAGTTTATTATCGTTATTGGAGGTGTTATATTATTATTTTATTTTTCATGGAAACTTGCGTTGATAATGCTTGCAACAGTACCTGTAATGGCTATAATTGCTGTATTTTTCGGAAAATTCATCAAAAAATTATCTAAACAAGCACAAGATTGCTCAGCTGAAAGCAATTCAATACTTGAAGAAGCATTAATGGGAATTGCAAATGTTAAATCATTTACAAATGAGTTATTTATCTTTAATAAATTTAGAAAATCTACACAAGAAATTAGGAATTTAAATGTAAAAAGTGGGTTGTGGAGAGGTGCTTTCATCTCATTCATTATCTTCTGTCTATTTGGTGCGATCGTTTTTATTATTTGGCAAGGATTATTACTAACACAAGGAAGCAATCCAGAATTAGCAACTGGAGATTTCTTTTCTTTCGTAATGTACACGGTCATGATGGGAGCTTCTGTAGGTTCACTTCCTGAACTTTATGCTGGAATTCAAAAAGCAATTGGAGCAACAGAAAGTTTAATGTTATTAATCAACGAAAAAACTGAAAAAGAAATAAATAAAGGGGATAAAAAACCGCAACTAACTGGAGCTGTTCAATTTGAAAACGTAGCATTTGAATATCCTCAACGTCCTGATGTTGCTGTATTAAAAAATGTATCATTTACAGCAAATAAAAATGAAACAATCGCATTTGTAGGCCAATCTGGTGCTGGAAAATCAACAATGGCATCTTTGATATTAAACTACTACCCTATTTTGAAAGGAACTATAAAATTTGATGGCATAGATAATAAAGAAATCGACCTTGAGCACCTTCGTTCTCACATAGCAATTGTGCCACAAGAAGTAATTTTATTTGCAGGTTCTATTCGAGAAAATATACTGTTTGGAAATCCTGATGCTAGTGATGAAGAAATTATTGAAGCAGCAAAAAAAGCAAATGCTTTTGATTTTATAACTTCATTCCCTGAAGGTTTTGAAACGCAAGTTGGTGATCGTGGTATACAGCTTTCTGGTGGACAAAAACAACGAATCGCAATAGCTAGAGCAATATTGAAAAATCCTACAATTCTAATATTAGATGAAGCTACATCAGCTTTAGATAATGAATCCGAGAAATTAGTTCAAGATGCACTTGATAAATTAATGGAAGGAAGAACAAGCTTTGTTATTGCTCATCGATTAACTACGATAAGAAATGCTAACAAAATTGTTGTTTTGAATAATGGTGAAATAGTTGAAACAGGTTCTCACAATGAACTAATCGACCAAAAAGGAGTTTACTCTGGATTAATAGAAATTCAAAAATAACAAGCTACCTAGTAAAAACCCATTCATCTTCAGTTGAAAGGTTAACATCATAAGTATATCCTCCAACATTGAATGTTTTTAGTTCCTCAACATTTGTAAGTTTATTTTTAATGATGTAATTAGCCATTTGTCCACGTGCATTTTTAGCATACATCATAATGACTTTGTATTCACCATTTTTAAAGTCTTTGAATAAAGGAGTTACAACTCGATTTTTCAATTGTGAGGGTTGAACTGCCTTGAAATACTCAGTAGAAGCAAGATTTACAATAACTTCGGTTTTATCCATCTCTTTCGTCAGAAATTTATTCAATTTATCATTCCAAAAAGAATACAAATTTTTAACTTTAGGAGAAATTTCCCATTTTGTTCCCATTTCCAACCGATAAGGGTAAATCAAATCTAAAGGTTTTAATAAACCATACAATCCAGAAAGTATTCTTAAATGTTGATTAGCGAATTCGAAATCGGTTTGGTCAAACGATTGTACATCCAATCCCCTATAAACTTCACCAGTAAAAACAACAACTGCGGCTTTAATGTCATCTGATTCACTTGTTGGCAAAGTCCAGTTTTTATTTCTTTCTGAATTCAACTCTGCAATATCAGTAGAGATGTGCATCATTTTCATCAATTTTGCTTTTGAAAGCTTTGATAATTTCTTCATCAATGAATCTGCTTCTTTTAAAAAAACAGCTGTATTTGTAAATGGAACATCTACAGATCGTGTTGTATCAATTGATTTTGCTGGAGAAATAAGAACCTTCATTTTCTATTTTAAGAATAAATTATTTGAATACAAATATACGATTAAGCTCGTATTTGTTGAACCATTATTTCAATTTGACATTAACCAATTTAATAGAAACAGTAAGATTATCTGAGCAACTATCTTCATTTACAAAGCCTAAATCATTATCAAATTGAAATAAATACTCCAATTGTTCCGTGTTTATTTGATTAAACAATTCAAGTGAAAATTCCGTTAATTCAGTTGCTATAAACTTATTAAACACATTTGAAGTATCAAATTGGATAGCGGTCAATTTACATTTTTTATCTAAAATAAAATTAAATCCATGTTTTGTATCAAATACTCCATGTTCATTCGCTTTGATTATTCCTTCGTCAGACAAAACCAACTCTCCCACAACATTTAAAGCATTATCTGTTTTATTAACATACAAAATTCCATTTTTTGTTTTAATAGTTGTTAAACCTTTGGATGTAGTCGTTTGCGCTAAAACTATAAAAGCGTTACAAAATAGCACTATTAATAGATAGCGGAATATCATTAATGAAAGAGTTTTAATTATAAATCTTCAAATTTCATATCAGTATAAGACTCATTAGCAACATCATGGTCTCTTAACTCATCAATTTTAGCCAATGCTTCTTCAAACCCTTCTCTGAATTTTTCAAAATCTTCTTTGTAAAGAAAAATTTTATGTTTTTGAAATGTTTCTCTTCCGTCTTGTGTTGTTTTTTTACTTTCAGTTACAGTTAGATATAAATCGTTTCCCTTTGTAGACTTAACATCGAAAAAATATGTTCTTTTTCCGGCTCTGACAGCTTTTGAAAAGACCTCCCCTCCATTTTCGTTGTCCATAGTTTAAATATTTTAGCGTATAGTGTTAACAAGATTGCATTTTTTTTTCGATAAATGCAAATGAAATGTTAAATATTTTCTTCTGCGAGTTGTTTTAAATACATATCATTATAAATTCCATCTATGTCGATCAACTCCTCATGTGTTCCTTCTTCTATTTTATGGCCGTCATCAATTACAATGATTTTATTCGCATTTCGTAATGAAGAAATTCGATGAGAAACAATAATTGTTGTTGATACATTTTCATCTTGTTTCAAATGAGATAAAATAATCTCTTCCGTTTCAGTATCAACTGCAGAAAGACAATCATCTAATAATAAAAGCTTTGGTTTTTTGATTAAAGCACGCGCAATACTCACCCGTTGTTTTTGTCCCCCACTTAAATTCACACCACGTTCACCAAGTATGGTTTCAAAACCATGTTCAAATTCTTCAATATTATGTCTAACATGAGCATATTCTGTGACTTGAATAATATCATCTTGTGAAACTAATGAATTCGTTCCAAAACGGATATTGTTTGCAATACTGTCACTAAATAAAAATACTTCTTGAGGAACAATTCCTAATTGGTCTCTAAATGCATCTAAATTAACCTGACTTAATGGAATATCATCAATCAAAATCTCACCAGACTGAGGTTCAACCTGTCTTAACAGCAATTTCAATATCGTGCTTTTACCACTTGCTGTTTTTCCTATAAATGCTGCTGTATCACCTGATTCAATGATAAAACTTAAATTACTTATCGCTGGGTGATTTGCTCCTTCGTAAGTAAAAGTCACATTTCTAAATTCAATTTTACCTTTTAATGTAAATGGTGTTTGATTATTATTTTCAATCTCTGGTTTTTCTTTCAAAAACTCATTTATTCGCTCTTGTGAAGCAACTGCTCGTTGAATAATTGAAGTTAACCATCCTAAACTAGCAAAAGGCCAAGTTAAAATATTAATAAATGAAACAAATAATACAATTTCTCCAAAAGATATTTCTCCAGTGAAAGAAAGTAAGCCACCTATATAAATGGCAAGAATTGTAGACAATCCAATCAAACTGGTAATTGTTGGGGTAAATAACGCATTGATTAATACCAATTTCATTAATTTTCCTTTGTATTTCTTAGATGAATCGATGAATTGCTCATTCATTTCATTTTCACGCCCATAAGCTTTTACTACACGAATACCTGAAAAAGTTTCTTGTGTAATTGTGGTCAAATTTGATTGATCTTTTTGAGCCAAATGACTCATTTTATTTATTTTATCAGAAACTTTATAAATAAGATAAGACATAATTGGCAGTGGAAAAAGAACAATTAACGTTAGCCAGATATTTATGCTCAACATTTCATAAACAACTAATGCAAATACCACAACCAAGTTGATGTTATACATTATTCCAGGACCTAAAAACATACGTACATGGGAAACATCTTCAGAAATACGATTCATTAAATCTCCAGTGCTATTTCGTTTGTAAAAACCGTATCCTAAACGTTGGTATTGTTGATAAATTTCATTTTTCAAATCAAATTCAATAAAACGAGATACCTTAATTATCGTTTGACGTTGAAAAAATAAAAATATACTTTTCAACAAAATGAGCGACATGTAAACAACCCCAATATTTATCGCAATCATCATCGCATCAGAAGTATCTAGTACTATATTAAATCCCAGTACATCAAATGGTTTTCCATTACCTGAAATGATTGTATCGATAACATCTTTCAAGAAAGTTTGCATTTTAATGTAGAAAAAATTCGATGCAATTATGAAAAAAACACCCAATAAAAGTTGCCATTTATACTTTAAAAAATATTTGTTGAGGTGTCGAAGTGATTTCATACTATAAAATTCCTAAATTTGCACAGTCTATTTTGTTCTGATGCTTACAAAAGTAGTCATTCAGGAGCAAATAAGTGTGTGTTTTAAATAATAATTAACGTATGTTTGAAGTTAAAAGTATTGCTGATATCAGTCTAGCTGAAAATCCAGTAATTGCTCAAATGAGCCAATACAATCATGAAGAACTACTATTTTGCAATGATAACGAAACAGGATTAAAAGCAATTATTGCTGTTCACAATACTGTTTTGGGACCTGCACTTGGAGGAACTCGAATTTGGGCTTACAACAATGAGTTGGATGCATTAAACGATGTCTTAAGATTATCGAGAGGGATGACTTATAAAAACTCTTTAGCGGGTTTAAATTTAGGTGGTGGAAAAGCCGTAATTATTGGTGATTCACGAAAAATAAAATCTGAAGCGTTAATGAGACGTTTTGGTAAATTTGTAAACAGCTTAGGTGGTAACTACATTACTGCTGAAGATGTGGGTATTTCTCCTGCAGATATGGTGTATGTTAATATGGAGACTAATCATGTTGTTGGTTTACCTGGTAAATCTGGTGATCCTTCTCCTGTAACTGCACAAGGTGTTTACGTTGGAATGAAAGCTTGTGCAAAAGCACAATTTGGAACAGACTCACTTGCGGGAAGAAAGATTGCTGTTCAAGGTGTAGGTCATGTTGGAGAATATTTGGTTGAATCTTTAACAAAAGAAGGTGCTGAAGTATTTATAACTGACGTTTATGAACCTACGTTAAAAAGAGTTTCTGAAAAATATGGCGTAAAGGTTGTTGGTTTAGACGAAATCTATGATTTGGATGTTGATATTTACGCTCCATGTGCTTTGGGTGCAACAATCAATGACGAGACATTAGACCGTTTGAAATGTTCAATTATTTCTGGAGCAGCAAATAACCAGTTGAAGAATGAAGAAATTCATGGTCGTAGAGTAATGGAAAAAGGTATAATCTATGCTCCTGACTACGCACTAAATGCTGGTGGTGTAATCAATTGTTATTCTGAAGTTGCAAATTTAACTCCAGAGTGGGCATTGAATAAAGCAAATGATATTTATTCAACAATTGCTGAAATTATTAAACGTTCATCAACAGAAAATATTCCTACTTATCAAATTGCTAATAAAATGGCAGAAGAACGTATCGAATCAGTAGGAAAGGTAAAATTACCGAGATAAGAAAAACAAAAAAAGAATGTTAAACAGAAGACATCTAAGGATTAAAGTACTTCAAGCATTGTATGCTTATTTTCAATCAGAAGAAGAAAATTACCGAAGAACAGAAAATGAGTTGTTCGATGCAATAGATCGAATTTATGATTTATACCTTTATTTATTACTGTCAATTCCAGAAGTAAAAGTATTTGCTGAAAGACGAATTGATGAGAATAAAAAGAAAATTCGCCCATCAGATGATGATTTAAATCCAAATTTGAAATTTGTCAATAATCTAATCATCCAAAAAATCGAGGAAAGTAAAAAATTAACTTTACTTTCTGAAGAAAATAAAGTGAATTGGATTGGTGATGAAAAACAAGAGATGTTTAGAAAAATGTTCTTACACATTCGTGATAGTGAGACTTATTTCGAGCATATGAACAATGGAATTAGTGGTTTTGAAGCTGATAAACAATTCATTATTGATTTGTTTAAAGTTGAAATTGCAAATTTTCCACTTTTGTATAGTTATTTTGAAGATTTAAGTATTCATTGGTTGGATGATATCGATTTGGCTTGTACAATGGTTTTGAAAACGATTAAAACTATCGATTCTGCGGATCAAGATGCAATCATTTTAGATTTATACAAAGATGAAGATGACGAAAGAGAATTTACAAAAGAACTCCTTCGCAAAACAATCTCAATGGATAAAGAAAATGAAGTATTGATTGATGATTTAACAAAAAATTGGGAACTTGATCGTATTGCTAAGATGGATGTCATTTTGATGAAAATGGCTATCACAGAATTTCAAATTTTCAAAACGATTCCAACAAAAGTTACATTAAACGAATACATCGAAATCTCAAAATTCTATTCTACACCAAAAAGTAATGGTTTTATAAATGGAATATTAGATAAAGCGATTCTTCGTTTACAAGAAGAAGGTAAAATTCAAAAAATTGGTAGAGGATTAATAAGTTAAATTGTAATTTTGAAATCGAAAATTGAGTTACACCTTAATTTTTAACGTTTTCAAATTTAAATTAATAAGTAAACTATGAAATTATTATTTGTATTAAGTTCGTTATTACTTTTGAGTGCATGCGGTTCTGATGATGTAGCAATTGGAAGTAGAACAACAGCAGAAGTTGATCGAATTTATGATGCTGGTACCGTTTCCAAAGGTGAAATTATAAAAGCAAAAATTTCAGTTAAAAATACAGGAGATCATCCTTTGAT
>DAIOWV010000030.1:11752-20521 GCA_036758285.1 Taishania sp. | reverse complement strand
ATAAAATTGGAGTTGGAAAATTTAGTAGAGATATTAGAATTATTTCAAACACAACCCCCTCCCCTTTGATCGTTTCAATCCAAGGAGAGATAACACAATAAATTAAAAATAAATAAAACAACAATTATGGAAAGTCAATTATTAATGATTTTGTTGATGGTAGGAGTTTTTTACTTTTTTATGATCCGCCCTCAAATGAAGAAACAAAAAGAATTGAAAAAATTTAGAGAAGCATTATCTCAAGGAGACAAAATTGTAACAATTGGAGGAATTCACGGAAAAATATTAGAAGTTACAGATACTACTGTTTTAATTAGCAGTGAAGGTACTAAATTACGTTTTGAAAAATCTGCAATCTCTCAAACGATTTCAGATCAGCTTCAAGAACCAGCAAAATAATTTTCTTTTTTGGAAAATGAAAAGAGATGGAAGTGTTATATTCTATCTCTTTTTCATTTTATAGCATTTTTTGACAACGATAATCCAAGTCTTTGTATCTAGACAAAATAATTAAACTATGAAAAATCTTTTTATTTCAGTAATCACTTCGTTAATTTTTGTTTTTAATTCGAATAGTCAATTTTACATTAAAAACAATTTTGACAAATCGTATCGTGTATCTGTTGCTTATTTTGTCAATAAATTTCAATTTAGCGGTTGGATTACTCAAGGTTGGGTTGAATTATTACCAGGAGAAGAAAAAGAAATTTCAACAAAAAACCCTAGAGAACGATACATCTATTATTATGCAATTGGTGAACAAGATACAATCAAAGGATATAAAAAAATCCTTGTTAATCCTAATTTATCAGAAACATATACTGTTACACATTCCATACTGACCAAAACAAAAGACGAATTTCCTAATTTAGAATGGTATAGTTTCAAAGAAGTCAGACGAATCGGTCTTTTTGTTAAAAGAAAGAAGAAAGCAACGCTCATTCTTGGCGAATAATCATTCTTAAAATTTATAGCTATATCCCACACGAATAACTTGCGTTTCGTAGTAATCTACACTTGTATAACGAAATCCGTTTGCTTGAATTTCTTTATTAATTACCATTGTATTGAATAAATCTGAAGCATTCAAAAACAATTCTCCTTTTCCTTGTTGAATTGTTTTTTTAACTCCAAAATCCAATGAGAATCGTTGCTCAATCTTTCCTTGTGGAATAATATCAGGAGCTAAATAGATTGCAGTTAACTGAATATCAAAATTCTTTGGCAAGTGAAATTTATTGTTCCATTTGATGTTTCCGGACACAAGTTGTTGCTTATCAGCAGAAAATGTATGTGTGACAGGATACAGATTTTCAACTGTAAATGCATCAATTGTGTTTTGATAAATAGTTGCATTTATATTAAACGAATACCATTTTGTAGCATCTTGGGAAAAGATGATTTCTAAACCTGTTGTATTACTTTTTCCGATGTTTTGAAAAATAGCGTAAATCAAATTGTCTCCTGGGACACTACTGGAAATTCGGGTAATTGTACCATTGGTAAATCTATGATAAACAGCAGAGTAAAAATAACCTTTGTCCCAGTTTGTTTTATATCCCAATTCGGTTGAGTTGGTAAATTGTGGTCGCAAAGCTGGATTTCCTACTTTAATGATTTCGGCATCGTCATATTTTGGAAAAATTCGAATGTCAACTTCATTTGGTCTATCCACACGTCGATTGTAGAACAAAGAAAGTCGGTTTCTGTCATTCATTTTGTATGTAAATCGAAAATTTGGAAATGGTTGTATATAATCGTAGCCATCGCTTTTGTAGGTGTTGTGATTTGGATTGACATCGTATTGGATTTTTACGTATTCTACACGCATTCCTAGTTCTGCTTCAATTTTCTTGCTTTCAAAAATGTAATTTCCATAAATTGCCGGAATCAATTCTTTGTAAGTTGCCCAACCTCCGGCATTGGTGTCTAAAACAGAATTTTCTCCTGGAATAAATTGCATATCAGTTGGAATTCCTCTGTCTCTCAATTTTATTCCTGTTTCAAGTCGGCCATCCTTCAAAGGTTTAATGTAGTCAAGACTGAAATCGTAAACTTGTTCGTCGGATAAGAGTTTAAATGCATCTGTTCCTATTGATGAAACTAAATAGTTGTCGTAAAAATACTTTTCATCTTCTCTGTGAAATGTGTAATTGAATCCGATGTTTAGCAAGTGCCCTGCGTCCTTGAATTTATGTTGAAATTGAGCAGATCCCATTACAGTTGTTTTCAATTCATCTTCTAAAAATTGCCACAAGCGAATTCGTTGTGATAAATCTTCATTAAACACAGGTTGATCTCCTCGGTCTATTATCTTTTCACTTCCAAACAATCCAGACACAGTCAAGGTATTTCGCTCATTGATGTGCCAATCAATTCCAATCTTTGACGTGAAGTAGTTAGTGTTGCGATTTCTCTTTAATTGTTGTTTTACTATCGTTCCATCCTCATAGGTTCGATCCACAAATTCGTTTTTGTTCAAGGTTTCAGTGTATAGATTATCAGTTTGTAAAAAAGCATTGATTTTTCCTTTTCTGTAATTCAACGAAATCGAAGGGTTTATTTTTGGTGTAAAAGTATATTGTGGTCGAATTGTTGGCAAATTTTCTTTTCTCACCCACAATGAACCAAGTCCTCCTGACAAACCAACTTTTCCGTTAAAACCATCTTGCTTGTTTTTCTTCATAATGATATTTATGATTCCAGCATTTCCATTCGCATCGTATTTTGACGATGGATTGTTGATGATTTCAATGCGCTCAATTGCTGATGCTGGAATATTGTCCAAACCAGATTGATTTCCGAACCCTGTCATTGCTGTTTGTTTCCCATCAATCAAAATGGTTACCTTATCATTTCCTCTCAATTGTACTTTACCATCTTGAACGGTAATTCCAGGCAAATTTTGCATAGTTTGTAAGACAGAACCTCCACCTTGCGAAATATTATCTTCAACAGAATACGATTTTTTGTCCAATTTTCCGTTCACATCATCTTGTTTTGCACTCACGACAATTTCATTCAATTGTGTTGTGTTTTCCTCCAATTCAATGTTTGAAAGATTCAAAAATTCAGATAGATTACCGATAAACAGTGATTTCTGGTAGGTGATATAACCAAAGTACTTTATTTCTAAGAAATAACTTCCAGGATTAACGTTAGTCAGTGAAAATAGCCCACTTTCGTCAGTGACAGTACCTGTAACAAAACTACTATCATGCTCATTTTTGAGAATTACATTCACAAAAGCCAAAGGAGATTTGTCATTTTTATCTTTTAATGTTCCTGAGATGGTAACAGATGTTACTTGCGAGAACGAAACTGAAGTAAACAACAATACTGTTGTCATTACTATAAATTTTATTGTTTTCATTTTTTTAGAAATTACCAATTAAAAACTCCGAACTTTAATCCTATTTGGCCTGAAAATCCTGATATATTGGATTGATTCATGTTGCGATAATTTACATTTCCTATAAAACGATAAGTAAAACCAACATTGAAACGAATGTATTTGTAAATATTTAGCTCTAGAAAAACACCAGGTTCAACGTTGAAAAAATGAACTTCACCTAGATTTAGATCCGCTTCATATTCATTCATTTCCAATTCACCACCACCAATCAATACAGGAAAGGTTGCATGAACAAGATTGTTTGAAAATATAGTATATTCACAAAAAAAACCATAAGTTTTGTAGTCGAGATAAATCCCTGGAATTGTTTCACTTTTGGGAATAATATCATTGACAGAAGTATTTAAAAAACCGCCAATAGTGATTTTGTCTTTGATGACAATACCACTTCTAAGATGTATCAACACGGCATTGGATTTGTCAATTTTTGAATAATTAAATCCTGATAAGGCCATAAAACCAACGTTTTTCCAATTGGTCGTATCTAGCAATGTTTTTGTTTCCTGTGCATTCGTATTCAAATACACAAAAAAGATTAAAATGAAAATTGATTTTTTGGATTGCATGATAATGTGTCTTTTAAAATTGTAACACAAAATTGCAGTCCGATTTTGAAGAAATTTTGAAGAAATTAAAATTGAATGGTGAAATGATGCATCTTATTCGAAAAAGAATAATTTATTTCCC
The DNA here is from genome assembly GCA_036758285.1 of Taishania sp. GTDB lineage: Bacteria > Bacteroidota > Bacteroidia > Flavobacteriales_D > Crocinitomicaceae > Taishania. Next base: position 16,419 of record DAIOWV010000030.1, on the reverse strand, counting down.
ATTGATGCTGCTTGCAAATTTCTGAAATGATTGCCAATCCCAAACCACTATTACTAGTTTCAGATGAATTGTTGGAGAATCTTTTGAACAGATTTTTAGTTTTTAATGCCGTTTTTCCTGAATTCGTCACAATCAATTGTTTTTCATTGAGTTTAATTTCAATTTCTCCATTTTCGAAAGTATGTATGATTGCATTGAGAAGTAAATTGTTGTTTAGAATTTCTACCAATACCTCGTTTCCATTAATCAGTATATTGTTTTGAATGGGATTCTTAATTTTGATATTTTTATCAGCTGAAAATTCCGTTAATTGCTCAATACATTGGTTTAAAATTGAACTGAAATTGAGCTGTGTATTGTTATTAAATTGTTGATTTTCAATTTTCGACAATAGTAATAGATTGCGATTAATACGAGTGATTCGTGTCAATGCTCGATTGATTGCCTCAATCAGTTGGTATTGACGATCAGTAATGGAATCTTCCTGTAATAGTAAATCCAATTTATTTTTGATAATCGCTAATGGAGTTTGTAATTCGTGAGAAGCATTTTCTGTAAATTCCTTTTGACTTTTAAAAACTGAAATATTGTGTTTTAGAAGTTTATCCAAAGCAGTATTGAGTTCAGCGAATTCAATAATATCTGTTTCAAGAAATTGAATTTCAGTTTGATTATTTAAATTAAATGTCTTCAATTTCTCCAATGTATCGTGAAATGGTTTCCAGATTTTTTGAGAAAGCCATTTATTCAAAATCCAAAATCCAACAATCAAAATGATAAAGAAAAGTAGTACAACAGCAGCGATATAAGCAACAGTTTCTTCGCTTTCTTCAACGTTTGTTTCTATGGTAAGCATAAAATTCTTGTTGTTGATTTGAATGCTAGTTATCAATCCACGAAAACGGTCGATTGCGACTTCTTTTGTGTAAGGATTTTGTCTTCTGACAGCATAAACACTATCTTTTCCGAGTGGATTTGCAATTCGTTCAATTTTCCCAACAGATTGAATATCATTCCAAAAGGTAATGCTTTCATTTAGTTTTTCATCGCTTATTTTTTGTTCGTTAAATTCATTTTCAATTCGTTGAGCAATCAATTCGTTGTTCTCATCGAGTTCTTTTAGCCAAATCCAATCAACCAAAAGAAAATAAATAGGAATACTAACCAAAAAAACGATGAAAGCAAAAATGGTGTGCGGTTTGAGTGTTTTTTGCAATAAATTTGTCATACTTCCCATTTGTAACCTGTTCCGTAAATTGTTTTCAAGTAATTTTCGCAACCAGCATCGTTTAGTTTCTTTTTCAAATTTTTGATGTGCGCATAAATAAAGTCGTGATTGTCGAGCATATCTGCAAAATCTCCGGAAAGGTGTTCTGCCAAAGTACTTTTTGAAATAACTCTATTTTTGTTGCCAACAAAGTAAAGCAGCAAATCAAATTCTTTTTTTGTCAAAGAAATCGTTTGTTGATGAACAGCAACTGTTTTTGCAAGTAAATCGATTTGAAGTTCGTTTTGTTCAATTGTATTTGCGTTTCCAAATTGTTTTCTTCGAATAACAGAATAGATACGCATTGCTAATTCTGCAAGGTGAAAAGGTTTGGTCAAATAGTCGTCTGCACCAATTTGTAGACCTTTAATTTTATCATCTAAAGCATCTTTTGCTGAAATAATGATGACACCGTCTTGTTTGTTTTGCAGTTTAAGTTCTTCCAATAGATTCATTCCACTTCCATCGGGTAACATGATATCCAATAGAATGCAATCGTAATGGTATGTCGTGATTTTATCCAATGCTTGATTGAAAGTACTCGCAAATTCGCACAAATAATTATCTTCCGAAAGGTATTCAGCAATACTATTGGCAAGGTCTTTTTCGTCTTCAATTATCAAGATTTTCATAATGGTAAAGTTAATGAATCAATTTTGAATTCTTTCTAATTTATTCGATTAGAATAAACTACAATCATTTTTTTTAAAACTAGTTGTAAAAAATAGAATTTAAATTATCAGACCTTATCAAGATATGTTGTCGATTTTTTTAAATTTGCAATACATTTCTAAGTATTTACAAATATCAAGTTTATTACTTTAAAACTATTTATTGATCTTTTTAAATAAAAAATAATTCTAAAAAGTAAATGAAACTGAAATACCTTTTTCAAAAAAAGAAACAACCTCTTGATAAGTCAGGATTGTTAAGAGCACTGTTTGAAAAAAAACAAGAAAATCAAACTACTGAAAATAAATCAGATGTTGATTTTTTAGTTGATATAGTAAATGTATTTCGACCTGATGAAAAGGAAATTAATTCTGAAATTGACTTAACTCCATTTTTAAATTTACTTAACGAAAATGATGATTATAAATCATTATTTGTCAATTATTTAAATGAGTTATTATACAAAAAAGATCTTGATCAAATAATTACAGATACAGGAATCATTAAAGATACTGACTTTATTTATGAAGTTAGAAAACGATTTATTGAAAAATTATTACCTGATCAACCAGCAAAGGATACTTTACAATTTGTTTTAAATCAAGTTTTTTACTCAAGTAATGACCCTATTTGGTTAGAAAAAATTCCTCAAAATCAAGTTGATGATGTTTTTAATCTTTGTGAATTTAACACTCTATACAAAGAAGGTAAAAACAATTTTGTGCTTTCTGAATTATTTTATGGACTTGAAGTGTTAGTTCAAAGAATTACTGGTAGAGTTATGGAAACGGATGTCAATAAAATGGTTCCTGAATATCAAAATTTTGATAGTCCATTCATTGCACTTCAACGTGAATTTTCAGACTTAAATGAAAGTTTAATGCTAGCTGATAAAAAATACTTATCAACTAACGACTTAATTTTTAAGCAAATTATTCTTTTACACAAACAGTGTGAAAACTATGTCGATGTTGCTTTCAACAACTCACATAAATACGGAATTTCGTTAAAAGTTAATCAATCATTACTAAGAATTCGCCAACAATTAGAAAGAATTAAAGAACTTCTACCATTTTTGGTTTTAGATACTCCATCTGAAGTAAAAACGAAGACTATTGATTTTACTTTTTTATTGATTAAGTATAATTGTAACAAAAGTAATGTCAAGAAATTAATTGGAGAAAGTACTCAATTACTTTCCTATGAAATAACTCAGCATACAGCTCAAACAGGTGAACACTACATTACAAAAACACGAAAAGAATACTTTAAAATGTTACGTACTGCATCTGGGGGAGGATTAATTGTTGCGTTTCTCTGTGTATTTAAGGTATTGCTAGGAAAAATTGAAACAAGTGATTTAGGTCATGCTTTTTTATATAGTATGAACTACTCCATTGGATTTATTTCAATCTATCTTTTTGGATGTACGTTAGCAACAAAACAACCAGCTATGACTGCTTCCGCCTTGGTTAGTGCAATAGAACAAGGTACTAAGGAAACAAATAAAAACAATACAGATAAGTATCGTAATTTTGCTATATTTTTTGCTCGTGTGTTTCGCTCTCAGTTCATTGCTTTTTTTGGAAATGTAATGGTTGCATTTCCAGTTGCTTTATTCTTAATCTGGGGTATCGACAAGCTTTTTCATTATAACATTGCTGAAACAAAATGGTTTCACTTAGTTAATGATTTAAGTCCAATATCTTCACCAGCAATTTTTCATGCAGCAATTGCAGGTTTCTTTTTATTTATTTCTGGAATTATAGCAGGAAGTATTGCTAATAGATAAACACAATTCTGTTTATTACCGAATTCAGGAACATCCAATATTAAAACGATCTTTTGGAAAAGAAAAAACATCCAAGTTGGCAAAATTCTATGAAAAGAAATGGGCAGGAATTATTTCAAATTTCTGGTTTGGTGTTTTCATGGGAAGTACTGCTTCAATTGGTATTTTTATAGGACTAGATTTAGATATTCGTCACATTACTTTTGCTAGCGGTAATCTTGCATTGGGACTATACGGACATGATTTCAAAGTTTCTACAGATATGATTGTTTGGGGTGTATTTGGAATAGGTATCATTGGCTTAGTAAATTTCCTTGTAAGTTTTACATTATCACTAACCTTAGCATTTAGATCACGAAGTATTCCTTTATTGGAATTAAGATTGGTAGCCATTTCAATATGGAAACATTTTAAGCAAAAGCCATTTCATTTCTTTTTCCCCCCAAGTTCACATTAGACTTTTAATAACGCTGATTTTTGCTAATTTTACATAAAAAACAGACATGAGATCAATTATAGAAGCCGCTTGGGAAAATAGAGAGTTATTAAAAGAACAAGAAACTATTGATACGATCAATCAAGTTATTGAAGATATTGACAAAGGACTTTTACGTGTTGCCGAACCTTTAGAAGATGGAGAATGGCAAGTAAATGAATGGGTTAAGAAAGCAGTTGTAATGTACTTTCCTATTCGTCAAATGGAAACAATTGAAGTTGGTCCTTTTGAATTTCATGATAAAATGGCTTTGAAACGCAATTATGCAGAATTAGGTGTAAGAGTTGTTCCACATGCAATTGCCAGATACGGATCTTATGTTGCTCCTGGTGTAATTATGATGCCTTCATACATAAACATCGGAGCTTATGTTGACTCAGGTACGATGGTTGATACTTGGGCTACAGTAGGGTCTTGTGCTCAAATTGGAAAAAATGTAC
>DAIOWV010000030.1:0-11742 GCA_036758285.1 Taishania sp. | reverse complement strand
TTGTAAAGGTTCAAGGACACCTCCAATACCAACACCACCACTAAAATGTACATCTTAGTGGTGGTGTTGGTATTGGAGGTGTCCTTGAACCTTTACAAGCAGCACCTGTCATTATTGAAGATAATGCGTTTATTGGGTCAAGATGTATTGTAGTGGAAGGCGTTAGAGTTGGAAAAGAAGCTGTTTTAGGAGCAAATGTTGTTCTTACAAAATCAACTAAAATAATTGATGTAACTGGAGATGAACCAATTGAAATTAAAGGTTATGTACCTGAGCGAAGTGTCGTAATACCAGGTTCTTATACTAAACAATTTCCTGCAGGTGAATACCAAGTTCCTTGTGCTTTAATTATCGGAAAACGAAAAGCTTCTACTGACTTAAAAACATCTTTAAATGATGCTTTAAGAGAACACAATGTTGCAGTATAAAAAATAAATAACCCGAATTCAGGATAAGAATTTGTTTCTATAGCTCACATTTTTGTGGGCTATATTTTTTTATTATGAAATTCTAAAGTTAGTTTTCGATATTCTTCTGTATAAACATTCTCATTATCTCTTATCACAAAATGTTTTTTATCCGTTGGTAATGATTCGGTTCCCATTTTCATGACAATGCGCTTTGGAAAATTTGGCTTCCCATAAATTGTTATATGTTCTTGAACATATAATTGAATATTTTCACAATAAACAAACCATTTTTCTGCATTTTCTACAGGTAGAATAACCCAAAAATTTCCCTTTGCAGTTAAAAGTGATTTAACTTTCGTAAATAAACTTTCTAATGAAAAATCGGATGTATGCTTTGCTCTATTTAATGCCTCAGAAGAAGACAATAAACCATTTTCATAGTATGGTGGATTACAAACGATGCAATCAAATAATTGTGATGAATCAAATGTGAAGATATCTTCCCTTTTACAGTTTAAATCTCCACTCCAAGTTGAATTTTCGAAGTTAACCTTACAGTCGAGAAGAGCTTGGTCATCAATATCTATTGCCAATACTTTAGAATGGACATTTTTTTGTTTTAACATTAAAGCTAAAACACCTGTTCCTGTACCAATATCTAAAATAGTTTGATAATTACCATGAACCAATGCACCTAATACCATCGCATCAGTCCCTACTTTTAATGTAGAATTATTTTGCTGAATTGAAAAATATTTAAACTGAAAAATACTCACAATTAGCCCAGATACAGTTCAACTAAACCTGGAGGAGCATCAACTTTTAATAGATTCTTTTTTCTGTCCACTTCTACGATAACACCTTCTTGTAGAGGAATTAATAATTCCACACCATCTTTCTCTATTTGAATTAAAGGATTAGCAGAAAGATCAATCACTTGAATAACCTTTCCTATATTTCCGTATTCTTTATCTTCAACCGAAAAGCCAATAATTTCATGATCATAGAAATTTGTACCTTCTAATTCAGGTAGAATAGAAGCTGGTAAGTAAACATTTTTACGGAGTAACAATCGTGCGTCATTTTCAGTATCAATTCCTTCTAATTTCAACGCAGCAAATCCTTTGTTTTTTAATTTAAGTGTAGTAATGAAAAATGGAGTTAATTGTCCATTAATCTCAATGAATAGAGCATCCAACGTTGTATAATCCTCAGGATTAGTAACGTCCAAAAAAAGCGAAACTTCACCTTTAAATCCGTGAAGTTTCGCTACATACCCTAAATGAAAGCAATCTGCCTTATTCATTCAAATATGAATTTTAAAATTACTCAGCTGAAGTTTCTTCAGAAGTCTCTTCAGTTGCTTCTGTTTCTTCTGATACTACTTCCTCAGTTGCAACTTCTTCAGCTACTTCTGGTTCTGGAGTATTTTTTGCTTCAATAGCTTTTGCTTTTGCTGCATTAACAGCTTCTTCTGCTTTCAATGCTGCTGCTTTTTGGTCAGCTTTAGCTTTTGCAAGATTATCACTTTTACCTGTGATTTTTGAATCTTTATCAGCTAACCATTTGTTGAACTTCTCCTCAACTTGTGCTTCGTTCAATGCTCCTTTAGCAATACCTTTAATCAAGTGATTTTTGTAAAGTACTCCTTTGTAAGAAAGAATTGCACGAGCAGTATCAGTCAACTCAGCACCAACTTGTACCCAATGTAAAGTACGATCAAAGTTAATGTCAATTGTTGCTGGATTTGTGTTTGGATTATAAGTTCCTAACTTCTCGATGAATTTACCATCTCTTTTTGCTCTGCTATCTGCAGCTACAATATGGAAGAAAGCATTTCCTTTCTTACCATGTCTTTGCAATCTAATACGAGTTGCCATAGTTTTTTGTTTATTATTTGGAGTACGAAACCCCGGTTAATAATTAATTAATCGGGTACAAAGATAATCTATTTTTTAATATTTCTATTATTATTGATGAATAAAATAAAAAGCCAGCTAATTTGATTAGCTGGCTTTCATTTATTCTAAAATTCCTAATTAGAAATTATATTTAATTCCAACAGAAACTCCTAATTGATTATAACTAGTTTTACTTGCCAATTCTTCTTTTGCTGAAGTTGGTGAAAAATTAGTATTATAAGTACTATTATTTGAAGTTTGTGTAAGTTCATCTACATAATTTGTTTCTGTAGAATACTTAGGTGCATTAGCAATTTGATCAACTCCGTTTGTAGTGTATGAATCAATTACTCTTGATTTAGCTTTAATTGATAAGCTTGTATGGAATACTTCTAAACTCAAAGCTAATTTTTCAGACAAGTTATAACCAACACCTACTGAACCTCTGAATCCAACAGACACGTTTCCTTTGTTTGTTGTGTGAATTTCAGTTGGAATAGCTCCTAGTGGAGTTAAAGTAGATACCTCTCTAAATCCTTTTGTGTCTCCTGCAACTGGTACAACTAATCCAACTTTTGCAAATCCATATAATTTTTCACCTCCTGTGCTTAAAACCAATGAAGGCAATAAACGAATTTGGCTAGAATTAGCAGTCGTTTTATCAGATCCTGTTGGAGCTGTTGCATTAGACATAACTACTTTATTACCCATGAAATAGTTAATTCCTAATTCAACACCAATATGCTCAGAAAACATATATCCTGGTGCTAAAGTAATATTTAAACCACTTCCTAATGTTCCATAAATACCTTTTTGAGAATAAGTTGTTGCTGTTGCTGTTACATCAGTTCCTAGTAAAGTTGAAGGAGCTCCAACACCATATCCAACACTTAATTCCCCATAAAGACCTTGCGCATTAACGTTTGCACCTGCAAACAATAACGATGCCATCAATACAATTTTTCTCATTTAATTTAAATTTAGCAGTTTTATAATTTTGCTAATATAGTATTAATTTAATATAAATCATTTTTTGGGAAAAAAAATATCATTTTTCTACAAACTTAAAAGGTTATTAATCCTTACCTTAATTAATCTATTTTGATTTCATTCATTTTGATTAAATTTGAAACCTGTAAATGAAAAAAATGCCAGTAATAATAAAATCAATTGTTTCAATTGGTCATCAAGACAGCTTTCAAAAATATAATATTTGGGAAACACTAATACCGTTAGAGCATTCTTCTGAGATTATTGCACCTGACTACAAAGCGTATATTCCTTCGGCTTCCTTGCGAAGATTTAGCCCTGTTTTGAGAATGGCTTTAACTGCAGCACAAGTATGTCAGAACGAAACTGAAATACCTTTTGACTCAATCTCTGTGGGTACTTCTTTGGGCTGTCTGAAAGACACTGAAAAATTCTTACAAACATTTATAACATCAACTGGTGATACACTTTCACCTACATCATTTATACAATCAACACACAATACGATTGCTGGAGCAATATCAATTGCTTTAAACAATCACGCTTATAATATGACACACACTCAAAACAGCCTTTCTTTTGAAACAGCTTTAATTGATGGATTAATGTGTGTGTCTGAAGGAAAACAGAATGTTTTAGTCGGAGCTGCCGACGAGGCAATCGATTTTTTAAATTTATTAACTCCACAAATAATTAACTCAGATTTGCCACTTACCTCTGGAGTAACTCTTTTAGCAATTCAACCAGAGAAACCAGGGAGCGGAAAACGAATAATTGATTGTACAATAAATACTAACAACAAAAACACTGAAGAAACTATACTCCAGTTTTTAGAAAAAAATCAGATCAATTCAACGAGTATAGATTTGATTTTATATGCAGGCGAAATCCCAAAAATAATTGAAAATCAAATAAATTATGAAAAATATACTGGTTTGTATTTTTCTTCCGTAGCATTCGCAGTTCATATGGCAAATGACTATTCAATTAAGGATAATAAGTATATTTTGATAGTCAACCATCAAATTAATGGTAAATTAGGTTTGACCTTAATTCAATAATTTTTTGAAAGTCTAATTTTTTATGACAAGACATCATTTAAATATTATTGGATTTGTAGTGAATTGTATTTGGATCACTCTGATTTTTAAAAATGAACCAATGATGTGGGTTCTTCTGGGGGCTGCCTCTCTCCTATTCTTAATATTCTTGTCGCTTGGTATATTGTTACCAAACAGAAATTACTTTTTAAGGACGATTACCCACACTAATAGTGACAAAGTATTACTAACATTTGATGATGGCCCCGATGAATTGTTGACTCCCAAAATACTTGATACTTTAAAACGAAAAAAAATTGGAGCTATTTTTTTTATTATTGGTGAAAAGGCTTCAAATAATCCTCAGATCATCAAAAGAATACTTTCTGAAGGACATTTAATTGGCAATCACACTCAAAATCACAATATTTTTTTTGCTACACTAAATCAAGAAAAAGTTGAAAAAGAAATTGGATTTTTTGATAATAATCTTATTCAGCAAGGAATCAATCCTGGACATTTATTTCGACCACCTGTTGGATATACCAACCCAAGAATTGCAAGAGCTGTAAAAAAAATGGAAAAACAAATTATTGGCTGGAGTCTAAGGTCTTACGATTCTGTTTTAAAAGAAGAATACAAATTACTTGAACGAGTAACTTCTAAAATCAAAAAAAGCGACATTGTTCTTTTTCACGACAACCTTCCTCAAACAGAAGCTATACTTGAACAATTCATCAACAATTCTGTGAAAAATGGTATTAATTTTGCTAAAACAGAAGAGTTAAAATCAATTTTATAATGAAAAATAAAATATTCATTTTCTTTATTTTATTTGTATTCAATAGTATTTCACAAGAATATAAAAGTGTAACAGATAAAAAATCTGTAAAGTCACTAATCGAAAACAAACACAAAGAAACTACTAGTATTGTTGCTGATTTCAATGAATTCGTTCATTCAAATATGTTTAAAGAACCTCAAACTGGTAATGGGAAATTGTATTTTAAAAAAGATAATAAAGTTCGTTGGGACAATATAAGTGCAAAACAACTAATATTAATAAACGGGGAGAAAGTTAAACTTTATGAAAACAACAAATTAATCAACAATCCTGCTAGTCAAAAAATTGTAAAGCAAATCCAAGGTATGATGATTTCTATGCTTTCAGGGGATTTTTTAAATGAAAATGATTTTTCAATTTCTTATATGGAAAATACAAAAAATTATAAACTGACATTGACTCCTAAAAATCCTAGATTGTCAAAACATATTTCTAAAATCGAACTTTTATTTACAAAAAAAACACTATTGCTAGAAGAAATGACAATGGTTGAAAGTGAAAATCAAAAGATTAATTACGTTTTTTCTAATCTTAAAATCAACACATCTATTGATGACTCTAAATTTAACTCACTCTAATGATATTAAAAGATAAATTTTACACCATTAAAAGCTTCCAGTTCAAAGAAAATGAACTACTTGCAGAAATTACATTAAATCCGAATGACTCTATTTTTGAAGGTCATTTTCCTAATAACCCAATTACCCCTGGAGTTGTTCAATTGGAAATTGTGAAAGAATTATTGAGTCTTCATTACAATAAAAAAGTATGCCTCAAAAGTATTTCAAGCTGCAAATATTTAGCCATATTAAATCCTGAAAAATCACCCATCGTACTCATCCGAATATCAATCAATCAAGTAGAAGATGACATTCGAACAACAATCACATTTACATCTGAAAATACAACTTTTACAAAAGTAAACGCTTTCTACTACAATTAAAAAGCAACCTTTTATAAAAAAAAGCGTATTATTATATATAATATAATACTTGATTATTATATACATACTAATTTTGAAACTTATATCATGTCAACCATAAAGAATACTTTAGGGGTCATTTTTTTTGCTGTTCACTTACTATCTTTTTCTCAAACAGCTCAATTTACAAGCTCCTTTTCTAATAATTTAACAGCTTGTTTAAATGAAGCCACATACACTGTGACTGTTCAAAATATATCACCTTATAATTTCTCAGATATAGATGTTGATCTAATATTGCCTAACGGAATAAGATATGTTTCTTCAAGCGTTGCAGGAGGTACTGAAATCAGTAGTAATGTTACTGATACTATTTCATTTTCCATGCCTAATCTCAGTAGATTATCTACAACTACTTTTTCTGTAAGATTAGCGGCAGAATGTATGGATAACTATACGGCGAAAATGAATATTTTCAAGTTTAGTTATAGAGGAGATAATGGAATCGGTGGTGTGATAAATGAAACTCTTACACATAACAGCAATCTCTACACAATAAGTGCACCCGATTTATCGCTAGTTTCGATGACAAATCAAAGCTTTTTTGGTAATGTTGGAGACGTATTTACCAGATGTATAACAATTACAAATGGTGGAAATGGAGCTCTTTCGTCTTTTGAATTAGAACACATTCATGGTAACGGTCTGAGAATGCAATCTTCAAGTATAGGATCTCCAACTCTTATTTCAAATGGAACTTTACACACTCTGACATCTGCTGATTTTACTTCAATTGGTAATGGAAATAATACATTCGATCCTGGAGAATCTATAACTATTTGTGAAACGATTGAAATCATTAGTTGTTCAAATGCTCAATCAATTTACAATTACAGATGGGGATGTAATAACGAAGTATGTCAACAACTTTCTGATGCTGCCAATATTGTATTCGCTTCAGAAACTCCTAATCTTGTATTGACACCATGGAATAGCTTCACTAATAACACTTCTACTGGACTAGGCTCCAATTGTTATGGGAATAATGTAAATGGTGATTTTCCTTCTTCATTAACAATTGTAAATAATGGAACAGGAGATGCAATAGATACAAGAATCGATATTGCTGGATCCTACTCTTCTCACACAGGATGGGTTAATACAGACTATTATAGCTCTATAAATGTTTCATCATTAACTATTGAAATCAATGGAGGAGGACAGCAAACAATTGTACCTGTAAGCACTATCAATGGTGTAAATAAAGCTTGTTTACCTGCAAATCCAAAAAATGGAGTTACGCTAAACATACCTTTGATTGAACCTGGAGACCAAGTCGTTATACGCTGGAATCATTATACTTGTTGTGTTGATTATTGTGAAAATACAATTAGAAAACACCTACTTCATTGGAGATATAGAGGAAACTATACAAACAAATGCGGTACTAACTATGATATTGCGCAATCAAACTCTTTACCAAGTTCATCTGGAAGTTATTATATGCGAAATCAATTATCACCAGATTTTGTTCCAGGAACTATGGTTGATGGAGAATCAGCAACAGTAACATTTATGGCTGTAAACTCAGAATTTCCATTCCCTAGATCCAATCAACATCGCTTTAAGTATAGAGTTATTCTCCCTGACGGATGTCTCAATGTTGATCCAAGTACTTTAGTAATAAAAAATCATTTAGGAGTAGTCCAGAATCATACACCAACAATTCAAACAATTGGAGATACAGTAGACTTTGTATTTTCAACTATTGTAATGGGGACTCAATGGACTGTCAGTTTTGATTTATCAGTCAATTGTGCCACATGTCCAGTTGAAGGAATTAAAAATTTACAATTTCAAACACTTTATGCACCAAATGCCAGTACTTGTGGTTGTTGGCAGTTGATGGGGTGTATTTCTGCTAATATTGACGTTTTATGCCCTCCCGTTTGTGAAGGAGCCAATCTAATTTCTACTGCTGTTAGAAGAGTCAACTTAGGTCTTCCTGACAATGACAACAATGGGTTACCTGATCCTACTGGAACAATTCACGATATGAACCAAGTTCGGACAGACAGAATGATGCATGGTGATACATTAGAATTATCAAATAAAAGTTTTATTAGTAATCCCAACAATGCTAATTTTAGTTCTATCGTTGTCAATCATAGAATGACTAACCATGGTAATAGAATGACTTACAGTCATAGTGATATAGTTATTTATAGATCTTCGACAAATTCTTATTTTTCAAGTACAAATCAAAACATTAATGTAAATGTTACAACTACTGGAAGTACCCGAAACTGGAAAAATGGTTTCAATATACACACACTCCCTCTATTAAATTTCACCCCTGGTGTTTATTTACAAACTGGAGATTCTGTTATTATACGTTCATATTATGTAAACACAACTAATAATAATGCAAATTATTTAGATGTAGTAAATACTGTATCAAGTCTTTATACGTCTACAAATCCAAACTTTAATACAGCACCTCAAACAGATTTATTGGGTTGTAACACTTTAAATAAAGAATTTACTTTGATAGGGTGGTATTATACGAATTCGGGAGCAAATTCTTTAACCACTCAAAATTGTGATGAAATTGTACTCACTCAAAATTATTACTTAAGTATTGGACCTTGTTGTAATAATTATGCTGGAGGAAATTTATTTCCTTTTGAATATCGCCATTGGTCAGCGCCAGGAAATATGTTTGTAGAACTACCTGATGATTATGAATACATAAGTTCAACATTTAATTTTGTTCGAACAACAGGAACGTTAACTACGGCTACGAATGGTTCATTTCCAATTACTCCTATCTCTGTGAATGGAAGAATTTATGAATTTGACCTTTATCCATTTTTTGGAGAACAAGGAAGTGGAGCATCAATAACGTTTGGAGATGATGGTTTTCATGGTAATATTAGTGTAAGAATTCGTCCTACATGTAATGTTGATAACGGTACAAGAAACACACGATACAAATGGGATTATCGACCTGTAACGCAGTTAAACACAACTGGATATGCTCCTACAAGCTGGATATCTACAGACCCTGTTACATACAGTGGTCCAATTTTATCAATGCAATCAAACATATTAATGGTCAATTCTCAATCTGGTCAAGAAACATGGGATTTATTTTTTCAAAATACATCATTTAATTCAAATATTACGAATTTTTGGATTGCAGCTCCTTCAACAACTGGTATCACTGCTGATAGTCTATTAAACTTAACAACCAACACTTGGTATTATCCAAACGTAAATGGAGTCTTTGATGTATTAGACATGCCTGCTAATAGCTCTGTTACCTATAAACTTTATACAACGATGACGAGCTGTACAACAGACCAGATAGAAGTATATAGCGGTTGGGGTTGTTCCGGAGTACCTGTGAATGTAGATGATTATGAATGTGACCCCTTAAATTTAAGACTAACAATAAATCCTCTCACTCCTTCATTTGAAGCACAGATAGCTTATCTTGGGACAGGAAATGATGAATTGTGCGATGAACTTGATTTTGAAATTACCATTCGAAATTACCAGTTAGGATATGGATTTGATATGTTAACAGACATACAACTTCCATATGGTCTAGAATTTATTAACGGATCGAGCAATTTAGTATATCAAGGAATATCAACTTCTCTTTCTGATCCTTCAAACGTAACAGGGTCTACTTATAGATGGGATCTTTCAAATGTAACAATTTTGGAGAATGGGTTAATTGGAATTGTAGATGAAACAAATAACTCTTATAAAATTCAATTCAAGGCAAGACCACTTTGTGGATTCAATTCCGGACAAAGAATATTTACCCGAGCACAAGGAGAATCATTCTGTGGTTCAAATCATCAATCCGAATTGAATTACTCTCAACAAATCTTTCTAAATAACATGACTGCTCCTTATTCTACAGACATCAATATTGGAATAGATTTCATTACACCTTGTGGACCTAATAATCAAACAACATTAACGATTACAAACAATGGTGTAAATCCATTTGGAAATGCAGATTCAGTTAATTTTGTATTACCAACAGGATTAAACTATGAACCTAATTCATTTGTAGCAATTCATAATGCTTCAATAGTTCAAACCGAACCAAGAATTGAAAACTCTGGTAGCCAAACTATCCTTACATGGCCTCTTTTTGAAGGTGTATCAATGAATGATTCTATGAGTTTTAGAATCAATCTAACACCCACTC
Organism: Taishania sp.; assembly: GCA_036758285.1. Lineage (GTDB taxonomy): Bacteria > Bacteroidota > Bacteroidia > Flavobacteriales_D > Crocinitomicaceae > Taishania. The sequence goes on along the minus strand of DAIOWV010000030.1, from coordinate 1,404 downwards.
CTATTGAACTCCCATGCCAAACAACAGAACTCAGAGCTTTTACAAACGTAATGCTGACTGCTAACTGTTCTCTTGACGGAAATAGCTGTAGTACAGGTTTTATAACAGGTGATGATTCGAAACTCATTTATATTTATAAAACGCAATTGGATGTATTGAATGCAAACGCAAATGTACATTTAAATCAAAACGGAAGTGAAACACTTTCTGGTAACTTTACATTTTATAATCAAGGTGCTTCTTTAAGTAATAACTACGATTTAGTATATGAAATTATTCAGGACTTGAACGGAAATGGAGTAATCAATACTGGAGAACCTGTTATTTGGACTCAAACATCTAATATGTCAATTATTGGAGGAACCTCAGAAAATCTATCCTTCAATAATATACCTGTTAACGCATTCTGCTCTGGAATAGTAAGACTGTCTTTAACAAATAATTCATGTTTTTGCTCAGATAAAATTTTTCCATTATCGATGACCATGAGCGCTACAAACTTTACTGATACGATTTGTTCTGGTGAAACATTAATTATTTCAAATCCTGATGCTGGTGGTTTTGCCTATAACTGGACACCAACATTAAATCTGTCAAATAATTCTATAGCTCAACCAGAATTTACAATAAACTACGGAGGAAATACACCCAATACTTACACATTTGTAAGAACTGTCAATAAAGGAATTTGCCAACACATTGATACTAGTCGAATTATTGTTAATCCATTACCTAGAGCAGAGATATTATTTAATGATACTACAATCTGTTTATCAAGCAATGATTTAAATATTCCCATTCGTGTGTATAATTCTTCTCCTAATTACACATTAAATTATTCAATGAATGGAGTTAATCATTCTGTCAATGTTATTGATACCTTTGTACATACATTCTCACCAACTTCTTCAGGTAATTTCCAACTATCACTTATATCTGTAACTGATGCAAGTAATAGAACTTGTAGTAGTCCACTCAATGAATCAACTATCATCACTGTCAATCCATTACCTTCTGCTGGTCTTAGTAATGATTCAACGATTTGTTTAAACACAACAAATGTTCCTTTAACTTTTACTGGTTCAAATGGTGTGGCTGAATATACATTCACATATGTATTTCAGGGAGATACTTTAACAACAACTTCTACAGCTTCAACTTCAACTATCATTGTACCTACAAATACAGATGGAGTATTCCAATATGAATTAATAGGTGTTGAGGAATCTAGTATTGCTTCTTGTTATCAAACGATGAACCAAACTGCTCAATTTACGATTCTACCACTGCCTTTGGCTGAAATTGATAAAGACAGTACTTTATGTTTGAATGAACCGGCTTTTAATGTAACAATTACAGGTTCTAACTCAACTGCTCCATATATTTTTGATTATACCTTAAACG
>DAIOWV010000029.1:4123-34455 GCA_036758285.1 Taishania sp. | reverse complement strand
TTAATCCCTACATTTTATGTGAATGCTTGTGAAATGTATATCTCTAAAAATGGGAAAAAGGAAAGTTTAGAAATGGTTTATGGAAATGCTTTTTCCGAAAAGCAAATCAAAAAGTTAAGTAAATTAAAATCAGGTGATAAGATTCGTTTTAAAACAGCTTTGTTATCTGACTTTCAAGGTGGAGAAGATTATTGGGAAGCTGACATTCAATTAACAGTTGTTGAATAAAATTATTGTTATTAAACTCTTAATGTTTAAAATAAATTAAAAGGTTTAACGTTGAAAGAAAGATTCTTCTTATATTTCATCATTCGTTAATACTCACCAATTATGCGTATCCTTTTTTCTTTTTGTTTTTTGAGTTGTTTGGCTTGTGGACAAGTTTCTTACGATCATGAAAAAATTGATGTTGTAAAAAACAACAATTCAGATGTTTTAATGGATGCAAATATTTTATTTCAAGACAATTGGGATAAGTTGCCTCAACCATTATTCTGGAAAAAAATCATGATGCTTTCTCCCGATTCATGTATAATTAATGTTGCTTCATCTCGTGAAATTTTAGAAATTACTTCACTCACAAAATGGAAAGCACAAACAGAGGAACAAAAAGAAAAATACAAAGATAGCTTACGAACTAAGTATAAATTAGATACAATTGAACGAATTTTCATTACTTCTGGGAAGAATGATTTTTACAAGTTCAATGATGTTTATCCTAGTTTAGCAATGGGAGTTTCTGCATTTGAAAAATACAATGTTGACCCATGGTATGCGCAAGCAATTTTATTAATTGAATCTCCTGGTCAACTGAAAAAATCTTCTGCTGGAGCTTATGGACCTTTTCAATTAATGCCTGCTGTTGCAAGAAATCAAGGTTTGACGGTCAACAAAACTACTGATGAACGAAAAGATTTTGATCGATCAGCTTATGCCGCTTCTCGATTAATCAGAACGATTTGTATTCCTGAGGCTAAAAAAATCGTCAATCGCTACCAGTTGAAGTACAATGAGGATGATATCTGGTTTCGACTACTGGTATTACATGTTTATCATGCTGGAGCATTAAACGTTTCTGCTGCTATAGATAAAATTAATCCAACAAATGGAGGACAGGATTTGATTAAAAGTTTGTGGCAAACATCAGCCGCAAATTTTGGAAATAATTCTCAAAATTATTCACAATTAGCATTGGCTTCTCAATTAATTCTTCATGAAATCGTACATAAAAACAGTGATTATATACATTCTTGCAAACCAAATTATGTGGTTGAAAATTAAAACATTATAGTTCAAAAATTTAGTTTAATAATGTTTCTAGTAGTAAAATGAATAAATTTTCTTGGTTAATTTAGAATCTAGATTAATTCTTGAGAAGTTTTTTCCCATCCATAATTTTCAGAAACAAAAAGGCTTCCTTGCAAACCAATTCGTTCACACTCACTCGGACTTTTTAGTAATCGTTCTAATTCTTTTAGAATTTCATCAACTGAATCACACACTAAAATAGATTCGTTATGTATCGCTTGAATCGCATTATTTGCCAATGAAGTTGTAATACAAGGTACGCCTAAAGCCATTGCCTCTAGTAGTTTATTTTGCATACCTGTTCCGGTTTGCATAGGGGCAAGGAAAACTTTAGCACTTAAATATGCTGTTCGTATATCATCAATCCAACCAGAAATAACAATATTTGAATTTTGTTTGGTCAATTTTTCCAACTTTGGATGTGGAGTTGCACCAGCAACAAGAAGTTTCACTTCAGGAAAATGAGGAAGTATTTGATTTGCAATAAATTGAACAGCTTCAATATTGGGTGGATAGTTCATATTCCCAACAAATGCAATATCAAATGTTTTTTCAATATTTAATTTTTCAAAGAAATAGCGATCAATTCCATTAGGAACGCAAACAATCTTATTACGCTCAGGATGAAAAATATAACGTTTGTCTTGTTCTGAAATAATTGTTTTTTTATCAAAATAATCAAACATTATACGTTCGTATTTCTTTAAACGCTTATATTCAGTTTTATAAAACCATTTTTTGAAGATTGATGCACTCTCAATTCTTCTTTCCATTCCTTTAGACAATGCATCCATGAAATCCAATGTCTTAGGGCATTCTAGATAATTCTTAGTGTATTCAGTCGTCCTAATTAATTGACTTAAAATATGAAATGGTTGAATTTGATTTAATTGTACTGTAATTTTTTTATGAATAATCGGATTGTAAAAATATCCAACTTGAATGGGTTTCGTTCCAATTAACGCTAAAAAACTATTAAACAAAATTGATAGTTTACTTAATTGATGTACAGTGACACTTTCACAATATTTTTTCAATTCATCTACACTTGATTGTTCAACAGAAGTATCACTCAAAGCAATCAAATGAACCCTATACTTCTTTGATAATTCCTTAATCTGATAGTATGAACGGAGTTTATCACCTTTCTCTAATGGAAAAGGAAAACGAGACAACACAACAACTATTTGAGGCAAAATATTCAAAATCAATCAGTTTATTTCCTTATTTCATCGAATAAGTCAATGTATTTTCGTGTAACTGATTTATTTTCATATCCTGTTTCAGCTAACTTCTTTGCATTCAATTCAATATCAGTACGTTCTTTTTCATTTTCAAGGTAGAACAATATATTTTCTACCCATTCATCAGGAGAATCGGCAATAACGATATTATCTTTATTTGTATAATCAATTCCTTCAGCTCCAATTGTAGTACTGATAATACATTTTTCTGTTGCCAGTCCTTCAATAATCTTAACACGCATACCACCACCGGATAAAAGAGGAACAAGCATTAATTGATATTTTTTCTTAAAAAGAAGTGCATCATCTACAAAGCCATGAATTTGGGTATTGGGATAATTTGAATTCATTAGCCATTCAGGAGTTGATTTACCTGCAACATGTAATTTTATTGATGGATTTCGATCAAGTAATTTCCCCCAAACTTCATTTAAGAACCATTTTAAGCCTTCAATATTTGGAGCCCAATCTAAAGCACTAATTGAAAAAATTGTATTTGGTTCAGATTGTATATTTGTTTCAATAAAATTTGTCTCCTTAAGGACAACACCAGCTGGAATCACCTTTGTCAAAGTATTGACTTCCATTTCAATTAATCGTTGTTTATCTTCCGGAGTTATCGCAGCAATACCATCAGCTTTATTATAATATTCTGCCTCAAACTTCATTAAACGTTTCGCTAAATGGGAATAAAACCATTTTTTCAATGGATTCCTCTCATTAATTGACAACCGATTCCAAATAATATACTCAATATTATGCGTACGGACAATTATCGGTGCTTGCGTTTTTTTCTTGATTACATCAATGTAGTATACCACAAAAGCGCCCTCAACTTGAATGAAATCATACTTGTTTGTCTCAAGTAATTCTTCAATTTTTTCGATAACATCTTTCGAAATAAACCGCTCTACATTGTAAGGTATTGATTTAAAAAGAATATTTCTCACCAATTTTAATGGAGAAATAGAAGTGTCTACAAATACATCAAATTGATTACTCACCAATCCATTCATAGCATTGCTAGGTTGAGAATGTTTAGGTGTATTGATTGCTAATAAATCAATTTCACAACCATTTTCAGATAGACCTTTTGTAATGTTATAAATCCCAATTGCACCACCATCAGTAGGAGGGAAGGGCACTCGATATGTTAATTGTAATATTTTCATTCATCCAATTGTTTTGAAATCTCTTCCAAAATAACCGTTGGTGACAAGTCTTTCATACAAGATGCTCCAAATTTACAAGTACCTGCAAAATAACATTCACATGGTTTTGCTGGAGCTACAATAACACCTCGTCCATATAATTCAAATTCGTGCGGATTAAAAATATTATTCATCAAAACAATTTTCTTCTGAAGTGCAACTGTAATATGCATTGCCATTGTTACTTGTGTAACAATAACATCCATTTGATAAATAAGATTAATAAACTCAGGAAGGCTAAAATGTCCTAAATAATTAGCTCCAGTTTCTTTAGCTAAAAATGTATTTTTATCATGTTCTTGTTGCCCCCCAAGTAATATTGGTTCATATCCTTTTTCTTGAAGTAACTTAATAAGGTTGACCCAATAACTATCTGGCCACAAACGAGTTGTCCATCTATCGCCACAACCTGTATTTAGACCTATTAATTTTTTTGATCGGTCTAGATTCCACTTATACCCTTTAGATTCATGGTTATCAAATACATATTCTTCATTTTGAAATTCCCAACCAACCATTTCAAAAATCTCTTTTACATAAGATTTCGTATTTGCTTTGCTTACAGTATCAAAAAGTCCTGTGGAATATTTATGAAAGGCTAATTCATTTGCAGGATATGCAACACCATTTTTTAAGGTGTATCCAAATTTCTTAGGAGCTTCAACAGTCAATGACAATGCACAAGAGTCCTTGTCTTTATCAAGGTTGTAAAGAATATCAAATTTCGTTTGTTGAACATATAATACTGACATGAAATCATATTTCAAAATTTCATTAATCTCAGTAGATGGTAAAATTGAAGGGGTATGGGTGATCCAAGTAATCTTAGCATTCGGATATTCCTTTCGTATCCTTCTAAGTAAAGGAGTTGTACGAATAACATCACCAATTGCACCTAATTTAATAATCAGAATACGTGTTTCGATCTTTTGGTAAGCAGGACAATCACTGCAATGATACCCTTCTTTTTTATGAGGAATGCACGGCAAATCACCTTTAAAAAAAAGGCAGTCAGTATTTACACTAAGTTCACCAAATTGATCCATAACCTTTAATCGGGGGCTAAAAATAACATTTTTCTACTAGTTATCTAGCTTTTGCTTCGTTTTAATGAAGACTTTTATTTTTTTACTGTTTTTTTCCTGAATGTAATTACTTTGAACATATCTTTCCATGTATCCTTATCGAATAAAGGGGAGTCATTTGCAGCTGCATACATTAAAATAAAAGCAATAGGAGTGAGGACAACAGAAGCAAACCACATTCCCCAAAACGGGCTGACAGCTCCAGTATCTACAAGGCTTTCACCAATACTATTCAAAACAAAATACAACATAAAAAGTAGGGCTGCTATTACAACAGGAGCTCCAAATCCACCTTTTCGAACAATCGCTCCAAGAGGGGCACCAACAAAAAACAAAACTATAATTGCATATGTAAGCGCAAATTTTCGATGAAATTCAATTAAAAAACGATTAGAATTTTTATCCGTTATTTTTAAAAATTCCTGTTGCGACTGTAAATTCGTTAATCTTGAATCAATTTTTTGCAGTGTATTTGAATAAACTGTTCGCTTTTCACTTGTTGTTAAATCACTTAAATTAATTCTGGTTGAAACGGTATCTTCAGATTTAACATTTAAAGAATCAACCAGATGCTTAAAGTTTACACCTTGAAAGTATTCATGTGTATTTTTGACACTTTGTAAAAAATCAAACTGAATTCTTTCACGTTTACTTTTAATTGAATCAAGTGCACTTTGAAGTTGAAAAACGGTTAACATTTCATAATCGTCTTTGAATCCTTCATCATCACCACGATTCATTGTAAAACCAACTAAATCAATCTTATAAGTTGCCTGATCAAAAGTTGTTCGCCTCGTTTCTCTAATATTTGTTTCATTTTGAACACGTTCACCATTTTGATCAAAAATAGGAGGGTGGAGCATCATTTCTTCAATAATAAACCCATTTTCTAAATTGAAAAACAAATACTTACCATTTTCTGATTTATATATTGTTCCTTTTTTAGCTTTTACTGTTTTTAATTCGTTTGGAATTGTTTTATCGTGAATTGTTAACTCACCAAATGAACCATCTGGATTTTTCACATTCGCTTTAATTGCATATCCATCAAGTTCTTTTGTGTAAACACCTGGAACAATGATTGATGCAATTTTTGTGTTTTGAAAATCGTAAATTAATGAATGCCATTTATAATTCGCTACAGGAATGACATAATTCGCAAATAAAAATGTTGCAAGCGCTATCAATAGTACTATTGAAGATAATGGTTTTAGAATTCGATACAAAGACAATCCACTTGATTTTAAAGCTGTTAACTCGTTATTTTCGGCTAAATTTCCCATTGTCATTATTGACGAAAGTAACATAGCCAATGGCAAAGCCAACGGAATCAAACTTGCTGATACATAGAATAATAATTCAATAATATAAATCGTTTCAATTCCTTTTCCCATTAAATCATCAATGTATTTCCAAAAGAATTGCATTATCAAAATGAACATTGATATTGCAAATGTTGCTAGAAATGGTCCTGTGAATGAACGAATACTAAATACTGATAATCTTTTCAAGCGTTTTTTCTTCAAAGTTAATTAATCTCCAAAGTTTATCCACAAATAAGTAAATAATATAATTCTATTTAACATAATATTAATTATAAGACAAAATAGTTAATTATTAAAATGTCGTCTTAAATGCTTTTTATGTCTTGTAAAATACGTTTCATTATTATGATCTATTGAAACTATACTAATATTACCATCTACTTCTAAAACTGCTAGCTTTACTTCAGATATTTGTTCTACACCATGTTCACGAATCACTTCTAGAATTTCATCAGTGGTTATCTTTGATCTTTGCAACATTCTATTATCGATTTGACCATCTTTAATTAATACTCTAGGTTCTTCTTCAATCCATTTTCTAACTCTTGAGTTTCTGAACATCAATTGCTTAATTAAATAATTTGCAGTAAATAATACCAATGCAGCAATTAAACCACCTTCAAGACTAGTATTTTGGCCAACCATAGCATTTTGTACAGCGTTAGAAATTAAAAGCAGTAAAATAACATCACCAGCATTTAATTGAGATAATTGATTCTTCCCAAAAAAACGAAGACAAAACAACATAAAAACATAAACGGAAATGCTTCTTAATGTGATATCTATAAATGCATCCATAATCTAAAATTTAATTTAAATGTATTAAATCATTTTAGAAATTAATCCAATACTGAAATATTATTACACTATTTTCATTTTTGAATATTTTTTCATTTTGAAAAAGCTAATCCTAAATTGACATGACAGCTACAAATAAAATAACTAACTGCATTTAAATACATTAAATACGAAAAAACAAATTCATTATTAAACTGGCAAGATGATTGGTTTGTAAAAATCTAGAAATTTGAAAATTAAATCATATGATTAAGCAAAATCCAATTTTAAGACCATTAGATTACATAATATTATCAGGATCTCTAACTGTATTAATAATTGCAGCAATTAAAGTCTTTAACTTACAAGCAAGTTTTGAAGCACTAAACTATGAAAGACTAAAATCATTTTGGGGAGTTTTCATTGTGTCTCTAGGAGTTATTTTATTGATAATCAAAATTAGTTTTTTACTTTATTTATTGATTTTGCACATGAGATACAAAATTACACTATCGGTAAATGATGATGAACTTCCTACGTGTACGGTAATTGTTCCCGCCTATAATGAAGGGAAATTAGTTTATCATACGTTAATTAGCTTGGCTAAAAGCAATTATCCTAAAGAAAAATTAGAATTAATTGCTATTGATGATGGTAGTAAAGACAATACTTGGGAATGGATGTTAAAAGCAAAAGCAGAATTAAAAGATCGTGTTTCCATCTATCAACAACCTGAAAATAAAGGTAAAAGGCATGCACTATACAGAGGATTTAATCTAGGAATGGGTGAAGTTTTTATTACTGTTGACAGCGATTCCGTTGTAAGAGAAGATACTTTGAGAAATATGACAAGTCCGTTTGTTGTAAACCCAAAATGTGGTGCAGTCGCTGGAAATGTTAGAGTTTTAAATAATAAAAATACAGCGATGATTCCCAAAATGTTAAGTGTAAGTTTTGCATTTAGCTTTGAATTTGTTCGATCTGCTCAAAGTGTATTAGGCTCAGTACTATGCACTCCTGGAGCATTAGCTGCCTATAGAAGAGATGCCGTTATGAATTGTCTCCCACAATGGATCAATCAAACATTCATGGGACAATTATCAGATATTGGTGAAGACAGAGCAATGACGAATATGATTATGAAACAAGGATATCATGTTCTTTTTCAACGCAATGCCTATGTATATACAGACACTCCTGAAAAGTACAAAAATTTATACAAAATGTTTATCCGTTGGGAAAGAAGCAATGTCCGTGAGAATATTATGATGAGTAAATTTGCTTTTAAAAATTATAGAGAAGAATCTAAAATTGGACCGCGTATTCTCTTATTAAACCAATGGCTTAAAGTGGTTTTGGCATTTCCTATGATGTTGTTAATGTTCACTTTCATTATTTCAAACCCAATATTATTCTTGAGTTCAATGTTGATGGGAATTTTGGTTTTTGCTAGTATTCAAACATTTTTTTACGCAAAACGATACAATATTCTAGATGCAATTTGGGCTTACCCTTACAGTGTATTTTATGCGTTTACTTTGTTTTGGATAACCCCTTATGCTATTGCTACTGCAAGTAAACGTGGTTGGTTGACAAGAGGTTAAAAAATATACATAGTTAATATTGATCCAAGAGAGGGGCGTAATGTCCCTCTCTCCTATTTTTAAAATTGATTTAAAAGCTCTACATTCGTCCTTTATTTATTGAATAAAAAATTAATTATGTCATTTTATCAAAAAATTTCTAAAATTGGTTCGAAATATATTGGCCTTCCCAAGCTTCTGAAATGGGGATTTAATTTCTCACCAATGTACAGAAGAAGTACTGCTAAAATCATTTATGTTTCACCTGATTTACAGAAAATTAATATCAAACTCCCTATCAATTACAAAAACAAAAATTACATGGGAACTATTTTTGGTGGAAGTATGTTTTCAGCAGTTGACCCTATTCCGATGGTACAATTAGTAAATCTATTAGATCACAAATATGTGGTTTGGGACAAATCTGCTGAAATAAAATTCAAACGTCCTGGAAATGTAGATCTATTCGCAGAATTCACATTTTCAAATGAAGAATTAGAAGTTATTAAAAACAGAATAAAAATTGAAAATGAAATCGAAATTATAAAAACAACTTTACTTACCAACAAAGAGAAAAATACAACCTATTGTGAAGTTTACAAAACAATATACATTGCAGATAAAGCATTTTATAAACAGAAAAGAGATTTAAAAAAGAAAAAATAGATCTATTTTTCTAGTTTTTCTCCAATCAAACGCTAACAATTCAATTTCAAACACATAAAATTAATATGTAATCTTGATGTATTTTTAAACATTCCTTTAACAAATTAAAACATCACAATTCTAGTATTATACTTAAATTTGTAGTCTATTAGTTTTAAAAATCCATCATACACATGATTCCATATTCTTTTTTAGATTTAGCAATAGTTTCTCAAGGAAATGACATCACAACAACATTTGAAAATTCTGTAAAATCTGCTCAAATCGCTGATCAAACTGGTTATACAAGATATTGGTTTGCAGAACATCACAATATGATAAGTGTAGCAAGTTCTGCAACATCAGTATTAATCGGCCACATAGCAGGAAAAACTTCAAAAATAAGAGTTGGCTCTGGTGGAATTATGCTCCCAAATCACTCTCCATTAGTCATTGCTGAACATTTTGGAACACTTGCTTCCCTCTACCCCAACCGTATTGATTTAGGACTAGGAAGAGCACCTGGAACAGACCAAATAACAGCAGCAGCATTAAATCCAAATTTTCAAACGAATGTTCGCCATTTCCCAGAGAATGTAAAACAATTACAACGATATTTCTCTAGTAAAAATGGTAATGCTCAAGTACGTGCAATTCCAGGTGAAGGAACAGATGTACCTATTTGGATTTTAGGGTCCAGTACAGATTCAGCATATCTTGCTTCTGAACTGGGTCTTCCCTACGCTTTTGCAAGTCATTTTGCTCCTGCTCAAATGATTCCAGCTTTTGATATCTATACGCACAATTACCAATCACAAACAAATCCCTCAAAGAAAATGGCTTGTGTAAATGTAATAATTGCAAAAACAGAACAAGAAGCTGAACGAATTGCGACATCTTATTATCAAATGTTTTTAGGAATGATAAGGAATCAACGTAATTTTTTACAAGCTCCAATCGATTCAATGGAAGGAATTTGGGAACCTGGAGAAGAAGCCTACGTTCGTCAAATGACTGCCTGCTCCTTTATTGGAACCAAAGACATTGTTAAAAACAAAATTGAACGTTTCATTAAAGACCTAAATTTGAATGAGATAATGACATCCGCACCAATCTTTCATCTTGAAGACAAGCTTTATAGCATGAATGCATTTGCTGAAATAATGAATGAACTTAAAAGTTAATTCTTATTGGTTTTAATCATCTGAACAGCAACACCTTGTTCTTCTTGAAGAACTTCCGCTGTATCTTCATTTGAATCTGCGATGGCTTCTTTATACCATCTATGCTTTTTCAATAATTTAATTGTTGGACTCAAAAACAATAAGAAAAATAAAGATGTAAAAGCATTTGAAATTGTATAAGCAATAGCAACTTGCATCCCAGGTGTTTCTGTCATACTTCTAGAAAAATCATATAACGTTCCAAAAAATGGAAACATTAACACAACACCAATTAAGTTAAAAGTTGATGTGGACAACGCAGTTAATTTTGCGATTGGAGAAAGACTTAAACTAACAAGTAAAGCCGTTGAAGTTGTACCAATATTAGCTCCTACAACAATCGGAATCGCAGCGTCAAGTGTAATAACTCCCTGTGAAATCAATACAATAACTAAACCGATAACAACAGAACTAGATTGAATAACTACAGTTACAATTATTCCATAAATGATACCCAATATTGGATTAGATGCTTTAGATAAAATCTCTACCAGCAGCGGATCATTTTTAATTGGATCCATTGATTGACTAATAAATGTCATTGCAAAGAAGATAAAACCAAAATAAAAAATAGATTTACCAGCAACCGATATTTTTGTAGGTATCATACTGATTAAACTCCCTAAAACTATAAAAATTGGACCAAATAAATTAGATTGAAATGAAACAATCCAAGCAGTTGAAGTTGTTCCAACATTCGTACCTAATAATATCAGTAAGCTATCCTTAAAAGAAATAATCCCAGCACTAACCAAAGAAACAGTCAACGATGAAACCATTGTACTTGATTGAATAATTCCAGTAACAACAGCACCTAAACCAAATCCCCCAAAAGGAAGCGCGGTCACCTTCCCTATCCATTCTTTAAGTTTATCAATACCAAAACTTTGAATTTCTTTACTGAAGCTCTGTAAACCATAAATAAATAAAGTTATGGCTGAAATAATAACAATTATTGATTGAAAAATTTCCATTTACTAATCATTTTGAAGACCAGAAACCAACTCCTTTACTTCTTTTAATATTTTTTGAATATTCCTTCTATTAATGACATTATTATTTTCTAATAGCTGCGGGTTCTCCAGCAGTTCACTAACGAGAATACAATCTTTTTCGAGCAAATAATCTTTTTCTCTCTTTGTAATTGTAGTTAAACAAGTAATTGGATACAATGACTTTTGATCAATTAGACTTTTAATTGATTTCTTTGATGGATAATCCCAAGACAACATTCGAATGCCGTAATACTCCCCAAAAGCAATCGAATCAGTTGTTAAATAAGCGTTTGTAATTAACCATCCTTGAGTAAATTTTTCATTTTTCTCAAATAAATGATATTCTTTGGTTGAAATATCTTTAATTCTTGACAGTAAATACATCGGTGTTGTAACACTTATTTTAGCATCAACTGTATTTCGAAATTTACACTCGATCCACAACAATTCATTCTCTTTTTTTGCAATCACGTCAGCCTCATGAGAAACAGCATTCCCTTCAATGATCTTGTTATCTAAAGTATCATAACCATAGCTCTGTAAAAATTTTGAGGTCCATTTTTCAAAATAATACCCTGCAGGCCCCAAATCTCTTAATGCTCTTTTTAAACTATATCGAGCAGCTAAAGTTCCAGACACCTTTTTCAACTGCCTAAATGCTAATTGATACAATTTTTTAGTTGTAATTCCTTCATGAATAAAGGGATTCATACACTCAATCACTTCTTCAATTTCAATTTGAGAAGCACCAGATTTACTCAAAGAAAATCGTAACTTTTCAAACTCAAAATCAATCATTTCTCCAGAATGTTTTTGAACCTTATTTATTTTTAAACTCATATAAAGAAATTACACAATTTCACAAAATTAATATAGTTTTTATTTTTTTGATTGTATTGAAAAAGGAATTTACGTTAATAAAACCATAGCCGCTTCATAAACTTTAAATTTCATGAAAATTTACTATATTTGTTTAATTCTGAACACTAAACACATAAAATGATGATTAAACCATTTCTAAGAATTATACTTCTTATTTGTCTAATTAATCCATCTGCTTACAGTCAAAACACAATTACAATCCCCAGCGGGTTGTTTCAGGTAGATCACACAAAAAAAGTACTGCTTAGTAATGTAGATATTTCAATTCTAAATTCAGAATGGATTGATGAAAACACAACTTCACTTCATTTTGATGAAGTATATACATTACTTCAAAATGTGGCTAACTTTAATTATGGTTCAAAATTCACTGTAAAAAATCCAAATGGCACTGAATACAAATTATATTTTACAAAACTACCCATCATACACATTACAACTCCTCATACAATCGTTGATGAACCAAGATTATTTGCAAATTTTCATTTATCAGAGAACAATGGTACAATAATGACATCAAATATTGGTATTGAGTATCGTGGAGGTTTTAGTCAGTCATACCCCAAAAAGTCATTACGTTTAGAATTTTGGGAAGATTCGATAGGAAATGAAACCAAAGATGTTCAATTTTTAAATATGAGAAGTGATGATGACTGGAATCTACAAGCAATGTATAACGAACCTCTTCGCTTTAATAACAAAACTTCCTTTAAAATCTGGGATTTGATTGATACGTTACACTTTTTAAACGATGAACCCGAAGCAATTAATGGCGTAAATATGGAATATTCTGAACTGTTTATTAACAATGAATATAGAGGTGTATATTGCATGTCCGAACGCATTGATAGAAAACAAGTGAAGTTAAAAAAGCATAATGGATCAATTAGAGGTGAACTATATAAGGGAATTTCATGGGGAGCCAGCACATTCTCTCAAATATCTCCATATAATAATGATAGTTTAATTTGGTCAGGCTTTGAATACGAACATCCTGAAGAAGAAGTCAATTGGGCAAATATCTACGATTTTGTTTCATTTGTTATAAATTCTTCAGATACAGATTTTGAAGCAAATTATCAATCGTATTTTTCACAAGAAAATGCCATTAACTATTTTATCTTTTTAAATCTTGCAAGATTAACAGACAATACTGGTAAAAATGTTTACATAGGAAAGTACAAGCAAAATGAACCTTATTTTTTCATTCCTTGGGATTTAGATGGTAGTTTTGGAGTTATTTGGGATGGAAGTAATGAAAACATAACAGATGATTTATTAACAAATCGTTTCTTCACAAGATTACTACAAGATTGTAACTCTAATGGTTTTTATACTAAACTTCAAAATCGTTGGAATGAACTGAGACAAGATAGATTAACACATCAAAATATCATGTCGCTTTTTATGAGTAACTACAACTATCTGGAAGAAAATGGAGTTTACGAAAGAGAAGAAATTGCCTGGGAAGATTATTCATTCCCTACAAATCAGTTATCCTACATGAATGAATGGCTTACTAATAGATTAGATTATCTAGATAATTTATTTACTCAACCTTGTGGATCTCTTAGTTTGATAAAAAACGAAAAAAATGATTTAATAATCTACCCTAATCCTACATCATCTACTATTCATTTACACTCAAACAGTAACCAATCTTATCGCATCAAAAACGCTATCGGACAAATTGTGTTAGAAGGAGACCTTTTTGCTGGAGAAAATAGTATTGACATTGAATATTTTGAAGCTGGATTATATATAATGGAAGCCAACTCTGGTCTGATTCAAAAAATTGTAAAAAAATAAAGTCACGATTTTCAAATCAATCACACTTCGTAATCTATTTTGTAATTCAACTGAAATTTCATAATGTTTTAATTACTTAATCGAATAGCGTTATAATGCATCAATTTTGAAATCATTATTAATCGATCCCAGGAAGTCAAATCCCATTCTAAATTAGCTTTGTTGAATTGAGAAATCAATAATTTACTTTTATCAGAAGCAGATAAAGAAACTGTCTCTTTTAATTCAACTTCGGTTGGTTGAAATCGTTTTATCAAGCGAATCGCATAACTTCTAACATCAACATCCTTGGCTGACTTTGAAATTATTTCAAGTTTTTCAATTCCATAATTTGTATTCGTTATCCAAAGCAAGGTTATTATAGAACGTTGTGATTCAGGTGAATATTTCTCAAAATTAGACGTTAATTTATCTAGATAAATTGCATTTTTTAAAGGAAGTAATAAGTAAGCTAATAATTTCCCCTGATTAAATATTTCTTTTGAATCTGGATCTATGAGTTTGACTTTTTCCTGTTGAAGTAACTGTAATGCAACACTTGAAACATCAATCTTATTAAGTGAAAACTCCCTCATTTTATCGACCAATTCCCATGTACTTATGTCTGTCCAGACAATATTTTTCAAAGCTGATTCGATTACTTGCCTATCAGAAGAAGATTTTGAATGCATTTCTAAATATGAACACATATCAAAATAAAAGTAAGATGAATAATTTGTCTTTAATAATTCTCTTCTCAACAAAGGAAAGTTTTTTGATGTATCAGAATTTAATTCCTGCCAAAACATATCCAATTGTTTGTATTTACTCTCCAATTGTTTATCTGTCAAATCAGCAATTTTAAACGAATAAACCAACTCAATCTTCTCTTTAAATGATTGACTATAAACATTTGAAAATAAAAAGAATAAATTAATTAATAATAAAACTTTATTCATCATAAAAGAAAACAAATAGTTAATTATCTACTAGGCAATTACATAGTTTGATTAATTGGTAACTCAATCCATCTATTTGCAATTCTACAAATAATATCCAAAATTATACCATTTTTCAATTCCAGATGTTAATATCTAATCCAAAAGAGGTATGATTGTTACATTAGAATCATTAACTTTGACACAAATCAAATCACGATGAGTAATTATAAACATCAAGTAGAAGAGAATTTTATTCGCTATGCGAAAATAGACACAACAGCCGATCCAAATTCAACAACCTTTCCTTCATCAATGAAGCAAAAGGATTTGGCTAAAATTTTAGTGCAAGAATTATTGGATTTAGGCGTGGTAGATGCCGAAATGGATGAGTGGGGATATGTTTTTGGAACAATCCCAGGAAATACGGAGAAAGAAGCACCAACAATATGCTTTTGCTCACATATGGATACAGCACCTGACGTAACAGGAACAAATGTTAAACCAATTGTACACAGAAATTACAATGGTTCACCCATAACGTTACCAGACGACACAACACAAGTCATTACAACTGATCGTCACCCTTATCTTAAAGAGAAAATTGGAGATGATATCATTACTGCAAGCGGAACAACTTTACTTGGAGCTGATGACAAAGCAGGAATTGCAATCATAATGGATTTTGCAAACTACATTATCAAACATCCAGAAGTTAAACATGGTGCTATTCGCATTTTATTTACACCTGATGAAGAAGTTGGTCGTGGAGTTGATTATCTAGATATCAAAAAGTTAAATGCTGACTATGGTTATACTTTAGATGGTGGTATATTGGGTTCTATCGAAGATGAAACATTCTCTGCTGACTCTGTAAAAGTTACATTCAAAGGTGTTAGTGCTCATCCTGGATATGCAAAAGGGAAAATGGTTAACGCACTAAAACTTGTTGCCGATTTTGTTGCAGCATTGCCAAAAGACAGGTGGTCTCCAGAAACAACTGAAGGAAGAGAAGGATTTGTTCATCCTGTTTCAATCAATGGAATAATGGAAGAAGCAAGTGTTAGCTTTATCATTCGAGACCATTTGACTGAGAAACTTTCCAAATTTGAAGACGAACTAAAAGCTTTGGCTCAAATGATTATTGAACCACATAAAGAAGCAACTTTAGTGTTTGAGGTCAAAGAACAATACCGAAACATGAAGGAAGTTTTACAAAGCGTTCCTTATGTTACTGACTATGCTGTTGAAGCAATGAAAAAAGCTGGTGTCGAACCTCGTCCAACAATTATACGAGGTGGTACCGATGGTTCTCGTTTATCATTTATGGGATTACCTTGTCCTAATTTATTTACCGGTGAAATGGGAATTCATTCCAAACAAGAATATGTGAGTGTTCAAGATATGGAAAAAGCTGTTCGAACAATGGTTGAATTAATCCAAATTTGGGAAAAACACGAATATTAGTAGATGGACCACAAACTTATCATCAAAAGTATTAAACAGAAGCAATTCGAGAAGATCTATTTTCTTCACGGTGAGGAACCTTTTTTTATTGACCAAATAACAGATGCGGTCATTGAAAATGCGATGGATGAAAGTGAACGCGACTTCAACCAAACAATACTTTACGGTAAAGAAGCTGATGCTGGAAGCGTAATTGCTGATGCAAAATCTTATCCGATGATGGGTGAACGACGTTTAGTCGTAATTAACAAGAGTTTAAAGAAATTGATTTATTAGAATCTTACTTTAACAATCCGGTTGATACTACAATTTTTGTTTTGTGTTACAAACACAAAAAGTTTGATACTCGAAAAAAACTGATTAAAACAGCTGCATCGAATGGTTTAGTTTTTTTATCAGACAAAGTGCGTGATTATAAGTTAGTTGACTGGATTTCTAATTATGCAAGAGATACAGGTTATCAAATCACTCCTAAAGCATCAATGCTTTTAGCTGAATTTTTGGGAACAGATTTGAGCCGTATTTCGAATGAATTAGAAAAACTTTCGATTCTTGTTGAAAAAGGGACAGCAATCAACGAAGTTCATATTGAAGAAAACATTGGGATTTCAAAGGATTACAATTTTTTTGAATTACAGAATGCTTTTGCAGAACGCGATTATGTTAAAGCAAGTAAAATTGTGAATTATTTCGAAAAAAATCCGAAAATGGGTCCTTTAATTCCTATCGTATCTAATTTATTTAGCTATCATACTAAGTTAATGCGGATTCACTTTATGAAAGATAAGTCCAGAGAATCTCTTGCTTCAAGTTTAGGAATTAATCCGTTTGTCGTAGCTCAATATACAAATGCTGCGAAAATTTATAACCCTAAGAAATTAGCAGAAAACATTGCAATCCTTCAAGAATACGATTTAAAATCAAAAGGAATTGACAATGCTTCAATATCTGATGGGGATTTAATGAAAGAAATGATTTACAGATTAATGAACTGATGCATTTATTTTACGATTCAAATATTGACAATCAAACTGTTTCTTACACATTGAATGAAACTGAGTCTCGTCATGCATGTAAAGTGTTAAGACTAAAGGAAGGTCATGTTATTGGATTATTAAATGGTAAAGGACTTTATGCGGAAGCAAAAATTACAGATGCCAATCCTAAACATTGTGTAATTGAAATCATTTCAAAAACATTTGAAGAAGCTCCCTCCTATTCAATTCATCTAGCTATCTCTCCAACAAAAATGAATGAAAGAATGGAATGGTTCGTTGAAAAAACAACTGAGTTAGGAATAACTGAAATCACTTTTTTGTTGAGTAAAAATTCAGAAAGAAAAAACATAAAATTAGATCGATTTCAAAGTATCGCTATCAGTGCAATGAAACAATCTAAACGATTTTATCTTCCTAAAATAAACGACTTAACCAAAGTTGATACTTTTATACACAATAATCCAAATGGTTTTATTGCTCATTGTTATGAAGGTTCAAAATTTGAATTACCAATTATTTTCGACAGCTCCTCTCCTATTTTGATTGGACCAGAAGGTGATTTTTCAATTGAAGAATGCAAACTGGCTAAAAAAAATGGGTACAAAGAAATAACACTTGGAAAAAATCGTTTAAGAACAGAAACCGCAGGACTTTACGCCTGTATGCAAGCTTTGATGAAATTATGAAATTTTTAATCTTTTCTATCGTATTATGTGTGAATGGAATTATCTTTTCTCAACACGCATATCAATTTGCTGTATTAAAATACAATGGTGGTGGAGATTACTACGCGAACCCTACATCTGTTCCTAATCTGGCAAAGTTTTGTAATGAAAATCTTAATATGAATGTCTCTCCTGATGTTCCTTATGTTGATGCAGGAAGTCCAGATTTGTACTTATATCCATTTATTCATATGACTGGGCATGGAAATGTTGTTTTCTCATCCCAAGAAGCTGAAAATTTAAGAATATATTTAATGGGTGGTGGATTTCTTCACATCGATGACAATTATGGAATGGATCAATTCATCCGAGCTGAAATTAAGAAGTTGTTTCCAAATAAAGAATTAGTTGAATTACCACAAAATCACCTCATTTTTAATCAAAAATACAAATTTAATGGTTTACCAAAAATCCACGAACATGATGATAAAAGAGCCCAAGCATTTGCTATCATAGAAAATGGAAAGGTAATTCTTTTGTATACTTACGAAACGGATTTAGGTGATGGTTGGGAAGATCAAGCAGTTCATAACAATTCTCAAGAAAAAAGAAAACAAGCACTTCAAATGGGGGCAAATATTGTTATGTATGCTTTTACAGAATAATTGATTTTGAATAACAGCTAAATCCAACTATTAAAGAAGACCAAATTGTTCAAAATGATGTGTAAAGTGTTTTGAATGCATTCTATCCCACCCTGATTTATCCAACTCGCCGTAAAAAGGATGAACTTTTTTATTCGAAGGATTTATTTCATAATATTCTTCATAAGCCAACCATGCATCAATGAATTCATCAACTGCTAATTCCAGTTCTTCATTCTTTAACACAAATTCTTCAGGAGCATAAGGCACTTGAAAGTCTCTAGGCATTGGTGTATCAGAAGCCAAAAGTCCTTGCATTTTTTCAATCTTTTCAACAGGAATAAGTAAATCAATCTGATTATTCGAAATAGAAAGTAAAACAATTTCAGATAAATGTTCAACCATTCGTTGCGCATTCATTTTACCCCAAAGAGGTTTGTTATTAGCATCTAACTTGTTAAGATAACTAAGGATTGTTTCTAAATCTGGTTGAATAAATTCCATGATTATATTTTTCCGGCTAAAATATGTAAACTTTTAGGAACTACCTGCACATTTAGTTCTTTTCTAACATCAAAAGGTTCACCGTCATAGTGGGCAATGCTTTTAGAAAGACTAATTCTTGCTTTTTCAAAACTAATTATCTCTGCAAATTTCGAACGATCAGTTCTTCTTCTAAAAAACTGAAATGCCAATAAAGGCAAAGACCAAAATCTGAAAGGTTTTAATATAAATAATTCGATTTTACCATCAGTCACATCTGATTTTGGAGAAACACAAAATCCATTTCCGAACTCAGAAGCATTGGCAATAGTACAAAGCATTACAGGCATACTTTTGACCTGACCATTAATATCTACAGAAACATTTACAGGATTGTACTTGAAAAACTCCTTAAGTACTAATTTAATATATGTTATAAATCCACGCTTTTTACCTTCATCAAACTTTTTAGCAATCAATGCATCGAATCCATATCCACCTGCATTTAAAAATGGCTTGTCATTTACCAAGACAGTATCCATTTTCATTTCATGCATTTCATTAATATTTTGAATTGCCTTTTCGATATTTAATGGAATTCTCAAGTGTCGAGCCAATCCATTTCCAGATCCTGTTGGTATAATTGCTAATTTTGTTTTTGTTCCAATTAAAGCAGTACCAACCTCGTGAACAGACCCATCTCCCCCAACAGCACAAACGATATCAATTCCTTCTAATGAAGATTGATATGCCAATTCCTTCGCGTGTTTCTTGTATTCAGTATAAACAATATCGTATTCGAATCGATCTGAATCAATATTACGCTCAATTAACTCTGGGAGCATACCCTTTTTTCCAACTCCGGATATAGGGTTTATTATAAATCGAATTCTCGTCCTCATTTGATTGCCGTTGTTTTATTTCGATTCAAATCATAGTTGTATCGTTGAATAATAGCTTTTAATCGCGATTCATACTTTTTTGCATCTTGTTGATTGCTTGAAAGTATATCCAACAATGAATTGTTTCTTAATGTGTAATCGTACAAATTTCGTGCCTCATTTTGAGAAAAAATTAACATTTTACCATTTTCAAAATAAAAATAATCTCCCTGTAAATAACTTATTGAATATCTATCATTTGCATCAAAAAGTGATTGCCCAAATGAATAAAAATCTGTTTCAATGTTCAATATATCTAGCAATGTAGGATAAATATCGATTTGTTGTACAATTTTATCTTGTTTTTCTTTCGGTAATTTTCCTCCGGGATGATAAAACGCCATTGGAATTTGATACATTTGAGTTCTTAAATTATAAAATTCAGTTACTGTCCCTGGTGTATGATCTGCACAAATCACAAACAAAGTATTCTCATACCATGGTTGTTTCTTTGCTTCTTCAAAAAATAATTTCAACGACAAATCCCCATAACTTATAGATGCACACAAAGGTTGAGGACCTTGAAGAACTTCTTTTTTTCGATGTTCTGGGATGAAATAAGGATGATGTGAAGAAAGCGTAAACAAAGTAGCTAAAAATGGCTCTTTTAATTTTGTAATCTGCTTTGCTGTCCAAGGATTAAAATACTCATCCAAAATACCCCAAGTTTTATCAGAATGAGCTTCATTGTTGTACTCCTTTTTACCAACATAATGGTCAAAACCAATAAATTGTGCAAAAGAATCAAATCGCATAGAACCATTTGTTGCACCATGATAAAATGCTGATTCATAACCATGTTTCTTAAGCAATTCTGGTAATCCGATTACTCTATTTGAATTATACTGCGACGAAATATAAGGATTATCTTGTAGGCTTGGTATTGAAGCAAAAATTGAAGGAACAGCTTCAATCGATTTTTTACCATTCGCAAATCCACCAGTAAATGTTAATGATTCCTCTAAAATTGAATCTAAAAATGGTGTATATGTCTTTCCATCATTATAAAAACCTATAAATTCCTTTCCAAAAGACTCCAGAATTAATATTACAACATTCGTATTATCAGGTAGGATGTGTTGAGGATGACTTTTTTTTACTGGATTAAAATACAATTCTGTTTCAGAAAGTGTTTTGTAATATTCAACATTTTCCAGACCTTCATCACCAATTGATTTCAGAATTGTAAAAGGAGTATTTAAAACTAATGAGGTCTTTGAAGTATTAACAAATCGAGATGCATCTAACATACCCACAGGTTTAAAAACAATCCCTCCTCGCCCAAAAAAGACCAGTAATCCGACAGTTAAAACATAAAATAAAACATTCTTTGGTGTAAATATTTTTTTCCCTTTTTCATAATTATCTATTGATAATTTTCGTTTATACAACTGATGTAGAAGAAAAGTTAAAACAATGAAAAACAATATAATATACCTAAAATCTTTAATAAAAGTTGTTGCTAATTGCTTTAAATCAGAACCAGCACCTAAAATCGCAATTAAATCGATAGTAGAGCGTTTACTTGTGTATTTAAAATATTCGACATCCATTAAATTCAACCCAATAAGTAAAATTGAAATTGAATAAAATAAAATCTGGCAGATTAACGAATAACTTTTATTGAATGAAAATTTAAACGGAAACAAATATAAGATGGCATATGGTAAGAAAAATAAACTAATAGTGATAACATCAAACCAAATTCCTACTACATAATCGTAAAAAACAACTCCTGTGCCAGTAAAATGAGAATTATTTAATACATGAAATATCACTCTAGTAATGGTTAACAAGACTAGAATCACACTCATTTGTTTGATAAACAATTGAAACCTTGAAGAAGATTTTCTCATTACTTTATTTAAAAAGAATTAAATATTTCGTTCGACAAAATCTATAAGTGTATGTACACATTTTATATGGATCTCTTGAGCCCTATCTGCGTATTGCGAATGTGGGGCACGAATTTCAACATCACAAAGAGAAGCCATCTCACCACCATCTTTTCCTGTCAAACCAACAACTTTGAGTCCTTTATCTCTTGCAACTTTTATTGCATTTATTACATTTTTTGAATTCCCTGAAGTAGAAAACGCAACAAGTACGTCTCCCTTATTCCCCAAAGCTTCTAAATATCTTGAAAAAACAAACTCATAGCCATAATCATTTGATACACAAGAAATATGACTTGCATCTGAAATAGAAATCGCAGCTAAAGCAGGACGATTATTTCTGTATCTACCTGTTAATTCTTCTGCAAAATGCATTGCATCACACATAGAACCTCCGTTTCCACAACTTATTATTTTCCCTCCATTTTTTAAAGATTCTACTAAAAGTACACCTGCACTTTCTAGTTTTTCAAAATTTTCGGAAGTGTTAAATTTTTGCAAAATTTCTGCCGCTTCAAAAAAATGGTCTGCTATTTGTTTATCCATTACTGTCTTGATTTATTCAAAAGTAAAATTTTTATTTTTAATGTAACAAAATTAAGGCAAACTTATTATATTTGGGACTCGGATTTTTAATCCACAAACTTAAAACATTATGAAAAAAACGTTACTTGTAGCACTAAGCTTCATCACATTAAATGGATTATTTGCTCAAACAGGTTGTTTTGACCAATTAGAAAAAGCTTTTGAAAAAAGAGGATCATATACAGTTGCAGATGACATGCACCGTAATGTTATTCTTAGCTTTTTCACAAACAACGGCCAAGAATGTCTAAATGGAAAAGTTCGAGTTGAAAATGGTGTTATTACTTCTATTTTCATCCAATATAATGAAGGTGATTATGAATTATTGGATAGAAAATTTGCAAATGCAGCAAAAGGAGCTCCTAAAATTGTAAATGGGATCTCTGAAATGATACATGTTTCTGATGGACAAAAGATCAGAGTTGTTTTCATTGAAAAATTAAAACCAAAACAAAGAGAATATAAATCAGCTGATTTACCAACTGACTTATAATAAACAGATTAATATTTTTTAAATCCTGTCGGTTGACAGGATTTTTTTATTTATTTCAATTATGTCGGAGTTAAAAGATAAAGTCGTTTGGATTACTGGAGCATCTTCTGGAATTGGTCAACAAATAGCAATTCAATGTGCGGAAAAAGGTGCTAAAATTATCTTATCTTCACGATCAATTAATTCTTTAGAGCCAGTTTTAGAACAGTTAAAAGGCAATGATCACATGATTGTCCCTCTTGATTTGGAAAAATCTGAAAATTTCCCTGAATTAGCAAAAAAAATTCACACTCATTATGGTCAAATTGACTATTTGTTTAATAATGGAGGGTTGAGTCAACGTTCAAATGTTCGAGATACAGACTTAAATGTTGACCGATATATCATGGAAGTAAATTATTTTGGGAATATCGCTTTAACAAAAGCCGTTTTGCCATACATGTTGAACCAAAAATCTGGACACATCATCGTAATTTCATCCATTGCAGGGAAATTTGGTTTTTATTTACGATCTGCTTATAGTGCTTCAAAACATGCGTTACAAGGTTTTTATGAAAGTCTTGCTATTGAAGAAAAAGATAATGGTATAAACATTACGATTGCTTATCCAGGAAAAATCAACACAAATATTTCTGTTAATGCTTTAAATGGGAATGGTGATAAACACAACATAATGGATCATAACCAATCAACTGGTATGTCTACTATTGAATGTGTGCGCATTTTATTGAAAGCCGTTTCAAAGAAAAAACAAGAAGTACTAATCGGTAATAGAGAAATCAAAGCTGTTACATTAAAACGATTTTTACCTCAAAAATTGTTTTGGAAAATCATGCGAAAGCAATCAGCCACTTAGGAATTTTTATGTAAATTTGAGTCATTATATCGAAAATAAACAAAATGAGTAAAAAAGTATACATTATTGCCGCAGTTCGTACACCAATGGGTGCGTTCATGGGAGGTCTATCTACTGTACCTGCTACAAAATTAGGTTCAGTTGCGATTGAGGGAGCTTTACAAAAAGGAAATGTAAAACCTGAAATTGTAGATGAAGTATTTATGGGGAATGTATTACAAGCTGGAGTTGGACAAGCTCCTGCGAGACAAGCCGCATTAGGTGCTGGTTTACCTAAAACGGTTCCTTGTACAACAGTTAATAAAGTTTGTGCTTCTGGTATGAAATCAGTAATCATGGGAGCTCAATCAATTATCGCTGGTGATAATCACGTTGTTGTTGCCGGAGGAATGGAAAATATGTCAATGGTACCACATTATTTAGACGGAAGGAATGGTGCTAAATTTGGGAATATCCAGATGTTAGATGGAATCACTAAAGATGGCTTATTGGATGTTTACGATCAAGTTCCGATGGGAAATTGTGCTGAAAAATGTGCAGAAGAATATAAAATCACTAGAGAAGATCAAGATAATTTTGCGATCACTTCTTACAAAAGAGCTGCTGCTGCTTGGCAAGCAGGGAAATTTAAAGATGAAATCGTTCCAGTAGTCGTTCCTCAAAGAAAAGGAGATCCAATTACAATTTCTGAAGATGAAGAGTACAAGAATGTACAATTAGAGAAAATCCCAGGACTAAGACCTGCTTTTACGAAAGAAGGAACTATCACTGCAGCAAATGCTTCAACATTGAATGATGGAGCTTCTGCATTAATATTAGCTTCTGAAGAGGCAGTTGAAAAATTTGGATTGAAACCAATTGGTCGTATTGTTTCTTATGGTGATGCAGCACAAGAGCCAGTTTGGTTTACAACTTCACCCTCTAAAGCAGTTCCAATTGCTTTAGAAAAAGGAGGTTTAACTAAAGATCAAGTTGATTTTTGGGAATTAAACCAAGCATTTTCTGTTGTTGGAATTGCAAACACTAAAATATTAGGATTAGATCCTGAAAAAGTAGATGTAAATGGAGGTGCTGTTGCTTTAGGCCACCCTCTAGGGAATTCTGGATCTCGTGTTTTAGTTACTCTATTAAATGTATTGAAACAAAACAATGGTAAAATTGGAGGTGCTGCAATCTGTAATGGTGGAGGTGGTGCATCAGCTATGATTATCGAAAATATCTAATAATATTAAGATGCTTGAAGCGTCATATTGATTTTCAATGTGACGCTTTTTAATTTATATTGGTTTGAAAACGAATTTGTTTTAACGAATCAAAATTTTCAGTTTCATCATAATGATTCGATTTTGAAACCAGAATTTGATAAATTCCTTGTATTTCTGCTAATTCAAATATAGAATCAGAAAGTATAAATTTTCCTTTTCCAGAAATTAAAATTAACTCGAATCCTAATAATGTATTATAAGTACCTCTTATTGATTTTAATCTAACTTTTAGATTATTAACTTCTATTTCAGTTTGAAGTTCTCTGTATAAATATTTATAATGTAAATGAATTGTCGACTTAGCAAACTGAATGTAATTAACATTTTTCCTAATTGATTTCCAAATAAATAAAAAGAGGAATTGAAAACTAAGAATCAAAAAAATCAAAAATAGAATGATGCAATTTTCTTTCGAAAAGAATAATAAAACAACTACAACCAAAAGAATACATAAAAGAAAAATAACAAAATTGGCACCATACTTTGTACCTTTTACATTTCTTTTATCAATTATTTGGAACAATGAACTATTAAAAAATTATATCAAACATTTGCAAAATAAAATTGTTCTGCATTCTGTTCGATTTCTTCAAGAGTATCTAAAATTTCTGCCAATTCGAATGTTGTAACTAACTTCATTCTATAATCTTTAAAGTGTGCAATCCCTTTGAAATAGTTTGTGTAATGACGTTTCATCTCAGCTATTCCTAAGCCCTCACCTTTCCATTTTATGCTCATTTCCAGATGCCTTCTAGCAGCCTCTACCCTTTCCGGAACTCCAGGTTTATCTAAATGTTGACCTGTTTTAATGTAATGCTTTATCTCATTAAAAATCCAAGGGTAACCGATACTTGCCCTACCTATCATAACACCATCTACACCATACTTGTTCTTATATTCAACAGCTTTTTCAGGTGTATCAATATCACCATTACCAAAAATTGGAATGTGCATACGTTGATTATTCTTTACTTCTCCAATCAGTGTCCAATCAGCACTTCCTTTATACATCTGTTTACGAGTACGTCCATGTATACTTAATGCCTCAATACCAACATCTTGAAGACGTTCTGCAACTTCAACAATGTGTTTACTATCATCATCCCAACCCAAACGAGTTTTAACTGTTACAGGTAATTTCACCTGGTCAACAATGGCTTTTGTCATACTCACCATTTTGGGAATATCTTGAAGAATTCCAGCTCCAGCTCCTTTACAAGCTACTTTTTTTACTGGACAACCATAATTGATGTCAATGATATCAGGATTTGTTTTCTCGATAATTTCAGCACACTGCCTCATTGATTCAATTTCAGAACCAAAAATTTGAATTCCAATTGGTCTTTCGTATTCGAAAATATCTAGTTTTTGTAAACTTTTTGCTGCATCACGAATCAAACCTTCAGAAGAAATAAATTCGGTATACATCAAATCCGCTCCGTGTTCTTTACATAAAGCACGAAAAGGTGGATCACTCACATCCTCCATTGGTGCAAGTAAAAGTGGGAAATCTCCCAATTCTATAGTTCGAATTTTAACCATTATGAATACAAAGATAAGATATTTGGATCGATTAAATAAAAAAAGACATTTTTCATTTTTTTAATCACGCTATTTTTAGTTGGTTATTTTGTAAATTCGCTTAAAAAATAATTACTTATGAAATTACTCGCATCATCTTTGTGCATTATTATATCTTCTTTTTTCTTTAGTTCAGCTCAAACAGGTCATTTCCCTTGTAAAACAGACGAAATGCATCAGCAGTTTTTTTCACTTTACCCTCAATATAATCAAGGTGTAATAAATGCAAATGACAGACTAGAAAGAGATACAAAATTATTCTTGGAAGATGGTGCAATAAAATCGGGAGCAACTTATGTAATACCTGTTGTATTTCACATTATCCATAACAATGGAATAGAAAATATCAAAGATGCACAAATACACGATGCATTAAAGCAAGTAAATCTACAGTTTAGAAAGCTAAATCCAGATACGAATGAAATTGTTTCAGCTTTCAAATCAATTGCAGCTGATATAGAAGTTGAATTTAGACTAGCACAATTAGATCCAGATGGTAATTGTACATCAGGAATTACAAGAACAGTGTCATCATTAACTTCACCTGGAAATCATGATGTTAAATCTTTGATTCATTGGCCTCAGAATAAATACTTAAACATTTATGTTTGTGCAGCTGCTTCAGGACTTGCAGGTCACGCATTACTTCCTGCTGCTGCTGATACAATACCACAATGGGATGGTATTGTAATGGATCACAGTTATGTAGGAACAATTGGAACATCTATTTATTTTAATAGAACAGTTTTAACGCATGAAATCGGGCATTTTTTAAACTTACAACACATTTGGGGAGGAAATAACGTTCCTAATTATTATTATTTACCAGTTGCTCAATCGGGGAATTGTAGTTTTGATGATGAAGTTGATGACACGCCAAATACAATTGGATGGCAAAGCTGTAATTTAAATGGAAATACATGTGGTGATTTAGATAACGTGCAGAATTACATGGATTACGCATATTGTGGAAGAATGTTTACTTTAGGTCAAAAAGCAAGAATGCATGCATGTTTAAATTCATCAGTAGCTAATCGAAATAATTTGTGGCAACCAGCAAATTTAATAGCAACTGGTACTGATGATGTTACATTTTATCTGTGTGAAGCTCAATTTGAGTCCAACAAACAAATTGCTTGTGTTGGAGATACAATTGAATTTTACGATAATTCCTTTCATGGAATCCAATCAAGAGAATGGCTCTTTAATGGTGGAAATGCCATTTCAACTAGCACAGAAACAACTAAAGTAGTTTATTCAAACCCTGGAACTTATGATGTTAAATTAACTGTTCATCAAAATCAGGAAAGCCGAGAGTTATTAATTCCAAATTACATTACGATTCTTCCACAAACAGGAATCCCAAGTTTCCACATGGAGACATTTGAAAATAGTTTCGATCCTATGACAATCACACTACATTCTACATTGGACAAAAAATGGGAAGCTACCACTGTTGGTTTTAATTCTGATAATTCATTCTATTTAAACAATTATGAAGTTACTAGTAATGCAACGTATGACTTCTATTTAAAACCAATAAATCTTTCAGGATTATCAAGTGCTGTTATTTCATTTGATGTTTCTTATGCTCAAAAAAATACTTCTAATAATGATTTATTAAAGATATCTGTTTCTACAGATTGTGGTAAAACTTGGCAATTAAGACGAACATTAACAGGATTATCAAGCTTAAAAACCGTTTCAACTCCAGTTTCAACAGAATTTTCTCCTGTAAACAATAACGATTGGAAGAATCAAACAGTAACACTAAATAATTCATTATTGACAAATAATTTGATGGTACAATTTAGTTTTCAGGCCAATGGTGGAAACAATATTTTCATTGACAACATTCAAGTTGGTCATCCAAATCAACTATCAATCAAATCATTAAATGAAAATAATTCGATAAATATCTATCCCAATCCATCAAGAGAGTTCATATTTATTAATTCTGATCAAGACCTGATTCAAAAAGTTGAAATTTTAAATCTTGAAGGTAAACAAATGCAAACCATTGAAAATCAAAATTCAAAAAATGAAATTTCACTTTCAACAGACTCAATCGAAAATGGTACTTACATTATAAGAGTTTATACAGAAAATTCCATTTATAATCATGTACAAATTGTATCAAGATAAAATTTACAGCATAAAGATTCTCAAAGAATAAAAATCAACTAAATTTGTAAAATGATTATTTACAATGTTACAGTTAATATAGATTCTGATGTTCATGATGAATGGTTAGAATGGATGCGTTCAAAGCATATTCCGGATGTAATGAGTTCAGGTTGTTTTATTGAGAGTCGAATTTCTAGAATTCATGGAGAAGAGCAAGGTGGTAGTAGTTATGCGATCCAATATATTGCTCCAAATCAAGATAAACTGGATGTGTATCAGCAACTATTTGCTCCTAAATTACAGCATGAACATTCATCTAAGTTTCAAGGAAAATTTGCTGCATTCAGAACGACATTAACATTAATAGAAGAATACAAATAATGACTGTAAAAGCAAAAAAACATTTAGGTCAACATTTTTTAACAGATAAAAACATTTGTAGAAAAATCGCAGATCAATTCCGATACCACCAAGATTGTAAACGTGCGTTAGAAATTGGTCCAGGAACAGGAGCGTTAACAGAGTTTTTACTTCAACAGCCTGAAACAGATTTAACGGTGATGGATGTCGATATAGAATCTATCGAATATTTAAATCAACATTTCCCTCAATTGGAAGGTCGTATTTTTAAGAAAGATTTTCTAAAAGTAAACATCGAAGAAGTGATGGGGACTGAACCTTTTGCTGTAGTAGGAAACTTCCCATACAACATTTCTTCACAAATTTTATTTAGATGCCTTGAGTATCGCAATCAGATACCTGAAATTATGGGTATGTTTCAGAAAGAAGTTGCTGAACGGGTTGCTGAAAAACCAGGATCAAAACAATATGGAATTATAAGTGTTATTTTACAAGCATTTTATGATATTGAGTACTGCTTTACTGTGGATGAACATGTATTTAATCCTCCACCAAAAGTTAAATCAGGTGTAATTCGTTGTACACGAAACAGTCGCAAAGAACTTCCTTGCAGTGAAAAGTTATTTATTCAGGTTGTAAAAGCTGGATTTAATCAACGAAGAAAAACTTTAAGAAACTCTTTAAAGAAAATGGTAAACAGCCCTGATTTTCAGCATGAATACCTTCCTTTAAGACCTGAAGTATTAAGTGTAGAACAATTCATTGAATTGACACAAGCTATTGGTGAATTTAACTCAAATAATTGATGTTAAATTATTATTTAATTACTTATTTTAGGCTACAAGTGGTGTAAAAACCGTCTACATTATTTTGATTCGTTTTTATAATGTCGCATTCTGTTTTCGCATTGTTTTTAGTACCTTCCAATGGATATCCTACATTTTTTTCGCGTTCCACTGGACCATATT